>CAVPZP010000061.1:0-35813 GCA_963710215.1 Lewinellaceae bacterium | reverse complement strand
GGCTCCCTGTCGGTCGGTGCTCCGCACTGGTCGCCGGGACGGTAGTTCCGGGTCCGGCCCGTTATGCCGGGGCGCCCCCCTTTCAGGCACCTCACGCGGGGCGTACCCGCTTCCGCCCACGGAAGCGATCCCGCTAACGACCATTATTTCCTCATGATCGGCTGCGTACTTTGCCCCTCACCCGTAATCAAACGGGCGTAGTAGATCCCGGCCGGCAAGTGGGCCAACCCCACGCTAACCGAAACCGGCCCGCTGGGGTGATCGCCGCTCTGCCGGGATAGCCGGCGGCCCAATTGATCCAGGATCTCTACTTGGTAGTGACCGGCAGCAGTGCTGTTCCAGTTCAGGCTAATGCGGTCGGTGGTGGGGTTGGGGAAAAGGCGGAGGTTGGCCGTGATGGCGAACTCGTCCGCTACGCTGACGACTTGGGTGAGGTTAGAGAAATCGACGCCGACGAGGGTGGTGACGGAGGTGTTTAGTTCTGGAATGAACTGTTGACCGATGGCGTATAGGTTTCGGTCTTCGCTGACAAAGGCATCTACGACAAATACGGCCTCTAATTGTGAAGCGTTTAGCTCTTGTTCATAAACTACGTCCAGATTAGCATCCAAGAACAATACGCGATCTCGCAATTCTTCTGCTGCATTGGAAGAAGGTCCGGCAAAATAAGCATGATAAAGTGCAAGCGTGTCAGTACCTGGTATGTAGTTTCCTCTGAGAGCATAACTATAGAGATCAGGAAAAATTATCGTTTCTGAGACTTTTTCTCCACTAGCAGGATCTATTTCTATGGATACTGCTCGAAACTGCCTCTCGGCATCCGTACCGATTCCGAATACTTGCATATTCCCATTTGGATGGGCAACCATCTCAAATCGCAGGGAAAACGTAAGGGGAGAGTCCACATCGCTGATATAACGTAGATTGCCAGCACCATCCAAGCTAACAATATCCAAACCAGGTTGGTCGTCTGCTTTAGGAAATGCCAGGTAAACATTGTCATTTACATCAATGGACAAAGGAGCAAATTCAGCTATATCTAATATAGTATCGGGTAGTGTAGTGGAAAATATCTCAGCTCCAGACTGCGCATATTTTCGCACGGTGTAGAAACTGGCGAAAGTTTCGTCTCTAAATTGGTATCCTATGACCAAATCACCAGTCGACGTTTGAAGTAGCTGTCTCACTAAATTAGTAAAATTGGTAGAACGAACTTCCACACTCGCAATTTCTCCCACAATTCCCTCCGACCTATTGAACTCAATTATTGAGATTATATCACCATTCGTTATTTCGCTTTCTCGCACCGTAGAAACGGCAAAATTACCATTAGCAAGCAGTACGGCTTCGGAAAAACTTTCTTCATCCTGCCCGAACGACTCTTGAGGGACTCCGTCTTCTGAGAAGAACTGAATCCGTATTTCGCGGTCAGCAAAAGCACCGGTCTCCGTAGTTCCAATAATATCGTCCCCAAATTTGGCTATTTTCCAGGCTCTAGACCGTGTGGACACATCCTCGGGCAGCGGTAACGATGTAGCCTCCATCTCGGTCCAGGAATCTGGTACTCCTTCATCTACAATACTGAATTGGCCGTTACCCGGGTTATCCACGTTTAAGTACTTACCACCAGCCATACGCGTGATACTACTGGCATTAAGCGAAATATTATTTCCATAAAAATTTGGTTCTGAAACGAAAGGACTAGCCGATGAAAGATTAATTGTTTGGTAAAAAGAAGACCCAAGAATCAGGGCGCGAAAATTATCAGGCGTTTCTTCACTTATAATCAGCGCGGTGCTAAAAGCACTTAAGGAACCAAATCCGGTATCATCCATCATGGTGATGAGACTAGCGTTAATTCCGCTGATCTCCACGATGTTCGCGCAGCTCGTTAGGAGATAAAATTTATCCGTGAGCGAGGAAGATATACCCGTTCGCCCGATAATAGTTTCATCGCCGGGGAAACTACACATTGCACTGAGGGCTGGTAAGGTTATCTCTTCCAACATACCGCTACTTAGATCGATTCGATTGACAAAAGTTTCACCGTCAATACGATAAGTAATTAACGCCGCATTAGCTATGGAATTGAAGATAAAATTATCAATTCTGAACCTGAGGGGCAAGGTGAACTTCACTGATTCTCCGAGCGTCAGATCATTGTTGATTCGGGCCACCACCAACGAATCATTCGGACTACGGTTGGGGCTTGATTGAACATCGATCAATGCGTAGGCACCGTCGTTAGTAGCGGTTAATCCCCGCAAATAATCATTACGTCCTATTCCGATCTTAACGAAACTGAGACCATTTTCATCTCCATACACTAATGCTATATCCCTGCTGTTGTCACTATCATCAGTCACTCTGATTCCTCCGGCAAACCATACTTTAGTTCCATCCGGTGATGATGTTCCTAACGCAAGATCGGCACCCGCTCCTTCTTCAATGACGTTGGTAGAAGACAACGTACCATCTTCATTATAGAGGAAAACGACTGGTCGATTAGTCGCCGTTTCAGGATCGGTGATATCATAAGCCACGGCGAATTGGTCACCATAGACCGCAGTGGCCGCGAAGTCCACATCCACATTAAGATCAACACCATCTGTAATTGCGTTGATAAAAAATGGCAAGCTCTGGGCGGCGGCAAAAGATGAAAGGCCCAGCATTATAGCGAGGAAAAAGATAGTTCTCATACAGGAAAGAGTTTTCGCGTGTTTTAAGAGCGTGTCTAAAGGATAAAATTACGAACAAACATAGTAATAAACATCGAAATGTTGCACATCCACCAATCAACATTATCATTCATTTTGATTCCAGCCCAACCATCACTTCCTCGCCACCGACCGTGTAATCCATCCCTCTGCCGTAATCAGACGAGTAAAGTACATCCCGGCGGGTAAGTGGGCCACTCAGGCGAGCACATCGCCCATATCGACTCCAACAAGTCGGGAGACGCCGGACATGATTCGTCCTGCCTGTCCCGTATCGCAGAAAGCCAGCTACGCCGCCCTGCTCGGACCTGGAGGTCCTCGACCTGAGCGGCGTAATTTATCTACCGTTTTATTAATCGTGTGTTACGAGTGCATCGGAGTATAACTCCTCAACCGTTTATCAATTGCTAGGAGTGCATCGGAGCGCAACTCCTTCGCCGTTTTATTTAATGAGCACCGTGCCGTTCAAAACCCGATAAACCAAACATCACGCACCGAATTAGTACTTTTGACTTAGTTCCCGTACATCCATCCGCTTATGAAGTTGCTGCTCCAGCCGGCCGTTTTTCTCCTTTTGAGTATCCTCCTCGCGTCCTGCGGTACGGCGGATAACCAGGAGCCGCCCGCCCCGCCGGGAATGATCTATGTGGCCGGCGGCGAGTGGCAGGGGCGGCCGGTGCCCTCCTTCTATATGGACCGCACGGAACTGACCGTCGATTCATTTGCGGCATTTATTGCGGCCACCGGCTATGTGACCACGGCCGATAGCTTCGGGTGGTCGGGCGTATTCTCAGCGGATAGCCTGGCGTGGTTGCCGGTGGATTCGGCCAACTGGCAGTACCCCCTCGGCCCCGCCCGCCCGGCGGCGGCGGGGAATGAGCCGGTGGTACAACTCAGTTTTTTCGATGTGCAAGCTTATGCCGCCTGGGCCGGAAAATCCGTCCCTACGGCAGCGGAGTGGCGGTGGGCCGCCACGCAGCGGGGCACCAACCGCCGCTTCCCCTGGGGTGAGGCCATGCCGCCGCCGGCCGCCGCCTATCCCGGAAACTGGTGGCAGGGGCCGTTCCCTTACGAAAATGAAAACCGCGACGGCTACCTGGGCATCGCCCCCGCAGCCTCTTTCCCGCCTGCCCCGAACGGCCTTTACGATCTATCCGGTAATGTGTGGGAGTGGACCGCCACCGCCCGCCCCGGCACGGGTGAATACGTGATCCTGGGTGGGTCCTTTCTGTGCTCCACCAGCTACTGCTCCGGTTTCGATCTTACGCAACAGCAATTTACCCTCGGCGATAGCGGGTTGAATCACCTGGGGGTGCGACTGGTGCAGTATGGACCCACACGCGAGCCAGACCGACGGCGAGGCGATAGCCGAGGCGGCACGCCCGCAAACTAGTAGCTAAAACCAAATGAAACCGGGGGCTGCGGGTGCTTGATTCCGAACGGCCGTTCGATATTCGGAGGCACAAGAATATATGTTTTCACTTTCACTACGCCCCGAACCGCCGGTGTAACAGGCGCACCGTGCGCACGCTTTTGCCCTCGTTGTCGAAAATGGTGATGAGGTACACGCCCTCTGGCAGATCGGCGATGGGGTAGCCGTCCTCGCCGGGGGGGCGGTCGAAGGAGCGGACGCGGCGGCCGAAGGTGTTGAGCACCTCCACGCGGCCGACGGTGCGGCCCTCGCCGGGGTCGACGGAAAAGGACTCGATGGCGGGGTTGGGGAACACGCGCGGGACCGTGGAGGCCGGGCGCGGGCGCGGGGTGACGGCCGGGCTGGGGGTGCCGGTGGCCGTGGTAGGGCGGTTCTTTTCCCGTACCTCGATGGCAAAACTGACCGTCTCCAGCGGCTGGCCGGGGTTAGTGATCTCGCTGAGGGGGATATTGATGCGGGCCGAGCCGGGTTTGCCCCGGGGGCGGATGATAAGGTACAGCTCGGCCGACTCGCCGGGGGCGAGGTCGAAGGGGCGGTTGACCATGCTGCGCTCGTCGAGGTTACTGCTGATGAAGGGCGGGTAGGTCTCGTTCTTGTCGCAGACCCAGGTTTGCCAACCGGTGGGGCTTTCGACCACCTGGCGGTCCCAGCGCAGGCGCAGGGGGCGGCCGGAGGTGTTGGTGATGTTGACCGTGCTGATCTCCTCGTACTCGCGGTCGAGCAGATTGACTTCCACCTCTTTTTTTACCCGAGCCGGCTCCACGCGCAGCACCGACGCCTGGGAGGACAAGGACAGCCCGAAACAGCAGAGGAGCAGGGCGAAAAGCAGACGGTAGTAAGGTGGGGTCATCAAACGGGATTTACGATCAGGAGGGAAAGGTACGGGGATTAGACGTGTGAAAGCGACTTGCCGCCTTCTTTAATCAAGTTTTAACGTCAGAGGTTTACCCGCCGGTAGCGGGCGGCCGGGGAATGGTGCCTGCCGACGCTTGCGGGCCTATTTTATCAACGGCTCATAAACTAAAGCTATCTTGCCCGCCGAAGGAAGGGTTGGCAGCACTCACCCCGTAAACTGCGTGAGGTGCCTGGAAGGGCGTTAGCGCACGCAGTGCCGAGCGATCAGCGAAGCCTGGAAGGGACCGACCCCGGCCCTGGCCGGGGGCACGCCCAAGTCCGACTTAGCACCAAACAACCGACCGAACCGTTAATTTACCGCTTTTTTTTCCAGCTAACCACTCACTAAACACAACCCATGCACGTAGCCATTATCGGAAACGGGATTGCCGGCGTAACGGCCGCCCGCTGGCTGAGGAAACTGGATGCCGCCGTCCAGATCACCCTGATCTCGGCGGAGACGGATTATTTTTTCTCGCGCACCGCGCTGATGTACGTCTACATGGGCCACCAGCGGTTCGAGGATATTCAGCCCTACGAGCCGTGGTTTTGGGAGAAGAACCGGATCGACCTGCGCCGGCAGTACGTGGAGCGGGTGGAGGCCGGAGAAAAGACGCTGCACTTTGGCGACGGCAACACGCTGAGGTACGATAAACTGATCGTAGCCGCCGGCAGTAAATCGAATAAGTTCGGCTGGCCGGGACAGGACCTTAAGCGCGTGCGCGGCATGGTTTCCTACCAGGACCTCCAGTATTTGGAGGAACATTCCGACGAGATCAGTCTCGGCCGTGGTGGTGGGCGGCGGCCTGATCGGGATCGAACTGGCGGAAATGCTGCACAGTCGGCACATCCCGGTGCAGCTCCTCATCCGCGAAAAATCGTACTGGAACAGCGCCCTGCCCGCCGAGGAAGCCGAAATGGTGGCCCGCCACATCGAGGGCACCGACATCGTGCTGCGCCGCGAAACCGAACTGGACCAGATCATCGACGACGGTCACGGTGCCGTCGGCGGCATCAAAACTAAATCCGGCGAAGAAATCGCCTGCCAATTCGTGGGTCTCACGGCCGGCGTAAGCCCGAATATCGACTTCCTGCGCGACGTGGAAGGTCTCGATCTGGACAAAGGCATCCTCGTCGACGAGTACCTGCAAACCAGCCTGCCCGACGTGTACGCCATCGGCGACTGCGCCCAGATCCGTGAACCCCTGCCCGGCCGTAAACCGATTGAGGCCGTCTGGTATACCGGCCGCATGATGGGCGAGACGGCGGCCTATAACATCACCGGTCGGCCGGTGAGCTATAACCCCGGCATCTGGTTCAACTCGGCCAAATTCATCGACATCGAGTACCAAGTCTACGGCGAGGTTCCCGCCGAACTCCGCGACGGCCTGGCCACCCTCTACTGGGAACACCCGGACGGTGATAAAGCGATCCGCATCAACTACGAGGAAGCAGGCGGTGCCGTGCGCGGCTTCAACCTGATGGGCATCCGCTACCGCCACGAAATCTGCGACGCCTGGATCCGGGAGGAAACCCCCATCGAAGAGGTTTTGCCCCAACTCGGCCTGGCCAACTTTGACCCCGAGTTCTACATCGAATACGAGGCCGAAGTCGTCAAGCTTTACAACCGGCAAAAAGGCACCGATCTACAACTGCGGCAGAAGCGGGCGTTGAATCCGGTGCTGCGTTTTCTGGGCGTGAGCAAGTATTTCGGCGGGAAACGGAACGAGAAAGTGCGGTAGGGTTTTCCCCCCCCCCAGCCGCCGCAGAGGGGGGAGATTTTCAAGATAATCGGGATATTCAATCCTTCAGTCATTCAATCCTTCAATCCTTGTAACCCATGTCCACCCAGAAATCGCCCATCCAGCTCATCGGCCTCGCGCTGTTCGGTATCGCCATCGTGCTGTTCACCTATATGCTGAACATCGACGATTTCCAACTCGCCCCGCAGATGATCACCGACAACCTGGACCAGCCCTGGCATCAGGAAGCCCTGCGGGCCGAGGCCGAGGAGATCGGGTTCTACAAGCGTAAGTACGCCACTACCTTCGGTTTCCAGGAGGGACTGGACGAACTGTTCGCCGGGGCCAGGACCCGGATCGACGAGCGCATCCAGGCCGAGGGCGTGCCCGAGGGCAAGGAAAAGTGGGACGTGGAACTGGCCGACTGGGTGCTGCCCAGTAAGCGCTTCGCGCTTACCTCGGCGGCCGAAATGGGTCCGGTGAGCAATAACCCGTTGCTGTGGCTGGGCCTCACCATCGGGCTGGCGGTGCTGGGCGGCCTACTTTACATCCTGCCGCACCTGCGCGAGCAACCGGGCATCAAGCACAACCACATTTACCACTCCTCCCAGACCCGGGGACTCCAGATCGGGTGGCGGACCTTTTTCCTCGGCCTCACGGCCATCGGCATCGTGCTTTACGGCTTGTTCTACATGGAGTACAAGTGGTTCTGGCCCGCCGTCACGGTGGGTATTGCGGCCGTCATCATCGCCCTGGTTTTCTTCGTGGAGGGTTCCGCCAAGCGGCCTAATCCGCGCGACGCCGGCCCGCCCCACTTCTCGGCCTACCTCGGCATTTTCACCGGCATCTATCTCATCGGTTTCTACGTGTTGCTCTACTGGGCACCGCAGCACATCACCGCCTGGGTCAAAATGGTAGACCCGGTCAGCCGCGCCCTCAGCGGCAACGGTGCCAGCCAGTGGTTTTTGTACGGGTTCATGTACACCCTCATCATCCTCGTCATGGGCGTGCGCATGATGATCAAGTACCGTCACAACAAGTACCAGCTGCTGCGTACCGGGTCGGTCATGTTCTTCCAGACGGCCTTTGCCTTCCTCATTCCCGAAATTCTGGTGGCCCTCAACCAGCCCTGGTACGACTTCAAAAACATTTGGCCGCTCGACTACGACTTCTTCTTCGGCTGGCAGCTCGACCAGTTCCAGAGTGCCGGGGCCGTCGGCCTGTTCATGCTCGTGTGGGGCGTTGCGCTCATTATCATCGGCGTGCCGCTCATGGTCCACTTCCTCGGCAAGCGGTGGTACTGCAGCTGGGTCTGCGGTTGCGGCGGCCTGGCCGAAACCCTCGGCGATCCCTTCCGCCAGCTTTCCGACAAAAGCCTGCGCGCCTGGAAGTTCGAGCGCTACATTATCCACGGCGTCCTGGTGGCGGCCATCGTCATGACCGGCCTCACGCTCTACAGCTACTTTTCCGGCGCGGAACAACTGCTGGGCGTCCAGACCTCCGGCATCCAGAAATGGTACGGTTTCATGATCGGTGCCGGCTTCGCCGGGGTCGTCGGCACGGGTTTTTATCCCCTCATGGGCAACCGCGTCTGGTGCCGTTTCGGCTGCCCCCTGGCGGCCTACCTCGGCCTGGTGCAGCGGTTCCAGAGCCGGTTCCGCATCACCACCAACGGCGGCCAGTGCATTAGCTGTGGCAACTGCTCCACCTACTGCGAAATGGGTATCGACGTACGCCACTACGCTCAGCGCGGTCAGGACGTGGTCCGCGCCTCCTGCGTCGGTTGCGGCGTCTGCGCGGCCGTTTGCCCCCGCGGCGTCCTGCGCCTCGAAAACGGCAGCGAAGACATCCACGACCGCACCGTCCAGGAGCGTGTCATCCACATCACCGAAGACCGCATCACCATCATGGGGGAAACGGTGCGGTAAATTTAATCAGCGCCTATCCAGTCCATTCTCCCTTATCTCACCGAAAATCCGAGGCACCTTTTCGCCATCGACGGCGCGGGTGCCCTCCTCTCCGCCTTCCTCCTGGCCGGTGTGTTGGCGCGTTATCCGGCCGTATTCGGCATCCCGGCAGACACGCTTTATTTATTGGCGGTCCCGCCCGTCATCTTTGCGGTTTACGACCTGTGCTGCTTTCTGCTAGTGGGGCAGCGGTTGGCGGTTTGCCTGAAAATCCTCGCCGCGCTCAATTTATCCTACTGCTTCCTTTCGCTCGGTTTGGCGGTTTACCACCGTTCCAGCATCACCGCCTGGGGCTGGGGGTATTTGGGGCTGGAAGTGGTGGTGGTATTACTGCTGGTAATGGTGGAATGGCGGGTGGAGCGGCGGTTAGCATGATTTGAGCAAGTTTTTTTCGGGCGTGCCGCCGGCCTGGCGGCCGCCGTCGGTCCCTTCCAGGCTCGCAGGTCTGCTCGGCCCTGCGGGCCGCGGGCTTACGCCCGCGCCTTCCAGGCACCTCACGCAACTACCTCGGTCTTTTTGCCACCTATACCAGGTGTCAGGGCGAATGAAAGGTGGATGGAAAGGAGCGATCTACCCTTTGATCAATAAAAGTTCGACCGTTTTTCCTTCCTCCGACGTCAGTAAGTAAAAGCCATGCTTATGATGTCGTTAGCCAACAAAACCGCCGCTGTTTTCTGCTCCACCGGCGAATTATCCCAAGCCGCAGCAGCGGGTCTCCAACGAGCCGGTGCCACCGTCTGCCTTGCCGCTCGCCGGGCGGAACCGAATACAGGTATCCATTCCGTAGACGTATTGGAGGAAGCGCAGATCGAATCCTTTCTCCGCGCTATCCGGTCAGAACACGGCAGTCTGGATGTCATCTTCAACGGTGTCGGGCCCTCGGCCAATGCCGCGGGTAGCGGTCTTCCTTCCACCCAACTGAGCACGGAACAGTTTTACCAGACCCTCCAGACAATTGTCGGCGGCCAGTGGCTAACCGCCCGAGTCGCTGCTCGCCTATGGCAAGAATGGGGAGACAGCGGTACTATCGTGCTACTTACCTCCAGCCTATCCCGCCTCAAATCACCGAATATGATCTCCATCTCAGTTGCCTCGGCAGCCGTCGAAGGCTTGTGTCGTACCCTCGCCGCTGAGTACGGTCGCTACGGTATTCGGGTAGTGTGCGTAAATGGTACCGCCTTTACCGAAACGGAAACAATACGCGAGATGGCCCGCCTGCAATCCGAAGCGGCCGGCATTCCGCTTGAGGCAATGCTGGAGGCCATGGGGCAGGGCTACACCCTCGGGCGGGGGCCGGAGCTAAACGAGTTTGGTGACTTGGTTGCTTTTCTCGCTTCAAGCAAAGGAGCTATCCTCAACAGTCACATCATTGATGCCGATCGAGGTTCGCTTCACGTAATTTAGACACGCTCTTAACGTCACGTCTCGGCCGCAATTCTACCGGCCAATTCGGTAAGTTGCCATTTCCTAATCCTTTCAATTAATTTACAATAGAGGTTATGCCTATTGGATTTACACTGCGCGCGTAGAACGCGCTCGTACACACACATACATGCGAGGCTCCAAAGATAAAATTTCTTATTTTCCACCATGAATTTTGAAAAAATAAAGAACAACGAGACCCAATTTCTAGCGCTCACCAGCTTGAGCAGTGCCGAGTTTGATGAAATTTTAACCGCTTTTAAGCCAAGATGGCATCAAGCCTTCAAACATTTTGATCTTCGCGGTAAGAGGAGAAAAAAGCCACTGACTGCTAGACAAATTGCCAAAGACACAACGCAACTACCAGGTGTTTCAATTAAGTTATTTTTCATTCTTCACCATTTTAAATTGAATGCGATACAGCAAAGTGAAGCAATGCTTTTTGATATTAGTCAGCCCCAAGTGAGTCTATGGGCAAAGCTATTGTTACCAATACTTCATCAGGCCATTGTTGACTTTCACTTACAGCCGGCACGAAATAGTGACGATCTAGTTCGATTATTTAGAAACCGACAGCATGATGACAGTGTACTCTCAAAGCCGGCAACAACCACGCTCAACGCTGATGGTACTGATCGGCCACTTTCTCGCAACGTGGATCAGAAAGCTCAGAAATTTGACTTCTCCGGCAAGCCAAAAAACACATACGATTAAGAATACTATAATATGCGACGAATACCAGTTCATTCACTTTTTAGAATTTACCTGGAGAGGTGCAATTCATGATAAAAGCATGATCGAGATAGAGCTACCTGATTTTAATCATCCGGTATTTGATAAGCAGACTTTGCTCAAGGATACAGGATGCCAAGCATATAACCCTAAAGGAATTAAATCTTTACAGCCGATGAAGAAGAAGAAAAAGATAGATTTTACGGTTATTCAGAAAAAATTCAACACCTGGATCAGTTCTCATAGAGTAGTCGTGGAGAGTGCCATCGGAGGCGTAAAGTATCTCCGAGTGCTGACTGATCGAACGCGCGGATTTAATTTAAAAAAATCTGATCTGGCCATCAAAATTGGCGTAGGTCTTCACAATTTCCGCGTCACTCGACGCCAAACGACCTATTCTGGAACCTTAGATCGCATGCGCGCGAATTTCCTCTCTTAAAAGCATAACCTCTATTAAACAATAGATAGTTTTGTCACTATCTAGAAAGGATTACAGATTTTTATAAAAAAGTAGAACAATGTTGAAATCAAATACAACCAATAATGTCACGAAGTCTGTTGTTGTAATTCTAGCTATCTTTTTGACAACGACCATCTCGTTTGCCCAGCCCTCCCCCTACCGCGACCTTCTATGGCCCTTCGGCTACGGAGATGAGCGTTCTGCTCAATTTGGAATAAGCGCACTGGATTTCCGGGGTGAATCAATCGACACGCTTTATCTCATGCCGGGAATGGGAGTTTCTCTGGGCCAAGGAGCGGGAAGTTTTTCAGCGAATATGAATAACGATATTATATTATACGCTGATGGATGCCGAATTTACGATGGGGAACTTAATGTACTATCCGGCACGGATTACTTGTTTCCCAGTCAGCTAAGTGATGATTTTTGTTTTCCCACCGCAGATTATCCGGCCATCCAGGCGGCCATCAATCTTCCGGGCGACAATTACGATTCTACCATTTATTGCCTGTCTGGCAACGTGGAAAATTTCTCCGTCTCTCCCTATGTCGGTAGTACGGCTATCGGCGTATGGAGAATGGGGAAACAATCGGATGGCAGTTATGAGCTGGAAGAAGTAACCAAAATGGAAACGGAAACTAGGGAGGTCGGCCGCTTCGCGGCCTGTAGGAAGCCGGGAACCTGGCAGTGGTGGGTGCCCAGCATCGGTGGGCCGCAGAGTAACATGAAGGTATATGCAATAGGGGGGGAGGAGGACATTGCCGTGCACTCCTTATTTCCGCTACCGGAACCGGTGGAATACATGGGGCTCCAGGCTGCCTTCTCCCCTAATTCCCAACGCTATGCATTCGGGGCGGGTACCAAAACCGTGTGGTTATTCGATTTCGACAACGAAGAGGGTGACCTGAGTAATTTGCGGCGGATCGACCTACCCAACGAGTCCATTTATATGAAAGGAATCTGTTTTTCGCCCGACTCCGAACTACTTTACATAACTGCCGATACCTGCCTGTACCAGATCGAAGTGGCGACCGAAACCATCCGGCTGATCGACTGCCACCGCTCCTTTTCGGAAACGGGTTGGCCGGTCAACATAGGATCGATGCTGATGGGGCCGGACTGCCGCATCTACATCAGTCCCAGTTCCTCTACCTGGTATCTGCACACGATTCACCAGCCGAATTTGATCGGTGTCGATTGCCAGTTTCAGCCCCGAGCCGTCCGCACACCCACGCGCGTGGATTTTTCGCTGATGAATATGCCCCTCTACCGGGACGGCACCGACTGCATCGAGATCGGTTGGCCCTTCCAGGACCCCACCCCCGCCGAGGACCTACCGGCCGCTCCGCCCGAGATTGCTTACCTGACCGCCGCCCCTAACCCCGCTCGCGCGGATATTCAGCTCCGTTGGCAGACCACTCCGCCCCCCTCCGCCGAGCTGCTCCTATACCTCTACAATACGCGCGGCCGCGAAATCCGCCGCCTGCCCCTCGCCCCCGGCACCGCCAATCAGCTCTCCCGCCGTAGTCTGCCGTCCGGCGTCTACTCCTGGGCACTCAGCCTGGACGGCTTTCGGGTGCAGACCGGGCAGGTGGTGTGGCAATAGGGGGCTTCGTCCCGTACTTTACTTGCGTAATCGTCACAAGTTCCTCGGAGTTGGTAGGCGGCGTTGCCGCCGGTACTTTGATACTCAGTCCGTGCCTACACGATTAGCCGGGCCGGTGGAGAGGTAGGTTGCGAAACACGTAATCTTCTCCTCTGGGGAGGTCGATCCGAAGGCTCGGGGTGGGGGAGTGTGATTGGCCGGACCCATGGAAAAACTTTCGGCTCTAGATAGATACGGCAAAACCTAACTCACCCCCACGCTCCTGCCCAACCCGCCAATTCCGTACCTTCGCGGCCCAATCATCCAACCCGACTGATGAAATTATTTTTTCGCCTTTTTCTCCTGTTATTATTTGCGGCCGGCGGCAGCGGCCTCGGCGCGCAGACGGCCGTTACCGATACCACCATCTACTCCGTAGCGCAGGAAGCACCGCGCTTCCCGGCCTGCGAGGATATCGATACCACGGCGGCCGTGCTTTCGCAGTGTGCCGACCGGGCCTTGCTGGAATATGTCTACCGCCGATCGCTTTATCCCGATGCGGCCCGAACGGCGGGAATCCAGGGAACGGTGGTGGCCCAGTTCGTGGTGGAGACGAACGGTAGCATTACCCAGCTCGCCATTATCCGTGACCCCGGTGGGGATCTGGGGCCGACGGTGCTGAGGACGGTGCAAAACATGGCGCAGGAAGTGCGCTGGGTACCCGCGAGAAAGGACGGCAAGCCCGTCCGGTACCGTTATACCTTGCCGATCAAATTTCGGCTGGAAGAGCCGAAACCCTACGTGATGGTGGGCCGCGACACCGTCTATACCGATCTGGATACCCCCCTGAAATTTGAGGGTGATGCAGCCGGATTGGAAGCCTACGTGACCGATAAACTACGCTACCCCGTTAGCGGTAAGGACAGTTGCCTGACCGGCCGCATCCAGGTATCGCTGCTGGTGACGCCAAAGGGACGTGTGCGGGTGCTGGACATCATCGACTTTAACCAACTGGGTTTCGACTTTTGGTACGAGGCCATCCACACCGCCGTGGCCAGCCGTGGCAAATGGACACCGGGCACCAAAGACGGCCGCCCCGTGCAGACTTCCATCGACCTGGAGATGAATTTTAACGCTCCGGGATCGGCCTGTGCGACCCGGGTGAAAAACCACGCCGCTGCGCTGGAACTGGCCGAAGCGGCCAATGTCCTGCTGGGCGAGGAAAAAACCGATCAGGCGTTTACCGCGCTCGATCAGGCCCTGGCGCTCGCTCCCCGTGATGGCCAATTATTGTTGTTGCGCGGCCAATTACTGCTGGATAGCAACCGTTTGCCGGAAGCCTGTGTTGACCTGTCCCTGGCTAAGGAGATCACCCTGGTGAATTGGTACGACACGGTGCTGCCGTTGATTTGTAAGGGGGTACGGCTGGAATGATGTACCTATTCTTTCAAAAGTGCGTATCTAAATTTTTACTTCCTAATAACCAAGTATTTAAGAACCTGGCGTCATAAAAACTGACTTACGTAACCCGCTATGCGCGCACCACGAAGTTGCCGCGAAGCGAAATTTTTATCTAGCCAGAACCTTAACCACGAAGTTGCCGCGAAGCGAATCATTGATCCTCAGTTCTTAAAAATTTTAGACACGCTCTAAGTAATTGGCCTGACGGGTAATCAATCAAGAATCAAGAATCGCCAATCAAGAATCAAAAATCCATCTGATCGGCGCGTCTCATTCATCTCATTCATTTGACCCATAAAATCATCGAAAGTGCTGCTGTATTTAAGTGCGTGTCTAAATCAGGGTCCTCGTTCTATGCGTGAGGTGCCTGGAAGGTGATCCGCGCAGCGGGCAGTGCGTTAGCACCGAGCGAACAGCGAGCCTGGAAGGGACCGACGGCGAGGCGTTAGCCGAGGCGGCACGCCCCCCCTGCCGGGCAGGTAGCAGGGAAGTTTTAGTAGTGGTGATAATTGCAGATGATGATATATGCGTAGATAGCTAATTTGCAAGAGCCTACCATTTCTACTCTCTATCCGTTTATTCAATCACTATCTTCCCTTCCTTTGATCGACTACCAACACCATCGGTTGCCCAACGGCCTGGATATTTACCTGCACCAGGACACCAGCACGCCCCTGGCTGCCGTGGCATTGTTGTACCGGGTGGGGTCGCGCGACGAGTCGCCGGAGCGGACGGGCTACGCGCACCTGTTCGAGCACCTGATGTTTACCGGATCGGAGCACGCGCCTGATTTCGATGCCGCCCTGCAGGCGGCGGGGGGCGATAATAATGCCGTGACTTCTACCGATTTCACCATCTTTTACGAGTCGCTGCCCGCCGAGAATCTGGAGCTGGCCCTGTGGCTGGAGAGTGACCGGATGCAGCACCTGAAGCTGACCAAAAAGCGCCTGAAATCGGAGCGGAAAGTGGTGCTGGAAGAATTTAAGGAGAGTTGCGTGGAGGAACCCTACGGCGATTCGGAGCACTACCTGATGAAACTGGCCTACCGCGATCACCCCTACCGCTGGCCGGTGATCGGGCTGTGCCAGGAACACATTGCCGCCGCCGAATTATCGGAGATCAGTAGTTTTTATGACCGCTGGTACGGACCCGATAACGCCGTGCTGAGTGTGTGCGGCAATATTGATTACGACGAGACGCTGCGCCTGATCGACAAGTGGTTCGGTGACATCGAGACCCACGCTACCGTGCGCGAGAAATTGCCGGCCGAACCGGCGCAGACCGCCCCGCGCCACCTGACCGTACGGGCCGCCGTGCCTAGTCCCGCCATCTATTTGGCTTTCCGGATGCCCGGCCGCCTGGATGCCGATTATTACCCCACCGACCTGCTGTCGGACGTGCTGGGAAACGGCCCCTCGGCCCGCCTCTACCGGCGACTGGTACGAGACCGCGAGGTGCTTAATCACGTGGATGCGTCCATTACCGGCTACCTCGATCCGGGGCTGTTCATCGTGGAGGCCCGGCCGGCCGAGGGCGTGAGCATGGAAGCGGCCCGGGCCGCCATCTGGGAGGAACTGGCCGCCGTGCGCACCGAACTGGTGAGCGAGCGCGAACTGCAAAAGGTGAAAAATATCATCGAATCGAAGTTCCTCTGGTCGGAAGTCAATATCCTGAACCGCGCCCTGGACCTGGCTACCTTTGCCGCCCTGGACCACCCCGAATGGATCAATAACGAGGGCGATCTGTACCAGGCCGTTACCGCCGAGGACCTGCGCCGCGTGGCGGCCGAAATGCTGCGCCCGGAGAATTGTAGCGAGCTGGTGTATGAGGTGAGTGAGGAGGAGGAATAGGGGGTGTGTTTTCCCTCTCGGTCCCCCGGAGGGGGGAGATTAGCTTGAACATACTTAGTCATTCAGTCCTTGAAAAGTACCTACGATTTTTTACTTGTCGGCCGGGGCATTGCCGGTAGCCTGCTGGGCCGCTCCCTGCGGGCGGGCGGTGCGCGGGTGGGCTACGTGGACGCGCCCGGGCAAACGGCGGCCAGTAGCGTGGCGGCGGGCATTATCAATCCCATAACGGGACGGCGATTCGTGAAGTCCTGGCTGATCGACGAGCTGTTGCCGCAGGCCGCCGCTACTTACCGGGAGTGGGAAGAAGAAGTGGGCGAACAACTCTATTTCGAGCGGCCGCTCTACCGCACGCTGTTCAACCGGGGGGATGAGAACGACTGGCTGGCCCGGGCCGCCGATCCGGCCTACGCCGCTTACCTGGGTCCGGTGAGTCACGAGCCGCCGCCCGATTATGCCGGTCGCGTGCTGCCCGCTTATGCTTATGGGCAGGTGCTACGGGCCGCGCAGGTGCGGATCGACCGGGCCGTGGAGCTTTCCTCCCGCCCGCTGGTGGAAGCCGGTGAACTGCACCATGATACCTTCGATTACGAGTTACTGCGAATCAGTGAGGATGGCGTCAGCTACCGCGATCTGCGGGCCGGTCAGCTAATTTTCTGCGAGGGCTGGCGCAACCGCTCCAACCCCTGGTTCGGTCACTTGCCGGTGCGGGGGAACAAGGGGCAGGTGTTGCTGGCGCGGCTGGCGAGCGAATCGCCGGGAGAAATCCTGAAGCACCGCGTATTCACCGTTCCCTACGCCGACGGTAGTTGCTGGGTGGGTGCTAGTTCTGAGAATACCTTCACGGATGATTCACCTACTTCCGAGCAGGGCAAACTGCTGGAAAACCACCTGGCCGATTGCTGGACGGCCGGCTACGAAATACTGGATCACCGTGCCGCCGTGCGGCCCACGGTGGTGGACCGCCGACCGATCATCGGCCGGCACCCGGAACATTACCGACTGGGTATCTTTAACGGGTTGGGTACGAAAGGTGCCTCCCTGGGACCCTACTGGGCGGAGCGGGCGGCCGGTTACTGGTTGCGGGGCGAGGAACTGAGTGAGGAGGTGGATTTGCGGCGATTCAAAGCCACTAGTGAAGCCTCCGGGCGTTAAAACAGTAGCCGGCGAAGAAATTTTTTCCAAAATTTGCCCCACTAACGGAACTGTTTTATCTTTGCGTCGCTTTAGAAGAAAGCAGTCGCTGCTTTTGTCAATATGGTGGTTGTAGCTCAGTTGGTTAGAGCGCCGGATTGTGATTCCGGAGGTCGCCGGTTCAAGACCGGTCTTCCACCCAAAAAGAAAGCCCGTCTCGTGAGAGACGGGCTTTCTGCGTTTTACAAGTGAAGGAACAACAGAAGAAGAGGGATATAACTACGCAATCGTAACACTCAAAACGACCTTCATTTCCTTATTCCTTCCATCCCCTCCTTCCTTGCCTTACGCGCAGTAGCGCTCAAAGGCCATTTTCAGATTCTCGGCAATCACTGCGGCCGAGTGGCCCTCGATGTGGTGGCGTTCCAGGAAGTGGACCAGCTTACCGTCTTTGAACAGCGCGATGCTGGGCGAGCTGGGAGGGTAGGGGAGCAGGTGCTGACGGGCGCGAGCCACGGCATCCTGATCGACGCCGGCAAACACGGTGGCCAGTTGATCGGGGGCGGTAGAGTGGGCGGCCGCCATTTTGGCACCGGGGCGGGCGTTGCCCGCCGCGCAACCGCAGACGGAATTAACGACCAGCAGGGTAGTGCCGGGCTTGGCCAAGGCATCATCGACGCTCTGGGCATCGGTCAGGCCGGTAAAGCCGTGGTTGGTCAGGTCTTGTGCCATCGGCACGGTGAGTTGAGCGGGGTACATATGTGAAAATTTATCTGGTGAACGGGTTGCGCCCGAGAAAATACGGGTGGATTGATTAAGGGACGCTTCTGTAAAAGAAGCAGTCGAGGTAGCCGATAATCGGAACCGAAAATTGTAAAATAAACCTTAAAGCGGACGTACGACAATAGCGGGGCAAATCAAGGTCGTATCTTCGCAACCTTAAGCGCGATTTAGCGTAATGTAGGCCCGTAGTTGCCGCCGGTTAGATACAATCAAGCGGCGCGAAGGGTTGACCGACGGTGCTGAAACACTGCCCGGACAGCTCTTTCCAAACTGATCCCATGAAATTTTTCTATTGTTCTTTTTTTGCCGTGGGCTTGCTGCTGCTGGCGGCCGCCTGCACCGCCGATGAACTCCCCATGCCCGAACCGCGCGACTGCGGCGGCGTGGAAAACCCCACCTACGAGGTCGATATCGAGCCGATCATGGCGCGATCATGCGCGTATAGCGGTTGTCATCTGGATGTGGGACCGGGACTTTACAATACTTATGAGGGTATGTTGCGTGATTTGCGTAGTGGTCTGTTCCGCGAGCGCACCATCCTGTTGCGAACCGACCCAATCAAAGGGATGCCACCCACCTACGCTCCCGCTAACCGTCCGGAAGAATTAGCGGAAGAAGAGTTGAAAATTATCGAATGCTGGTTAGATGCCGGTTTCCCCAAAGAATAACTGATTGGTTGGCCAATGCATCGCTACCGGCACGTAGTAGCGTAAGTCAAGTTAGCGTCCTTATTTATAACCCCTGTGCAAGATATATCCTGAAATGCTCGGAAAATTACTCCCGATCCTACTCCTGCTGGTCTTACCCCTGCTCGTGAGCGCGCAGCGCGAACGCGTCGAGCGGACCTTCAAGGACACCCGTGCGGTTAACGTCCACTCGCCCGAGACCCTGCCTAACCGCAAGTTGGACGTACGCATCAGCCACCGCTTCGGTGATATGTTCGGCGATAACGGCGGCTGGCCTACCTTCTACGGTTTGGAGCAGGCTACCGACGTAGCCATCGGTGCCGAATACGGCCTGACGAACGACATTACGGTCGGCTTCTACCGTTCCAAGGGTTCCGGAACCACGCCTGAGGGAGATACCGGCCTGCGGCAGCTACTCAATGGTCTGGTCAAGTACCGGATGCTGGCGCAAACCGTAGACGGGCAGGTACCGCTGACGGCTACTTTCGTCGCCACGGGTAGTATGTCCACTTCTACTAAAATCGAAGGGAGCAACGACCTGGTGCGCAGTTTCCCCAAATTCGCTCACCGGCTCGCCTATAATCTTCAGGTAGTGGTTGCCCGCAAATTCGGTGATCGCGTCAGTCTGGAAGTGATCCCCGGCTATACCCACCGTAACCTGGTGCCTTTTGCGGGCGAGAACGGTATTTTCAGCCTCGGCGGGGCCGCCCGCTTTCAGGCCACTAAGCGACTGGGCCTCATCGCCGATGTTACTTTTCCCGTGGGTTCGCTCCAGTCCCGCGCTTCCGGCTATTACCCCGCGCTGGGTGTCGGCTTCGAGATAGATACGGGCGGTCACGTTTTTCAGTTGAACCTCACCAATGCTCAGGGAATTGTAGAGACGGACTTTATCCCCTACACGACCACTAACTGGCTGGACGGGGAGTTTCGGATGGGTTTCACGATTTCCCGTTGGTTTAATTTATAAGCGGCGGAGCCGCTTAGGTCTTCTACCTACTACCTACTAGTAAAATGCGTTACCTCCTCTTCTCTTTCCTTACCCTTTCTATCCTCTTCCTGGCCCGGTTGGAGTTATCGCCGGCTGCGGTTACGCCGCCCCTGGACGAGGCGATGCCCGTTTGGAAAACCTTGGTGCACCTGGGAGAAATGGGACCCAACCACATGACCGAAGTAACCGACCCGGCGCGGATCGAGGCCGGGCGCAAGCTGGTAACGGAGGGCTTCGGTGAAGAAGGAGGCAAGATTCAAAGTAAGCATTTCAAGTGTACGTCCTGCCATAATATTCAGCGGGAGGATCCTGACTTGCGGGTTTCCGACCCCGAGGCGCGACTGGATTACGTGGTGGAGCGCGATTTGCCGTTCCTGCCCGGAACGACTTTGTGGGGTATCGTCAACCGCTCGTCGTTTTATAACGGCGATTACGAAAAGAAGTACGGCGACCTTGTCTTCGCCGCCCGCCACGACCTGCGCGGTGCCGTCCAGCTTTGCGCCACCGAGTGCGCTCAGGGGCGTGCGCTGGAAAAAGACGAGATGGAGAACGTCATTGCCTACCTCTGGACCCTCCAGTACCGCCTCGCCGATCTGGATTTGAGCGAGGAAACACTTCAGCGGTTGGCTGATATTTCGCCCCAGACGGAACAGGCCGAAGCCGAAGCCCTGCGCGAAGAGATCAAAGCAGCCTACCTGCCCGCATCGACGGCCACTTTCCTCTACCCACCCGAAGACCGTAAAGCCGGCTATTCCGAACCCGGTGATGCCCGGCGCGGCCGCCTGGTCTACGACGCCTCCTGCCTGCACTGCCACCAGGATATGCGTTACAGCTACTTCGATTTGGACGAAACCGGCATGTCGCTCAAGTTCATGGCCAAGCACTTCCCCGAATACACCCGCTATTCCAGCTACCAGGTGATCCGCTACGGCACCAGTCCCATACCCGGCAAGCGTGCCTATATGCCGCACTATACGGCCGAGCGCATGAGTAATGGGCAAGTGGAAGACCTGCGTGCTTATGTGGAGGGTGGGCCGCTGAAGAGTGAGATGATAAAGGGGAATTCACAGGGGCGAAGGTGACCCTTGGCATCATAACAGGTGCCTAACCTACTATCTTTAACCCACCGCCAAATTATCATTCTCATCCCGGTCATCCGCGAAACCCACACCGTACCTCCGCTCCCGGAACCCATTCGGTTATCGGACTATGCGGGCGGGGTTTTCATCAGCCTGCCGGCGCGGAAGGGCATGAAAAAAGCGATCGATCGCGGCCTGGTCACGGTAAACGAGCGGCCGGCCGTTACGGCGACTTTGCTGCGGGGCGGGGAAACCATCGCGCTGCTGGCAGACGAGCGCACGGCCGCCCGGCCTCCCCTGGAACTGGAATTATCCGTCCACTACGAAGACGATCACCTGGCCGTTATCTCCAAACCCGCTGGTATCACGGTCAGCGGTAACCGGTGGCGGACCGTCACCCGCGCCCTGCCTTACAATCTGCGGCCCAGCCCGTTACCCGCCGCCCTGCCGCGGCCCCAACCCGCCCACCGCCTCGATCATCCCACCAGCGGCCTGCTTCTGGTTGGTAAGACCGCTACCGCCCTTACGGCCCTCGGCCGACTGTTCGCGGCGCGGGAGATTTACAAGACTTATCACGCCGTCACCGCCGGAGAAATGACTGCTTCCGGCAGTTTCGACAGCCCCATCGACGGCCGCCCCGCGCTCACCGAATACCGGGTGCCGGCCGTCATTGCCTCGGTCGAGCATAGCTGCCTCAACCTGTTACGGCTCCATCCCCATACCGGGCGGCGGCACCAATTGCGCATCCATTTAGCCGGGGCCGGTCACCCCATCCTCGGCGACCGTGAGTACGGCACGGGCCGGGTGAGCCACACCGGGCGCGGCCTCTACCTCCACGCGACGGAACTGGCGTTCCGCCACCCGGTAACCGGTGAGGACGTGCGAGTGAGCGAGGAACTACCGACCAAATTTCGGAAGTTGTTTCCGGACTGGAAGTAGGGTAGTCAGAATTTTTACTTACTCCCCTTCCTTGAATTCCAGCACCTCTTTCCGGCGTAGTACCGGTGCGGTGCGCACTACCATTTGTAGCGTTTTCAGCATTTTTTCTTCCACCAGCACCACCCGGCCCCGGCGCAGACTATCGGTCGTTTCCGTGGTGTAGTGGCGCACGGTAATGAGTTCCAGACCGCGCTCGATGACGGTCTTAAAACTGTCCTGGATCCGCTCGGCAAAGGTATCCACCTTCTTATCGGTATCGTTGAAGACGATGTTGAAACTGATGGCGGTGTTCTGCATCATGTTCACCTGCAGGCGCAGGTCGGTGATGTGGCTGAATAGTTCCTTGATGTGCTGCTCGGCCACGAAACTGAAATCGCGGGTACTGATACTCACCAGGGCCTGCTCGTTTTCCACGGCCACCATGGCGGGGTAGGTGTCCTCGGCCTCATCGTTAATTACGGTGCCTTCGGCGGTCGGCTCCTTGAACGAGCGGACGTGGAGGGGAATACTCTTGTTCTGGAGCGGCTTGATGGTTTTGGGGTGGATTACCCGTGCCCCGTAATAGGTCATTTCAATCGCCTCCTTATAGCTCAGGCGGGGCAGTAGCACTACGTTGTCGAACAGGCGCGGGTCGGCGGTCAGCACGCCGGGCACGTCCTTCCAGATGGTCATGTTTTCGGCATTCAGGCAGTAGCTGAAAATAGCGGCCGTATAGTCCGACCCCTCCCGGCCCAGGGTAGTGGTAAAATTTTCCGAGGTATTGCCGATAAACCCTTGCGTGAGTACGAAACCGCCCTCATCCAGCAGCGGCGGCACCATTCGCTGAATGCGGGACTCGGTTTCTTCCCACTGCACCCAGCCCTCGCGGAAAATATTGTCGGTTTGTACCATGTCGCGGGCGTCCAGCCAGGCGGTGGGCAACTCGGCCGTATTCAGGTAAGCGGCTACCACGCGGCTACTCAGTAGTTCGCCCACGGAAACGATCTGGTCGTAGGTATAATCGTAATTATTTTCCGGTTCCTCTTCCAGTACCCACTCCACGCTCACGATCAGGTCGTTCAGGTCGGTGATCAGGGCCGGTGCCCGATCACCGCACAACTCGTGGGCAACGGCGTAGTGATCCCGGCGAATTTCCTCCAGTAATTTTACGGCGTCCTCCCGGCGGGATTCCGCGTGGGCCAGCGCGATCGATTCCAGTTTGTCGGTTGTTTTACCCATGGCCGAAACGATGATCACCAGCCGCTCCTTAGCATAGCGGTGCAGGATCGAACCGACGTTACGGACGGCTTCGGGATCACGGAGCGAAGCGCCGCCGAACTTGAAAACGCGGGTGGGGTTGGTCATGGGGGTCGTTATTTTAGCGCGCAAAGGTAGGGGCTACCGCACCGAATTACCGAACCGCTCCTCACCTTTTTACCCTCAGCTGCCCCATTTACAATCGGGTGAAGTACCTTCGGCCCCCGTTTCCAACCTAAGGCCGGTTGGCGCGTTGTACATTCCCTTAGCTTTACCATCGGTATGAAAAAAATAGAACTGGACATCGTCGCTCTGAGCCATAGCGTTACCCAATCCAATAATTACGCCGTCGTTCTCGGCGAACTGGACGGTGCCCGCCGCCTGCCGGTTGTTATCGGTGCCTTTGAGGCGCAAGCCATCGCGGTTGCCATCGAGGGCATGGTGCCCAACCGCCCCCTGACGCACGACCTGTTTAAAAATACCCTGGACACCTTCGATATCGGCCTCCAGGAAATCGTGATCAACAACCTCGTAGAGGGCATTTTTTACGCCCGCCTCATCTGCCTCCGTAACGGTGAATTGATTGAGATCGACTCCCGTACCAGCGACGCCATTGCCCTGTCCGTTCGCTTCAAGTGTCCTATTTATACCTACGAGTTTATCCTCGATACGGCCGGCATCGTCCTGGAGGAGGATGAAAATACCGGAGCCTACGAGGTCAGCATGGAAGAGGTGGAAGAAGAGAAGACCAAGTCACTCGGTTCCGTTTCCATCGATGAACTTCAGCAACAACTCGATCAGGTACTCCGGGAGGAAAATTATGAGCGCGCCGCCCAGATCAGGGACGAGATCAGCCGCCGTAAGGCGCAGAATGATTAAGAGCGTGTCTAAATTTTTACTTCCTGATAACCAAGCATTTAAGAACCTGGCGTTGTAAAAATTGACTTACGTAACCCGCTATGCGTGCACCACGAAGTAGCCGCGAAGCGAATCATTGATCCTCGGTTCTTAAAAATTTTAGACACGCTCTAATAAGCATTTCCGAAATTTTATTACCAATACCGGTTTACTGATGGATGATGGAGACGACGCTCCTTATCCAAAAAAACCCATGCGCCAGGGCTTCCACCAAAACGGTACCAGTGCCAGGTGCACCGGCTCCCGAAACTCGGGGCGAAGGAAAAGGAGGCCGTGCTGCCAGAGTTCCAGCGAGGCGGTGATGCCGGGCAGGCGGCGGACCTCGGCCCAAGCGGCCTCCATTTCGGCCGTCCAGTGAATATCGGACAGGACGATGACGGTATCCGGCCCGGAGCGGGTGAGGCAGCGGCGGACGTAATCGACGGTAGGCGCGTGGCGGTGATCGCCGTCGATGAACACGAGATCGAGGCGTTCGATGGTGGGCAGGAGGTAATCGAGTACCTCGGAGAAGGTGCCGACGTGCTGGTGTAAATTGGCCCCGGCCCGGAGCCGGGAAAAGTTATCCCTGGCCACGGCGGCCAGGTAGGGGTTGCCTTCGATGGTATGCAAATCGGTACGGCGATCGGGGAGGTGGAGGTAGAGGGAACTGAGACCGGCGTTGGTACCGAGTTCGAGAGAGGTAGTGGGTTTTAGCCAGGCAGCGAGGCGAAAAAGTTGCTCTCCCGTGCGCTTGCCGACCGCGCTGCCGCGCACTAAGTGCCCCAGCCGCCGCTCGCTCCGGCCGGGGGCGATGAGGCTGCCGGCCCCGTGATCCTCGGTAGGAATGCGGACGGTTTGCCGCCGCAGGTGCCGCCTTAGGCGAGCAATTTGCTCGAAGGCATAGTAAGGCCGCCGGTCGCGCAGCACGGCCCGTTCCAGTTCGGCCAGGTAGGGCGAGTGGAGGTCGTAGCGGGTGCCGGCCCGGAGGTAGAAGCGCAGGGCGGCGGAGAGGCGGTAGAGGGCGAACGATTGGATGATTGGTTGGGCTGCGCCCGTATTTTAGTAGGCGACTTTGCCGCTGGTAAATTAGAAATTTTTTTGGGTTTGGATGGGTCACTTGACCGGTACTCCTTTTACCGGTGATGAAGGTGTCTTTGCGTGAGGTGCCTGGAAGGCCGACCGGAGGGAGGGTGCGATAGCACGGAGCGAACAGCGAACCCTGCAAGGGACCGGCCGGCCCGTTAGGGGCGGACACGCCCGGATTTTTGTAGGTAGTAGTTGTGGAGAGTAGTGACAGTTGCGTTTTGGCAAACGCCTGGTTTTCGTCCGACCGGAGGTCGGCAGCCAAATTCGCGCGACCGGAGGTCACGCACCAAGGCGCGACGGGAGGTCACGCACCATTTGCGTAGCTCAATCCTCCTCCAGTAGATCCGGCCGCCTGGTGCGGGTGCGTTCCAGGGCCTGTTGCTCGCGCCACTCGTCGATTTTGCCGAGGTGCCCGGAGAGGAGGATGGCGGGTACGGGCCAGCCGCGGAATTCGGCGGGACGGGTGTAGACCGGGGGGGCGAGGAGGCCGTCCTGGAAGCTGTCGGTGAGGGCGGAGGATTCGTCGTTGAGCACGCCGGGGAGGAGGCGGCCGATGCTGTCGACCAGGACGGCGGCGGCCAGTTCCCCGCCGCTGAGGACGTAGTCGCCGATGCTGATTTCGAGGGTGACGAAGTGCTCGCGAAACCGTTCGTCGATGCCCTTGTAGTGGCCGCAGATGAGGAGGAGATTTTGCCCCAGCGACAGGCGGTTGGCGGTGCCCTGGTCGTAGCGGCGGCCGTCGGGCGTGAGGTAGATGATCTCGTCGTAGGTGCGCGTTTGTCGGAGGCTTTCGAGGCAGGCGACGAGGGGTTCCAGCCGCATGACCATGCCCGCGCCGCCGCCGAACTGGTAATCGTCTACCTGGCGGTGCTTGCCCAGGCCGAATTCGCGCAAGTCGTGAACCGTGACGCTGAGCAAGTCTTTGTCCTGTGCGCGTTGCATGATGCTGTGCGAGAGCGGGGAGTCGAGCAGGGCGGGGACGACGCTGATGATGTCGATGTGCATGGGTGAGGGTGGGGTTAAACAACGGCGGCCGCCCCGATCGCCCGGGACGGCCGCTGCCGCAAAAGTAACCGTTTGGAAGCGGTTCGTGCGATTTTACTCGAAGGGAATGACCACCGGCAGCAACATCTGCGGGCCTTCCAGCCGGCTCATTGCCTCGGCTTTTTGGTAGTGCTCGTAGGCTTTGCCCATGGTTTGCTTCATGACGGTGCGGGAGATCATGTCGTCTTTCTCGAAGAGGTCGGACATCAGGCGCTCGAAGAAATTTTTGGGACGGGGGTAGGTGACGGCGTGGTAATCATCGTCCAGACCGGCCATTTTGGCGGCGGCGGCCAGCGCGTCGTTGGTGTCGCCCAGCCGGTCCACGAGGCCCAGTTCCAGGGCGCGGGTGCCGGCGTAAACGCGGCCCTGAGCGATGGAGTCGACCACCGAGCGATCGAGCTTGCGGCCGGTGGCCACGCGGTCCTTGAATTGGTCGTAGATGGCCTCGGTGCGCCGCTGCAGCACCGCCTCGGCGGCGGGTGAGAGCGGCCGCACGAGCGAGAACTCATTGGCGGAACTGGTGGTGCCCACGGTATCGAAGGTAATGCCCAGTTTGTCGTTCATGAATTCCTGCACCATCGGAAAGGTCAGGAATACGCCGATGGACCCGGTGATGGTGGTAGGTTCGGCAAAGATGCTGTCCGCATTGGCGGCCATGTAGTAGCCCCCGGATGCGGCCACGTTGCCCATGGAAACGACGACCGGCTTGCCGGTGTCGGCCTTGAATTTCTCGATGGCGTACCACATATTTTCGGAGGCCGAGGCACTGCCGCCGCCGCTGTTAATGCGCAGCACGATGGCTTTGACATCGTCGTCGCGGCGCAGTTTGTCGATCAGGCGGGCGTACTTGTCACCGCCGATGTTACCGGCCGCGCCCTTGCCGTCCACGATGGTACCTTCGGCAATTACCAGGGCGATTTCCTCACCGTCATCCTCCTTTTCGCCCTTTACCCGGGCATTGAAATAATCGGACAGACCGATGGACGGCACGTCTTTGTCATCCTCGTCGAGCGAGAGTTTCTCGCGGATCAGTTGGTTTACTTGCGTACGGGTCAATTCGCCGTCGATGAGTTGGGCGGCAATCATTTTAGGAGCCTCGAAACCGGTCATATCGGCGGCCGCCTGCCGTACGGCGGCGGATGAGACGTTGCGCCCGGCGGCAATATCGTCGACGATCACATCCCACAGCGCACTGAGGTATTCCTTGGTTTGCTCGCGGTTGTAGTCCGACATTTCCGTGCGGCGGAAGGGTTCGGTGGCACTCTTGTAATTACCCGCATAAAACACTTCCATCTTGATACCCAAGCGGTCGAGGGCATTTTTGAAAAAGGGAATTTCCGCGCCCAGCCCCCGGAAATCGGTGATACCGATGGGGCCGACGTACACCTCGTCGCCGGCGGAGGCGAGGTAGTAGGCCCCCTGCGAGTAATTGGGAGCGAAGGAGGTGATAAACTTACCGCTCTCCTTAAATTCGGTCAGTGCCTCGCGGATTTTTCGGATGCCCGTAATGGACGTGCCGACCGAGCCGTTTTCGATATAAATGCCTTTGATATCGTCATCGTCCTTGGCGGCGCGGATGGCGCGGATCACGTCGTGCAGGCCCATCACGTCGGACTGGCTGGGATCGAAACTGTTCAACTCCATGTTGTTGGTCAGCTCCGGGATGGGCTGGCTCAGGTCCAGGGCCAGCACGGAATTGGCCTTGATGCTGACCGGCTCCTCGGAAGAAGCGGCGATACCCACGATGGAAGAAATGCCGATAAGCGTCATTACGAACAGCGCGATGCAGGTGCCGAGGCAGGAGGCGAAGAGAAACTTAAAAAATTGGGCCATTTGCTTAGGAGGCTATGGCGGCATCCGCAGGGGGTGCCGCCGTGGTTGGGTTGATAATTTAGGCCGCAAGGTAGGGCAAGGCGGCTTAGGGGCCGGGGGTTTTAGACGAACGGTGGGGTTTTGTGGATCAACTGCGGGGGGGTGTGTGGCGCATATGTTTTGGTGCAATCAGGGCGTGCCCCTCCCTACGGTCGGGTCGGCGCCTTGCGGGCGCGCCGGTCGGCTTGGTGCTACGCACTGTCTTGTTTCCGGGCAGGGCTTGCCCCTGCCCGGAAACGCGCCCCCCTCCAGGTGCCTCACGCATAGAATGTAAAATACTGGAGGCGTTTTGCTCCGACCATGCTCAACTCCCCTTTCCCACAAAACCTGGCTAAAACCCGCCCCCCCAACTTAGAGCGTGTCTAAATTTTTACTTACTGAGAACCAAGCATTTAAGAACCTGGCGTCATAAAAACTGACTTACGTAACCCGCTATGCGCGCAAGTTTTTACCTAGCCAGAACCTTAAATCATTGATCCTCAGTTCTTAAAAATTTTTAGACACGCTCTTAACCAACCCGCTTCCCCGGCGTTAGCAAACCGATGAAGACCGAAGATTTCAAAAAGATCGCCGATACCGTCCCCCGCAAACCGGGGGTTTACCGCTTTATCGACGCGGAGGGAAACATTCTGTACGTGGGCAAGGCCAAGGTGCTGCGCAACCGGGTGGCCAACTATTTCGGCGACCGGAAGGACCGCGCCAACCGAACCCGCGTGATGGTGAAAAATGCTCACCGGATCGAGTTTACCATCGTTAACTCGGAGGCCGATGCGCTACTGCTGGAAAACTCGCTGATCAAAACCCACCAGCCGCGCTATAATGTCAACCTCAAAGACGATAAAAATTACTCCTACATCTGCGTAAAAAACGAGCGGTTCCCGCGCGTCTTCATCACCCGGCAAGTGCGGCGCGACGGGTCTTACTATTTTGGACCCTACACCAGCAAGGGGCGGCTGAAAATCATCCTGGACCTGATCAAGCAGCTTTTCCCCCTGCGTACCTGTAAGTATAACCTGAGCGAAGAAAATATTGCCGAATGCAAGTTTAAAGTGTGTCTGGAATACCACATTAATAACTGTGAAGGACCGTGCGAAGGACTGGAGAGCGAGGAGAACTACAACCATAAGATCGATCAGATCAAGAATATCCTGAAGGGAAATTTCGGCCCCGTGAAAAGCCATTTCACCGCCGAGATGCAGCGGCTGGCGGAGGACATGGAATTTGAAAAAGCCCAGCGAATCAAAGATCGCCTGAGTGCCTTTGAGAACTATCAGGCCAAATCGACCATCGTGTCCACTACCATTCGCGACGTGGATGTGTTCGGGCTGGAAATGGGCGAGAAGGAAGCCTATCTAAACTATATCAAAGTAGTGCACGGGGCGGTGATCCATACCCATACCCAGGAAATGGAAATCAACCTGGACGATGAACCCGCCGATCTCCTCCAGTACGCCATTCCGCTACTGCGCGAACGGTTCAATAGCATTGCCCCCGAGATCATCCTGGAAGAGGAACTGGAACTGGGCCTGCCGGAGGCCACCGTGGTGGTGCCCAAGATCGGTGATAAGCGTAAGTTGCTGGACCTGAGCCTGAAGAATGCCAAGTATATGCTGCTGCAACGCGCCAAGCAGCGGGCCAGCCACGCGCCGCGCCAGACCAGCGCGGAGCGGATACTGACGACTTTGCAAAACGACCTGGGCATGAAGGAGTTACCGGTGCACATCGAATGTTTCGATAACTCCAATATCCAGGGGTCGAATCCGGTTTCGAGTTGCGTGGTATTTAAAAACGCCAAACCAAGCAAGGCGGATTACCGCCATTTTAACATCAAAACCGTGGTCGGCCCGGATGACTTCGGCTCCATGCGCGAGGTGGTGCACCGCCGTTACCGCCGCCTCCTGACCGAAGGGGAACCACTGCCACAGTTAGTAATCATTGACGGCGGCAAGGGACAACTTTCCGCCTCCATGGAAAGCATCCGTCTGCTCGGCATCGAGGACCGGATGACGGTAGTGGGCATCGCTAAACGGTTGGAGGAAATCTACTTCCCCGATGACTCCGTGCCCCTCCACATCAATAAAAAGTCGGAAGGACTCAAACTCATCCAGCAGGCGCGGGACGAGGCGCACCGTTTTGCCATCACCTTCCACCGCACCAAACGGTCACAGAATTTCACCCGCTCCGAACTGCTCGATATCCCGGGGGTGGGGGAGAAGACGGTGCAGAAGTTACTGGTCCACTTCGGCTCCACGGCCAAGGTCAAGGCGGCCACGGCTGCCGAGATCGCGCAGGTGGCGGGGTTGAGTGTGGCGGGAAAGATTGTACAGTATTTTCGGGTGAAGAAATAGGCCCCGTTCCCTCACCCCCGATCGAACTCCGCCCTAAAATGCTCCGGCCGCACCAGTTTCGCGGCCGCCTTTGTCCCCAGAGCGGCCAACTGCGGTGCCTGGTCTCCCGCATCCATTTCCCGCATCTTACTCACGGCCTCCTCGGTGTAGTGGCTGCCGGTTATCTCCCTGATTTTTGTAGCCTCCAGTTCCACGTTGTAGCGGTTGTAATGAAGCAGTTTGCCGCCGCCGATATGGTCGCGGCTCAGGTCACCGATCTCATCGTCGATTACGTGGGGCGTATCCGAATCAGACATCCACTGTAGCAGTGCCTGATTGAAAAAAGACGCATCCTCCATGAACAGCTCCGGGATGGCACCCGCCCACTGGATCACGCGAATCTTGCTCAGATCGTTTACCTCCATCTTCTTCGGGCTGGTGCCCGTGCCCACCGACGTAATGCTTAGTTTATCGGCACCCATCGGCCAGCCCAGCGAATAACCTTCCAGCGTAGCCAGCATCAGGGCCTGCATACCTGGGTTGTTGGCCAGACTCACGCCCCCGTCGATAAATCCACCCACCTCCCGGTCGTCGAGTTTCAAAATCTTGGCCCGAAAGTAAGTGGGCGCGGCCGAACTGGCGCGGAGCAAATCGCGCAACAGGTAGCGGCCGTTCGTGGCCGCATACTTGCCTTCGGGAAAATTGTGAAACGGCCAGGTACTATAGGTGTCCGCCCGCTTGGCGATAATGGAAAGCCCCGTCTTGATCCGTTCCCGGTCGCCGAGGGTAATATCACCGAAAGTTTCTACCAGACCGTCCTCCAGCGGCTTTTCACTGTATTTGGCGGGCCGCAGGAAAAACGGCATCCACGGGCTGATCCGCTTACCGAAGATAACCCCGCCCAGCTCCAGGTACTTGGCCCGGATCTCGGCCGCGCTCATGCCGGTGGCTAGTCCGGCCGCAATAATCGCCCCGGTACTGGTGCCCACGATCAGGTCGAAATATTCGTACAGTCGGTAATCCGGTCGCCCGTAACGCTCCCGCAGAATGGTTTCGATCCGTTCCAGGAAACCCAGCGTCAGGGCACCGCGTACGCCGCCGCCGTCGAGGGTGAGAATTCGTTTGGTGCCGGTTTTATCGGCCAGGCGTTCGGCTAAAGTGGACATCGGTGGTGGGTGTTTAGAGCGTGTCTAAAATTTTTAAGAACTGAGGATCAATGATTTAAGGTTCTGGCTAGATAAAAACTTGCGCGCATAGCGGGTTACGTAAGTCAGTTTTTATGACGCCAGGTTCTTAAATGCTTGGTTCTCAGGAAGTAAAAATTTAGACACGCTCTTAGACGGGCAAAGTACCGTTTTTTCGTGACAGAGCGGCGGGAAGGAATAATTTCGGGTACTTTTACGGGTCGGAAAAGGTACTTTCTACCACTGACGCCAACCGCCGTCCACTTTCACCGACGGCACCACTTACCCAACCACCTTCTATGCTATCTCGCCTCACCGTCTTACTTCTTTTCACCCTCACCATGAGCACCGCCCACCACCTGGCCGCGCAGGCAGAATCCACGCCCATCGCCGAGTGGCAGGAAAAGTGGGCCAACGCCGCCGCCTACACCCTGGAAGTAGCCGAACTGATGCCCGCCGCTGACTATACTTACCAGCCCACCGAAGACCAGATGAATTTCGGCAACCAACTGCGCCACATGGCCGGCAACGTCCGCTGGATCAGCATCGACTTACTCGGCTACGCCCCTGCGGACTCCGTCGCCGCCGCCCTCGAAACCGGCATCCGGGCCGACAGCCTGGACAAAGCGGCCACCCTGCAACTCCTCACCACCGTCTTCGCCCTGGCCGACCGCGCCGTCGCCGGCCTCGCTCCCGGCGACGAGGAAACCGTCGTCGATTTCTTCGCCGGTCCCAAAACCAAGCGTCAGCTCATGGCCCTAATGCAAGATCACCTGACCCACCATCGGGGCCAGGTGATCGTGTACCTGCGGTTGAAAGGAATAAAACCGCCCAAGTACCGAGGGTGGTGACGGGGTTAGTACGTAGTACGTAGTTGGGTAGTACGTAGTAGCTGCTCTTAAGTGTACGTACTACGTACTAAAAACTACGTACTAAAACCTACTCTCCAGTCGGCAGGCCCTTCAGGGTAAACGTGCGGGTAACCGGGTTCAGGGGTGAATCCACGGGCGTGCGGTCGGCGTTTACCAGGGTCAGGGAGACGGTATTGTCGCCCATCGGCAGGCCCTTGATGTAGTAGGGGCGCCAGTCGTTCAGCAGAAACTCCTGACCGTTAATACTGGCCAGCACCATGTAATCGTCCCCCAATTCGGCATTGATGGGGTAGAAATCGAGGATCACGTTTTCCACTTCTTTTTTGCCTACGTATTCGCCCTTGGGGCGGCTGTAGAAAACCATCGGCTTTTCGATCTTGCTCTCCGACCACTTACCTCCGGTCACATTCACCTTCCTGTACCAGGCGGCAGCGGGTTGCTTCAGGCTCAGGTGATACGAGCGGCTGAGGAAACTCATCAGGTAGTGCTCGCCGTCGGGCAGCGTATTCTCAAACTTGGCCTCGTACTTCGCGATGTAGGGCGCATTGTCCACGATCAGGTGAATGTGCTGGCCCTGACCCGAATTGGCGCACATCAGCTGGTCGGCATCGGGGGTCTGCACGCCCAGTTCGTAATTGGCCACGTTGAAGGCAAAATTGCCATTGGTGTAGGTCACGCCCTTGATGGCGGCATCGGGAAAATCAGCCGTATTCGGCATCGGCTCCAGCACGATACGGGCCGAATCGGCCATATCGCCGCCATCGGCGGGGGTTACCTCGTCCAGGGTCGGTTCGTCTTCCTCCTCCGGCACGGGCGGGCCGCAACTGACCAGGGCCAGCGTAAAAACAAACAGAAGGGATAAAGAAAGGATGGATCGCATAGCTAAAGTTGATTAATGAGTGTGCTAATAATAACTTAAAACCCGCTAACGGAGCTTTTGTGTGCGGCAAATGTAGGAACTTCGTCCTTGTGCCCGTTATAGTAGGCAATCAGATCGTTACTGCGGGCGTGCCGCCTCGGCTAACGCCTCGCCGTCGGTCCCTTCCAGGCGCGCCTGCCGGCTTGGCCCTGCGGGCTTCCTCCCTCCGGTCGTCTCCTTCCAGGCACCTCACGCGGGAACCGTACATGCCGCTCAGGTCGAGGACCTCCAGGTCCGAGACGTAAACTGTTAAAGCAACTTGTATGACAGGTAGCCGGCTACGCAGCTCGCCTCGGATGTAGTCATCCTCGACCTGAGTTCGTACGCGTATCAGCGAGAAAACATCCCACATTAGACATCTGAAATAGGACATCCCACATCCACACACACACCACACCACACCCACATCCACATCCCACATCCACATCCCACATCCCACATCCACACCCACATCCACATCCCACATCCCACCCACATCCACACAGACATCCGAACGGCTGTCGCCATTCGGAGACGCGAGGTATCGCGTCTCTACGTTGAACGGAAAAACATCGTATATCAGACATCAGACATCGTACATCCTAATGAACCACTTCCTCACACGCTTCCTGCTCCCGCTTGCCCTCCTGTCGCTGTTCCTCTTCGCCTGCGAACAGGAGTTTCTCCCCGTCGTGGAGGTGCAGCCTGCGCAGATCGTCGTCGAGGGCTACATCGAAGGTGGCGACCGACCCTCCACGCCCTACGTATTCCTCACCCGCAGCGTAGCCTTTTTCACTGCCGAGGAACAGAACGACCTGTCCGACTTCTACGTCCACAATGCCCGCATCACCGTTTCCGACGGCAGCCGGGAGGTCGTGCTCACCGAGATCTGCTCCCAGAGTCTCGACTCTACCCAGCTTGCCCTGGCCGCCGCTTTTCTCGGTTTCGACCCGGCAAACCTGGAGTTCAACCTCTGTGTCTACATCGACCCCAGCTTCTCTCTCTACGGAGAAATTGGCAAAACCTACTTCCTCGACGTCACCGCCGAAGGTAACCACCTCACCGCCCAAACCAGTCTGCCCGAACTGGTGGTGCTCGACAGCGTCTACTTCATCGACCCCCCCGGTACCATCGGCGATTCGCTGGCCCAGCTCCAGGTCATCCTGCCCGACCCCCCCGGCATCGCCAATTTCTACCGCTATTTTACCTCCACCAACGGCGGCACCCTGCGCCGCAGCGATTTCTCCGTGGTCGACGACCGGCTGTTCGACGGGCAAACCTTCATCCTCCCCCTCAACGAGGCCGAAGCCGACAGCGTTAGTTTCGATCTCTCCACCTATGGCCTCTTCCGACGCGGCGATGCGATGACCCTCAAATTCGTCGGTATCGACGAGGCCCACTACCAATTCTGGAACACCCTCGAATTTTCCGCTAGCAACCAGGGACCTTTCTCCAACATCACCCGCGTCCGGGGCAACATCGAGGGCGGCCTCGGCATCTGGGGCGGCCTGTCGGCCACCTATTACGAGCGAGCGGTGGAGTAGCGACGCAACATCTTGCGTCCCGGCAACCGACAGTCGCCGCAAAAGATTGCGTCCCGGCGACCGACAGTCGCCGCAAAAGCAAGTAATAAAGAAATGAAGGTAGCGACGCAACATCTTGCGTCCGGAGATGGCCAATGTGAGAATGAATGTAGCGACGCAACATCTTGCGTCCCGGCGACCGAAAGTCGCCGCAAAAGCTTTCGATCCCCCACCCATTCAATCGATTAAGTCCCTTTTCACTAAGCCCGGGGAACCTTGCGCAAAAAATAATCGTTAGCGGGGCAGAAAAAACAAGCAAGGGGTTTCTCGTTTCGCGGGATTGTACTACTTTTGCAACCGCTTCGCAACGAGGCCCACACTTTGGTGGCGTGGGTGAGTGGCTGAAACCACCGGTTTGCTAAACCGACGTAGTACTACAGTGCTACCGCGGGTTCGAATCCCGCCGCCACCGCAAGCTTTTTTGACGTGAACAGCCTCCTTTTAGATGAGGCTGTTTTTCGTCCCTTTTTCCACACTCGGGGTGTGGCGCAGTCCGGTTAGCGCACCTGCTTTGGGAGCAGGGGGCCGTAGGTTCGAATCCTACTACCCCGACACATAAAGCCTTTGACCCTTCGGGTCGAGGGCTTTTTTTATTTCCGGAATGTCCAGTACAGCTACTTCTGAACAGACGGCACTTTCGGGGTTGAGGAAAAACAGCAACACCAAGGTGACGGATTAGGTGACGAATAACGAATGATCGACTCTCACTATAGCTCAACTAGTCAACTCTCTCAGTTCACCCCTTGCAAACCATGTTCCAGCCAACGGCCGGCTGAAGGTTCGATGGAGGCGAAATTTGTTACGGCCTCGTAATAAGGGGGGGGTGGGGTGGGCTTCGCCCGTATTTTTGATTAAGGCTTCGCCTTTGGTATGTTTGTATTTTGGATTAAGCCTACGCGTGTACGGGGGAAGAGTAGGTAACCTCCGGTTACGTGAATGGTGCGTG
>CAVPZP010000060.1:0-41100 GCA_963710215.1 Lewinellaceae bacterium | reverse complement strand
GTTCGGAACATCGCCATGTTCACGTCCAGATCGAAATCCGCTACGTGCTCGATGCCGTTGTACTGGTAGGCCGTGTGATCGGTATTACTCGCGCCCATCCACGGGCCGGTCATCTTCATGCCGAACGGCAGGTAGTGTTCCTCCTGGATGATCTCGCTCGGCACGTCGGGGATGCCATTGTTGTTCAGGTCGGAGTAAAGCAGGCGCGTGTTGCCCAAGTGGTCGGTCAGGGCATAATCGTAACGTTCGGTGCTGCCTGGCCGCCGAAATAGACCCGTCCCTCGGCGTGGGCAACTGATTCGAGGGCACTGTTTTTGTACTCGATACCGCCGATGTAGTCGCGCGTTTCGATCAACAGGTTGGTGGAAGAGAATTTTTTTCGCCGTAGCAGGGTACCCGCAGCGTCATAGGTCATCTCCAGGCGTTGCTGCCCGCTACCCGTCCACTTGATTTTGGTCGGTAGATCGAGGTGGTTGTACTCGATCGTTACCTTACGGGATGGGTCGGTTGTCGTGTTGCCATTGGCATCGTAAATGTAGTTACCAGGATAATCATCATAGCCTTCGTCCCCGATCGCTGCATCATTAATACTAGTCAACTGATTGCTGCTACCCGGATAATTATAAGTGAGGTTGTCAATCTGACCGTAATAATATTTCAGAGGTCCGTTGAACTGAATACTGGCCAGATAAGCACTCCGCCGGGACAGGCTCTGTATATTACCCCGTTGGTCGTAAGTTACCGTTTCGTTGTAGCCATTGGTTAGGGTAGCCGTACTGGTTGGTTGAGTTCGCTCATAGAATTTGGCCTCCGTCATCCGATCGTACTCATCATACTTCACCCCGAATAATTGCTGGTAGCGGCCACGTACCTGCGTAGCGACGTAGCTGATATCGCCGTTGAAACGGGCCGGGGCCGGTGAGGTGCCGGAAACGGTGGGAGTCTGGTCGCGGTAGAGTTGGAGATAAAAGAGGTCCTTCGCGTCGTAGGTAGCGGTAGACGGACTACCGGGGTTCGGCGGCGGCGGCGGCGAGCTACCCGATGCGGGTAGGGCAACCTGAGTCTGGGGTGTAGGGGACCCGGCTCATAGCCCGCGCAGCACCGAGCGAACGGCGAAGACACACGACCGAGTGGGGTTCAAGGGCCCCCACCCGCGTGAGGTGCCCGCAGGGGACGTGCGCAGCACCGAGCGAACAGCGAAGCCCGGAGGGGACCGGCCGGCCCGTCAAGGGACGGACACGCCCGGAATTAGTAGATAGTGGGAAGTGAGTATAAATTATTACAAAAACCTCTGGATCAATTCGCTACCGCCTCGAACTTGCCGGATAACTCGAACTCTCGGAAATCCACGGCGGTGACGGCACTGATGCCCTGCTGGGCCATGTGAACGCCGTAAATCGTGTCTACGGCCGCCATGGTGAGCTTGTTGTGGGTGACGATGATGAACTGCGAATCCTGGCTGAATTTTTTGATGATGCGATTGAACTTGGTAATATTGGCGTCGTCCAGCGGGGCGTCTACCTCGTCAAAAATGCAGAAGGGGGCGGGTTTGAGCAGGTAGAGCGCGAAAAGGAGGGCCGTGGCCGTGAGGGTTTTTTCGCCGCCCGAGAGCTGGCTGATCGTCTGTGGTCGTTTTCCCTTTGGTTTGGCCACGATTTCGATCTTCGATTCGAGGGGGTTTTCGGGGTCGAGCAGGATGAGGTCACAGTTGTCGTCGGCGGTGAAGAGCGAGCGGAATACCTCGATAAAGTGGAGGCGCGCCTGCCCGAATGCGTCGAGAAAACGGACGGTGGCCTGCTCCTCGATCTCGCCGAGGGTGGTCATCAGCGATTCCTTGGCGGCCAGGATGTCGTCGCGCTGGGCGGTGATGGTTTCGTGACGGATCTGCATTTCGTCGTAGGCCTCCACGGCCAGGGGGTTGATCTCGCCGTAATTGCCGATACGGCCGCGCAGGCGCTCTACTTTCATCTCCAGTTCGGTGAGGTCGCCGTCGAAGGGTTCGGCATCTTCGGCCTGCTCCTTCAGTAGATCGCCCAGTTCCACGTTGAACTCGATGCGGATGCGCTCGGAAATACCGCTGAGTTTAAACTTGACGTCCGTAAATTTCTCCTTTTGTTGATTGATGCCGGTTTGCAGGTCCTGCCGCTCGCGGCTCTTTTTGCGCAAGGAATCTTCCAGTTCATTGATGCCGCCCCGCGCCTGGTAGTAGGCCTGCTCGGCCTCGCTGAGGGTCTGGGCGAAGGCCCGTTTTTCCTCGTAGCCCTTTTCCAGGGCGGCGGCCGTTTCCAGCGTCTTTTCCTGGATCCCGGCCAGCTCGTTACCGCCCGCCTCCAGCTGCTCGCCGGCGCGGGTGCGTTCGGCCTCGGTATCGGCAGCACGCTGGACCTTGAAATCCAGTTCGCGCTGCAGGGCCTCGGTGGCGTTCTGCTGGCGGATCACGGCAATATTCTGCTCGTTGTAAGCGGCGGCGGCCTCGCTCAGTTCCTCGCTCATGCGGCGGTAATCCTCGTCGGTACCGCTCAGTCGTTCGCGCAAGTCGGTGATGGCGGCGCGCTGGGCGGCCAGTTCGGATTTGCCGTGCTCGTTGGCTTCGGCCAGTTCGTCGGCCTGCTTATTCAGTTCCTCGTTTTTCTCCTGAATGCGGCGGGCATAGTCATTGAAATTTTCCAGTTTCGAGAGCAGCCCGGCCCGCTGTTGCTGCACCTTATTGAGGGCGCGCTGGGCTTCCTGAATCTCGTGAGTCACGCGACGGCGGCGCAGCTCGTCGATGCGGGCACCCTCCTCGTAAAATTTGGCGTTCAGCTTTTCGGCGGCGGCCTCCGCTTTGGCGATCTCTTTTTCCAGTAGTTCGAGATTTTTCTTCCGACCGATTTTCTTTCCCTCGAACAGCCCCACCGACCCGCCGCTCAGGCTGATCGGGCGGCGGATGTAGCGACCGCTGCGCGCCAGCACCGTATAGCCGTCGATCTCGCCGGCGGGCAATTCGTCGCTATCGCTGATCAGCACGTGGTCCAGCAGCAGGTCTACCAGTGCACGGTACTTGGGCTCCACCTTGATGCAGGCGGCCGCCGCGCGGGTGCCGGCGGGCAGCAGGGCCGGGTCGGTGGGCGCGGGCCGGCCGGCCACGGCGTCCAGCAGGAAGAAATTGGCCTTACCCTTCTGGCTCCTACTCAGCAGCTGTACCGCTTCGCGGGCCTCGGCCAGGTCGGTGGTCACGTAGTAGTTCAGGTAATTCTCCAGGTAGTTCTCGATCGCTACGCGATCATCGGCGTCTACTAGCAGCAAGTCGGATAGCAGGGGGGCGCGGCCCGCCCATTCCTTGGACTGGCTCAGGAAGCGGATCGACTCAGGGAAACCTTCCAGGTTTTCGATCATGCTTTTGGTCAGCTGGTATTCGTTGCGCTTGGCGTCCAGACCGCGGTTCACGCGGGTCAGTTCGTTCTTCAGCTCGTCGCGCACGGCTTCGGCCTTTTCCAGTTCGCCGCGCCGTTGTTCTTCGGCATTCTCGAGGGTAGTCACCCGTGCCTGCAACGTTTTTTCCTCGGCGGCCAGGTGGGTCATTTGCGTTTCCAGCAATTCGTTCTCGGCGCGGCGGTCGGCCACGTCGGCCTCGTTGCGTTCCCGCTGGTGGGCGTAGTTGTCGATCTGATTGCTGTTGATCGCCCGCCGTTTTTCCAGTTCGAACACGCTGCGTTCCAGCCGCTGCTGTTCCTGGATTCCCTCGTCCAATTTGGATTTAACGCCCGCGTGTCCGCCCCGGATAGTAGCGGCACTTTCCTGCTTGGCGGCCAGTTCCTCGTGCATCACATCGGCCCGGGCGTTCTCGGCGGCCAGCCGCTCGCGGAAGCCGGCAATACCCGCAGCCAGCTCGGTCAGGGTGGTGCCCGCCCGTTCGATGTCGTGTTGCAGTTTCTCGCGGTTACGGGCGATAAATTCCTCGCGCTGGGCCAGCATCTGCTTGTCGTTCTCCAGCCCCCGCAGGCGGCCGGTGATCTCGTTCAATTCGCGCTGTTTTTCGCTCAGGGTGCGCTCCTTGTCCACGTTATCCTTGCGCTCCCATTCCAGCGTGGCTTCCAGTTGCGTTACGGCTATTTCGGCGGCGCGGTAGTTGTCCTCGCTTGCGGTGATCTGTTTGGTCAGGGCCGCGTGCTGTTCGCGCAGGTCGCCCACGCGCACCGTGGCCAGTTGCACCGACAGTTCGCGGTACTTGTCCTTGATCTCCCGGTAGCGGCGGGCGCGCTTGGCCTGCTTTTCCAGGCTCACCAGGTTAGCCTTGATCTCGTGCAACAGGTCCTCGATCCGGTCCAGATCACCCTCGGTGCTGCTCAGTTTATTTAGCGTCTCGCGCTTGCGCTGCTTGTACTTACTCACCCCGGCCGCCTGTTCGAACATCCGCCGCCGGCTGTTGTCCTTGTCCTCTAGAATATCGTCCACCATGCCTAGCGCAATGATGGCATACGAGTTACTGCCGATACCCGTATCCAGCAGCAGACTGGTGATGTCCTTCAGGCGGCACTGCACGCCGTTCAGCCGGTATTCACTCTCGCCGCTGCGGTAGAGCATTCGCGTAATGGTAACCAGGTTGTACTCGGTGGGCAGCAGGTTTTTTGTGTTCTCAAACGTCAGCGACACCAAGGCCACGCCCGATGCTTTTCGTTTTTTGGTGCCGTTAAACAGCACGCTCGACATCTTGTCCAGCCGCAGTTCCTTGCCTTTCTGCTCACCCAGCACCCAGCGGATGGCATCCACGATGTTGGATTTTCCCGAGCCGTTCGGTCCCACGATGCCGATCACGTCTTCCTCGAAGTTGACGATCGTTTGGTTGGCAAAGCTTTTGAAGCCCTTTATTTCCAGTTGTTTCAGGCGCATAAGTCAGCGTAAGGTTGGTTCCGGCCCGCTGTTTTTGCGGGGCACGAGGGTGCGTCTCTTCGTGGTATTCTGCGGGCAAAGATACGAAAGGGCAGGGCGGGGGCGGGGCTTTTTTGTCCACGTCTTTCCACGCTAATCCACATTCGGGGTGTGGAGAAGTGATGAGCATAGTGACGGTTTCGCTACGACCCACTATCAAATATTACCTACGGTGCCTCTCTCATTTCTCCGTTCCCATCATCCTTCATCTCAAAAGACCATTTGTGATCGAGAGAAGCAGTGCAGCTAATCCTCGTCACTCCCCAATCCGCAACCTCATCCCCCGCGAATGCGCACTGAAACTCGGCGCATACATCGACTGAATCACCGACAAACCGTTGCTGTACTCGCCCCGGTGCACTACGAACAGGTCGTACTCCAGCAAGTAGGTGCCGCGCGGGAGGTAATCGAAGAAATAGTTGACGGCCAGATCGGTGGGGCTGAAATAAAAACCGAGGCCGTCCTGGTAGCGGTAGCCGCTGAGGGCGGTGGCGGGTTCCAGGCCGCTGCCGCGCCGGTCTTTGAGGTGCACGAACTCCATGTCACGGTCGGTGGTGACGGTGAGGCGAACCGTGATCCGGTCGCCGGGGGAGAGGGTGGTGCCGTCGTCGTAGTTTTCCAGTTCCTCACCGGCGGGGGTGCTGATGCGGCGGAAGAGTTGACGATCCAGTTTGAGGGGTGACTGGACGGAGCTGTTCACCTTGTCGATGTCCTCGGTGTAAGTGTGGTAGAGGCCGCCCCAGGCCAGTACCTGGCTCTTATTGCGCAGCCGGACCTCGGCCAGGCCGGGCGTGATCTCCCTGCCGGTAAATTTGACCTGATAGTAGCCCGAACCCGCCTCGGCGGAGTTTTCGGCCGTTTCCAGGCGGGGCTGCCAGGCGTTTTTGTCCAGACCGGACCACTTGACGTCGATGCGTTCGGTGCTTGTCAGTCGCTCATCGGCGTCGATGAGCAGGGCGTGCACGGCAGCGGCGGTGGCCTTGGTGGTCTCCCAGCGGTTGGTTTGCTTGTTGAGCAGCAGCCACTGCTGCAGGGCGGTGCGCTCGTCGGGTTTCGGGTCAATGAGCTGGAAGGCTTCCATCAACCGGCAGTGGGTTTCGAGAGGCAGGGCGTTCCAGTTCCAGGAGCGTTCGTACTTCCAGAACATCCCCTTTTCGTTGTGAAGTGCCCGCTCGCGCAGGGAGACCAGTACGCGGGTGGCCAGGGCGGCGCGGTTGGTGTTACGGAAGGTGACGGCCATCAGTGCCTGCTCGTACAGGCCGCGATTGACCCACTCGGTTTCGCTCAGTTGGCTGAAGAAAGTAAGGGCATCCGCCGCCCGCCGGTCCTTGATGCGGTCGGCCCAGTGGCTGCGCACATACAGGTAGTGGAGGATGACGCTGCTGAGGCCGGGTTTGAAACCGTTGGGGTTTTGCTCCCTGAGTTCCATCAGGTCATCGTACTCCTTTTTCATTTCTCCCTCCAGATAGGTGAGCGAGCGGTCGAGTAATTGGGTCGTAGCTTGGTCGTCGGCGACGGAAAACGCCTTCAATTCGTCCATGCGCGTAAGGGTTTCCACCACGTACTGCGTGATGTAGCGGTTGGGCCGCCCGCCGGGGAACCACGCGAAGGAGCCATTGCCGCTCTGCCGCTCTACCAGCTTATTCAGGGCACTCCGCTGCTCGCTCGCCATGCGGTCGATATCGAAGAGCGTGGCGATCCGCGCCTGCTGCTCAGACTCATCGGCGGCTTCGCGCACCCAGGGCGTTTCTTCCAGCAGGGCCGTTTTCAGGGTTTCGTTAACGGCCAACGGACTCTTGAGCGCATTGCTATCCTTACGCCATTGCTCAAAAACCTCGGCGATCCTGGGCTGCGAGCGGATTATCCGCGTGGCCAGCGTGTTGGCAAATAAGCGGTTGGCAATTTGCTCCGTACAGTCGTAAGGGTATTCGGCTAGATATGGGAGGGCTTTTACTCCGATCCAGGTGGGATTACTCGTCAGTTCGAAGGTGAATACCTCGCTGGTACGGGTGGGGGAGGGCGTACTCATTCCTTCCAGGGTCACGGTTTTTTTCTCGCCCGGTTGCAGGTAGAAGGGCCGCGTGTCGGTCACCTGCACGCGGTTGGTCAGTACGGGCAGGCGGTTCTGCTCGCCATCGGTGAAATCTCCCGCGCGGGCCAGCACCCGGTAGCCCAGTTCGCCCGCCGCGCCGGCGGGCACGTTCACGCGCCAGACGGGTGTCATGCTCGCGCCGCCCGCGAGGGTGAAGGTCTGCTCGGCCCGGGCCGGCAGGCCGTAGGTAGCGTTGACGGATTTGTCGGTGGCGGGGTCGAACAGCTCCAGCCAGACGGTACCGGTTAGGGCTTGCTCGGAGGTATTGCTCACTTTGGCGGTCAGGTCCAGCCGGTCGCCCTCGCGCAGGAAGCGGGGGGCATTGGGCAGTACCAGCAATTCCTTCTGCGTGGTCAGTTCGCGCACGGCGTAGCCGGTGGCGAGGGTTTTATTGTGGGCCAGCAGTTGCAACTTCCAGCGGGTGAGGGCCTCGGGTGCGGTGAACTTGAGTTCCACGCTGCCGTCGGGCTTACTTAATAGCTGCGGGTAGAAAAAAGCGGTTTCCTGCAGGTTGGTGCGCGGGGAGATGGGCGCGGCGGCCTTGTCGCCGGATTTGGAAGCGGTGCCCGCTGCCGTGCGAATCGAAGTCTATGCCGTCTGATTCTTCCGCGACTTCATCATTGCCTTCATGTTCGCTCGCTTTGCCGAGTAAGGTTGTGGTGCGGCGGCAGCGGGTGCCGGCGGCGGTGGACCGTCTGCCCGTTTACGACATAGCAGTCATGGAGTATGCCACTTCGCCGCGAAATCCCGATAGCGTACCGACCATAAACGGCAAGGATCAGCACCGGATACTCAAAATTCAGTCGCTCCGTCTGGCGTCTTCCGCCCATCCCCCGGTCCTGGCCGTAATCAGACCCGAAATCAACTCTCGACAACTGCGACCCGTACCCGTATCCTCGACCCGTCCCGTAGGGCTTAAATGACCATGCCTGCTGCGCAAACCGGTCCAGGCTCAGGTCATACATACTCGCCAGCAGTTCCGCCGGCAGTTCCTCGCCCGCCGGAGGCGTGATGGTAACGGTGACCTCCGCTTCCTCGCCGGGGCGCATCTTGTCGCGCAAGTTGGCCACTGAGATGGTCAGGTCCTTCCGCCACGGCACGACTACTGCCTCGCTCCGCTCAAAAAAGCGGTTATAGCGCACGCCCATCACCTGTAATGAAAGTCCGTTGCGGTCGCCCTCCACGATCATTCGCTCGATGCGGTTCGTTTGCGCGGGGTCGATGCCCCGGTACGTCCCGGCCCGCGAATTATCGCGCCAGCTGTAGAGCAAATAAGGTGCCTCATTGTTGGTCAGCACGGCCACGCTCGCTTTCTCGCCCGGCACGTATTCGCGGTCGGGGGCAGCCAGGGAAAATAGTTCCGAACTCGGCAAAGCCGGACGGGCCGCCGGGTCGATGACGGTCATCATCGCCTGGGTGCTGACTGAATCCCCCGCTTCCGTCAGGGTCGTCGCTTCCAACCAGTAAACGCCCACGGGCAGGGCCGGATCGTCGGCCGCCAAACTGGTTTTTCCGTTAGCTCCGGTGGTCAGCCTGCGGGTGGTCAGGCGGGGCCCGCGCTCGAAGTTGACCGGACTGCCCTCATCTCCGTAAGCATAGTGCGGAAACAGCCGCTTGAACGCCGCGCCGTCCAGCAAAGGCTGGTCGGGTTTCTCCCAGTAGCGGTTAACCAGGAAACGGTCGGGGGCCAGAGCGCGGTAAATGGTCAGGCTCACCTCACCGGCCCGGGGCTGTTGGTCCAGGTTGGTGCGCGAGATGGAGATGCTGTCTCCGCGACCGCGTGTCACGGGGGTGGATACGTCTAACTGGAGCAGTAACGGCACCTTGCCCAGCGATATGGTGCGCTCGTCGGTTTGGGTCTCGCCGGTGCCGTCGGTCACGTCCACACTGGTGGCGAATTGAAAGTAGCCGCGCCGCAGGGCTTCGCCCTGCCCCGGCTCGGCTAGGTACGTAATGCTGAAATTTCCCGCCTCATCAGTGGTCGTGATGCCGGTAGCCAGCACCGCTTCGGGTTCCGGGCGGCCGTAGCCGCCCCGGCGGTAGGGGCCGAAACCGTAGAAGGGCAGTACCGTTCGGCGCACCACCGTGTAGCTTACCCGTGCCCCGGCCACGGCCGGTCCGGCATAGTTGGTCGCTTTTCCTGAGACGGTTACTTGCTGCCCCAGGCTCGGTTCGTCCTCGTTGGGCAGCAGTTCCACCTCAAAACGGGGCCGCTTGTACTCTTCCACCCGGAAGTAGGTATCGCCGTTCAAACTAGACCCCAACCGGAAGCCACCAGGCAAACCGCCGGTGGGCAACTCAAAGCGGCCGCGTACCGAGCCGAAGGCGTTGGTGGTCACGTCCTGTCTGTCCACCTCCTGCCCGTTCGCGTCGTAGAGTGTAACGGTCAGTTTCTCGTTGGGGGCCACCTTGCCTTCCTCGCCCTGCTGCTTGCGGTACACGATACCCTTGAAGTACAGCGGCTGCCCGGGACGGTAGATGGCCCGGTCGGTAAACAGTGCGGTTTGTACCACCGTCTCGGGATCATCCGGTCGACCGCTGCTATAATTGTAAAAGTTTTGGTTGGTGATCAGCCGATCCTCCCCGCGCTCCAACCGGATGCGGTAGCTGCTTCTTTCCGGGGCGGTGTATTCGGCGGCACCCCGCTCATCGGTCAGCACGGCGGTGCCCAGTTTAGTCCGATCATCGTTGGTGGACATGGTCCGCAACTGCACGCCCGCCAGGGGGCGGCCGGTTTCCCGGTCCAGCACGAAGACCGGTTTACCGCCGTTTTTCGGCGAGCTGCTATAACCCTGTTCGGTTAGCAAACCCAGCCGCGAAACCCAGAAGTAAACCGGACTTACGTGACCGCCGATCAGGTTGAAGTTGCGGTTATCGCTCACCAGCAGCAGGTAACTGCCCAGCGGTAGTCCTTCCAGGGCCAGTTCGGTGGAGTGGGGGCGCAGGTCGTCGGTCCGGGGCAAGCTGATACGGGTGTTCTGCACCGGGCGCTCACGCATTTTGGTCTCGATGTAGTTGGCGTCGATCCGCCGCCGCCGGTCGTTCATCTCTCCTTCCGGCATGGCAATCACCCGCACGAATACTTCCCGCAGATTCCTGAAATTCACCCGCACCAGCGCGGGTCGGTCGGGTAAATAGACCTGCTCGTGCTGTAGCCCCAGTGTCTCGCTTTCCAAGTCTTCCAGCAACGATTGCGCCTGCGATTTTACGGTCTTTTCGTAGTTCCCCCGTACGATCGACTGCGCCAGGTTGCGGGCCGTCACATAACCCAGGCGGTCGGGTTCCTTGCCGTCATCTTCCTGGTAGCCGTTCGCTTGTTGCTGCCAATAGCGCGCCTGCTCCAATATGATCCGGCCGTCGGTGGGGTAAGTTTTTTCCAGTTGTTTCAGGGCGGGCAGGTATAGTTCTTCCTGGCCGGTATACTGTTGCCGCGCAAAATTCAGACGGGCCAGTTCGGCCTCCACCAGCGCGGGCAGTGTGCGCCGGTCCACGCGGTAGGCGGCCTGCCGCCGCCGCAGCAGGTCCTGAAACAACAACACGGCCCGCCTCACCAGGCTGCTGCTATCCTGCGTGGCAAAGGGGGCGGTGATAAATTCGTTGGTCGGAGCGAATAGTTCCGGCCGGTCAGTATTGAAAACGTAGGTCGGCTCGGTCACCATCGACTCCGCCTGTTGCAGATACTCCACCGTCCGGTACATCAGCACGTCATAGAGCGTTGGCCGCGCTGCTCGCCCGGCCTCGTTGCCTTTGGCGATCAGGTCGCTCCAGTCGCTCACGTCCACGGCCGTCAGGGTTTCCGGGTCGGCCACCGCCGCCAGGTAATGTTCGGTGGCGGCCCGTAGCACGCGCTCGCGCGACCATGTTTGCAGGGCGGCGTCATCATCCTCGCTCAGGTCGGTGCGGTCATATATATTCCTACCATAGTTAGCGTAGAACTCTCCCAGCGCGGTGTGGATCACCGCCCGCGCCGCCGATCCGGCGGGGTAGGTTTCCAGTTCGGCGCGCAGGCGTTCGATCGAGGTCTCCTGCTCGTCCTCGCTCTCCCGTCCGACCAGGTAAGCCAGGTAGACCGAGGCCCGTACCTGCCGGTCCGGCTCACCGGCTTTTTCCCGGATCGCCTCCACGCGCTCGCGGGCGGTCTGGATCAGTCCCTCGTTGATTAGCGAATCAATTTCCGCCCAGGTGGGCGGGGCGGCGGCGGGCTGGGCCATGAGGGTAAAGGTGAGCAGGGTGAAAAACAGGCTGAGTAAAATGGGCTGGGTACGCATGGGACGGCAAAGGATGGTTTTGGCGATAAGATCAAAGCGACCGTAAGAACGGCTTTTTCCGCAAAAGGTGTACGATACCGCAGCGTGACTTTCATCCCGCTGCCGATACGGACGCCTCAGGGATGCTTTTATCATCCGAATAGCATAAATCAAAGCTAAATTTCTAAATTTGCCCGCCCGCCCGCACTAGGCGGCCTTCCCTCACGTTTACGACCCATCCACGGACCGCCTAGTTGTCCCTCGGACCAGTTCATCAACCCGCACGTATGTTTCAGCACACCCTCTTCCTTTTTTTCCAGCAGGCCGAAGGCTTCGACAACGCCGCCGCCCCCGGCCTTGAACCCGAGATCGAAAGCCAGAGCCTCCTCGAGGTCATCATGGCCAGCGGTTGGCTCGGCATCGGTATCGTAGCCATCCTCATCGTGCTGCTCTTCATCGCCGTGTCCATCTTCATCGAGCGCTACCTCACCATCCAGCAGGCCGGCCGCGTCGACGAGGGCTTCATGGCCCGCATCCGCCAGGACGTGGCCTCCGGCAACATCGCCAATGCCCGCGCCCTGTGCGCCAACACCGATTCCCCCGTCGCCCGCATGGTCGAAAAAGGCCTCATGCGCATCGGCAAACCACTCCGCGATATCGACGCCGCCATCGAGAACGTCGGTAACCTCGAAGTCTTCCGGCTAGAGAAAAACCTCTCCACCCTCGCCTCCGTCGCCGGTGCCGCTCCCATGATCGGTTTCTTCGGCACGGTAACCGGTATGATCTCGGCATTCTACGAAATGTCCACCTCCGAAAACATCACCCCCGACACCCTCGCGGGCGGCATCTACCAGGCCCTGCTCACCACGGCAGCCGGCCTGTTCATCGGCATCATCGCCTTCGTCGGCTACAACCTCCTGGTCGCCAAGGTCGAGCGCGTCGTCTACCAAATGGAACGCACCACCGCCGATTTCCTGGATTTGCTTCAGGAACCGTCAATGTGATCAAAAATCGAAGTATCGAATGACTGAATAACCAGGGCGTGCACTTCGCCTATTAGATCATTCAGTCATTCGCTAATTCAAGTATTGATGTGGGGGGCGTGCCCCCGGCTAAGGCCGGCGTCGGTCCCTTACGGGCTTCGACATTCGCCTCGGTGCTTCGCACTCGTCGCTAACGCTCCGCCCCTCCAGGCACCTCACGCGAACACGCCGCTCAGGTCGAGAACCTCCAGGTCCGAGAAGGGTCGCGCAGCGAGCTACTAATATAAAGAGTACCACATCTCTTAGGTCGATCCCGACAAGTCTGGACAGGTTCAATCAAGGTCGCGCAGCGAGCCATTCACCAAACTGCGTACTAAAAACTACGTACTTAATACTAACATCTTGGGACTAAAACGAGGCAGTAAAGTCAGCGCAGAATTCAGCATGTCCTCCCTGACGGACATTATTTTTCTATTGCTCATCTTCTTTATGCTGACCTCCAGCCTGACGACGATCAAACCCTTCGATCTGCCGATCTCCGATTCGCAGACGGTAGCCTCTACCACCATCGTTGTTACCCTGGAGCGGGATGGCAATACCACCCTCAATAACAAGCAGATCAGCCGCGCTGCCCTGGAACCCGCCCTGCGCACCGCCGTTGCTGAGGCCGGAGACCGCGAGCAGACCACCGTTACCATCGTGGCCGAAACCGGCACCGCCTTCGATGAGGTCACCAAAGTCATGAAGATCGCCGGCCGCCTCGGTACCCGCGCCATTATCGCCACCCAGCCCAATAAGGGAGCCAAATAACCACCGCCATGGGAATCAAAAAACGTGCGCGCGTCAGCGCCCAATTCAGCATGTCCTCCCTGACGGACATTATCTTCCTCCTCCTCATTTTCTTCATGCTCACCTCGGCCGTGGTGGCCCCCAATGCCCTCAACCTCAAGTTGCCGGGTAAATCCACCGCTAAAGTACCGCCTTCCTCCAAACGACTCGACAATGTCCGCATTAGCAGCACCGGCGATTTGTACTACAACAACCGCCGCAGCAGCAAGGAAGACCTCGAAGTCACCCTCCGCCCCCGCGCCAACTCCGATTTTACCATGACCATCTCCCCCGACCGCGGTGCCCCCGTAGAGGCCGTGGTGACCGTGATGGATATCGCGATGCGCTTTGAGATCAATGGGGTGCTGGCTGCGGAGGATTGATGAGTGCTTTAAAGTATGGTGATTGGGATTTATTCCGTCTGGCAGTTTTTAGAGGAAAGGTTCCTCTAGTGAGAACTGATAGCCCGATTGTAAGATCACGCCCGGCAGAGAGATTTATCCGACAATTTGGTCTGTACGATTGTGTGTTCTTAGTTTGACGTTGTTACTTTGCGCTGACCGAATTGGTCGTCAGGCAACTGCTTGAATCAAAGTAGAGCACGTATGGCGCATTTTGGCGTAGTAATTATTCATAAGCCCTAAAATTGGGCTTATGATAAGTTTCGTTTTTTCCCACAACTCCATTATGATGGCGGTCAGGACGTTGGAAAATCTGACCGACTTTCACTGGTGCCTTGCCGTGACGTTTGGCTGGCTGTAAAAAGTTTGAACAGTACGACACCCACACTCATGGCCGACCACTTGTCCTGACTTAGAAAGCGATGAAAACGGGCAAAGCATTAGTCATCGCTCAGTCCCACCGCTCGCAACACATTACAGATTGTCCGGCTACTCGGGCAGATTAAGCCATCGGCCGGCAAGAGTTAGGCCTTCCGCCATACTTCTTTGCGAAAAGCAAAAGAAAAAACCGATATTTAGGACTGGAATCCCGGATAAAAGTCAGCATCACTGTGGAGGTTAGATACCTCAGTGTACTGATTTCCGGGATTTCTTTTTACGGACTACAAAGTAGCAAAGTCAAACTTAGCGCCCTACATACTCTCGCAAAGCCGCAAAGTCTTTGACCAGTTCCCCCGCCCGGCGGCGGTCGATGCGCAGGCCGCGGAAGTAGGCCACCACGTAGCCGCCTTTGAGACCGGCGCGTTCCAGGCGGGATTTGATTTGTTCTGCCTCGGCGAGCGTGGCGGCACCGGAAACGGTGTAGCGGTAATAGGGGAAACCGGGTTGCGTTTCGATGGTGATATGCGGTAAATTTTCGAGTGCAGTGCCCGTATAGGCTTGCTTGGTGGATAGGGCCTGAATGCCGAAATACACGTCGCGGTTAAGTGGCAGCGGGCCGCCGATCTCCGCCGGGGTGGGGGAGAGGTCGGGACCGGAGAGGCTGATGTCCACCCGGTCGTGGCCGATCTCGGAACTGACGAAGCAGCGGTAATTCAGCCGTTCGGGCGTGATGCCGAAACGTTGCAGTTCGGTACCCACCGTTTCGGCCCGCTGGATGGCGAGGAATAGTTTTTCGCCGTTGTTAACCTCCGCGTAGGCCGTGACCAGTACGGGAGCTGCCGGATTCTGCCGCAGCAACTCGGTGAGCTTGCGCAAATTAGCCCGGTCCAGATCGGTGGTTTTGAGCAAGTTATTATCCAACGCGAGGCGGTAGGGCGTGAGGGCGGAACCGGCATTTTCCGCTACCGGATCGATCCGTGCCGGCGGCGTGGAGACCGGCGCGGGCATTGGGGCGGCTACTACCGGATCGGGTACGGGAGGCGGCGGCGGAGCAGGCACGGGAGCGGGCTGCGGCACCACCACCGACTGGGGTGCCGCGGCCGGCATGACCCGGTTGGCCCCCGCCGGCGGGGGCGGGGTGGTCTGCACCAATTCCGGCGGCGCGGGGGCGGGGCGGTCCATTTCTTCCTGGGGGTCCTGGTAATAAACGACGTAAAGATCGCGCTCGCCGTAACCGTCGGGCCGGTCGGAGCAGAGGTAGGCGGTAAAGGCGTCGTAGGCGAGGCGAAAGTGGGTATCGTCGGCGGCACTGTTAAGCGGCAACCCGGGATTTTCGGCCTGGGTCCAGGTATCGGTATCTTCAATCAGATAGGCGCGTAGCACATCATAGCCGCCGATGGATTGCGCCGCATCGTTGCTGCTGAAGTAGAGCGTCCGGCCGTCGTTGGCCAGGAAAGGCGTGGTCTCGTCGTAGGCCGAATTGATGCGCGGTCCCAGGTTCTCGGGCTGCGTCCAGCCGCCGTCATTGCGGCGGCGAACGCGGTAGATATCCAACCCGCCCAGCCCGCCGGGCCGGCTGGAGGAAAACAGGATCAGATTTTTACCGAAAAAGAAGGGTGTCCCGTCACCCACCCGCGCATCCAGGGGCGCATCGAGCGGATAAGTGGTGAGCCGGCGATCGGCCGTCTGCTGAAACGTATCGAGCAAGAAATTGCCGTCCTCGGCCGTGCTACCCTGATAATAGTAGAGTCGGCGACCGTCGGGGCTGATGTCCAGCAGTACCTCGTGGCGGGGGCTGTTCAGGGTATAGTCCAGCGGGCGCGCGGGCATCCAGTTGACGCCCTGGGTTTCAGTGGTGTAGATATCGCTAAAAAACCGTTCCCCGCCCGCCGTGCCGCCCCGCCGGTCGGCCGCGCCGCCGCTGTTAGCGGGGTTGAGGGCACTAAAGTAAAGCCGCCCGCCCCTTGTAGGACTGGGGATGGGCGCAAATTCGTCGTAAATGGAGTTGACCTCCGTGCCCAGATTTTCCACCACCAGGCGGGGCGTCCGTTCGATCAGTTGGCGGCCGTTGTCGCACGAGCGAATCAGCTCGATCGTCAGCCGTCGTTCGGGGGCATTGGCACTCAGGCTGCGCAAATAGCGCTTGTAGTATTCGGCGGCGGGTACAAAACGGTGCTGTAATTGCAACGTGCGACCCAGGTAGTAATTGGCCACCGGATAAGGTTCCTTTTTTTCTTCTACCAGCCCGGTCAGCAAGTCCGCCGCTTCATTCAGTTTATTCAGTTGCAGCCGGCTAACGGCAAGTAGCAGCCGAGCTTCGGGCTTGGTCCGTATTCCGCGACCGGCAGCGGCAATTTCCTGCTCGGCGGCCCGGTAATCACCGGCGGCAAAGTAACCCCGGGCGCGGTCCAGCCGTTTCTGGGCGGGCAGGGTGCCCAGCAGGCCAATGACAAAAAACAACAACAAGGGGTAACTTTGGTAGCACGGAGGCGAGGTTTAGTGATCCAGTAGGGAACGGCCGGTGGCACTTAATTCGTGCCCGGCGGTCAGGGGTGCAAACAAACGGGGGGCGAAAGTTGTGCTAGTGGTAACCAAACCGCTACTACCCATGGCCATAGACCTTGCCGATCTGCGCGAAGATTATACGCTGGATGAATTTACCGAGGACCGGGCGTCCGATAACCCGTTCGAGCAATTCGAGACCTGGTTTTCCGCCGCCGAGGCCGCCGAGTTGCCGGAACCAAACGCCATGGTGCTGGCTACCTCCCGGGCCGACGGCCGCCCGGCCGCCCGTGTGGTACTCCTTAAAGGGGCGGATGCCGATCGCGGTTTCGTATTCTACACCAATTACGACAGCCGCAAGGGCCGCGAACTGGACGCCCACCCCCATGCGGCACTGGTATTTAACTGGCTGGAACTGCAACGCCAGATCCGCATCGAGGGCCGGGTGGAAAAACTCTCCCCCCGGGATTCGGCCGATTACTTTCACTCGCGGCCCCGGGGCAGCCAACTCGGGGCCTGGGCCAGCCCGCAGAGCCGCGTGATCAAGAGCCGCGAAGTGCTGGAAGATAATCTGGCGAAAATGAACGAAAAATTTCCCGAAGGTGCCGCCATTCCCAAACCAGAAGACTGGGGCGGTTTCCGCGTCATCCCGGAAATGATCGAATTCTGGCAGGGCCGCAGCAATCGCCTTCACGATCGCTTGGCGTACCGCCGGCCGGCGCAAAACGGTACGTGGACGCGGGAGCGGTTGGCGCCGTGATGATAAATTAATTAGGGTAGGATAGTTGTAATATGCTGTATATTGTGGCTTAGAAGGTGGCTAAAATCTTTAAGAACTGAGGATCAATGATTCGCTTCGCGGCTACTTCGTGGTTAAGGTTCCGGCTAGATAAAAACTTGTGCGCATAGCGGGTTACGTAAGCCAGTTTTTACGACGCCAGGTTCTTAAATGCTTGGTTCTCAGGAAGTAAAAATTTAGACACGCTCTAAGTTTGACTTTGCTACTTTGCGCTGACCAAATTGGTCGTCAAGCAACTGCTTGAATCAAGGTATAGCACATATGGCGCATTTTGGCATAATAATTATTCATAAGCCCTGAAATCGGGCTTATGGGAAGTTTCGTTTTCTCCCACAGTTCCATCCTGACGGCCGTCAGGACGTCGGAAAAGCTGACCGACTTTTTCTGATACCATGCCGTGACGTTTGGCTGGATGGGAGTATGCTGATGCAGGATGTTACCGAACAAACAGCAAATTGACATCAAGCCCAGTAAACAGGGAGTGGATCGCTCAATGGCCTGGTCAGACCACTGTCGCTGTGTTTCGACGCCTAGATGCCTGCGCACTTCGGCAAAAGTAACCTCGATGCGCCAACGGCGCACAAAGAAGCGTACGATGTCCTCCACTGACGCTTCCAGGTTTGTACAAGCCAACAGTTTGGGTTCCAGTTTGCCCTCTGGGTCTTTTATGAGTACCCATTTGACGGTCACTCTTACCTTTTTTGACTTATACCAAATGGCAATGCCCGAAGTGAGGAGCATTTCCTTGTCTTTATTGCCGTACCAATTGGAGAAGACAACGCTTTTCCAGGCGATTCGACCGTCGGTAAGCCGCTTTTGCATATCCATAATACGACTCCCAATAACGGGTTTGGGACCTCGTTTCCCCTCGGGTTGGGGACCGGGGAAATGATAAAGACGCGAGTTTAATTTCAACGGAGCAATCAGGGCAAGTCCAAGTCGATTAGCGTCCATGAAGAGTTCATAAGTGCCGAAAGAACCGTCCCCAACCACATAAACCAGCGTATTCAATTCTCTCGTCCGCCGCGCCAACCACGTCATGAGTAGTCGCGCTTGATCGGTAAGTTTTTTTGCCCGCCGTCCGGCCTTTTCATAGTAACGTTTTGAAGGGCACAGCGCCGTTATTACGGGTAATGCCCAACACATCCCTTTTTCCAACCATGGAAGTTCGGTGAGCAGCATGAGGGAAAGCCAACGCAGGCCGCTGCATTTGACGAAATGACTTTTGGAAGAGCGAACCGGATCGCGGTAGATGGCTCGCTTGGTGATCTTTGCGCCCCATCTGCGTTCGATGGTGTCATCAAGGGCAAAAACCAGCGGCTCGCCCGGTATGCAAAAGGTGGTGTACAGTAAGTTGAGCAGTACGGCGGCCAGACTCATTGCCGACCACTTGTCCCGACTCAGAAAGCGATGAAAGCGGGCAAAGCATTTGTCGTCGCTCAGTCCCACCGCTCGCAACACATTACAGATCGTCCGGCTACCCGGACAGATCAGGGCACCGACCAGCAAGAGTTGGGCCTTCAGCCACGCCTCTTTGCGAAAAGCGAAAGAAAAAACCGATATTGTGGACTGGAATCTCGGGGGTAAAGTCAGCATCATTGTGGAGGTTAGATACCTCAATGTACTGATTCCCGGGATTTCTTTTCAAAAACTACAAAGTAGCAAAGTCAAACTAAGTGATCGACCTGACGGGTAATCAATCAAGAACTCCGAGGAGCTTGCGACGACCAGCGCAGCTAATCAAGAACTCCGAGGAGCTAGCGACGATCACCGCAGGTCATCGCCAATCAAGAACTCCGAGGAGCTTGCGACGATCAGCGCAGCCAATCAAGAATCAAAAATCCATCTAATCGGCGCGTCTCATTCATTACATTCATCTGACCCATAAAATCATCGAAAGTGCTGCTGTAATTTACATACGCTCTTACTAGCTACCAGATAAGTCAGTAATTTTTGGTTGGGCGTGCCCCCGGCTACTGCCGGGGCCGGTCCCTTCCCAGCTCCCTGTTCGGTCGGCCCTGCGGGCTGCTGCGCTGCGCTGCGCCCTGTCCAGGCACCTCACGCTAATCGTTCTCGAGTAGCTAATTCTTCAATTTACAAAAATAAACCATGAAATCACGCTTGCTTTTTCTGATCGTCGGTTGCTTTTCCCTAACCCTGTTCGGGCAAAACCCCGAATTAGTGGCCGATTTTAATCCAGGCCCGGAAGATGGATTGAATTGCTTTAACTTCAAAAGTATCGAAATCGGGAGCCGATTAGTTTTTCCGGTCGTCAACAGTGATGTCGGCGAAGAGTTAGGCGTATTAGAGGACGGTACCCTGACGCTACTCAAGGATATTAATGAAGGGCCGGAGTCTTCCCGCCCCGGTAATTTCATCTACTTCAATGACAAGGTATATTTTTCCGCCGTTGACGAAACTAATGGCGTAGGAATCTGGTCAACGGATGGTACGGCTGAAAATACACAGATCGAGTTTAGCTATGCCGGAGATATCAATACCGCCCCGCGAGGGATGATCGTCTCGGAATCGGGATGGTTATACTATACTGTCAATACGGAGCTTTACCGCACGGACGGGGAGGTGAGCGAAAATATCTTTTCCGGAGTAAGATTCTTTACCGAATCGCAGCAGCAGTCAAACAATTACGCAACTTACCAGGAAGGGATAGCTTTTTTAGTAGAAGACAATAATGATTTTATTCAACTGTATGCCGTACAGGGGGACAGCGTTGTTTTGTTGGGATCCTCGAATGAAACTTCTGGGTTCGCAGATGTTTTTGGACTGAGCGAAGTGAGTGGAGGACTAATATTTGGCTTGGAGGATTCTTTTGAACCCGAGATAACCGGTACCTACTACTACGATGAGCAGGCTGGCTCCGTAGGGAAAATAACGATTTCAGGGGGCGGTGCGCGAAGACTTCATGACTTCACGGACGAGGCATCGCTTGCCTGGGTCGGTGGCCAGGGTTACTTTATGACTAACGGACAGCAGGGGGAAGAACAATTGCTCTTCAGTTCTGAAAACCAAGCTTCTGTCCAGGGCGAACCGATCCCTAATGGCGTGGTGAATGGTAAAATGGTCTTCGTCGGAGAAGAAGCAGGGTTTTTTGGGGATAAATTTGTGTTCTATACGGACGGAACTACCGAAGGCACGACTCAATTATTTGAAGTAAATACTTATCTGTCGAATGTTTTGGTTTATGGCAACTTCGCTTTCATCGCGTCAGGTGTTTCTAACCTCTTTGACCCGGAGTTGTACTACATCAACATGACTGACGGTTCATTCTCGAATTTTTATAACTTTAACCAATCCTCGACTAATCCAAAATCCGTACTACCGCTCGGGGTGCAGGATAACAAACTTTATTACCTGAGTAATCTGGATAATACGATCGGCCGTGAGTTATATTCCATTGCCCTGGACATCGATACGGATGTAGAGCAATTAGACAAAACAAATTTCTCCATACGCTACACCCCTACCACCTACACGATCGAAACGGACGAGCTAATCGAATTAGTCGTAGACCTCCACACCACGGACGGCAGATTGATCAGATCAGAGCGGGTAACCACCAACCAGCCCTACCGCTTGCCGGATTACCGGGGCATCGGCCTGCTCAGTTTTATCCTGAATGGAGAAAGGCGAGTGGATAAGTTTTTCAGGGGCGAGTAGCTTCACGAGACGTAATTACGTTTCCCACCCCGCGTGAGGTGCCTGGAGGGCACGACCGCAGGGAGGGGTGCGCAGCACGGAGCGATCAGCGAACCCCGCAAGGGACCGACCCCGGCCTCCGGCCGGGGGCACGCCCGAATGCCCCTTCAAAAGCGAAGGAATAATCGGACGCAGATACCCGGTTCAAAACGCAACACCGGCCCCCCGGTGCCCGTACACCGGCGGAAGCGCTAACCGAACACGAAACCGCCATGCCTAAGCTACTCCTAGTTGACGACGAACCCGTCATCCGCCGCACCCTGCGAGATATTCTGGAATTCGAGGACTATGAAATCGAGGAGGCGGGCGATGGCATGGAGGCACTGGTGAAACTGCGGCAGGGCAAGTTCGACTGTTGCGTGATGGACATTAAGATGCCCCAACTGGACGGCATGGACGCCCTGGAACGCGTGCGCTTGCTGCTGCCCGACCTGCCCGTTATCATGATCAGCGGCCACGCCGATATCGACACGGCCGTGGAGGCCGTCAAGCACGGTGCCTTCGACTTTCTGAGCAAGCCCCTGGATCTGAACCGCATCCTGATCACGGTGCGTAACGCGCTGGACCGCTCCACGCTCATTACCGAAAAACAGGCCCTGCAACGCAAGGTCCGCACCCAGGCCGCCCCCGCCATGATCGGCGAATCGGAGGGACTGACTCACATCAAGGAAACCATCGTGCAGGTAGGCCCCACGGATGCGCGGGTGCTCATCACCGGACCCAACGGCACGGGTAAGGAACTGGTGGCCCGCCACCTGCACGCCGCTAGTAAGCGGGCGGAAAAAACATTGGTAGAAGTGAATTGTGCTGCCATTCCGGACGAACTGATCGAGAGCGAACTGTTCGGCCACGAAAAGGGATCGTTTACCGGCGCGTCGCAGCAGCGGATCGGTAAATTCGAGCAGGCAAGCGGCGGTACGCTGTTTCTGGACGAGATCGGCGACATGAGCCACGGTGCCCAGGCTAAAGTGTTACGCGCGTTGCAGGAACAGCGGATCACTCGCGTGGGCGGCACTAAAGAAATTCGGGTAGACGTACGGGTGCTGGCTGCCACCAACCGCGATCTGCGGGCCGAGATTGCCGCCGGTCGTTTTCGCGAAGACCTCTACCACCGCCTCGCCGTGATCCTGATCGACGTGCCCGGCCTCAACGATCGCCGTGCGGATATTCCCCACCTGATCGAATATTTTAGCCGCAGTATTTCCCGCGCCAACGGCAGCAACCCCGCCCGGTGGGATGCCCCCGCACTGGATCGCCTGACGGCACTGAACTGGACCGGCAATATCCGTGAATTGAGAAATGTAGTTGAGCGCCTGCTGATTCTTGGTGGACAGACGATTACACTAGCCGACGTGGAGCGATACGTTATCCCCGGTAGTGCACCCGCCGCACCCGATTCTTTACCGGATCTGTTGCGGCAATCCTGTGCCGATGAGGCCGAGGCCATTGCGCTAGTCCGGTCTGCTTTCGCCCCGCAAACGGTCTAGGACAAGCTGATTACAAAAAAACGGCCGCTACTTCCCGGGGGAAGCAGCGGCCGTTGTCGTTACGGTATGCCGGAGGAATTACTTCCCGCCCTGCAGGAAATCCTGGTACTCGTTAAGTTCCTGCCACTTTCCGTCGGCGGCCAGTTCGGCCTGGCGGGGCCAGGTATCGGGCGAGGCCAATCGGTAGCGATCGCCTGCTTCATCCAGAATGGCCTTGATCCGATCGACGGTCGTACCCGCCAGTTCGCGCCAGTTGTTGATACCGGCGGCCTTGAGTAATCCTTCGATCTTCGGACCGATTCCTTCTACCACTTTCAGGTCTTCCGGATTGGTACTGCTGAACCCCATTGCCTTGGCGGCCAGCTTCTCGAATTTGGAGGGGGTGGAGAATTCCACGGCTTTCACCACTCCGGTATCCAGCGTCTGCTGGTAGGCGATGAGGCCCTTCCAGTCACCGTCGGTGGCAAACTGGGCTTGCTTGGGCCACGTGTCGGGCTTGGCCAGTGCGTAGCGGCTACCGGCGGTGGTCAGAATTTCCTGAAGACCGGCCACGGGCGCGGCGGCCACGGCGGCCCAGGTGCTGTAACCGTTTGCCTTGAGCAATGCTTCGATCTTCGGACCGACGCCCTCGATGATCTGGAGGTAGTCGTTCGCAAACAGTCCTCCGAAGCCGACCTTTCGGCTGCCGGCGGCGGCACCCGCAGCGGCACCGGATAGGATGCCGAGACCTTTGGTATCCATGGTAGTCGGTTCGTCGTCGCTTTCCAATTTGGCCAGTTTGGTTTTGAGCACCTGGCGGTCCGCATCGCTGTTTGCGAGGCGCGAACGCAGGTCGGCAGTGGTCTTACGGCACTGTTCCAGCTCATAAGAGACCTTATCAAAATCGGCCTTCAGCGTCGTGTACTGCTTATGGTAGTCGTCGCGTTCGCGGATCGCTTTGTCGCGTTCCATTAGTGCGGCTTCCAGTTGTGCTTTCACGCCCCGGCTCAGTAGCCAGTGAAGGAGCCAGCCGAGCAAAAAGGCCAGCAGGGAGAGGAGTAACCAGAACCAGAAACAGCTCAGGTCGAGTGGATTGCAGATTTGCAATAGTATGTTATTCATAATGAGTTGATGACGATGGGTGGGTTAATTGGGCAACAGTTTCACGAGGACCCGGCGGTTGGCGGCGCGTCCTGAATCGGTTTCGTTGCTCGCGGTGGGTTGGCTCTCGCCCCTGGAATCGGTGGTGATCCGGTCGTTTGCGGCTCCATTGCGTACCAGGGCGGCCCGCACGAAATCGGCGCGTTGTTGCCCCAAACGCACATTGGAAGCATCGCCGCCGATGTTGTCCGTATGGCCGGTGATGGTGACTCGCTCGTCGGTCTGCGTCATGCGCTCGGCCAGTTTTTTCAGGTAGTCTTCCACCTCGGCTTCCAGGTCCTTGTTTGCGGCATTGAAAGGGAAGCGGATGATGATCTCGTCCCGGTCCAGTTCCACGATCTCGGTTCGGTCCGTACCTTCTTCGGGTGCGGCTTCGATCCAGCGGAACGAACCGGCCTCGGCGGTGGCCTGAGCCGCCAGTTCCGCGTTGTCGATCAGGCGGGAACGCAGCTCGATGCGGTCCGCGTCGAGGGGCGGCACCACCAGATCGCGGATGCGGGCGGCACGGGCCAGGCCCATGTTGGCAAAACCGTCCGGTGCGGCCTCGCCGGGATAATAGTAGCCGGTAATTTCCAGTAACTCATCCGGGTTGGCACCGGCATGGGCGAGGAGGTCCGTACGGAGCTGAGGATAACCCTCGCCGGTTTGTACGGTGGGCGACCCGATACGGGTCTCGATGGGGTAGCGAACTGCTTCGGCGATAGTTGAATCTCCCGGCTCGTCGACAATGACGGTCTCTCCCCGATCCCCCGGCAGGCAACAAGGCCGTACGCAGAATTGAAAAGTGAGCAGGAAAAATATCAACCACCCGACCAGCATCACTAACGTTTTCACGATTGCTGACATAGATTGGATTGGTGATTTAGTGAATCGAATAGACGTTGCCGCGCCGTTGCGCCGCAAAAAGCTCGTGTTCCACCGCTCCTTTTGAAGTAGGGTAGCGGCCGTTGGGATATGTTATTGGGAATAAAAGCAATCCGACATCAGGGAGCACGGCCGAATGTATGCCGGTGTTTGGACGTGGCCGGAAATAAGAATTGCAAGTCAAGCGACAATATAGCGTCTCTTGACACAATTTCAACTATGAGACGAAATAAATATTGGAAGGATACGTAGTTGGTCGAATTGTATAGGATGAATGCTGGTTATTCTCTTCCGTTCTCTTCCCGGCAATGCGCAAAAACCCGTAACTTCGCGCTCCATAAAAGTACAGCCCCCATGTTCGATAACCTTAGCGACCGTCTCGAAGGTGCATTCCGTAGCCTGACCGGTGATAACAAGATCACCGAAATCAACATCGCCACCTCGATCAAAGAGATTCGCCGTGCCCTCGTTGCGGCCGACGTGAATTACAAGATCGCCAAGGAATTTACCGACAACGTCCGCGAAAAAGCGCTCGGCACCGCCAACGTCCTTCAGGCCGTGAAGCCGGGCCAGTTGATGGTCAAGATCGTCCAGGACGAACTCACCTCCCTCATGGGCGGCGAGGTGGCTAAAATCGACATCGAGGGCAAACCCTCCGTGGTCCTTATCGCAGGTTTACAGGGTTCGGGTAAGACCACGTTCAGTGGTAAACTCGCGCTTTTTCTTAAGCAAAAGAACAAGAAGAAAGTCCTCCTTACCGCCTGCGACGTCTACCGTCCGGCGGCCATCGATCAGCTGACCGTACTGGCCGGCCAGGTGGGCGCGGAGATCTATAAGGAGCCGGACAATAAAAATCCGGTCGAGATCGCCCTCAACGCCATCGCCTACGCGCAGGACAACAAGTTCGACGTGGTCATCGTCGACACCGCCGGCCGCCTGTCGGTCGATGAGGCGATGATGAACGAAATCGCCGAGATCCGCGAGAGCATCAGCCCCAACGAGACCCTTTTCGTCGTCGATTCCATGACTGGCCAGGACGCCGTCAACACCGCCCAGGTCTTCAACGAGCGCATCGACTACGACGGCGTCGTGCTCACCAAACTCGACGGCGATACCCGCGGCGGTGCGGCCCTCTCGGTCAAGTATACGGTCGGCAAGCCTATCAAATTCATCTCCACGGGAGAGAAAATGGAAGCCCTCGACCTGTTCTACCCCGACCGCATGTCGCAGCGTATCCTCGGCATGGGCGACGTCATCTCCTTCGTGGAGCGCGCCCAGGAACAGTTCGACGAGGAGGAAGCCAAGCGGCTGGAGAAGAAGATGAAGAAGAATACCTTCGACTTCAACGACTTCCTCGGCCAAATCGGCCAGATCAAGAAAATGGGCGACATCAAGAGCCTTATCAATATGATCCCCGGTGCGGCCAAACTCACCAAGGGCCTCGACATCGACGAGAGCGCGTTCGGCAAAGTCGAATCCATCGTCCACTCCATGACCCCCGCCGAGCGCGCCGATCCCGAACTGCTCAACATGAGCCGCAAACAACGTATCGCCAAGGGCTGCGGTCGCGATATCGAGGAGATCAACCAGTTCGTCAAGCAATTCGACCAGATGCGCAAAATGATGCACCAAATGAGCAAAAACCCCGCCATGATGGGCGGTGCCATGGGCGGCGGCGCAGCCATGGGCAAGCGACGCGGTTTCGGGGGTAAGAAGAAGAAACGTCGGTAGCAAACAAGCTGGAAGCAGCAGTTTATGGGCGTGTCCCCGGCCGCAGGGCCGGGGTCGGTCCATTACGGGCTCCCTGTTCGGTCGGTACTGCGCACTCCTCGCTACGCTCGTCCCCTCCATGCACCTCACGCAATCGATCCGATCTAAAAGCAAGTCGTTATAAATATTTGTTCTAAAAATAGGTAAATAAAACATTTACACTATCTTTGCCGCATACCGGTCGTAGTACCGGCCCCCTGCACTGATACAAGGCAGCAAAACATGGTGGGTGAAATCCGGTCGGATCAGGACCGCTTCACTTGAACTCAAATAGACTAGATCGTTCCATGCTCATCGCGAGCGGTCTTCCTGGGGGTAGCAACACGGCCGCGATGACGGTCCGTTACCCGAAGCATTTAACATAGCTTTATCGACCGTTCGCTTTTGGCGCAACCGGTAGCTCTCGCTTTCATAAGCGTTTGCACCAGGCTAGCCCGCGTTTTGAAGAAAACGGTTCTCAATCATCAGGCTTTTTGCGGCCCAGCGGCCCCGCAAGAAAGGCCACCGGTTTGCCCGGTGCGCCGGACAGGGGGCAAGGGAGGTCGGCGGTGGCGGCCTGGGTGGGTTCCCTCCCACTTGGGGACCTTGAGTCCACTTCTGAAATTTAAGAAAAATTCGGGCCTTCGGGTTATGATTCAGTCCATAGCGATAAAATTCATGCCTAGACTGTCCAATCTATTAGGTTTACCCACTGCAGTTCTAACGGTAAGTCAACTGCCCGTCACCCCTCTCCTCTGCGGCGGCCGGGGTTACCACGAAGTAGCCGCGAAGCGAACGGGAACCAGACGAATAGCCGGGCCGGGGGGAAAAGTCTCCAGGAAGCGAGTGCAAAACCTATACTGGTTCAAGCCTGATAATCCGGACAGCCTAATTCATAACCCTACTGTTAGCGTAGCTAATTTCCAGGAACAGCCTGCTACCGCAACGTATCTCCCGGCTGAAGCGGACAATTTTACCGCCGGATATACGCATTTACGCCCAAAGGAATTACCTTTCCCCCATGATCGAACAGCTCCGCCGCCGCTATAATGAAGATTTTACGAATGAAGCCTATGAGGCCATGCTCGCCTGGATCGAAGGGCAGTATGGGCAACGGCCCAACTTTCACGTGGCCGAGACACCGGTATTCATCCCCACCGGCCTGCGTGACAAACTGATCCGAGCCTCCGAGGATGTGATGGACACCCTGCTGCGACCGGATTTTATGGAGCGCTCCGCCGGTGCCCTGCTCGACGACCAGACGGTGCCGAACGAAAGCCCCCGCCCGGCATTTATTCAGGCCGATTTTGCCATCTGCCGCGCTACGGACGGTAGTCTGGAACCCCAACTCATCGAGGCGCAGGGATTTCCCTCGCTCTACTTTTTTCAGGAAATGGTGGCCGGGGCCTACCGCCGGTTCTTCGATATTCCGGAACATTTTACCTCCCGCTTTAACGGCCTGACTTCCGAAGAATACCACAAGCTGCTGGAACAAACCATCCTCGCGGGCTATAACCCCGAGGAGGTCATCCTGCTGGAAATACTGCCCGATACCCAAAATACCCGTATCGACTTCAAAGTAGCCTCCGAAAAACTCGGCATCCCCATTTGCTGCATTAGCGAACTGGATCTGGAAAACGATAAACTCTACTACCGAACCGAAAACGGCGAACGCCAACGGGTGCGGCGAATATTCAACCGGGTCATTTTCGATGAGCTTTTTCAGTACCCCGAACTGAAGCGGCAGTTCAATATGATCGAGGAGGTGGACGTAGAGTGGGCCGGACACCCCAACTGGTTTTACCGCTTGAGCAAACACTCACTGCCCATGATCGAAAGCCAGTTCTCGCCCGAGGCCCACTTTCTCAGCGACCTCAGGGGGAATTACCCCGCCGATCTGGAAAACTACGTGTTAAAGCCGCTCTACAGTTTTGCCGGGGCCGGGGTGATTTTGGACTTGGAGGACGCCCAGCTCGATGCCATCAAAAGCCCCGAGCACTACATCCTGCAACGTAAGGTAGATTACGTCCCCTTGGTTCCAACGCTGGATGACCCCGCCAAACTGGAGATTCGCATGATGTACCTCTGGCCTCCCGGCGTGGATCGGCCGGTACTGGTCAATAACCTCGTTCGCCTCAGTAAGGGCAAGATGATCGGGGTAAAGTTTAATAAGGACCGTACCTGGGTGGGCGGTAGTGTCGGTTACTTTGAGCCGTAAGGTAGAGCTATAAATCCCAGTCTACCCGCAGACTGACCGAGCGCGGTGCTTCCAGTAGCCCCGGCCGTTGGGTGTAGGCTTCGTTTAACGCATTGTCTACCAGCAGACTTAGTCGTAGGCGTTCGGCAAAGGTGTAAGCGGTACGGAGGTTGAGCACGAAGTAGCCCGTTTCCTGCATCCGCCAGGCGGCGAGTTCGGGAACGACGAGTTGCTGGAAAATGCGGTCGATGTTCTCGATGCGGCTGTTGTAAATACCGGCCACGCCCAGACTGAATCGCTTACTCCAGGTAGTTTCCAGATCGAGTTTGGCACTGTGGCGGGCGCGGTACTTCAGTACGTTTTCCGTGCTGGTAGACAGTTCGGCGTTACGCTGGCCCTGCGTGCGAGGCTGTCCGGTGGGAGGAATATTGGTATCCCACTCCTGGAATTTAGGGTCGATGAAAGTGTAGCCGCCGGTCAGTGCGGTCTGGCCGCCGAAGAGTTGTCCCCGGCCGCCGACGCTGAGTTCCATTCCCTTAATATCGGTATCGCCGACGTTCAGGCTCTGAAAACCGAAGCGGAAGAAGTCGGTGAAACTAAACTCCAGCATATCCTGGTACCTGGACCAGAAAGCCGACACGTCCGCAAAACCCTGTAGGCCGCCGATCTGGAAACCCTGTTTGACGGCCACTTCGGCCGTCCAGCCGGTTTCGCTGCGCAGGGTGGGGTTGGGGCTGATCAGTACGCCGCCGAAATCGGTGCGGATAAACTTTTCGGCCACGGTGGGGTAGCGGTAGCCCTGTCCCCAGCTGGCGCGCAGGTAGGTGTATTCGGCGGCCCGGTAGTTGGCACCGATACGGAATACCGGCTTGCTTTCCTCCGTCTTGCCGCCGGGGATTTCGACACCGTTAACCAGGTCCGGACTCAGCAGGGCATTGTATTCGTAGCGGGCACCGAGAGCGATCAGCAGGCGCGAACCGAAGCGTTTTTCCAGTTGCAGGTAGGCGGCGGCATTGCGGCTGTTGTAGGTGGTGTCGCCGTACAATTCGGCCTGTACGGCGGTGGTTTGTCCCACCAGACCGCCGGTGGCTACCAGATCAAGGGCAGTGATAGACTGCTGGTACTGATACTCGCCGTAGAAGAGGTTAGAGCTGTTGCTACGGTTGGCGTTATTCTGGTTCTCGACATTATAATAACGGCTTAGAATGCGGTGCCGACCGCCGTTGCGGGCGAAGTAGGTCAGTTGGGGGTCGATGTTATAGCGGCGGGGCATCCCGATCGACTCCGTGCCCGGAGCACCGGTGTACAGGAGGCTGTCGAGTCCCGCCCAGAAGAAATAGGAGCGGTTGCTACCCTGGTTATAATTGGCATTCACGCCTACTGATAGCCGGTCGTTGAAGCGGTAGCGCAGGCCCGCCGTGCCCCGGCCGTAGCGGGTGTAGTTGCTGCGCTCGTAGCTCAGGTCGTTGTAATAAAAACCGCTAAGGACGAGGTCCAACTTGTCGATCTTACGGGCGTGGCGGAAGCCGAAGCCCAACTCCCGGGGAACGGTGTCCGTGCCGGTCCACCAGGCGGCGGATTCAACCCGGGGTTTGTCATAAAGGCGGGCGAAGGTAAATACGCTGGTCTCGGGTTCGGCCTTGGCGTAGCCGGTACGGACGTTGATGATGCCGTTCATGGCCGAGCTGCCGTAAAGGGCCGAGGCGGCTCCCTTGACCACCTCGATCTGCTCGATATTCTCGACCGGTACGTCGTTCCAATTCGGGAAACCGGCGTCCGATTGGAGGATGGGCACATCGTCTACCAGCAGTAGTACCCGGCTGCCCGCGCCGTAGCTGTAGCCCGAGCCGCCGCGAATGTTAGGCTGCCCGTCGACGATACTCACGCCGGGAATTTTCTCCAGCACGCCGTCCACCGCCGTTTGGTTGGAATTGCGGATCAGGCTGGGCTGAATCACCTCCAGGCTCACGGTTACCTCGCTGAGGGGGCGTTCGTAGCGGCCGCTGGTCACGGTGGCGGTGTTGAGGAGGAGGGCTTCCTCGCGCAGGTCAACATCCAGGGTTTGGTCCGCTCCGGCCCGCAACTCGATCACCCGATCTTTGCTGGGGCTGTAATTCAGGTAACTCACCCGCAGGCGGTACGCTCCGGGAGATAGTTCGAGGCGGTAATTGCCGTCCAGGTCGGTAACGGTACCAGTGGTTGCCGGGTTTTTCGTGCCGGGTTCTTCCGCCGGCATTTGCTCCGCCAGCAGGGTTGCCCCGATCAGCGGCTCGCCGGTCTCGGCGTCGGTTACGGTACCGGACAGGATAGCCCGCTGCTGGGCAACCAGGACGAAGGGAGAAACAACTAAAATCAGTACAAATAATTTGTGCATGAACGGTTTACTTGGTTGGGTAAAATAGCCCGGATCGACGGGTCTGTTGATTTGGCGGTCGTTCTTCAGTTTCTCAGTGATGTTTTTTTGGGCGTGTCCGTTCGGCCGGTCCCTTCCAGGCTCGCAGGTCTGCTCGGCCCTGCGGGCTGCCTCCTGCGTCGGCCCCTTCCAGGCACCTCACGCAAAACTAAGCAAAGGTCGAGGATCTTCCGGTCCGAGCCGGCTGCGCCGCCCTTCTCGGACCTGGAGGTCCTCGACCTGTGTTCGTACTCGTCGCTCAGGTCGAGGACGTCTACGTCCGAGACGTAAATCGTTCCGCTTACTCGTACCACGGGCGGGCGGCTGCGCCGCCCTGCTCGGACCTGGAGGTCCTCGACCTGAGTTCGTACTCGTCGCTCGTACACGCCGCTCAGGTCGAGGACGTCTACGTCCGAGACGTAAACCGCCCACTTGCAAGTACCACGGGTAGCCGGCTGCGCCGCCCTGCTCGGACCTGGAGGTCCTCGACCCGAGCGACGCCGCGTGAGGTGCCTGGAGGGTTTAGTGCATAGCACCGAGCGAATAGCGAAGCCCGGAAGGGACCGACCGACCCGTCAGGGGCGGGCACGCCCGGAAAAAATAATTGACCTCGAAGAATCGCTTTACGATTGAGAGAAGAATAGCTGCACTGCTTTTATCCGTCCGAAATAACCGGGCGCAGCCTGCTACAAAATTACGGGCGCAGCCCTACCTCACCAGCGTGACGCTGCCCTTCAGGATTTCCGTGCGGCCGTCTACGAAGGTGATTTGAGCCACCCAAACGTAGACGCCCGCCGCTGCCGGGCGGTCGCGCATCAGGCCGTCCCAATTCATGACGGGATCGTTAGGCCCGGCCGGTGCGGTATTTTCGTGCACCATGCCGCCCCGGCGATCGAAGATGCGGAGGTAATCCACCGAGCGGACATCGGTGCCGGCGAAGATGCGAAAAATGTCGTTGGTGCCGTCGCCGTTGGGGCTGAAGCCGGTGGGGACGTACACACGCGGCCGTGAGTCGAGGGTGATGCGCACGGCGGCCGTGGTTTCGCAGAAGGTGAGCGTGTCGAAAACCACGGCGCGGTAAGTGGTGCTGGCCAGGGGGGCGACGTAGGGATCAATACGCGTTTCCAGGGGGTCGTGCGACCAGGTGATGCGCACGTCGGTGCTGCTGACCTGGAGGAAAAGCTGGGTGGAATCGCCAAGCAGTAATTCGCGGTCTTCACCCAGTACGGCCGTGAGCACGGGCGGCGGGTTGACCACCGCATCGAGGAATAGTTCGCAGCCCGCCCCGTCGATGATGGTGAGTTCGTAGCTGCCCGCCTCCAGGCCGCCGAAACTGAGTTGATCCGCCGGTTGGCCGTCGCCGATGGCGTAGCGGTAATCTCCCCGCCCGCCGGAGGTGCCGGCGATGGTGATCGCACCGTTGGGGTTGCCGCGATCGAGGCAGTTCAGGTCGCGTATTTCCAGTTCGGCCAGGATCGGTAGCGGAGATTGGAGACTGGTGGCGGCTTCGGCCGTGCAGCCCAATTCGTTGGTGAGGGTAACGGAGTAATCTCCCGCCCCCAGGCTGTCGATTTGCGGGGTAACGGCCCCGTTGCTCCAGGTGTAAAGGAGGGTGTCGAACGGTCCGCCGCCGGTTGCGCTCAGGATACCGTCGGAGGTGTTGAAACAGCGGATCGGCTGATCGTTATTGACGGCTACGGTTAGCGGCTCCGAGGGTTGGGTGATGCGGATACCGGTAACGGCCTGACAACCGTTGAAATTAGTGACCGTTACTTCGTAATCGCCCGCGCTCAGGCCGGTAGCGGTGGCGTTGTTATCGCCGTTGCTCCAGGCATAGCCGATGGGATTGCCATTTAGCGTTACGGTGGCCGAGCCGTCCGCCCCGCCGAAACAACTGACCTGCCGGTCGGGCAGGGCCAGGGCGATCAGTTCGGCCGGTTGGTCGATGGCGGTCTGGTAAGTGGCGGAGCAGCCGTTGGCGTCGGTTACGGTCAGACCGTAGGTGCCGGCACAGAGACCACTGCGGTTGAGGGTGGTAACTCCGTCGCTCCACAGGTAACTGTAATTTCCGCTTGCCTCCGGGGTGCCGCCGAAAGCGTCCACGCCGATCTCCCCGTCGCAGAAGCCGAAGCAGCTCGCATCGCGTACTTCTTGCTCGCTAATTTCCAGCAGGTCCGGTTCGAATACCTGGGCGACGAAAGTGGTGTCGAAAAAGCCGTCGTTCAGGTTGATCTCGTAGCTGCCGGCGGGCAGGTCGGTTAGTACCAGGAAGTCGCCGTCCAGAACAAGGGTGCCGGTGCCGCTGAGGGTGCCGCCGATTTCGGTCCAACTAAAATCGTAGGGAGGGCGGCCTTCGGTGACCTGAATATCCAGCCGGCCGTCGGTATCGCCGTTGCAGAGCAAGGTGACGTCGGAAAAGAGCGGGACGATCGGTATGACAAAGTCTACCGTAAAGCAGGTATCGCGCATGCACCCGATGGAATCGGTGAGGGTGACGCAACACTCGGTACCGGCCGCCAGGTTTTCGTTTACATCATCCGTAGTGCCGTTGCACCAGGTAAGGGTGTAGGGTGCCAGACCGCCGGAGTAAGTAGCAACGGCCCGGCCGTCGGTACCATTCATGCCCAGGGCGGGGCGGGTCTGTTCGATGGCTAGTTCCAGGGGTGCGAGTACGGTCAGGTTGGTAATGACGATGCTGTCGCAGTTGCCCAGGTACTTGAGGGTGTCGATGTAGGTGCCGGTGCTGTCGTGGATGATACTGGTGCCCACCGTTACCGAGTTGCCGGCACAGATGGTAGTGTCGATGGTCGTTACCGGACGGATGTCCCCCAGGTCCGTCACCGTTAAGGTTACGAAGCCGCGGTCGGCGGCACCCGATCCATCGACAAGGACCCAGTAACGGCGGCCGGGGTCGAGGCAGGTGCGCGTAAAGGTCTCGTTGAAGTCGGTGGGGTCGCGCTGACCGAGCAGGGGGGTGAAAAAACCGCTGCAGAGGTTGTTGCTCGATTGGTAGAAAGCAATCTCAATGTCGATCAGATCAATTGAATCCGTTACCGCGTCAACGCGGACGTGGCCGCTGGCAGGCATGATAAAACTATACCAAATGGAGTTGCGGGAGATAAAACCGGGGGTAACGGGGTCGTCCGAAAATCCGGCACAAAAGTTGCCCAGTGGGGTAGGAGTGGTAACCGAGCCGTTCTCCGGCACTAGTCCTAGATCCACGGCATCGCAGCGCAGGTCGCCTCCTTCGGCATAGCCGTCGTCGATAACTTCGAGACCGAAATCCCCCCGGCGGTTATCCGGAATGCCCGAGCCGTCCACTAGAATGTAGTAGTCCTGATCGGGGTCCAGGCAGATGAGGTTGATGGAAGCATCGAGGGTACCGAGATTGAGGGTAAACAGCCCGTGCCGGGTCAGGGTACCCGTGCAGAGGTCTCCGGCGGCGGTGTAGACCAGCATTTCCAGATTGATGGTATCACCCAGGCCGAGAGGGTCATTAAGGGCAACCACGCGGGTCAGGCCGGAGATATCGCTGCCGGTGCGAAATTTGAACCAGACGGCGGCGTCGTTGAGCAGGTAATCGAAGTTATCGATGGGGTTAATCTCGTCGATATTGTCGGCACAGCGGCTGTTATACCCACCGGCCGAAGCACTCCCCAGGATATTGCCGAACGTGAGAGTACCGAGGTCCACCGCCCCGCAGATGTCGTTGAAATCCGGCACGAGCGGGGCTTCGACGGCCACGGTAAAATCTACCGAACCGGCCGATGAGCCGCCCGCAAGGGTGAGGTTATAGTCGGCCTCCATCCCGGCCGCAGTCGGCACGCTAAAGGTTTGGCACACTTCCTCGCTACACGACCGAAACACGGCACACGGTAGCAGGGCATCGTTCTCAAAGGCCCGGAAACACAGTTCGATCTGCGCCGGCAGGTCGGCCGCGCAGGTCACGGTGTCGCGGTACTGCGTGAAGGGAAAATCCTGAAAGCAAGCGTCCCCATTATCGTAGGTGAGCCAGTCGCCCCCCTCGATGCGTACCTGCCAGAGCGGGTCGGGGCCGGAAAATATATCATCGCAGGTAGTGGTGCTACTACCGTTCTGGACGGTCACGCTCCACGCCACCTGGGCGGAAAGAAAACAAGAAAAAAGGCAAGAAAAAAGTAGAGTCAAAGCTGGCTTCATGGCGTGGTTTTGCGCTGGGGCGGGACATAAAATTTAACCTGCCGCAGAAGCGACCGGAGGAGCGTGTGGGGTGCCGGGAAGTGTGTGGAAAAGAGTAGCGGAAGACGGGCGTAAAGTTATAATGGGTAGAGTGGTCGCCGGTTATCTTCAAAAGTGTGGCCGTAAAAGTAGGCATTTTCTCCAATACTTACGCGGGCACCGCCAATCGGCTGCCCCCCGTCAGGCGGCTGACCACCAGGATGGTCACCAGCCCCGAGACCATCGCCAGGGTTCGGAACGGAAAAGTCACCAGCCCGTCCGCGTCGGTGGCATAGGGCAAAAAGCGGCTCAGGCCCAGCGTACCGTCCCCACCGCCGAAGCGCAGGAAGGCCGCCACCAGAAAACCGGCCAGTGCCCCGGCCGCGTTGGCGTGTTTATAAAACAGGGCGCAGACCAGCGCGGGAAAGAGCAGGCAATACACGAAGTCGCTGCACAAAAACCATAGTTCGTAAACGCTCCTCACCTGAAAGGCGATCAGCGTGGCCGCCACCCCCACGATCCAGATACAGCGTTGGATCAGTTTGGCCATTTTCGCCTCGCTCACTTTCGGCTGGATCAGCGGCCGGTACACGTTCCACACCCCCATGCTGGAAGCCGACAGCACCGAGGAGTCTACCGACGACATTACGGCGGCCGCCACCGCCCCCAGCCCCAGCAGGGCAAGTAGTTGCGGCGTGCGATGCGCGATCACCCAGGGTAGGGTAGCGGCCGCGTCGGGCGGCGGCCCCACCGCGCCCCAGTCCGTTACCGCACTGGTGATGCCGATCAGGATGGGGCACACGGCGGCAAGCAGGCATACCACGCCCGCCAGGATACTCAGCCGCACGGCCGTCCGCTCGTCCGCCGCCGCCAGCACCCGTTGAAAGTAAACCTGCCACGGGATACCGCCGAAAACCAGCAGCAGGGCATAATCCCACCACTGCCAGTAGTATTCTCCCAGGGCCGCCCGGCTGGGAACGAAGGTGGCCGAGGCCCCGAACAGTTCCTGGTAAGCCGGCCAGACCCGCCCCCAGCCGCCTGCCGATTCCGTCGCAAACGGCACGATAACGGCCAGACCGATGAGCAAAATCAGCAACTGCGCCACGTCGGTCAGGGCCACCGCCCACAGGCCGCCGATGGCGGTATAGGCCACCGCAATGGCCGCCGAAAGGAGAATGGCGGTGGTCAGGTTGATGCCCAGAATGGTGCCGAAAGTAGCTCCCAGGGCCGTCAGGATGGCCGCCGTCCAGAAGAGTTCGCCCGTCAGGGCGGGCAGGAAAAGCAGAGCCGTTACCCAGCGGCCGTAGCGCTCGCGCAAGGGGTCCAGCATGGTCCGGTACTGCCGCCGCCGCATCACACGGGCGAAGAACAGACCGCCCAGGATCAGGCTCAGCGCGTAGCCCCAGGGGGCCTGCACCCACACCAGCCCCTGCGTGGCGGCATACTCGGCCGCGCCGTTCACGAAACCGCCGCCCACCCAGGTAGCACTCATGGTAAATACGGCAATGCCCAGCGGCAAGGCGCGTCCGGCCAGCATCATGTCTTCGGCACTACCTTCGCGTTTGCGGCGGGCGGCGTAGGCTCCCAGCAGAAAAATTCCCGCATAAAAAAGGGCCATGACTCCGAAAGCGGACCACCTGACCTCGTCCGGCTGAGTAATAAACAAGTAACCGGCGGCCAAGGCCAGCAGGGAAAACAGGCCCAGCAGGGGGCGGAAGTAGTGCCGCATTAGTCGGTTTTGATGAGCAGACGGCCGAAGCTACGGCTCTCCCGGCTCAACTCTAAAAGGTAGGTGCCGGCCGCAAAGCGGCTCAGGTCAATTTGCTCCCGTTCGGTGGGCAGCGCATAGGTTGCCAGCAGCCGGCCGTCGCTCGTGCGCAGTTTCAGGGTGCCGCCCGCCCACTGCTCCACGTGCAGCAGACCGTCGGTGGGGTTGGGGTAGAGGCGCACCAGTTGCGCCCCGGCGGGTTCGTCGGTGCCGGTGGTCTCACCGGCTAAAACCGAAAGTGCGGTGGCCCGGCTGCAAAATTCGTTGGCGGCGTTCAGCGTCACGTTATATACCCCGGCCGTTTCGTAGGTGTGCACGGGATTCTCTGCGGTGCTCGTTTGCCCGTCGCCGAAATCCCAGAAGTAGCTGTCGGCTCCGGTGCTCGTGTTGGTAAAACTCACCACCAGACTATCCGCCAGGAAGCTGAAAGACGTCTGCGGGGCCGCCCCGATCTCGATGGTCCCGCCGTCCGTGAACGAACCCACGGCCCCGGCGGGGCCGGTCACGGTGAGTTCCACCGCGTAAATTCCCAATTGGGTCAGCGAAATAGTTGCCGTCGGCCCGCTCAGGGTGGTATCCAGCCCCGGCCCGGTCACCCGAAAGCTGCTGCCCGTGGTCGGTCCGCTACTCAGGTCGGTTAACACCAGCGGCCAGGGTGCGCAGGCGGCGTCGGCATTCAGGGCCAACGAGGCCTGGACCTGGGCGGGCGGCTCGCTCTCCACGGTCACTTCCCGGGTCACCGTATCCGACCGGCAGGTGCCGATTGCAATCAGTTGCACGGTGTAGGTGCCGCCCGCCGCATAGGTGTAACTCGGGTCAGCCTCCGAGCTACCCGCTCCGGCCGGACCGAAGGTCCACTCCACGGCCGCCGCGTTCTCGGTCAGACTGGTAAAATCGAAGGTGGCACTATCCTGCACAAAATTGAAGTCGGCCGTCACCGGCAGGCTACCGCGCACCAGGGTGGGGGCGGGGGCAATACTGCCGTCCTCACCGTCCTGGCTTCCGTTACCGGCGGCCTGACAACTGCTTATAGTAGAATTTGCGGAAAAGCCCGCACTGCCGCTTGCCACATTCACCAAAAAATCATCCGATATATTATCGGCTAAAATGCGTCCGCCCGCGCCTCCGCCGCCGGGGCCGAAACAACGGTCCTGATCGTTATTGTCGGTATCTGCCCCCCGCCCGCCGTTCACTCCTAAATTAGGAAAGGCACCCGGCAGCAAAACATAGGTGTCGGTTTTCATCACGATGGTCCCACCAGCTCCCGCGCCGCCCGCGCCGTCACCCTCTACTCCGACCGGTGAATCAGCGCCTGCCAGCATACCCGTAATGGGAGCAAACACCATCACCGTTGCAAACGCAATCGCAATACCCCCGCCCCGGCTGCCTGCGCTGATCGCCCCGTTATTCGCGTGGCCCGCCCCGCCGCCGCCGCCCATAAACAACCGCGTGCTGTCCACTAGCAGGGCACTACCGCCCCGGCCGGGAAAATCGCCGCGGCAGTTAAAAAATCCGGGTTCTTCATTGCTGCCGCCCCGCCCGCCCGCCGCCCCGGCCTGTCCGCCGCCGCCGCCGCCCGCGTTGTGGTCGTTGCCGCCGCCCCCGCCGTTGGCGGGTGCCCCCCGCCCGCGCCCCTGTCCGGCAGCGGGCATCCCGATCCCCTCGCCCTTCAGCGCGCCCCGCCAGTTGCCGTCGTCATACACGTAATTGTTCGCATTCGTCAGCGTATTACACTGGCTGGCCGGCGTAAACGATCCGCCCCCGCGAAAACCCTTGCCGCGTACGTCCAGGTAATTATTAAAAAACAGCGTATCGCGCGCCGCCGCCACTATCACCCCACCCGTACTGCCGTCCCAAGCCGGGGCTTGCAACGTGGAACCCACAAAACCGAGGTTCACGTTATCGGCCACCTCAAAGGTCACCGCCTGCGTGCCCCCGGGGCCGGGCGTTGTGTACGTATAGCGCAGTTCGGTGGTCAGAAAAACCGTATCGCCCGCCCGCCCGCTCACCTCGCTCAGCTCGTAGTGCCCGGCATTATTGTAGTTCGTTATCGCCCCGTAATTCGGGTTATCCGCCGTCGCCATATCCGCCCCGCCCATCTGGATGATCAGGATGCCGTCGCTCATCTGCACCGTCTGGCCCAGCGGGTCGCTCACAATCACGTAATCGTCGCACGCATTGGCCTGTAGCACCCGAAAATAGCGGTTCGTGTTCTCGGTCAGGGTCAGTTGGGCCGTCAGGCCCGTCAGCAGTAAAGTCGTGGCACAGCAAAAGGTCAGCAAGTAACGTAGCGGCATGGTCGGTCGTTTTGGGGATTTAGCATCTCCGGCTAAATAATTGATCGTTTTGCGCGGGTATTTTGCCCTCATCCTTCGTTGTGGAACGCCTTACTTAGTCCACCAGGCGCGGCAACCCACGTCTCGACTGAGAACAAAACTCCTCTCGCAATTCCGGTCATTTAATTATCCCGCATTGCTTAGCGGCCCCAAGATAGGGCTTGTGGGCGCAATGGGGAAGGTTTGCGGGTCGTTTTTGGGCGTGTCCCCGGCCTGGGGCCGGGGCCGGGCTGTCCGGCACTCTCTCCGCTGCGCTTCGTTCAGACAACGCCTCCCATCCCTCACGCGGAGGAGGGGAGGGTAACCTATACCGCTATTGACTTAATTTATGTCACCTCCCATAGACACTCAAGCGGAGCTCTGCGCGCGGCAACTCTTCATTAGCCGCAAAATAGTCACTACCTTGCACCGCTACCACTTTCCCTTATGATTACACGGCTGGAAATATCGGGCTTCAAGTCCTTCACGGATTTCGCGGTGGATTTCGCCCCCCTCACGGTCATTGCCGGTGCCAATGCTTCGGGTAAAAGTAACCTGCTCGATGCGCTGCGCTTGGTGCGGGGGCTGGCCCAACAGGGTTTTTTCGGCCCGGTAGTTGCTCGTAGTGGAAGTCTGGATGATCTTTTCACAAAGTATGGAGTAGAAGATAGTGCCGATAAAATAAAAATTGCAGTAGAGATTAAATTAGCCTCCACTTTTCTTGGTCCAAAATTTGTATTAGATTACACTGATTTTCGTTATGAAGTTGAAATAGCATTTCATGATAATAATGAACCATTTTATTACTACGAAATTGATGTAGAGCGATTTTACGCTCGTGATGAAAATAGTCGATTGATCTCCATGAATTTGCCGGACAAAAATTTGTTGGAAAAAGAGGAATCACTTTACAACCAATCAACTCCTAATCTGGCGACGACCAGCATAAGCGAAGTGAACCGGGCCGATAATATTCATCTTTTTGCCTGCCAACAATCACTACGTAACATTATTTCTACTGATTTAATTGATCCGAATAACTTCTCGGATTATGCACCCACTCGCAAGATCATGGAACCGGAAGGAGTTTTGGCAAATCTGATACGCTATCAAATATCCGAACCCAAAAAATTCCAGTACCTCAGTCGTCGCGTACGCCGTATCATTCCCGAACTAGCCGCAATAGATATTTATACCGATCCTTTCAGTCGCACTACGCTAACGGCTACTGATACAGACGGTCGCCTCTTTATGATGACAAGCCTATCCGAAGGAAGTCTGCGCATCATCGCTCTGGCCTCCTATTTGCTTAACAGTAATTCTGACCGGACGCTCCTGCTCGAAGAACCCGAAAATGGCATAGACCCGCGGGTCATCAACGAAGTCATGCAATTGCTCGTAGATTTGAGTACGCCCGTTGCCGGAGATAAAGAAACCACGCGCCAAGTCATCTGTACCACCCACTCACCCCTGGTCCTCCACGCCGCATTAAACTTGCCCGACCGGGATCAAGTAACCGTCCTGCTAGCTAACAAAGTATCCTATATCACTACTATTGATGAAAAACGCTATTCCCTCAAAACTACCCGCATGAATCCCATCGGTGATCGGGAAGAAGTGGAACGAAACGGTACCCCCCTGGAGCGTTATACTTTGCGGGAGGCCGTGGATTACCTATCCCGCTTGCCGGCGGATCAAATAGCCGACGATGTCTAACATCATCATTGTAGGCTATTCCGGTGAAGGAGATTCAGATCGTCGGTTTTTAGGACCAATCATCCAGCGTACGTTTACGGAATTATTGTTTGAGGCAAAAGGTCAAATTGACTGCCTACCGCCCGAATGGTTAGGAGTGGCTAAGGGAAGTGAAATTGCAGTGACCGCTGCGCGGGCGGGTAGCAATCAACTCTACCTTTATTGCGTCCACGTCGATCAGGACGGCAAAGGGTATGATGCTACCCACCGTCTTCAGCTCCAGCCCTCCCTTGACGTCCTGAAAAAAGAAAATACAAAAGCTCCACCCATCATTCCGCTTTTTCCCAAAGAAGAAACCGAATCGTGGATGTTGGCGGACGTAGATGCCCTAAGGCGCGAATTGGCTACCCAACTCACGGCTGCGGAATTAGGCTTGCA
>CAVPZP010000059.1:0-83551 GCA_963710215.1 Lewinellaceae bacterium | reverse complement strand
ATGCGCCCCCCTCGTCTCGTCCCCCGGCACGTCATAAATCCAGAACACCCGCTTGATTGCAAACGGAATATGGTCGGGTGACTGGATAAAAGTCAGATTACCTCGCTTATCCAGAATCTTGGGAAGTTGAATGAGCCGGACGGTCTGATTGGCTAATCGGTCACTCATTTATTTAGGCGATTGCCGATCAGCACCAGCAACCGCTGGTAGGCGGCGGGGCGGAACAAGTGATTGAGCAAGAGATAAAGCACGCCGAATGCGGCGATGGAACCGATGAGTTGCAGCCAGACACCGGTGCCGCTGAACCGAAGTACGCCATAGGCTCCCAGTGCGGCCGCTACGCCGATGGCCAGGCCCGGCAGGAGATCTTTAAACTGTTCGGAGATGGTGCCGGAATTTAATTTTTTGCAGAAGTAGACCAGGGTAAAAAAATCGAGGTACTGGACCAGGATCACCGCACCGATGATGCCGATGATGCCGTAAAGATAGCCCAGTAAAATGAGCGAACCGATTTTGACGGGATTTAATACCAGACTCTCCCAGAATAGCCACTGCGGCTTTCCTTTGGCAACCACCGTATTAACGCGCAACGCGGAAAGTGGATAAAGGAAGCCGGAAATGCAGAGCAGGCGAAAGTAGTCGGCACTTTCCAGCCAGCGGGTGCTGAACAATACGGTGATGAGCGGTTCGCTGACTACATAGAGCAGGGCAAAAACGGGAACGACAACCAGCGCGATGACCTCATCGGTATCGCGGAACATGCGCCGGAATGCCGGCTCGTCATTTTTTAATTTGGATAGGGTAGGAAACAAAGCAGTAAGAATTACACTGGAACTAAGGGAACTGGGCAGGCGGTTGAGCGACCTGCCTTTTTGGTAGAATCCTAACTCGCTGATGGGAGCAATGCGCCCGATCACCAAATAATCCAGTTCGGCGGCAATGGTGGATAAAACGCCTAGACCGAAAATACTGGCTCCGAATTTTTGGTAACGGCGGATGCTGTCCCGTGAGAAAGTCCGAGCGGGAAACCAGCGTAGCAGGTAAAAGTATAGCACAACCTGTAGCAGTTGCGTAACCAGTAATTGAGCAACCAGACTCCAGACCCCAAAACCCGTGTAAGCCATAGCTACCCCGACCGCCCCGCCCCCGATCATACCAATCAGGCTCACTTTAGTCTGGAGGGCGAAATTCATGTCCCGCGTGTAACGGGCGATCTGTACCAGCGTGAGCGAAACTAAGATGCAGTTGACGGAGACGCACCGGATGAGGTTCGTTAATAAGGGTTCTTCATAGTATCCGGCAATAAATGGTGCCAGCAAAAAAATAATCAGCGTACAAACGGTTCCGATCAGCAGGTTAAACCAGAAAATAGTGCTGTAATCCGTGTCGGATACTTCATCGGCCTGAATGAGTGCCTTCTTGAAACCAAAGTCGATGAAAATGGCACTAAATCCCACGGCAACCGTAGTGAGGGCAAGTAAACCATAGTCACGCGGGTCGAGTAAGCGGGTCAGAATGACGGTAAGAATTAATCCGATGATCGTTCTTCCACCCTGATTAAGGATGTTCCAGAAAATGCCCCAGCGGTTTTCGGTCTTCAGCCGGGCGTGAGGGTCGCGCTCAAGGTGACTTTCCGGGGGGGCGTCTGGCATAATTTAAGGATTCTCCCTTGCAACGTGCTGTTTCTCCAGCACATACTCCCCCCACAAAAAATCTTCCTCCTCATTAATATCCAGACTCCGCTCCTTCGGCATCACGTAAGCGCGGCTGTCCCGCCCTACGATGCTGCCACCGGCGAGGGTGGCGATGCGGCTGACGTAAACCGACCCGTTGCGCACGTAGATATCGGGCAACTGGTGGGCCGCCATCCGGTCCTGTTCCTCCTCAAAATAGGGGAGGAGTCGGTTATCCGCCGCCAAAGTCTTGAATTTAAGCGGATTCAGATCGTGGGGAATCTTCATGACACTCACCGCCGAGTCGGCTTCTGAACCAGCCAATAAGCGGATCGTGGCGTCGATATCCTCCGGTAGCGTAAAGGGCGAAGTGGGTTGAACGATGGCAACCGCATCGAAGGGAGCCTCGCCCCGCGTCCGCACAAATTGCAGCACCTGATTAACGTAGTCGATGGCCGGCGACTCATCGGCCGCCAGTTCCGCCGGACGGGGCACCGCCAGCAGGGCAGGGTAGCGGCCGGCCAATTCCAGCACCCGCTCGCTATCGGAACTCACGGAAATGGCAGTGAGTAGAGTCGAACCGAGGGCCGCTTCCATCGCGTGGCACACCAATGGTTTTCCGCCCAGCAAACGGATGTTTTTGTTCGGCACCCGTTTCGATCCCGCACGTGCGGGGATGATACCCAGCACCCTCATCTGCTGCGGCGATTTAGTTCCGCGATCACTTTTTCGGTAATGAATAGTTCCGTCCGCTCGAATGACTCGTAGGTATTGCCGCCGATATGGGGTAAAATGACCAGTTCCCGGTGTTTGCGGGCATAATGGATAAGCGGATTTTCCGCACTGAGCTGGTGTTCCTGCTGGATCACGTCCAGCCCCGCCCCCGCCAATCGGCCGGATTGGAGGGCGGCCAGCAGGGCCGTCTCGTCCACCAGCCCACCCCGGGAGGTATTGATAAACCAGGCGTTCGGTCGTAGCTGTTTGAATTCGGCGGAGCCGATCAGGTGATGATTTTCCGGAGTATAATTAACGTGCAGCGAAACGATTTCGCTACGGTGGAGCAATTCAGTCAAGCCGGCGACCCGCTCCACTCCCGCCGGTAATTCGATATCGGCACGGGGATCGTAGGTGATCACCCGCATCCCCATGGCCGTCAGGTAGCCGGCGACAATGTTTCCCAGCCGTCCGCAGCCGATGATACCGGCCGTCTTTTCGTACAGTTCGTGCCCCCGAAACTTGTCGCGGTCCCACCCCCCGTCTTTAACGTGGCCGGCGGCAGCCGGCAGGTTCCGCATCACCATGAACAGCAGGGCGATGGTCAGTTCGGCCGTGGCCCGGATGGATTTCAGAAATTCACGCTCGCCGCGCAGGCAGATGATCTTTACCCCCAGCCGCGCACACAGGGCCTCGTCAATGTGATCGATGCCGGTAACCGGCGTAGCTAAAATTTTAACGCGGGAGTTTTCGTCCAGCACTTTATCGTTGATCGGCCGGCCGAGGCGAAACCAAAAAACGTCGTAATCGCGCAGGGCCTGTTGCACCTCGTCCTCCCGGCACCCATCGGTGTTGACTTCCGCCACTTCGCGCAGCCGAGCCACTGCGGCGGGGCTGAAATCGGTGGGTTCGGCGATGAGGATACGGGGTGTCATGGGCGCAGGCCGGTTTTCTTTAATTGTCGCATAAAATAACCGAGCACTTTAAATACCGGTCTGAACTGAATATAGGCCAGTACACTACGGCTCACGTGGCGGCTACCATGAACCCGTACGGCCGCTTTTGCCTTATCATTTTGCGTGGCCGCCAGACGCCGCAAATAATTATTGTATCGTTTTACGCCAATCGGATGATCCAGGTGAGTACTCAGGATCGTTAGATTATCCTCGTACCATTTCGTATAGGTTTTATGCAAATTAGTAGCGTGCAGGCGGTATTTGACCGAAGCGTAATCATCGGGATAAAATCGGTAATGTTTACTCAGTTTCAGCCACATATCGTAGTCCTCGTACCCGATCTCTTCATTGTAGCCACCCACTTCCCGCACATAGTCCGTTTTTAGCATGGTCGACATCGCCGGAATAAAATTACCCCGTAGAAATTCCTCGTAAAGGTTGCCGTCCGGCAACTGTTCAAAATCCCGGTGCCGCTGAATAAACCAGCCGTATCTTTTTTCCCCCACTTGATTGATCTGGTGCGCATCGGAATAGATCGCCCCATAATCCTCCGGCAGTGACGCGAAGCGGGCCGCCTGGCGAGCGGTCTTTTCGGGCAGCATGATGTCGTCGCAGGAAATCATCTGAAAATACTCGCCCGTAGCCAGTGATAAAGCTTCATTAAGCGACCGGCAAATACCCTGATTTTCCGTGTGCGGAATAAATCGCGCGTTTACCTGCGGGTTATCCGTCAACCACTTTTTAATCACCGCCACGGAATCATCGGCCGAGCAATCGTCAATAATGATCAGTTCAACTGCCTCATAGGTTTGCGCGGCAATACTATCCAGCGTATCCGTGCAAAACGCGGCATGGTTGTAGCAAAGTGCCACGGTTGAAACCAGGGGAGCGGATACGATCATTTAATGCGGTTCAATAGTTTGACGGTTGTTAAGGTGTAGGTTTGGGCGTGCCCCGTCCCTGTCGGTCCGGGCCGGTCCCTTGCAGGCGCGCCTGTCGGCTTGGCCCTGCGCGCTCCGTCCCGATGGTCCGGCCCTTCCAGGCACCTCACGCAAAAGAGTACTCCCTTTCCTTAAACTTTTAAAATGGGGTTGCTTTCCACCTCACTCTCCTCCACCACCCGCCACCCATAATCAAAGTGCAGCACCCCCGGCTTGCGCCGCGAGTACACTTGCTGCCGATCCTGGTTAGCCACCTCGAAAAAGGCGATCTCCTCCGCCCGGTATACTAAAAAGCGCAGGTTGATGCCGAAGATCAGCGAAACGCTGTAGATACCGGCATTCAATAGTCCCGGAGCGATAAAGCCCTGTATGTGGTACTCTTGTTGCTGCGAGTCGCGGTTGTGGGTGAAGGCCGCACCGGTATGGTTAACGATCGTTCCTTTTTCGTCGTAAAGTTCGAGGGTCACGTCCAGGTTTTCGCCTTCCACGTAATTGTAAACGGAGAGGTGAAAAACGACGCCCGAATCGAGGCAGAGCTGGTTGCCCTCCAGCGGTTCGACGTGGAAGGATTTGATTTTCAAATCCTTGTTTCCCGGCGCGTCCGCTTCCGTCCATTCCTGCCGGCTCGTTGCCGTCCGGGCTGAATCGAGGTAGCTGGAGATACCTTCTTCCACGCCGCCCATAAAGTGCATTCGGCCCTGCTGCAAGACCACCGCCCGCGAGCAGAGTTGCTGCACCGCTCCCATGTTGTGGCTCACGAACAGGATGGTGCGTCCGCTCTCGGCCACTTCCCCCATCTTGCCCAGGCATTTCTTCTGAAACTCGGCATCACCCACGGCTAGCACCTCGTCGATCACCAGGATTTCCGGTTCCAGGTGCGCGGCCACCGCAAAGGCCAGCCGCAGTTGCATCCCGGAGGAGTAGTGCTTCAGGGGCGTCTCGATAAACTTTTCCACGCCGCTAAAATCGACGATCGCGTCGAACTGGCGCGCTATTTCCTGCCGGGTGAGTCCGAGGATGGAGCCGTTCAGAAAGATGTTCTCCCGCCCCGTCAGTTCCGGGTGAAAACCCGTCCCTACCTCTAACAAGGAAGCCACGCGGCCCCGCGCCCGGATGGTGCCCGTAGTGGGCGGCGTAATCTTGGACAACACTTTTAGTAAGGTACTTTTCCCCGCCCCGTTCCGACCGATGATCCCCACCGATTCACCCGGCTGTACGTCGAAACTGATGTCCTGCAGCGCCCAGAAGGTCTCGGGACCGGCAGTCTTCCTGCGGCCGAAGGATCGCATCCCGCTCACGAGTTGGTCCCGCAGCGAAAGGTACTTGGTGCGTTGGCCGGCAATTTTGTACTGCTTGCCGATGTCCCTGATTTCCAGTATCGGTTTCATGAAAATAGTTTAGGCCACGTCGGCAAAGTAAGCTTCCGTCTTGCGGAAAAAATAAATACCGAGTAAAAACAGCAGCAGTCCCGACAGGAGCGAAATACCGATGATCGGCCAGTCGATCGCCATATCCGTAAACGCCGCCCGGCCCAGGTTGACGGCTCCCGTCATCGGGTTGAGCGCCATGGCGTACTTGGCCCAGGTGATCTCCTCGAAGATGGATACGGGATAAATGACCGGCGTCACGAACAGCAAAAACTGGATCATGAACGGGATGATGTAGCGAAAGTCGCGGTACTTCACGTTCAGGGCCGCCAGAAAGGTTCCCAGACCGAAAGTGCAGGCAATGGTCATCAGCAGGGCCAACGGCAGGTAGAGTAGCAACTTGCCGTAACTGACCATGAAGTCGGGCTGAGTAAACTCATAAAATAACAGCAGCCCCGCCATCACCAGCATCGCCATCAGAAAATCAAACACCGCCGTCAGGATACTCGACATCGGTATGATGAGCCGGGGGAAGTAAATCTTTTTGATGATATTAGCATTGCTCACCATACTGCTTCCCGCGCCCGCCACACCCGTGCTGAAGATATTCCAAAGCAGCAGACCGCTGTAATAAAAAATGGGGGCCGGTATTCCGTCCGTCGGCACGTTCAGTGTCCGCGAAAAAAAGAACACGAAAATAGCCATCATCATCAGCGGTTGCAACACCGCCCACAGAAAACCGAGCACGGTCTGCTTGTACTTGACCTTGATGTCCCGCCAGGTAAAGAAGTAGAACAGTTCCTTGAACTGCCACAGCTCCTGCAAATTCAGCGAGAATTTACCCGGTGGTTTTATGGTGTATTCGATGTCTTTCATGTCAAGTCGTTTCAATACTGAATCACCTTCACAAACCCCAACTCCTCCTCCGCCAGCGCCCGCGCGATCCGCACCCCCGCATCACCGCCGCCGTAGGTGGCGGCGGGCGCAAAACGTCCGTGCGCCCACTGGTCCGCAATGGCGGATTTGATCCGCGTCTCGTCGTAGTCCACGTCCACCACGTTCGGACCCCGCAACCGCCCCCGCTGCCGGCTGCCGATGTTCACCACCGGCACGCCCAGGTAGGCGCACTCCCGGATGCCCACGCTGGAGTTGCCCACCAGGCACCTACTATTGTGTAGGACCCGCAGGAAATCCCGCCCTTCCATATTCTTGAAAAAGTGGATGTGCTCCAGCTCGTTCCGTTCCCGGAACGACCGGATGCCCTTGCTCGTCCCGTCGCTGCCCGCGTCCACGTTCGGCCAGAACCAGAGGGTCGGGTAGCCCAGGTCGTGCACCGCCCGCAGCGTCAGTTCCACGTGCCGCCGGGCATCGGCGTACTCCGTGGTCACGGGGTGCTGCATCACCACCAGGTAGCCGCCGGTCAGGTCCATTCGTTCCCCCACGCCGCCGTAGCGCTCGAAAGGGATCGAAATCCAGTTCCGGCCGCTCCCGCACCTCGCTCGCCAGGTCGATCGACGGGCAGCCCGTATTGATCACCTTGCTTTCCTCCTCGCCCATGCGCACCACCCGCACCCGCGCATCCTCGCTCGCCACCAGGTGCAGGTCCGCCAATTTGGTGATCGCGTGGCGCACCTTCTCATCGATATTCCCCGTCACCTCCCCGCCCTGAATGTGGACCAGCGGAATATTCATATAACTCGCCGCCACCGCCGTCGCCATCGTCTCGAAGCGGTCGGCCACCGTCACCACCGCATCCGGTTCCAGGTTGGCAAACACCGTGGCCAGTTCCATGATCCCCAGGCCCGTCGTTTTGGCCTGCGCCGTCAGGTTCTCGCCCTCCAGCACATTAAACACCCGCGCCGCGATGGTAAAGCCGTCCGCCTCCATATAGCGCACCGCCGTCCCGTACCGCTCCAGCAGGGCCGAGGCCGCCACCACCAGCAGGAGTTCCAGGTCGGGGTGCTCGTCAATGGCGCGCAGCGCCGTTTTGATCCGGCTGTAGCTGGGCCGGGCGGTGACGACGACGCAGATTTTGCGTATTTTGTTCAATTGGGTTTAGTTTGGTTAGTAAAATCAGTATTTACATTGGAAGACATAAATGCATCAACGCTCCTCCGGCCTTGAGCCGGTTTAGCAATCACGCCTCCCAAAACGGAACCGTTGCCACCCTGTCCGAGCTTAGGAGTCCGAACGCCTTTGCGAGTTTGTGGCGACCCGTTCTCGCCGCTGAAGCACGTAAAGAACCTGCGACAGCCGGCCGCTTTTTTTTGTTTACTTTTTTTGGCGGTCAAAAAAAGTGAAACATAGAGTTGAGGAGTGGAAAAAGGTTTCCGTATGAAAATTGTGGCTTTCTAACGTACCCGCCAAATGTGTCAAGACAACAACAAATCGAACCTACATCCCCCGGCCTTGAGCAAGTTTAGCAAGCGATTCGCTCAGAAGGACCAGCTGCCATACCATGTCTGGGCGACCGCCCTCCGATCCAGTGTACGCCTCATTCGCCTGAAATCATTCCTACGGTTCTTCTCCAAATCGCGAAGCGATTCTTCGAGGTCAGTCATTCAGTCATTCAGTCATTCAATCATTCAATCATTACCTACGATGCTTCTCCAAATCGCGAAGCGATTCTTCGAGGTCATTCAATCATTCAATCATTCAGTCATTCGTCATTCAATCATTCCACCCCCCCCCTCTCCCAAAAACTCCCACTTCCCCAACCCCCGCACCAGCCTCCTCCCGATCACCTCCCGAAACCTGCTTGCCGCCACGCCCCGGCCCGCCGGCTTCTTCGCCTCCAGGTCCTCAAACCTCAGCACATGGCCCGCGGGTAACTCCCGGTTCACGGCCAGCGATTTCTCAAAGATCTGCTTCAGCCCCGCATACGCACTAATATCCGCCTTATCCACCGGGTTGGCCAGCATTGTTTCCACCTGCCGCACGCCCCGCACCAGTTCCGCAATCTCGTCGATCGTCAGCGAACTCCCGGCATCGGGGCCGAACATCCGCCGGTCCCAAACCGCGTGAAACTCCAGCACCTCCGCGCCCAGGGCCGTCGCCGCCACGCCCGTATGCACACTCGCCGTATGCTCGCTCAGGCCCACCCGCACGCCCGGATAACGCGCCCGCAACTCCGCCAAAACATTCAGGCCCACCCGCTCCGGCGGCGTCGGGTAACTCGTCGTACACTGCAAGACCGTCAGGTCGTTGCCCGTTTCTTGCACAAAGGCCACCGCCGCATCCAGCTCCTCCCACGAACTCATGCCCGATGACAAAATTACCGGCTTCCCCGTCCGCCGGATCTTTTCCAGCAGCAGGAAATTCGTCACCTCTCCCGAGCCGATCTTGTACCGCGCCACGCCCACCTCCTCCAGCACGTCCACCGCCGCCTGGCTGAAGGGCGACGACATAAACTCCACCCCCGCCTCGTCGCAGTGCCGCTTGATCCCGTGCCACTGCTCGGTCGTAAACCCCATCCGCTCCCAGTAATCGTAGCGCGTTTTATCCTCGTAACTGAAATTCACCCGAAACGGCTCGTAAATGCTACTTTCCGCCTCCGCCACGTGCGTCTGAAATTTCACCGCATCCACGCCCGCCGTCGCCAGCGCGTCGATGTACGAGTGCAGGATTCCCAGGGAACCATCGTGGGCCTGGGCGATTTCAGCAATGATCAGAGTTTTCAATTAATAAGGGTATAAGGTCGAGGACGTCCACGTCCGAGCCGTAGGGTATAAGGCCGAGGACGTCCACATCCGAGCCGTAAGGGTATAAGGTCGAGGACGTCCACGTCCGAGCCAGGGTATAAGGTCGAGGACGTCCACGTCCGAGCCGTAATAAGAAAAGATGGAAAGCTAATATCTTAAAGTGGGTTCGGCGTGCCCCAACCGACGTAGCCGCCCGCACGGGTAAATTACTTTCTTGAGTTTAAAAGATTTGGGCGTGCCGCCAGCTACCGCCGCCGCCGGTCCCCTCCGGGCTTCGCTGATCGCTCGGCACTGCGTGCGCTAACGCCCCTGTGGGCACCTCACGCGTGAAAGCGGTTGCGCCAAAGGCGCAACCCAGTCGAGGGGTTATTCCCGAGCACCCCCTCAGTTGCGCCAAAGGCGCAACCGGTCCTTGTTCGCTCGTGCCACGCAGTTGGTCCGGCTTCGCCGTCCCGCTCGGGATAAATCCCTCGACCTGCGCGTGGGGCGTGGCGCGTGTTGCGTGATTGGTCCGGCTTTGCCGTTCCGCTCGGGATAAATCCCTCGACCTGCGCGTGTTGCGTGGCGCGTGTGGCGTGGTTGGTCCGGCTTCGCCGTCCTGCTCGGGATAAATCCCTCGACCTGCGCGTGGGGCGTGGCGCGTGTTGCGTGGTTGGTCCGGCTTCGCCGTTCCGCTCGGGATAAATCCCTCGACCTGCGCGTGTGGCGTGGCGCGTGTTGCGTGGTTGGTCCGGCTTCGCCGTTCCGCTCGGGATAAATCCCTCGACCTGCGCGTGGGGCGTGGCGCGTGTTGCGTCGCCGAGACGCAAGGCATTGCGACGCTACCTATCATTTATCCCAACCATTGGCTACGCCGCTTCTCAATCAGGCAAAGCCGTTTTCGAGGTCACTCATTCAGTCATTCAATCATTCAGTCATTCAATCATTGGCTACGCCGCTTCTCAATCCGGCAAAGCCGTTTTCAAGTTTAGTCATTCAGTCATTGGCTACGCCGCTTCTCAATCCGGCAAAGCCGTTTTCGAGGTCAGTCATTCAATCATTCAATCATTCAATCATTATACCCCATCACCTCCCGATAAAAATGCCCCACCATCAGTAGCATCGTTACCACAACGCCCCCCAGCACGGCCCCGTAGAAACCCTGCTTGATCCACGACGGCTTCAGGCGGGGCAGGGGCGTGAAGGGCTGGTCCACTACCTTGAAAAAAGGAGTCTGGGTGCTGAGCGCGAAACTGGCCGTTTCCAGATTCTTCAGCACCTCTCCGTACATCGTGGAGTAGATCTGCACATCCCGGTAAAGCTGCGTCTCCCGCACCCGGGTAACGGATTGGATGATGCCGAGGCGCGAATCCTTGGTCTTGGCCAACGAGTACTCGCTACCATTCAGCAGGGCCAGGACGCTATCGGCTTTCTCCTGTAGTTTATCCACCGTTCGCCGGGAGCCGCCGGTGGTTTGCTCGATGTAGAACTCGCTCAGGTGTTCGTAGAGGAGTTCGGACAGGGCCAGGGCGAGGGCCTCGTTACGGCTCTGACTGACGATCTTGAGGATATTGGTCGTCTCGTCGGAAGAAGTTTTAACCAGGGGTTCTCCCTCCGGGCCGGTGAGGTAAAAGTATAATTGATTCATCACCCGCCGCTGCCGCTGACTCAGTGAATCCAGGTTAGCGGTCGTGATCAGGTAGGGGCCGGGTTCGTCGCTATCTTCCAGTTCCCAGGCATCCACCAGCTCGTGCTCCCGCAGCAGGTGATTGGCAATCAGGTCGTTCCGGCCGTCGATCTCCAGGCTGTCCAGCAACACCGTCCCCGCGATACCGCGCGAATTAGCCAGGGCGATGATTTTATTCAGGTTAAATTCCCCCTCCCCCCCGCCCAGTCCGAACTGCCCCAGAATGGAAGTCAGGCCGCCCCCGCCCTTCTGGTCGTTGATCAAAAAGGTCAGTTTTGCCTCGTACTGCAGGGGCGTCGTGTAGGCATCGTAGGCCCAGTATCCGCCCACCAGCACCGCCGCCAGAACGATCACCCACGCCCGCTGCCACGCCACCCGCAAGTAATCCTGGATGAGCAGGATGACTTCGCGGATGCTTATTTCGTGTACTTCTTCGGGGGCCAAGGATTGAAGGATTAAAGGATGGAGGGAATGAAGGAGGAAAAAGGATTAGCTGCGCTACTTTTCTTGATCGCGTAGCGATCTTTCGGGGTGAAGGTGCCGCTCACTCACTCTCCCCCCCCCTCTACGGCCGCCGGAGTGACCACGAAGTAGCCGCGAAGCGAACGGGAACCACACGATTAGCCAGTGGGGGGGGCAACCGCGTGAGGTGCCTGGAAGGGCCGTCCCGCAGGGCGGAGTGCGTAGCACCGAGCGAACAGCGAGCCTGGAAGGGACCGACCGGCCCGTCAGGGACGGACACGCCCGGGTTTAAATACGGACGCAGCCCAACTACAACCGATCCACCAATACTAACAACGTCACCAGACTGGTAAGTCCCGCAATGGTGACCTGTGCCACCTCCCCCCAATCGATGCGGGGGCGGTTGGGGTCTTTGGGCGGCTTGGGGTCTTTGAGGCCGACGCGGATCTCCGAGCCGGGTTCCACCCAGGGGTAGATCTCGGCCCAGAGGGCCTGGCTGGTGCGTTTGACGCGGCCGTTGGGGTACTGGACGGTGGTGCGCTTGCGCTTGGCGTTCTGAGCGAAACCGCCGGCGTACTGCTCCACGTACCAGTCGGCGGTGTGGCGGCCCTGGTAGGAAACGTAGATGATCTGGTCGCGGACGAGGCTATCGGCGAAGGCCTGGCGGGCGCGGGTGCCGGAGACATAGATGGCCACGAGGTCGCGCCGTTTAGGGATTTGGAGGGTATCGCCGGTACGGAGGGTAATGTTGCTGCTGCTGCCGGGCCGCGCCAGAGCATCGGGCAGTTCGATGACCACGAGGCCGTCGGCCCCCACGGTGCGCAGGAGGGTGGCACCGGAGGGAAAGGCCTCTTCGGTGAGGCCGCCGGTGCGTTGGAGCAGATCGGTCAGCCGCTCGTTGTTGGAAAGCAGGGCGTAGTCGCCGGGGTAGGCGACCTCGCCGCGCACGTGGACCATCTGCTGTAATTCGAATTCCGATACGTCGCGTACCACCACGCGGTCGAAGGCCCGGAGGGGGAAGGCGGCGTCCGGACCGGCGAGGTTGCCGTTTATCTCGGTGACTTCCAGTTGGATAAGCTCGGTGCGCGTGGCCTGATTGGGCGTGAACTGGAGGCGAAACACGTCCACCCGGCCGCGATCGGCACTGAGGGAGAGGCCGCCGGAAAGGAGGAGCAGATCGCTGAGGGTCATGGTGGGGTCGTAGACGTATTCGCTGGGGTTGCGTACCGCACCGCTGACGGTCACTTTAAAGGAGTCCACGAAACGCTCGCGGCCGTAAACGAGCAGTTGGTCGAAGGGGCGCAGCTGGAGATTTTCCGTGCCGGCGGGGTCGGCCAGAGCCGCGCCCACGTCCACGCGGCGGTACTGGCGGCGGTTGCGGTTGGTGGGGTCGGTGCGGATGAGAAAGGCCGTGTCGGCGGCATTGGGTCGCAGACCGCCCGCCAGCAACAGGGCCTCGGCCACGGTGATGCCCCGCTCGAAATCGAAGGGGTAATCGACTACGGCCTCGCGCACCGCGCCGGTTACGCTGATGGTGGCGTCGTCGATAAAACGGGCCAGACTGAAGATGGTGAGCCGGTCGCCGCGTTCCAGCAGCGGGTCGTCGGTATCTTTGCCGGGCCGGTCCAGGGCGGCGGCGGGGGAGACGGTGACCAGGCGGCTGGTGCCGTTGTCGTTGGCGCGGCTGAGGAAGGCCAGATCGGTGCGGCTGCCGGGGCGCAGGCCGCCGCGTTGCAACAGGTCGCTGAGGCGGTTGCCGGGAATGAAGGAGTAGTCGCCCGGCAGGTTGACCTCGCCGCCGATGGTGACGAAATTCAGGATCGGATTGTCAATGGCCCGCACCCTGATGAGGTCGCCGTTTTGCAGGTCGAAGGCGGCTCCCTCGGCCGTGGAGGGGTTGACGTCCACCACCTCGATGGCGGGACCCCGCTGACGGCGTACGCCCACCAGCTCTCGCTGGGCGTTGGCGGCAAAGCCGCCGGCGTAGCGCAGCAGATCGGCGAGGGTTTCAGCGGACCGCATTTCGTAGCGCAGCGGGCGGCGGACGGCACCCTCCACTTTCACGATTGTTTCGGCCAGCGGTACGAAGATCACGTCGTTGGCCTGTAGACTCAGTTCGTCGGCTGCGGCGGGGTCGAGCAGGTAATTGTAAACGTCGATGCGAATCTCCTCGCCGCCGCGCAGCAGTTTAATGTTGCGCACCGATCCTTCTTTGGTCGGGCCGCCCGCCGCCACCAGTGCATTGAGGGCGGAGTTGATGGCCGACAGCGGGAAGGTACCGTTATTGACCACCTCGCCGATAACGGTTACGTTGACGGTCCGGGCGGTGGCCACGTTGAACGAAAATTGTCCCTCGCGGAATAGATAATATTGCTGAAAACGGGCGCGGGTCAGCTCGCGGGCCCGGCCCAGCGTGATGCCCTTGAGGTAGATGCGCGGCATGCCCGGCGGGTTGATAAAACCGTCGTTACCGATCAGGAATACGAGATCGGCCTGCGATGCGCCGAAAATGGAGACGGCCACCTCGTCACCCACGCCGAGTTGGTAAGAATCGGGCGGCTTGACGTTGGCCGTGGGGCCGAACACATCCAAGCTGCGGTTGCGAAATAATTCGTGTCCGTAGATCGCATCGGGAGGCAGCGAATCGCGGTTTTGGCGGGCACGCGGCCTTTCCCGGGTTGGCTCGGCGGTAGCGGTTTGGCGGGCCTCCTCGTCACGGCGCTCCTGGATCGTTTGCTGTTGCTGCGCGGCGGCGGCTTCACGGTCGGCGGTGGCGGCCTGTTCGGCTTCCATTTCCGCCAGTACTTCCTCGATCTCTTCCTCCAGCCCCGGCAGCTGTTCGGGGCGCACGTTTTCAATATCGATCCCACGCTCGCGTAATCGGCGGGCCAATTCGACCTCGTCGATGTTGCGCCGCTCCAGTTCGGCCCGGGCGGCCGCCGGGGTCGTTGGCTGTTGCGCAGTCGGCTGACGGGTGGTGTTCGGTTGCGGCACCTGCGCCGAGAGGCTCGGCGGCAGGAGGCAAATCAAACCCAGTAAAAGGTAGCAAGTAAACTGTTGCAAATCGATAGATTGTGTTGAGAGAGGCATTAAAGCGCGTCGTTAAAAGGGTGCGGGGCGGGTTCCAGTCGGGCCAGTGGGTGCGCCCGCTCGCCGAGTTCCGTTAATGGTGCCGAGCGGATGCTCGCCGCCAGGGCGATGGCCGCCCGATTTTCGTGGATGCCGAAACCCCGCCCGGCCAATATTTCCCGGTAGCTGGTGGTGTGGAGGTCCTCGAAACCTGCGGTAAAGTCAACTTCCTCGCCGTCGCAGGTCAAAGAGCGGAAAGTCCGCCCGCCCCGGCTGCGCGGCTCGGCGGCCAGGCAGGTGGGGTCGATGGCCAGGAACCAACTTACCCGCGCCCGTTCCAGTTGCAGGTAACCGGCCGCGCGGTCGTGCGTGTGCCGGTACACCACGCTCTCCCGGACGGACCCGAAGACCCAGAGCAGCAAGTCAAAAAAGTGGATACCGATATTGGTCGCCACGCCGCCCGATTTCTCCGGCCGCCCCTTCCAGCTGCCGTAGTACCAATTGCCGCGGGCGGTCAGGTAGGTCAGGTCCACGTCGTGTACGGTTCCGGCCGGGGCCGCTTGCACCCATTCCCGCAGCGCAATCACGGCGGGGTGCAGGCGCAATTGCAGGATACTGCTGACGGTGCCGGATGCTTCCGCCGCCGCTTCGGCCAGCGCATCCACGTTCCAGGGGTTCAAGACCAGCGGTTTTTCACAAATCACGTTCGCGCCCTGCCGCAGCCCGAAGCGCACGTGCGCGTCGTGCAGGTAATTAGGCGAACAAACACTCACGTAATCCACCGCATTACCTCCGCGCTTTAACTTATCCAGGTGGCGGTCGAAACGCTCATACTCCGTAAAAAAGGCCGCTTCCGGGAAATAGCTGTCCAGTATACCCACCGAATCAAAAGGGTCGTAAGCGGCCGCCAGCCGGTTTCCCGTTTCGTGAATGGCCCGCAGGTGGCGCGGTGCCACGTAACCGGCCGCGCCGATGAGCGCAAAGTCCTTCAATTTCCGAGGTATTCCAATTTATCACCGGTTAACCGGTAATTACTCCCGTCGCGCGGGCAGGTTGCCCGGCCATTTTCGTCCAGTATCAATTTCTCCCCCGCCCGGCTCACCCAGCCCACCGGCCTCGCCGGGTTGCCGATCACCAGCGCGTAGGCGGGCACGTCCCGCGTCACCACCGATCCGGCCCCCACCAGGGCATACTCGCCAATGGTATTTCCGCAGATCACCGTCGCATTCGCCCCGATACTGGCCCCGCGCATTACCATCGTCTCCGTATACTCCCCGCTCCGGTCCACGTGCGCCCTGGGCGTCAGCACATTCGTAAACACCATCGACGGGCCGAGGAACACATCGTCCTCGCAAATCACGCCTTTATAGATACTCACGTTATTCTGCACCTTCACGTTATTGCCCAGCCGTGCGCCGCTCGCAACAAACACGTTTTGCCCCAGGCTGCAATTTTCACCGAGTATACAATCGGGCATTATGTGGCAGTAATGCCAGATGCGGCTGTTGGCTCCGATGGTGGCACCGGGGTCGATGGTGGCGGTGGGGTGTATTATTTTTTGGTGGTATTTAGTACGTGGTATTTAGTACGTAGTATTTGGTACGTGGTACGAGGTGTGTACTGCTTGACTGGCCATTTTTTGTTTTGGCTGCCAAGCAAAATGAGCTGGATTTCTTTCCATGTATGTTAGTAGTTTTCCTACTTCAATAGATAGTCCGATTAATTCATCATATTCCTTTTGGTTGATGTATCGGGAATCGAGCGCGAACAGTAGCCAACTTTGTGTTTCAAAGTTCTCGCCGGCGGCATCTGTAATTTTTGCGATGAAGTGTTTCGGATATCGCTGTTTGGCAAAGCTTTCAGCGAGGTTAGCACATACAGACCGCGATGAGCGTCGTATTTGATCAGTCAGGCTGTAGCACTCTTCCTTAGGAAAGCTTTTCGAAATTTTGAATATAGCTGAAGCAAGACTGAAACCTTTTATAAAAGCCCCCCACGTCTGGTATACTGATGGTGTAGACACAATAGTTGATTTGCTGCAAAGATCAGGCTAATAAACGTAAGTAGTCGTTTATTAAACGTTTAAATACGTTTAAAACGCTTTGCTTCTCTACTACTGCATCCAAATACTACGTTCCAAATACCACGTACCACGTACTACGTACTAAATACTACGTACTAATAATACCCCAAATACCACTCCACGAACCTCCCGATCCCCTCCTCCAGCCGGGTACTTGCCTGATAGCCGAAATCTCGCTCCAGTGCGGAGGTGTCGGCGAAGGTGCGTTCCACATCACCGGCCTGCATGCCTTCGAGCTGTTTGACGGCGGGGCGGCCGAGGGCGGTTTCGAGCAGTTCAATGAAATCGAGCAGTTTGGTGGGGCGGCCGGCACCGATGTTGTAGAGGCGGTAGGGCGCACCGGTGGGGGATGCGGCGGTGTCACCCCGCTCGGGCGGACCGGCTAGGACGCGGACGATGCCCTCCACGATGTCATCCACATAGGTAAAGTCACGTGACATGCGGCCCTGGTTGAATACCCGGATGGGGCGGTCGGCCAGCATGGCGTCGGCGAAGAGGGAATAGGCCATGTCGGGCCGGCCCCAGGGGCCGTAGACGGTGAAAAAACGCAGGCCCGTGGTGGGCAGGCCGAACAGGTGGCTGTAGGTGTGCGCCAACAGTTCGTTGCTCTTCTTGGTGGCCGCGTAGAGGGAAACGGGATGATCGACCCGGTCGGTTTCGGCGAAGGGGATTTTCTCGTTGGCCCCGTACACGCTACTGGAAGAAGCATAGACCAGGTGTTCGATCCGGTGGGTCCGGCAGCATTCCAGGACGTTAGTGAAGCCCGTAACGTTGCTGTCGATGTAGGCACGTGGGTTTTCGAGGCTGTAGCGGACCCCCGCCTGGGCGGCGAGGTTGACCACTTTGCGGATGGGGTACTCCTCGAACAGGCGTTCCATGGCCTGACGGTCGGCCAGATCGATTTTGAGGAACGTATAGTTGGAACTGGTTTCACTTATACTCGCCTGTCCGTTGAGGGCGGCTGCATCAGGAATACCGGCGGCGGCCAGACGGTCGTATTTAAGGGTCGGCTGGTAATAATCATTGAGATTATCGATGCCGATTACCCGTTGCCCGTCGGCCAGTAGACGTTCGGTGAGGTGATAACCGATGAAGCCGGCACTACCGGTAACGAGGACCAAACCAGGAATTTAGCGGTGATCTACGAAAAACAAACGTACACGGCTTCGCCGTCGTAGTGGTCAAACCACTCCGGCCCGATCGCCCGTTTTTAGCGGGCTTGGCTATGTGCTTTTGCGGTTGCAAAAGGTTGTTTTGGGCGGTGTATCGGTCCGTTCGGTTGAGGGAACGGTGATTCCGGCCTTTTGGTGGTAGGCGGTCACAGGACCCGAAAAAATCCTCAAACCGGCCTGCCGAATGCGGGGCCAAAGGTAGCAAACTTTGGCGGACGGCTTAAAACGGCTCCCGACAAAATGGAGTATAGTCGAACGGCGATTTCGAGTGGAGCAAAAAATTAAATAATGGCGGCTGGGGTAAGATAATTAGACTGCGGGACATCTATCGGTGTCCGTGCTCTACACCTTTCACTTATCCGACAGCTGCACCGTACACCGGCCGTACTGTCCATTCACCTGAACTCATGTTTCCCAACCAATTCCTGACCGGCACGATCTGGTGCCTCTTTTTGGTGTGCTGTTTCGCATTGTCTACCCTCGGGGCCCAATCCCCGTCCTGCGAAGTAATCGCCCGGCCGGATACCTTCTGCATTCAGGCGGGGGAGTCCACGGCCGGTCTATCGGTCTTCGACAACGACGACTACTTCGGCACTGCGGCCCAACTCATCCAACCCGTATCCAGCGGTTGCGTACGGATCAACGCCGATGGCAGTATCCTGGTCCTGACAGCCGATCCCAACGGCCAAGCCTGTTGCGGGGAGCAGCCGCCGCTGTTTTACTCCTACAACTGCGCCGGAATGCTAACCGAAGCGGCGGTTTTCGTCACCATTAAATGCGATCTACCCAAACCGGATTGCTCGCTCCTCGACCTGGACGCCCTCCAAATTAACGTACCCGACCCGGCGGGCGAAGGAACGATCACCGACTGTATCGCCGCCTGTGAAAATTCCACGGCCGTTTACTATACGGCTTATCAGCCCGGCTTTACCTATTCCTGGACGGCCGTAAACGGAACGATCCTGCCCTCCGGCGGCGGCGGCCCGGCCGAAGTGAGCGTAAACTGGGGTTCCCTCGGACCGCTCACCTCCCTGACCCGCTACCGGGCAAATGCCGCCACCGGTTTCGCCGATACCCTGACCTACTGCGTCGAACTGACCGCCGCCCCGGTGGCCGATTTTAATTCGACCGGCGTGAGCTGCCTCGGGCAGGCGACCGACTTTTTCGACGTGAGTAGCGGTGCCGCGAGTTGGTACTGGGAATTCGGCGACGGCGGCACCGCTACCGCCCAGAATCCGAGCCATACCTATCTTGTTCCGGGCGTTTACGATGTTACGCTTACCGTAACCGCTGCACCGCCCGTAAATCAGGACGGCTCCTTTGGTTGCTGTTGCTCCGATACTATCGTAAAGCAGATCGAGATCGACCCCCTGCCCGGGCCGGACATCTACTGCATCTCTACCCTCTGCGAGGGCGATGCTACGACCTACTGGACCGATGCTGATTGCAGCTCGTATATCTGGACGGCAACGGCCGCCGATGGTAGCAGCGTTGTCGTGACACCCCTGACCGCCGCCGGAGATTCCGTCGCCGTAACCTGGGGAAGCGGACCGAGCGGTACCCTGAGTCTCGCGGTCAGCGGCTGCACAACCACTTACTGTAACGAACCGACCATAGTCACCGTACCGATCATTTCCAGCAACGGCCAGATCGGCGGCCCCGTCCAGGTCTGTGCGGGTACGACCCATACCTACCAACTGCCCAAATGGATGAGCGTCGCTTATGACTGGACCGTCACCGGCGGCACCGTGGTCGGCACGGATTCGGCCAATTACATCAGCATCCGCTGGGACACCCCCGGCACGGGCACGATCACGGCCGATTACGGCAGCGATTTCCTGGCGGGCCTACGCCCCCATGCCGGCAATGATTGTTTCGGTTCGGCTACCCTGAACGTGGAGGTACTGGGTGATTTTTCCATCCAGTCCTTTAACGGTAATACGGCCTGTATCCAGGGAAGCAGCTTTTTTACTTCTTCGGGCACCTATGCACCGGGAGCTACCTTCGATTGGACGGTTTCGCCGGCCTTCCCGCTATCTACGGTAAGCGGCAGTAGTTTTGCCAACATCAACTGGTCGGGCGCTCCCGGTCCGGGCACCTATACCGTTACCGCCACGCCTTCCCTGCCGGGAGCCGGTGACTACTGCGTCGCCTCGCGCAGCATCGTGATCGAAGTGATCGCGACACCCCCGGCCGACGGAATTACCGGAGAGCTGGAATACTGCCCCGGTGAGAATTTTTCCTACGAAATAGTCAATCCCCAACCCGGCTTCCAGTACTTCTGGACCGTCATCGGCGGTACGCTCCAGTCGGGCCAGTTCGGTAGCGCGGTAGTTGTTGAGTGGACGGACCCCGCCTCCGGCACCCTGAGCGTGACCCCGCGCCGGGTCAGCCCGGTTTTTTGCCAGGGTTTGCCGATCAGTATCAGTGTCAGTGCGATCACGTTCAACGATCCGCTTGCCATAGTTTCCGCCGGGCCGGCCTGTATCAATCAACTGGGCACTTACAGTCTCGGGCCGCTACAGCCGGATGAGGCGACCTATGCCTGGGCAATTTCCCCGGATTCAGCCGGTACGGTACTGAGCGGCGGCAATTCGCCGAACATCACGGTCCAGTGGAACAACTCCAATGGCGTGGCGTCCCTGACGGCTACGGTCAGTTTGTGCGGCGATGTGCGCACGGTCGTCGAACCGATCTTATTGAACGTTCCCGATCAACCCGTCATTAGCCAGTCCAACGATCTTTGTCCCGGTGTTTCGGCAGTGCTATCCGTTAGTGGCGGACCTTTCACGGCCTACCTCTGGTCGACCGGAGCTACCAGTCCGACGATCACGATCACTACCGGCGGTGCCTATTCCGTGGAAACCACCGATTCGGACGGATGCGTAGCGGTAGCGGCTATCGTGCCGCAGACCCTGCCGCCCCCCATTGCGGATATTTCCAGCGGCGACCCACTGGGTTATTGCGTAACGAACGCCGGTGGACCTACCGGCCAGATTGTCACGATCGTTGCCCAGGATGCGGGCTATACCTTTGCATGGTACTGCAACGGCGTGCTGCAAACCGGTATATCCGGTGCTTCATTCGTCCACGATGTACTGAATACACCCGGTAATTTTGCCTACTTCGCCATCGTAACCGACAACAGTACCGGTTGCCAGGCGACTACTAATACGGTCGTCGTCGATCAGGAGATCTGTACCGGCGGCGGCAACGGTCCCGGCGGTTGTACGGCACCCTTCTTTACCTTCACACCCACGGCCGTGAATCAAACCCCCGATTGCGATATTGTTAACCTGAGTGCTAACGTGACCGCTCCGGTAACCAGCGTGGCCTGGACACTGCCGATCGGGGCGACCATCGTAAGCGGTACTGCTACCAGCCCGAACCTGAGCGTACAACTTCCCCGCGCCGCCTGTTTCTCCATCCGTTGCCGGGCTTATGCACCGGATGTCAATAACCCCACGGATTCCTGTTTCCGGACCGCCTACGTGAGTGCCTGTGCCCCCATTGTAGCTGATTTCGAGTGGGCCGATGATTGCGGCACGATTTCCTTTACCAATACCTCGGCCACCCTCACTGCCCTGGGTACTTCGCTTACGGGCGAGAGTTGGGATTTTGGTGACGGCTCCCCTGTATCGGTTGCATCTGATCCCTCTCATGCCTATGCTTCCCCGGGCACGTATACCGTTACGCTAACGGCTACATCCAGTGACGGCTGTCAGTCGGTAAAAAGCAAAGTTGTCACGGTCGGCCCCAATCTGAATGCGGCCGTTATTGCCCCGGATTCGGTCTGTGTCGGTGAGGCCGTCTTGTTCAGCCAAACGGCCGTCGGGGCGATCCGCTATGGTTGGGACTTTGGTGATGCGTCCAGTTTTGTGGGTAAGGATCCGCAACACGCCTATGCGGTGCCGGCTACCTATGCGGTAACGCTCACCGTGGAAGATGCCTACGGTTGTACGCAAACCGTGGTGAAAACCCTGGTTGTACTTCCGGCTCCGAATTCAGTGACTATTTCCGGCGATCCCGGCCGGCCGGTTTGTAGCGGAACGAGCGTCGTACTGTCAGTACCGGCACAAGCGGGTATTACTTACACCTGGTCGGGTGGGGGAGTTGCCGCCGCCAACCAGTTGACGGTGACGGCAAGCGGTAGTTATGCCGTGGCACTCATCACGACCAACGGCTGCCTGTTTTCTTCTGATACGGTAGACCTTGAATTTCTGGACGCTCCTGTTTCCGTAATTTCCGGTAGTAATTTCATCTGCGGCTCGGCGACTACCACCCTGATCGGAGCGGCTTTTAATCAGGCGGGTTATGCTTACGTCTGGCGCGATGCCGGCGGGGTGGTCGGTTCGGGTGCGACACTGGACTTGACGGCCGGTGTACTTAACTCTCCTTACACCTTCCAGATCACCGACGCCAATGGTTGTACGGCCACCAGTAGTCCGTTCGTGGTACAAGCGGTTGCCGCACCGACGGTCACTATCTCCGCCCTCGGCGGACTGTGTGCCGGTGACGGTACGCTGCTGACCGCAACGGCCGCCGGCGGTAGCGGTAACTACGCCTACCGCTGGAGCGACGGCACCACGGGGCCGACCATCACTACGGGTCCGGCCGGTCCCTATACCGTTTACGTAACCGATCTGGATACCGGCTGCGGGGCCTCCGGTACGGAGACGGTCAATCCGCTGCCCGACCTGTGTATCGTGCCGACCGGCTGCTACACTGCCTGCCGGCCGGAGGAAATATGCGGTCCCGACGGTCCGGGTTACCAGTACCAGTGGTCCTTTAACGGTGCCCCGCTGCCCGGGGCAACCGGCCGCTGCCTGACCCCGAACCTTACGGGAAGCTACAGCCTGGCGGTAACGGATGGCAACGGCTGCACGGCCGTCAGCGATAGCCTGATGCTGGAACTGATCGACTGCGGCGACTGTACCGACGTGGTGACACACCTCGATCCCCTCGGCTTCAACGAAAATGGTGACTGTTGCTACGAACTGAATGATCTCGTCTTGCCGGCCGGTATTTATGCCATCCAGGTAACGGTCAGCGGTGCCGACGTAATCCCTGACCTGGGTACGCTTGCGGGCGGGCTGCAGCTTTTCCCGGTCAGTACAACCAGTTTCCAGCTGGCTACCAACCCACTGGGTAACGAGATCCCTGCCGCCGCCCTGACGGACGTGATCGAACTGTGCCTGACAAACGTCAGCCTGAGTCAGCAGACCGTTGTATTCGATTACCTCGACATCAATTACGACGTCTACTGCTCGGATACCCTCAAAACCGACTGCGCCGATCTGCCGGATTGCCTATACGTGGAGTCCGATACGCTCTACTGCGGTGACGATAAGCAACTGATCTTTTCGGGTACCTTCTGCAACCCCCTGGGTGCGCTCTTCGATGTGGGTTACATTCAATTGCTTCCCAACTCACCGGCGGCCGTCGGTACCTTACCCCTGGGTTACACCCCGCCCAGTCCGCTTGCCCCCGGCGACTGTGTTTCCTTCAGTTTTATCGTCAACCTCACCACGGGCCTGCCCGGTGACTCGTATTGCTACACCGCCGTGGCCCACTCCGCCGATCCGCTGATCGACCCCGCCGCGCTCTGCTGTAACCTGGGTAAAGAATACTGTCTGCCCATCCCGGACTGCGAACCCTGTGACGATCTGGGCGTAGGCGATATCATCCCCCAGGATGGCCCCGGAGAGGAATGCTGCTATGTGATATCGCTGTTCAATAACGTTACCGACCCGGTACTGACCTGTCTGGAAATCTGCCCCCCGGCCGGAATCGACCTGAGTGCCTTCACGGGTCTGGGGAGCGGATGGATTGTCGGACCCGGTACCGGACCCGGCAGCATCAAGCTGACGCCGACAGCAGGTGTCCTTCCGACGGGCGTATTCAACCTCCCCGAACTGTGCCTGGATGAGGTACAGCAAACCGATACCGAATTGATTATAAAGTGGCTGGCGGGTGAAGAAGTCGTCTGCCGCGATACCTTCAACCTGTTCTGCAAGCCCGATTGCGGCTACCTGGAGCAGGAGGTCATCACCTGTGAGAATAATCAGTACGTATGGAAGGGAAATATCGTGAATAATGCACTCTATCCCGTCAGTTCGGCCTACATCAAGTTCGATCCCGCGAGCGGTCTTTCCGCTTATAACCAAACGATAACGTTTCCGGCCCCCCTCAACACGGGCGATGCCGCTTTCGTGGACATCGTCATCGGCAGCCCCGCCGGGCCGGGCGATACCGTTTGCTTCACCGTCATCCTGCACGAGGAAGATGATAATGACCTGCACCTGAACTGCTGTGAGTTCGAAGCCTGCATCGTAATGCCGAACTGTCTCATTGAAAAATGTGTCTGCAACGAGGGCTTCGTCCAACTGGTCAAGCAGGGAATACTCGCTAATTTCGATCCCGTGAATTCATTCACCGCTACGTTTAATCCCGTGAGTTCGTTTGCGGGCTGTGATTCGATTGCCTGGTACGTCCGCACGACCGGCCCACTCACCTGGGTGGGTACGGGCTATGATTTTCCCTACGCTTTCCCCGCGCCGGGTGACTACCAGGTCTGTATGCACGTCTTCCGCACGGACGACGACGGTGCGATCTGCGACCGGCGGGTATGCCGTAATTATTCCGTGGTGCAGACGCAACCGGCGGTGGTTCCCAATCCGAGCAACGGCCTGTTTCAGGTGTATCCCGTGGGGACGAAAGCGGGCGACGTTTCGACGCTCAAATCAGGAGACCGATCGACTTATGCTTTATCACTCTACGACCTGAGTGGCAGACAACTCCGTTTCTGGGCACCGGGAAGCCTGACCGTCAGCCGGGAGGGCGGTCTACGCCTGGATGTTTCGGACCTGCCGGCCGGAGTTTACCTCATTCGCGGCACGAGCGAAGCGAGTGATTTCGTGGTCAAGGCGGTGATCCGCTGATAAAGCGCAGCTATTTCAGCCATTTTTAAGTTAGGCCCCTACTTCCGCAATGTCGGAGGTGGGGGCTATTTAGTAGGTTGGCTCATCAGTTGATTGATAAAGCAGTAAGAAAAATGCCGGGCTAACTTCGCAAGGGTAAGCGGCGTTCTCGTATTGATATTACGATTTCTCTATCCCGCATCCTCCAAAATTTGCCTTATGGACCAAGTGAAATCAGACAGCTACTCCATTGCCGAGTATTTGGAATTCGAGGAGAACTCGGTGGAAAAGCACGAATACGAACGGGGTGAGATTTTGGCCATGAGCGGGTCTACGCTTGATCATGCGAGGATTACCGCCAACGTAGGAATTGAAATTGGCGTGCTGCTAAAAAATGAACGAACGGATTGCGAAATTTTTTCGTCGGATGCACGGGTATACATTGAAGAAGCTCAATCGTTTGTTTATCCAGACGTGATGGTATCCTGCGGGCCTACTGAGATTTCAGCGCACGACAAAAACTCCCTGACCAACCCGGTGCTGGTCGTGGAAGTATTATCACCCTCAACGGAGCTGTACGATAGAGTCGAAAAATTTCTCAAATATGCCTCTATTCCCTCTCTGAAAGAGTACGTACTTATTGACCAGAACAGGGCATTTGTGGAAATCCGTTACCGCAGCGAGGCCGGGAAGAGTTGGGAGGTTACTTATACCATGGGCCTCAGTGCCGAAATAAATTTGCGCTCCATCGGTGCCAAGTTGATATTAAAGGATATTTATCGCTCGGTTAAAAACCTGGTTTTGAATTATTTCAGTCATCCCGAACCCGATAGTTCAGCTAATGAGTGAGGTAATTTGTTTTTCCCCCAATTTTACCACGCCTCCCGCAACCTTTTCCACCGGTCCTTCCAGCGGGTGGCGGCCGGGGTGGGGGAAGGAACGTTTGACGGCGCGGCGGTGTCGGTAATCGGTTCCCCCAGGCGGAGGTGGTGGCGCAGGAAAGTACCCGGCGAGAGGCGCCATTTGCCGCGAAAGAGGGTGCGCCCCCGGTGCCCCTTTAACCGGCCGGTAGACTGCCGCCCGAAGTGGTAGACCCTCGCCGCGCCCAGCCCCCGGAAATCGCGGACGCCCGCCAGCCAGAGCTTGTGACTGAAATCGGGGTCGGAATAGATGCCGGGGCTGAACTCGACGCTGTAGCCGCCCACCAGTTCCCAGGTGCGGCGGTGCACCACGTTGGGCGGCCAGGTGGCACCCCGCCAGTCGGGTTTGGGCCACTGGGTGAAATCCCGTTTCAGGTCGGCTTCGCGGAAATCTTCCAGCCGTCGGCCGTAGTCGGCATGGATCACGCAGGGGTTGCCGGTATCGTAGGGTTCGATCATGGTGGCCGAGAGGAAAAAACGCTCGTGACCGACGGCCCGGATTTCCCGTAGCAATACGTCATCCCAGCCCGGAAGGGCGTACATATCGTCGTTGAAATAAGCGATATAATCGGTGGCGGCCAGACCGGCCAGCGCATTGAGCGGGTAGCAGATACCGATGTTTTCCGGTGAGTGGGTATAAGCGATATCGGGCTGCCGGCGCACCCACTCCAGGGTACCGTCCACGCCCTCGTTCACGTGTACCAAAAACTGGTGCCGCAGGCTGCTGTTCTGCCGCAGGCTGCGGATGCATAGCTGGAGGAAGGGCAGGTTGTTCCAGGTGGGGATCAGGATACTGAAACCGCTGAAATCATCGCTGCCGGAACCGGGGTGGTAGGTGAGCATGGGGCGGGGGTTGTTCCACTGGATGCAGCGGGATGATTAGCCGCCCGACCGGATCGAACCGGGCCGTCGATCCCGTGAGGTGCCTGGACGGTGACGGCGGAGGGTAGGGGCTTGCCCCCGGCCCGCAGCGGGCAGCCCGCAGGGCCAAGGCGACAGCCGCGCCGGGAAGGGACCGACCCCCCGGCGGTAAGCCGGGGGGGCACGGCAAAATAAGGTTGAAAAGTAGGCAGGTCATTGTTGTCGGGAAAGTAGCAGGTGGGCGTGCCCCCTCCTCACGTCGGGGTCGGTCCCTTCCAGGCTCGCTGTTCGCTCGGCCCCTCCGCTGCGCTCCGGGTCTCCTTTCTCCGGGCAGGGGCTTGCCCCTGCCCCTACGGCGGCCCTTCCAGGCACCTCACGCGATAATCCCGAAATCTACTGGTACTTCACTTCGGTCAGCGGTAGGTCGAAGGCATCGGCGACACCCTGGTAGACCACGTCGCCGTGGATGATGTTGAGGCCCTTGGCGAGGCTGGGGCTTTCTTGGCACGCCTTTTTCCAGCCCTTGCCGGCCAGTTGCATCACGTAGGGCAGCGTGGCGTTGGTGAGGGCGGCGGTGCTGGTGCGGGGCACGGCACCGGGCATATTGGCCACGCAGTAGTGAAGGATGCCGTCGACCATGAAGGTGGGATCCTCGTGGGTGGTGGGGCGGCAGGTCTCGATGCAGCCGCCCTGGTCCACGGCCACGTCGACGAGGACGGTGCCGGGGCGCATATCGGCCAGCATGTCGCGGGTGATGAGGTGGGGGGCTTTGGCACCGGGGATGAGGACGGCACCGATGATGAGGTCGGCGGTGCTGAGGTGCTTGCGGATGTTATATTCGTTGCTGTAGATGGTGCGCACGTTGGCGGGCATGGTGTCGGCCAGGTAGCGCAGGCGGGGCAGGCTGAGGTCGAACAGCACGACCTGGGCACCCAGACCGGCGGCCATTTTAGCGGCTTCGGCACCGACGATGCCGCCGCCGAGGATCATGACCACGCCGGGGTGGACACCCGGTACGCCGCCGAGCAGTACGCCGGAACCGCCCATGACGCGCTCCAGGTATTTGGCGCCTTCCTGCACGGCCATGCGGCCGGCTACTTCGCTCATGGGCACGAGCAGCGGCAGGCTGCGATCGGCCAGTTCGACGGTCTCGTAGGCCAGGCAAACGGCTTTGGACTTGATCATCGCGTGGGTCAGCGGCTCGCTGCTGGCGAAGTGGAAATAGGTGAAGACCAGTTGGTCCTCGCGGATGAGGTCGTACTCCGAAGCAATGGGTTCCTTGACCTTGACGATCATTTCGGCCTTGGCGTACACTTCCTCGATGGTGGCGAGCATGGTGGCTCCGGCACTGCGGTACTCGTCGTCGAGGTAGCCGCTGCCGTGGCCGGCACCGACCTGGATGTAAACGTCGTGGCCTTTTTTGGTGAGTTCCAGCGCCCCGGCGGGGGTAATGGCGACGCGGTTTTCGTTGTTCTTGATTTCAGTCGGGCAGCCGATGATCATAGCGTGGTGAGTTGGTTAGTTAAGGCGGCGCAAAGTACGGGAAAAAGTTAGACTGCTGCCCGGACCTTCCAAGTATTACCGGCATAAAAACCAAAACAGCCGCGCCTTTCCCGGAGGAAAGACGCGGCTGTTTATTCATGAAAACTGAAGGCAAAAAGTGCTTATTTCTTTTTCCACTCCATCAGACTAGCGCGGTTCATCCGCACATAGTCCTGATTACCGGCGGCTTCGGCTAGTTTCATGGACATTTCGGCGGCCGTGATGGCCTCTTTGGTATTACCCAGGGCGGCCTGGATCAGCGACTCGCGGCGCAGCATCCAGAATTTAGGGGCATCCTTACTCATCTCGTTGGCTTTCTTGATGTACATCAGGGCTTTGTTCATGTCCTGGTTGGCGTCGGACAGGTAGCTGGCGGCACTGTAGTAGTCATTGACCGAGGGTCCGGCCATGACGCGGTCGATATCCGCTTTCACGCGGCCGTCCACTTCTACTTTCATCGGTACGGCGACCATGGTGTTGCCCCAGTACATTTCCAGGTGAGCGGCATCGGTGCTCAGTTCGCCGATGTTGATGGTGAAGGACTCCACTTTCATGGCATTCTTCTTTACGGGGGCGGTTACGGTCAGGGCGGGGTCTTTCTCCACGTAGCTGCTCCAGTTGCCGCTTTCGTAGGGGAAGAACATTACTTCCCAGGCTTTTTCCATGGGCTTGGTGAGAATGGCGTAGCTACCGGCGGGTACTTCCTTGCCGTCGACCATTACGTCGTCGGAGAAAGTGATCTTGGTGGCCTGGTTGGCACCGGTGCGCCATACCTCGCCGTAGGGTACGAGGCCGTCGGCGGCGAACAGGGTGCGGTTTTTAGCGGAAGGGCGGCTGTACTCGACGGTCACATCGGTCAGGCCCACGGTCTGCATGATCTTGCCGCCGGGAGACGGGGCGGGGGTGTTGATCTGGGCGGCGACGGGGGTGGCCGTCAGGAAAAGCAGGGCGAATAAGGGAAGGCAAAATGCGAATAGTTGCTTGCGCATGAACAGGTTGGTTTGGTTAAAAATGGTTGCGTATCGGTAGCGGCCGGAAACGGCCGTGCCGATACGGTTGGTAAACGGCGTAACAGGGGGAAGGTTGAGTCGGCACCCGGCAGAGCAGGCCGCCGATTTGACCGCCCCGCGCTATGTGTTTCCCTGCTAAAGACCCTACCTTTAGGCCCATGAAGTCGATTTTCTCCAAGTTATCCCCGTTGCTATTCCTGCTCGTTTGCCACCACGCTACGCAGGCCCAGACGGAATTTTTCACTAACGGCTCCGCCCGGGCCGTGAATGATAGTTGTTTCGTGCTAACTAATGATGTGCTCTGGGAGGTCGGTTCCATCTGGTACCCCGACAAGATCGACCTGCGCAACGACTTCGACCTGGTGATGACCATGAACTTCGGCAGCAATGACCTGATGGGTGCCGACGGTATCGTTTTCGGACTTCAGCCCGTAAGTACTACCATCGGCATGGCGGGCGGCGGCATCGGGTTTGAAAATATCTCTCCCGCGCTGGGCGTCGAGTTCGATACCTACCAGAACTTCAATAACGGCGATCCGTCTTTTGATCACGTTGCCATTCTTCGTAACGGAAACAACAACCACAGCTCCCCCAATAATCTGGCCGGCCCCGTTCAGGCCCTCGTAAATTCACCCAATGTCGAGACGGGAAACTTCATCGACCTGCGCGTCACCTGGAAGGCCGGGCCGCAGACCCTGACGGTCTACTTCGGGTGCGATGAGCGACTCACGTATACGGGCGACATTATCAACGAGATTTTCAACGGAGACCCCTTTGTTTTCTACGGTTTTACCTCCGCCACCGGCGGTTTTGCCAATAAGCAGGAAATCTGTTTTACGTTTAATTCCTTCCTGGAGCAGCTGCCGGATGAAATTCGCGTTTGCCCCGGCGGGCAGGTGTTCCTGGATGTCGGCGGCGGGGTACGCTACGAGTGGACCCCCGGTGCGGGCCTGAGTGATTCCCTGGCCAATAACGTCACCATAGCTCCCGATTCGACGACCTTATATACGGTCGCGGTTTTCGACGACTGCGACCTGCCCCGCTTCGACGACGTGCTCATCACCGTTACCGGTGATTCGGCCTTTATCGACCTCGGCCCCGATACCACCCTCTGCGACGGTGATGCGCTTAACTTCGACATTACCGTTCCCACCGCTACCTACGACTGGACCGTGCCCGACAACGATGCCGCCGGCCCCCGTTATACCGCCACCGGCCCCGGCCTGTACGAAGTCACCGCCACCCGCACCGACATTATCTGTACCACCTCCGACCGGGTGCGCCTCAATTACCGCCCCCAGCCCCAATTGAATCTGCGCGGCGATACCACCATCTGTAAAGGCCAGTTGGTCGAACTCATCGCCAGTTTTCCCGAAGCCGTCAGTCGCTGGATCGGCGGACCGGACAGCGACACCATTTATGTCAGTCAGGCCGGTCGCTATACCGCCATTCTGGAACACCCCTGCGGCACCCTCACCGATTTCATCGACGTATCCGTCGACGATTGCCGCCAGGTCTACCTTCCTTCCGCCTTTACACCCAACGCCGACGGCCTCAACGATTTCTTTGCTCCCCTCGACGGCGGCGACATCCTGCGGGTCAACAGTTTTCGCGTTTTCAATCGCTGGGGCGGCCTGGTCTATACCGCCTCCGACCTGCCGCGCAACGACCTGAACAGCGGTTGGGACGGCCGCGACCTCAATGGTAAACCGCAGCCGGCCGGCGTGTACGTCTACGAGGCAAGTATCACCTTTATCGATGGATCGACGCTGCCGTTTCAGGGGTCGGTGGTGCTGGTGCGGTAACGTGAACTAGTATCAATCGGTTAACTCCTTCCGTACCACGACCGCAGATCCAGGTAGCGCAACGCCTTCTGCTCGAACGGATCGGCGGACAACTCTTGCAACTCACTGAAATAGTCGGCAAACTCCCGCTGCTTCGCTGCCGGGCCCTCGTCACGCAGTAGCGAACGCAGCAGCGTGGCGGTGCGGCGGTGTACCTCGGCGGTCTCGGTGCTGCGCCGTAGCAGGCGGGCGAAATTGGTCAGGAAGTGATCCAGGAGCAGTAAATTACTCAGTTCGATAGTGGCAGATCAGTTCCAGCAGGCGGGTATTGATCAGCAGGTCGTCGCGCAGGATGCCGCCCCGGGTGTCGAGAATGGTATTGACGTGAGTAAGAGAATCCTCCCACTGGCCCAGCGCAAAATCAATGGCCGCATATTTAAAAGTAAACTGCAACTGACGGTGCGAGTCGATGGCAAAGCCCCCCAGTTTCGAGGCTTCCTCGATCACCGGGGCCAGGGTGCGGGCGGTCTCGTACTCCCGGCGCAGCAGCAGTAAGTTAAAAAGCGTGGCTGCGGCGTAGACGTAGGCGATCTGCCGGCTGTTCTCGTTGAATACCTCCCAGTTATCGCCCACGAAACCGACCAGGTCGCGCAACTGCCGGTTCAGGTTGCGGGCGTCCCCCAGCAGGTAGTTGAACATCCCCGCATAGTAGATCGCCCGGATGAAAAGATCGGGGTCCTTGGTCGGCATATCCGATTTAATGAAGGCGGCCTTCCAGGTCAGCGCGGCCTCGCGGGCGGCGGCAAAGTCGAGCAAAATGTAGCGCCGCCACATATCGGCCTGCGCGTGGTTGGTGATCTCGAAGAAGGTCGCCTCGCGCTTCAGTTCCGGGGTGTTCGACAGGTGGTGCCAGTACTCCTTCCACCGCCGGTCGAACGCCTCGTGCTCCTCCGCCGTCCTGACGTGACCGTGCTCGATGTAATATCCGTGGGTCTGGATGTTGACATTAAACAACTCGCCCGCCAGCAGCGTCACGTGGTTGCGATTCGACGACTGCTCGATCAACTCGTCCAGCTTGTATTTCTCCTGCCGCGAGCGGGTTACGTGCCGGGCCTCGATCAGTTTCTGAAACTCGATGATCTCCAGGTGCAGCAGGTCCTGGTTATGTTCCTCGGCCTTGCTCTTCACTTTTTCCAGCGTGCGCAGCGCATCCAGATACAACCCCTTGCCGTAGAGGATGCGCGCAAAGTCGATCTGCTCCCGGATTTCGATGTCGAAATGCTTCACCGCGTAGATCAGCCGCAGGCTGCTCATGATCTGGCGGTGCAGGTTGCGTTTCAGGTTACTCAACTGCCCCTCGTTCTTCAGGCCCACCTGCTCCATCAGTTCGCTGTCCTCGGCCTCGGGCCGGCGGTCGATGGCCTCGAACAGTAGCACGAATTTAGGTGTACGATCATTACCACCCGTACGGCGGGCGTAAAGTTTGAAACTGCGCTTTTCACTTTTCGAAAGCGACTGGATCAGCCGGTGGAGTTGGTGCTTAACGGTGATGAGTGCCGTTTTTAGGAGGGTGTTAATTTGCTGTTTATCAGCCGGATAGCGGAATCATATGGTTCGTGAACGGAACATACCGCCGGGGAATTTCATTCGCTTCCCGGCCGGACGGCATTGTACCTTCGCGTAGCGAAACAGCTGATTCAGAGCAGGCTGAAAGCCCGAGCGAACAGCTACCGCCGCTTGAAAAACGCCGCATTTGGTGATCGACAAAGATAAGTGAACCGCATCGTTATCCCCGCACCAAATTACCGCTATTCCCTGATCGCTGAACCGGCGGCTCCCCACCACCTCCCGAGCTTACGTCGGTGCAACCACCACCAATGAAAAAAATCGAAGCCATCATTCGCCTCTCCCGTTTCGAGGGAATCCGCGACGCCCTGGCCGAAATCGACGTGAAATTCTTCACCCTCTCCGAAGTAAAAGGCTTCGGCCTCCAGCGCGGCGAGAAACTCACCTACCGCGGCTCGGTCTACGACGCCGACTACATCGCCCGCCTCCAACTCGACATCCTGGCTGGCGAAGACAAGGTCGATGCCATCATTCAGGCCATTACCAGCGCGGGCCGCACCGGCAGCGTCGGCGACGGCAAAATTATCGTCTACGACCTGGAGCGCATCGTCCGCATCCGCACCGGCGAGCTGAACGAAAGTGCCATCTAGCACTCCGGCCGCAGAAAATTCGTAACCCATTACCGGGTCCCCGATCCCGGTTCGATATATCTTCCTCTATTCATCCCCGTTTTAAAATCTCCCATCATGGCAACCAAGCATAAATTAGAATACATCTGGCTCGACGGCAACCAGCCCATGCAGACCTTGCGCGGCAAAACCCGCATCGAGCGTAATTTTAGCGGCCGCCTCGCAGACTGCCCCATGTGGTCTTTCGACGGCTCCAGCACCGGCCAGGCCGAGGGCGGCAGCTCCGACTGCCTGCTCAAGCCCGTCGCCATCGTGCCCGATCCCGTGCGCAAAAACGCTTACGTCGTCCTCACCGAGGTGCTCAACGCCGACGGCACGCCCCACGTCACCAACGGCCGCGCCACCATCGACGACGAAGACCAGGATTTCTGGTTCGGCTTCGAGCAGGAATACTTCCTCTGGGACCCCGAGACCGACAAGCCCCTCGGCTTCCCCGCCGAAGGAGACCCCGCCCCCCAGGGCCAGTATTATTGTTCGGTGGGTGCTAACAACGCCTTCGGCCGCGAGATCGTGGAAGAACACCTCGACGTCTGTCTCGACGCCGGCCTCAACGTGGAAGGCATCAACGGCGAAGTGGCCCCCGGCCAGTGGGAGTTCCAGACCTTCGCCAAGGGAGCCAAGGAGGCCGGCGACCAGATCTGGATCGCCCGCTACTTCCTCGAGCGCACCGCCGAGCAGTTCGGCATCGCCATCAACTACCACTGCAAGCCCGTCAAAGGCGACTGGAACGGTTCCGGCATGCACGCCAACTTCTCCAACTCCCTCCTCCGCGAAAGCGGCAACCGCCTCGATTACGAGCGCGTCTGCGAAGCCTTCCGCCCCCTCACCAAGGAGCACATCGCCGTCTACGGCCACGACAACGAACTCCGCCTCACCGGCAAGCACGAAACGCAGTCCATCCACGAGTTCAGCTACGGCGTCTCCGATCGCGGCGCGTCCATCCGCATCCCCATCGCCACCGTCGAGGCGGGCTGGAAGGGCTGGCTCGAAGACCGCCGCCCCAATTCCGCCGCCGATCCCTACAAAGTAGCCGCCCGCATCGTCAGAACGGTCAAAACGGTCAGCGAAACCATCCTGGCGTAACGGCCTTGCCTGCTTCGGGCGTGTCCCCCCGGCTACCGCCGGGGGGCCGGGCTGTCCGGCACTCTCTCCCTTGCGGGGCGAATTACATTCGCCCCTCCAGTCCGTTCAAACAACACCTCCCATCCCTCACGCAACGGGGCCGAAGAGGTGCCTCCCAAAAAAGGCTCGCTTCCGCCCGGAAGCGGGCCTTTTTCATCATCCGACTCCCCCCAAACAACTCCCCGCCCCCCAAAATCACCCCAAAACTGCTCCCTCGCTAACCGATAAATTCCTACCTTGACCCCATGAAAAGGAGGCCTCACCGGCCATTATGTACTCCAATCAGGGAGTTGTTAACAAGCGATACCAGTCTAATCGTAGCTGGTTATTCAGCTAATTGTAGTTTTTTACGGGTAGGAGTCATGTGTGCCGCGATAGGGCACTGCGACATGGTGAAGTTCCATTACAATACTGCTATAACTAGGAGTCATGTGTGCCGCGATAGGGCACTGCGACAAGATAGAATAGTTTCCACCCGCTTCGCGGAGTAGGAGCCATGTGTGCCGTGATAGGGCACTTTAAAACCTCGCATTCTGCCCTCGCGCAATGCCCCTCCCAGGCCTGCGGCCTGACCTCCCCGAAGGGGAGATGGGAATAAACGAGTATGCGAAAAAGATATCGTTTGGATAAACTCTCATCGGGCACCCCACCGCAGCCCCGGACAGGGGTGGAGCTAACCGGCTAGCGGAGGGAGTAGTCGGCCGGCAGCCGACGTAGCCCTCCGCTAGTGTGGGGAGGGTACGTTTAAACCTCCGCGATCTGGGGATCGCGACCCTTTCATCGGGCCACCCCTCCGCTGCAGTGTGGGAGAAGGGCATGCATTTTGGATAACTCTCCGCGATCTGGGGACCCCGACCCGAGCCCTCTACTAGCGAGTGCCGGCAGCCACGCCCTCCGCTAATGTGGGGAGGGATGTTTTTATACCTCCGCGATCTGGGGATCGCGACCCTTTCATCGGGCACCCTCATCCGCTACCGCTGTACGGGAAATACGCTATGCAAGGAGTCATGTGTGCCGCGATAGGGCACTTTAAAACCCACATTCCGCCCTCACCCAATGCCCCTCCCAGGCCTGCGGCCTGACCTCCCCGAAGGGGAGATGGGAATAAAGGAGTATGCGAAAAAGATACCGTTTGGATGAACTCTCATCGGGCACCCCACCGCAGCCCCGGGCAGGGGTGGAGCTAACCGGCTAGCGGAGGGAGTAGTCGGCCGCGGCCGGCGTAGCCCTCCGCTAGTGTGGGGAGGGTACGATTTAAACCTGCGCGATCTGGGGATCGCGACTCTCTCATCGGGCCACCCCTCCGCTAGAGTGGGAAATTCGCGACGCAAGAAGTCAATTGTGCCGCGATAGGGCACTGCAAAAACCCCACATTCCGCCCTCGCGCAATGCCCCTCCCAGGCCTGCGGCCTGACCTCCCCGAAGGGGAGATGGTAATAAACGAGTATGCGAAAAAGATACCGTTTAGATGAACCCTCATCGGGCACCCCACCGCAGCCCCGGACAGGGGTGGAGCTTACCGGCTAGCGGAGGGAGTAGTCGGCCTGCGGCCGACGTAGCCCTCCGCTAGTGTGGGGAGGGGATGATTTATACCTCCGCGATCTGGGGATCACGACCCTCCCGCGATCTGGGGATCGCGACCCTTTGTAAACCTCCGCGATCTGGGGATCACGGGGCACCCCACCGTAGCCCCGTACAGGGGTGGAGCTAACCGGCTAGCGGAGGGAGTAGTCGGCCGGCCGATGTAGCCCTCCGCTAGTGTGGGGAGGGTTGATTACACCTCCGCGATCTGGGGATCACGACCCTTTGTACACCTCCGCGATCTGGGGATCGCGACCCTTACCCCTCTACACCCGGCTCCCGTAAATAATGCCGCCGCCCACGAGGTCATCGCCTTCGTAGAAAACGGCGGACTGGCCGGGAGCGACCCCTTTCACGTTGGCGTGAAAATCCACGGTGACGGTATCGGCCGAATCGGGGGTGATGGTGGCGAGGGTGCCGCGATCGTGGTAGCGGACGCGGGCGGTGGCATCCAGGCCGGCGGCGGGGAGGGCGGCGTATTTTTGGGGGTTGAAGCGGCCCACCTGCATCCCGTTGCGGACCAAGTCGGACAGATCGCCCAAGACGACGGTGTTGGTGTCGGGGCGGATTTCGGTGACGTACTTGGGGGTGCCGAAGGCCAGACCGAGGCCCTTGCGCTGGCCGATGGTGTAGAAAGGGTAACCCTCGTGGGTGCCGAGGACGGCACCGGCGGTATCCACGAAGGAACCGCCCGCGACCTCTTTTTCGAGGGTGGGAACGCGGCGCTTCAGGAAGCCCCGGTAGTCGTTATCGGGGACGAAGCAAATCTCGAAGCTTTCGCCCTTTTTGCTCAGTTCCTCGTAGCCGAAATCGTAGGCCAGTTGGCGGACTTCCGGCTTGGTCATGTGGCCGAGGGGAAACTTGGAGCGGGACATACATTCCTGACTGAGACCCCAGAGGACGTAGGACTGGTCCTTCTTGTCATCGGCACTGCGGGAAACGAAGTGGCGGCCGTTTTCTTCCTTGAGGCGGGCGTAGTGGCCGGTGGCGATGAACTCGCAGTCCAGCGCGTCGGCGCGTTTGACCAGAGAGTTCCACTTGATGTGGGTATTGCAGAGCACGCAGGGGTTGGGCGTCCGGCCGGCGAGGTACTCGTCGACAAAATTGTCGATCACGTAGTCCCCGAAATCCTCGCGGATATCGACGATAAAGTGGTGGAACCCCATTTGCACGGAGACGGCCCGGGCGTCGTTGATGCTGTCGAGGCTACAGCAGCCGGTTTCTTTTTTAGAGCCGCCGCTGTTGGCGTAATCCCAGGTTTTCATGGTGATGCCCACCACCTCGTAGCCCTGATCGTGGAGGATCATGGCGGTGACCGTTGAGTCGATGCCGCCGCTCATGGCGACGAGTACGCGTCCGTGCTTGCTCATGGTGTAGGGGGTTATTGGGGGGTGGGGGCAAGCCCCACCCGTACGGATTGTTTTGGGTGGGAGCTGATGGGGGGGGGCGATTCGAGGAGGAGCTGCCTTTGCAGCTCCGGTTGCGATTTAGAGAAGCAGCGCAGCTAATCCTTGTCCCCATTCAGTTATTCAATCATTCAGTCATTCAATCATTCAATCATTTCTCCCCCCCCCCCCGCGTGAGGCGCCTGGAGGGGCGTTAGCGCACGCAGTGCCGAGGCGAATGCCGAAGCCCGGAAGGTGCCGACCCCATCCCGGCAGGGTGGGGGCACGCCCGAAGAACCGACTACAAAGGTAAGGCGCATAAAGTTCCCCGGAAAACGGAGGAAAAAACAACGTCTGACCCTGAGTTGACGTTCAGGACAATAAATCTGCGGGGAAGCACCCCGAAAAGAATTCACGAGAGCTAAAAAACCACACCCATGCTACGTACCATCTGTTTGTTGTTTTTCCTGGCGGCCGTTGCCGCCGCGCCCCTGACCGCCCAGACGGTGGGCGATACCGAATATGGCCTGGCGGGCTATTATTCCGATTCTTACCAGGGTTCTGAGACGGCCTACGGCGAGCGTTACGATAAGAACGAGTTGACGGCCGCCCACAAATTGTACCCCTACCGCTCGCGGGTGCGGGTGACGCGGGCCGATAATAACAAGAGCGTGGTGGTGCGGATCAACGACCGCGGCCCCTTCATTCAGGGCCGGATCATCGACCTGTCGCGCCGGGCGGCCGATGTGTTGGGCATCACCGGGCTGGAAGAAGTGAAAGTGAACATCGAGCTGCTGAGTATGCCAGGTGATGACGATCTGGCGGCCGCCGCGCCTACCACCTACGACCAGGTGGCCACGCCGCAGCCCGCCCCCGCCGCGCCGCGTAACGATGCCGACCGGCAGGTGGCCACGCCCCCCGCCGCCCAGGCCCAGGTGACCGACCGTGAACCGGAACCCGCCCGCGCCGCCGAACCCGCCCGTGCCGCCGCGCCGCCCGCCACCGTGACGACGGCCGCGGTGCCCGCCCCACCCGCACCCGCCGCCAACCTGGTGGCCGCCAAAACCCCGCTGCTGCGCCCGGCCCCCGACCGCGCCGCGCCGCCCGCGCCCGAGGCACCGAAAGCCACGACCAAACTGGCCACGGCCGGCCAGTGGGGTGCCGGGGTGCACAAGATCGAAATCCGCCTGCCCGGAGCGGGCGATTATGGGGTGCAGGTGGCCTCGCTTTCCACGCTGGACCGCGTAATGACCAAAGTGGCCGAGCTGCAGGGCAAGTGGTTCGACAACATCCTGGTGAAAACGGAAGGCACCGCCGCCCTGCCGGTATACAAGGTCGTGCTGGGTCCGTTTACGACCGAAAAGCAGGCGCAGGAATACGAGAAATCGCTGAAGAGCAAGTATAAGATGAACGGCTTTACGGTGCGGTTGACTAACGCGGTGCCGAAACCGTAAGGTATGCCGGCTATTTTTGAGCCATCCGGGCGAATCGACTGCGGTCGGTTCGCCCGTTTTCGTGGGAATGAAAGGGTATTTGAAAGGCGAAGCAACACCGCACCGCTTGCGGTGTTACAGGTACCTAATTTAGCCCCATGAGCATCCAGACGAAGATCAATATTCCCGAAGTAGGCGTGCCGCGCCTCGTCATTGTCGGCGGCGGTTTTGCCGGCATCAGTCTGGCGCGGCGGGCGGCCCGGATGAACTGCCAGGTGGTGCTGATCGACCGGAATAATTACCACCAGTTTCAGCCGCTGTTTTACCAGGTGGCCATGTCGGGGCTGGAGCCTTCGTCCATCAGTTTCCCGTTTCGCAAACTGTTCCAGGGCCGGAAGAACGTCTACATCCGCGTGACGGAAGTGACGGCCATCAAGCCGGAGCAACAACGGATAGAAACGCCGCTGGGCTACTGCAACTACGATCACCTGGTGCTGTGCACGGGCACGGACACCAATTTTTACGGTAACGAGGAACTGGAACGCCTGGCCCTGCCGATGAAGTCGGTCAGCGAGGCGCTTTACCTGCGCAACACCATTCTGGACGACTACGAAAAAGCCGTGGTGACCACCGATTATGAGAACCGCCAGGGGCTGATCGACGTGGTGATCGTGGGCGGCGGACCCACGGGCGTGGAACTGGCCGGCTCGCTATCGGAGATGAAGCACAAGATCCTGCCCAAGGACTATCCCGAACTGGCCGTGGAGCAGGAGATGGACATCTACCTGATCCAGTCGGGAGACGTGCTGTTGAAGGGAATGAGCAAGGAGGCGAGCGAAAAATCGTTGGAATACCTGCGCGAAATGGGCGTCAACGTGCTGCTGAACAAGCGCGTGAAAACCTACGACGGCACCTATGCCTACCTGGACGATGACAGCAAACTGCGCACCGATAAACTGATCTGGGCGGCCGGCGTCAAAGGCGTCATTATTCCCGGCCTGGCCCCCGAAACGATCACGCGCGGCAACCGCTTCAAAGTGGACCGCTACAACCGCGTTCAGGGGCTGGGCAACGTGTACGCCATCGGCGATATCGCCTACCTGGAAGAACCCGATTACCCCGAGGGGCACCCGCAGGTAGCCCAGGTAGCCATCCAGATGGGCGATCACCTGGCCGCCAATTTCCGCCGCTCGTTCAATGGCGACAACTGGCGCGAATTCAGCTACCGCGACAAGGGCAGCATGGCCACCGTGGGCCGCGCCCGCGCCGTGGTGGACCTGCCCAACGGCTGGAGTTTCGGCGGGCTACTGGCCTGGCTGACCTGGTTGCTGGTACACCTGTTCGCCATCCTGGGCACGCGCAATAAACTGTTCGTTTTCGTCAACTGGCTCATCAATTACATCAACTACAACCAGTCGCTGCGCCTCATCATCCGCCCCCGCAACCCGGCACCGGATATGGAGCGCTACATGAACAGCCTGGGGCGGGCGCGGCAGGAAGGGTAGGGGAGGTTTCGGGCGTGCCGCCGCGGCTAAGGCCGCACCGTCGGTTCGGCTCGCGTGTGGGTCCCCTTAACCCCACCCGGTCGCGTACTCGCAAGTCTGCTCGGTGCTGCGCACTGGTCGGCAAGCCGCCCCCCGTCCAGGCACCTCACGCGGGTGGACCGGGAACGGGTATGCCGGGCTAATCATGAATTTTGGAACCGATGAGAAGGTTCTGGAATGCTCCACTAGCTTAGAGACCGAGTAACTTACGGTTGGCCTCCTCGTCACTCTCGCCGCCGGCAAAATCGTCGAAGGCCCGTTCGGTAACCTGGATGATGTGGTCGGCAATGAAGGGGGCACCCTCGGCCGCGCCCTGTTCGGCACTCTTGATGGCGCATTCCCATTCCAGCACGGCCCAGCTGTCGTAGTCGTACTCGGCCAGTTTGGAGAAGATGGCGGCAAAATCCACCTGCCCGTCCCCCAGTGAGCGGAAGCGACCGGCCCGCTTGAGCCACGGCTGGTAACCGCCGTAGACGCCCTGGCGGCCGGTGGGGTTGAACTCGGCATCCTTGACGTGGAAGGCTTTGATCCGCTCGTGATAGATGTCGATAAACTCGACGTAGTCCAAAGCCTGGAGCACGAAGTGGCTAGGGTCGTAATTGATGCAGGCGCGGGGGTGCCCGTCCAGGGCCTCGACGAACATCTCAAAGCTGATGCCGTCGTGAATATCCTCGCCGGGGTGGAGTTCGTAGCAACAGTCCACGCCCTGGTCCTCGTACACGTCCAGGATCGGTTTCCAGCGCTTGGCCAACTCGCCGAAACCGGTTTCTACCAGTCCGGCGGGCCGCTGGGGCCAGGGGTACACGAAGGGCCACAGCAGCGCACCGGAGAAAGAGACGTGCGCGTCCAGCCCCAGGTTGCGGCTGGCGTGGGCGGCCCATTTCATTTGCTGTACGGCCCACTCGGTCCGGGCGGCGGGCTTGCCGTGTACCGCGGCCGGGGCAAAGCCGTCGAATTGGGTGTCGAAGGCCGGGTGCACTGCCACCAGTTGCCCCTGCAGGTGGGTACTTAGTTCGGTGATTTCCAGACCGTGGGCCGCTACCTTGCCCTTTAGTTCATCGCAGTAATCCTTACTCTCGGCGGCCCGTTGCAGGTCGATCAACCGAGCGTCCCAGGTCGGGATCTGAACGCCCTTGTAGCCCAGGTCGGCCATATAGGCACAGATGGCATCGAGGGAGTTGAAGGGTGCGGCATCGCCCAGGAACTGGGCGAGGAAGATGGCGGGGCCTTTGATGGTCTTCATGGTAGAGGTGGTAATAGACAAAATAATCAGTGCGCCGGCAAAATAAGGGGAAACAGCTTTATCCTTAATCGCGCAGGGCCGTCTCGCCCAAGTCGGCTTCCGCCTGCCGGCGGAAGCCGACCTTAAGTTGATACTTGCCGTTCATCGACTGGATCAGGGGCAAAAACATGGTGTTCATCAACTCCGTGGCCTGTACTTTGGACCGTTCCATAGCATTGCTCTCGATGGCCTCGCGGCGGAATTCCGCGCGGAGTGAGTTAATTCCCTCGTTGATGTTGATGCTTTCCAGTTCCCGCATCCAGCCGATGTCGAGCCGCTCGATCTTGGGGTAGACCTCGTGGCTGAGGATAACGGGTTCGGGCAGGGTGATGGTGACCAGATTAGCCTGGTCGTCGAGTTGGATGTCGAAATAATCGTTGAGGCGGAAACCGACCTTGAGGATGCTGATGGCCGTGATCTCCACGTCGGTCTTGGATACCGACATACCCCAAATCTTGGTCTGCAGGTTTTTGTTGATGCCTTTTTTATCGCGGATTTCCATGGTGGCGAGTTCCGCGATGACCCGTTCGACTTTCTCCTGCAGCAAACCTTTGGATCGGCTAAAATCCTCGATGGCGGCGCGTTCTTTCATCCGCTTGACCAGTGGGGCCAGGGCCTCGCCCATCGCCAGTCCGCAGGGAGTCTGTACGCCGCTGCCCTTGGCCAGGATATTGCCGTCGCGGGTGGTGATCACGGCGGCCAGCACCTTGTTGACCAGGAAACAGGTGTACTTACTGGCCACCTCATTGAAAATTTCGGAAACGTTCGCCCCCTCGCTATCGTACCACGTCTCGTACAGCGAGCCGCTGGTATCACGGATGGCCATGAAATCGGTAAAGTAAAGCTCGGCAAACTGCGGGTGCTGGCGGTCGTACTCCCGGATCACGGCGGTTTGCAGGCTATCGCTCAAACCCATCCGGCGGGCCACGTGGTTCAGGATACCGGTATTGATCTCGTAAACCAAATTATCGAACTCCCGCCGGTAGCGCTGGGGGTTTTGCAGGATCGCCAACGCCTGATCGGGGTCCACATTCACCTGGTATTCGGCGGGCATGTACTGCAACTGATACTCCTCGGGAGCGGCCAGAAAGCCCCCGGGCTTATTTTTCAGGTAATTGAATACGATCACCCCGGCAATGGCAAAGAGCAGAACGACGATCAACGATTTACCGATGCGAGCGACTTTGCTCTGGGGTGGTTTACTGGAGGGGGCTGATTGAGCCATAGCGTTGCGAGTAGATTGCCGGTGAAGGTAAGGTTCCACCGACTAAGTAAACGCCCCGTACCCGGCCGGTGTTGAAACGGTAGGCTTTAGGGGGGCTACGGTAGCGGGAGAATGGTGGTGATCGCGGTTGCCAGTCATGCTTGCCCCGCGTATGGACACTGCTCTCACACCGAACATCTTCGGCTGCAACAAGAAAAGGGAGCAAACCGGCGTAGCCGGTTTGCTCCCTGTTGTCTGACCGAATGGTCGAGCCGTGTTAGCGGGCCGAATCGTACTGGTTACAGCCGAACTCGGCACTGGTAATAAATTCCGCGCCGGTGGGGGCGGACTGGTCCTGGAGTACGGGCAGCACGAATTTCATGCCGTTGTTGCTCAGCACTTCGCACTCGCCGAAATTTTCGCGGTTCCGGACGGCGGGGGAGTGGTCTTCCCAGTGGTTACAGGTCTTGCAAGTGGCTTCCATGATAGTAGTATTTTGGTTGGTTAATGTACTGGTGAAACCCGAGTTTCGCGGTAATTGTTTGCGTAACTCACTCAATCCGTGTTATTTAGAAACAGACTAATTAAGTGTTGGGTGTAGGGAACGGCTTCGAAGTACCTAATAAAGTAACCCGAACATCCACAGCGGAATCCGCTTTGCGGTAGCGGTTTGCAGCTGATCGATAACCAGGTAGGATGCTGCCTCGTTGCGCAGTTGTTTAGCTTTCTTGTTCGGCCCACCTACCTCGAAAACCGTCCGCCTATCCTGATAAGACCAGATAAAGTCTCCATCTTTGGGTAGCATGATGACGGGAGGAACCAGTTCCGGGCGGAAGGTCAATTGGCGCAATTGGTTGAGAAAGAAGGTCTCCCTCACCGTACCGATTTCCGTACGCTGCGGCGATAGAGCGTAGATCAGGTTGGTGTTGTCCAGGAAAATTTTGTCGGGTTTCCCCAGGGCCGCCACTCCTCGTGCCTCGGCTCTGATCAGGGTTATCAGATTGGCTCGCTCCAGTGCGGTCAAATAATCCAGCAGGTTATTTCGGCTCATGCCGATCCGTTCGGCTAATTTCGACAGGTTGGGTTTAAACGGAGCACTATCCGCGATGGCAGCCAGCAGGCGAGTCAGTTTACCGACGTTGGCCGCAAGACCCTCCGGCGGGTGAGGGATGTCGGATTGGAGAACCAGTTGGATGGAGGAATTTACTCGATTGATGTATCCCAGGGCTGATTCCAGAAAATAGGGGTAATAACCTGCCACCAAATACTCCTCGAACTGGCGGGTGGTGATCCGCGCTATTTCCGCAGCATGGAGCGCAAGGTAATCCTGCCGTTTTTCCAGCAGTAATGAAAGCGTGATGGGAGGCAACGTAATCTCGTGGCGCAAAAATAAGTACTCCCGAAAGGATAAACCCGCCAGACGATAGGATAGCACCCGCCTACTGAGGTCGGCCTGCTCATTCAAAATCTTGAGCACCGACGAACCCGTGAAAACTACGGTCAACTTAGTGCGCAAGCGGTCGTAGATCAGTTTCAATTCCGTTGCCCAGCTGCCGAAGGGATAGCGGTGTACTTCGTCGAGGAACAAATACTTACCCCCCTGATCCGCGTACGATCGTGCGAAATCATAGAGGCGGTTCTCGGCAAAATACAGATCACCCAGATCAGCATACATCGCTTCTTCTACCGGCAGAGCAAGTTCCTGCAGTCGCTGAAGTAGCAACGTGGTCTTGCCTACTCCCCGGGGCCCCAGTACCGCCGTGCAAGAATTATCCCAGGGCAACTGGTGGTACAGTTCCCGCCGGTATTCGGGTAGGGGAATCATTTTGAGGGCCTCGCTTTCAAGCAGCAGCTTATACATTTTGCATCTTTTGAGTGCAAATATAGGTTGATTTTGCATTTTTTGCGTGCAAAATAATATATTTGGTCCCGATTGCTGATCCGAGCGGATCGCCTTACATTTGCTTCGGAAGCCTACCGACCAAGCGTTTTTATCCCACCCAGCTAAAATTCTCCATGCACGTCCCCCGACAAATCGCCACCCACCTGCGTCACCTCTACCACGGCGTCAATTCCACCGGCGTCAACTTTTCCGAAACGATCTCCGGTATAACCCGGCAAGAGGGAATGACCCAGGTAGACGACCTCAATACCATCGCCGTCCTGATCTTCCACGTCGATTACTACGTCGGCGGCCTCACCGAAGTACTGCGCGGCGGCGATCTCACCATCCGCGACAAATATTCCTTCGATCTGCCGCCCATCGAAACCGACCAAGACTGGCAAAATTTCCTCGGCCGGTTCTTTGAGAACGGAGAAACCTTTGCCCGCCTCATCGAGCAATTGCCCGCCGAGACCCTCTCCGCCGATTTCGTCAAAGAGGCGTACGGCAACTATTACCGCAACCTTCAGGGCTTCATCGAGCACGCCCACTATCACCTCGGTCAGATCGTTTTGCTCAAGAAAATCATCCGCGGTCGGCGTTGAAAAATGTTGTCCAGCGAAATAATCTGACGAACGTTTTGGGCGTGCCCCCTCCCCTGCGGTCGGCGTCGGTCCCCTGCGGGCTTCGCTGTTCGCTCGGTGCTCCGCACCCGCCCCGCAAGCTTGCTGGGCGGCCCTCCGGTCACCTCACGCGGGGGTGTTGCCGGTAGGTCGCTAAACGGAGTCTTCATCACGTCACCCCACTAATGGGAGGAAGTATTCCGACACCTACTAAACTTCTCCACCCGGCCCGACGTAAATTGGCCGTTCCACCAGTCCTTTGCCTGTCATGCGATTACCCCTTCTCCTACTTGTTTTCCTATTCGTCGCCTGCCAATCTTCCCCGCCGGTAGCGGAATCCTCCGCCCCGGTGACGGAAGTAGCAATTTCTCCCACCACGGTAGCGGATACGCTACCGCCCGCGCCGCCGCCCGTCCGTCCACCCGACTACGATACCACGCAGTGGACCGAGGTCATTCGCCTCGATAGCAGCCTGGTATTGGATATTCGCTATGCTACGGCTAATAACTTCATGGACACCGTGATCTATGATTGCCCCCGCTGCCTGCTACGGCCCAAAGTAGCCCGGGCCATTGTTGCCGCCCAGGCCGACCTGAAAGAGCAGGGTTTAGGCTTCAAACTATTCGATTGCTACCGTCCCGGCCCCTACCAGCAACGGCTCTGGGACGTGATGCCCGACCCCCGCTACGTGGCCGACCCCAAAAAAGGCAGCGTCCACGGTCGCGGTGCCGCCGTGGACCTGACCCTAATGGACCTGCAAACCGGCGAGCAACTGGAAATGGGTACCACTTACGATTTCTTCGGCCCCGAGGCTTACCCCGCCTACACCGAGCTTCCGGACACCGTACTGGCCAATCGCCGCCTGCTGAGCCGGACCCTCCAGCGGCACGGCTTTGCGCCCATCCGAACGGAGTGGTGGCACTTTAATTTTCGCGGCCCACGCTTTCAGCTCGACGATTATCTTTGGAACTGTGAAAACTGACTTACGCGTTTTCGGCATTCGCCACCACGGTCCGGGCAGCACCCGCCGACTGGAAAGTGCCCTGCGGCAGTGGCAACCTGACTACTTGTTGGTGGAAGGTCCCGCCGATGCCCAGGCAGCCGTGGCCGCCCTGGCCCATCCCGATCTGCGGCCGCCGGTTGCCCTGGTATTGTTCGACGAAAAAGAGGTGAACCGTGCTTCCTTTCTCCCCTTCGCCTCTTTTTCCCCCGAATACCGCGCCCTGCGCTGGGCCATCGAGCAAGAGGTACCCTATGAGCTAATGGACCTGCCCGCCAAACACTACCTGGCCGCCCGCCCCGTCCGCCCCGCCGATCTGTTCGGCACCAAACCGCCCGCTGCCTCCGCGCCCCGCCCCCGCGATCCGCTGGCCGAACTGGCGGACCTGGCGGGCTACGCCGATACCGAAACCTGGTGGGATGCCACCTTCGAGCGCGAGGAAGAAAACGCGGAGAACAGTACCGTTTTCGAGGCCCTCAATGAAGCCGTAGCCGAACTACGCCGGTCGGTGCCCGAAAGCATCGACGACGACACCAAACGGCGCGAAGCCTATATGCGGCAGTGCATCCGCAAGGCCGTCAAGGCCGGCCATGAACGAATTGCGGTAGTGTGCGGAGCCTGGCACGGTCCGGCCCTGGCGGATTGGGCGGCTTACAAAGTCGCTACGGACCGCGCCCGGCTCAAAGGGCTGCCCCGCACCAAGGTAACGGCCGCCTGGGTGCCCTGGTCGTACCCCCGCCTGGCGCGCGAGAGCGGCTACGGGGCCGGGGTGGTATCACCCGCCTGGTACGAAATGCTCTACGCGCACCCTGCCCATGCCGTAGACCGCTGGATGACCGCCGCCGCCCGCCTGTTGCGCGAGGAAGGCTACGATGCCTCGCCCGCCCGCGCCGTGGATGCCGTGCGCCTGGCCCGCACCCTGGCTGCCATGCGCGGCCACCGCTTGCCCGGCCGCGAGGAACTGCGCGAAGCCGCCGAAGTTACCCTGGCCGACGGCAAGATCGAACGGCTTGCCCTCATTCGCGAGCGCCTGACCGTGGGAACGGCCGTGGGGCGGGTACCCGATAACGTGGGTACGGTGCCGCTATTGAAGGACCTGCGCGAGCAGCTCAAATCTACCCGCCTCAGTAAGTACTGGGAAACCACGGGTCAGCAATATTTAAAAGCAAATAAGGCCCGACCGCGCGGCGGTCTGGACCTGCGTTCCGAAGCAGATATCACCAAAAGTTACCTGCTACACCGCCTGCGCCTGTTGAACATCGACTGGGGTACACCACAGGAGGGCAACGCCCGCGATCTGGGCAGTTTCCGGGAAGTGTGGTTACTGGAGTGGCAACCCGAACTAAGCCTGCGCCTGCTGGAACTGGCGGGCTACGGCAACACGGTGGCCGATGCCGCCCAGCGCTACGTACTCAAGCAAGCCGGAGAGGTGGAAGAGCTACCCCGCCTGGCCGCCCTGATCGCCGCCACCCTCCGCGCCGGGCTTCCCCGCCTCACGGCACCCCTCGTGGAACGCCTGCGCACCGCCGGTGCCCGCAGCGACGACTGGCCCATGCTGCTCAAAGCCCTGCCGGACCTGGCCGCCACCATCGCCTACGGTGACGTGCGCCGCACCGATACCACCGCCCTGGTACTGCTGCTGGAAGAACTGCTGCCCCGCCTGCGCACGGGACTGCCGAATACCTTGCACCGGATCGAGGACGAGGCCGCCCGCGATACCGCCGTTGATTTGCTGGAGGCTCACCGTAATCTGGCGCGGCTGGAACTGCCCGCCATGGCCGAAAATTGGTTGGGTACCCTGGTCGCGCTGGCGGCCGATAACAAGGTCCATCCCCGCCTCAACGGATTGGCCAATCGGCTTTTATTCGATCAGGGGGAACTGAACGTGCCGGCTGCCGAGCAACGTTTTCACCGCGCCCTTTCCCCCGGCAACCGCCCGCCGGACGTGGCCGCCTGGATGGCTGGTTTTCTACACGGCAGCGGCCTGCTGCTACTCCACCACAATCCCCTCTGGCGGCTGGTAGACGGCTGGGTGAGCGGCCTGGTCTGGGAAGATTTCGAGGAAGTATTGCCCCTCCTGCGTCCTACTTTCAGCGAGTTCAGCGGTGCGGAGCGGCGGCAGTTGTTCGAACGAGTGGGCCGCCCGCAAGTACCGCCGGGACAAGCCGATGGGGTAGGGGAGCAAATAAAAACGCCGCCTCCCCAAGCCGAAGAAGTAGTGCCGGTAGAAGCCGGGTTGCTGGACGAGCTGTGGGAGTGGATATAGGGTAAGTGGGGGGCGTGTCCCCGGCTGAAGGCCGGGGCCGGTCCCCTACAGGCTTCGCTGTTCGCTCGGTGCTATGCACGTCCCCTTCGGTCACCTCACGCAACTAGCGAACCCATGAAGCGGCATTTAAAAAATAATAGTTGGAAATATGTTTTTATAAAACATTTTTACTATCTTTGCCGCCTACCGGTCGCAACACCGGAATCTCTGCACTGTTACAAGGCAGCAAAACATGGTGGGTGAAATCCGGTCGGATCAGGGCCGCTTCACTTGAACTCAAATAGACTAGACCGTTCCATGCTCATCGCGAGCGGTCTTCCTGGGGGTAGCAACACGGCCGCGATGACGGTCCGCTACCCAAGACAATTAACATAGCTTTATCGACCGTTCGCTCCTGGCGCAACCGGTAGCACTCGTGTTTTAGCGCGAATGCACCAGGCTAGCCCGCGTTTTGAAGAAAACGGTCCTCAAATAACAGGCTTTTTGCGGCCCAGCGGCCCCGCAAGAAAGGCCACCGGTCTGCCCGGTGCGCCGGACAGGGGGCAAGGGAGGTCGGCGGTGGCGGCCTGGGTGGGTTCCCTCCCACTTGGGGACCTTGAGCACATTTCTTAAATTTGAGAAAAAAGCGGTCAAGCAGTAACAACTCATAGACTCATACATCCACGATCAGCTCATGCGGGCGATACAATTGTCCAACTCGAAACAAACGAGATGTGAGCTTACGCCATAGCCCCGAATTCAAAAGTTGGTAAGTTATATTCTCCACGCTACAAACTAGTGGTCTGTCAACGTTTAAAATTCGGGTTAGGTGCTAGCGGATTTTTTCAGCTGGCTAGGCGCTCGAACCGGAGTTTAGCCGTAGCTAAATGAGGATTTTAGTAACGACGGTAGCGGGAAAAAGATGTCGCAGATTACCCGAATATTTAGGCTTGACAGACCACTAGTCTGTTCAGTTTATCAGACTTTAATCAATGCAGGTTTTGCACTTGCTTCCTGGAGACCTCTCTCCCGGCCCGGCTATTCGTCTCGGGTCCCGTTCGCTTCGCGGCTACTTCGTGGTAACCCCGGCCGCTGCGGAGGAGAGGGGTAACGGGAAATTGACATACCGTTAAAACTGTAGTGGGTAAACCTAAATAGATTGGACAGCCTAGGTAAAGATCGACATTGGTGGTACTTCTACTCGGAGAAGCCGCACCGCCGGGCTTGTGGATTTGAAATCGGGAGGTTGATTTTTTACACATTCCTTAGCCAGTCCAGGTAACCTGCGTGAGGTGCCTGGAAGGGCCGACCGGAGGGAGGAGCCGCGTTAGCGGCCAAGCGGCAGCGCGCCTGGAAGGGACCGGCCCCGGCGATAGCCGGGGACACGGCCAAAAATCTACCGGCCGATGGGGAAGGCCAGACCGGCACTGAGGCTGACGCCCGAGTTGCGGATGTATTCGTTGACGACGGGTACTTTGTAGGCATTGGTGAAGCCGTGCTGGTAACGCGCATCGACGAAGGCACGCAGGTTGCCGACGGGGATCTGGACGCCCGCACCGATGATTCCGGAGACTTCGAGACGCTGGTAGTTGACGGCATCGAGGTTGATGGGTGTTTTGGCGATATCGAACTCGACGAGAACACGGGCGCGGGTGTCTACGCGGCCGGAAAGGGCATAACCGATACTGGGACCGGCGGTGACGTAAGCCTGAATGCCCTGCGGATCGCCGAAAGCGTACTTGCCGAGGAGGGGTGCGGCGATATAGTCGAAGCGCGTTTCGGCCGTGGCGTTGAGGGGGAGATTCACGCCGAGCAGTTCGGCGGCCACGTCCTGGGAATAGCCGAAGCCTTTGGTCTGATAGATTAGTTCCGGCTGGATGCTGAAGCCGCCCGTAACGGGAATATTAGCGAAGGCGCCGATCTCGAAGCCGTTGGTGCGCGCCAGATCGGGGGCCAGATTACCGAGTGCCTCGCTAAAGCGGACACCGGAATTGTGGAGGCCGCCGCGAATACCGATGGTGGTCTGGGCGGTGGCCAGGGTGATGGAAGCGAGGAGAAGGGCGAGGGTGAAAAGGAAATTTTTCATGGTAGTGAAGCGACGCGGGTCCGCATGATTTTGGAGGACGGTGGTGTCCCTGGTGATTTTGGTAAGGAATTGTCGGCTCGTACCTGCTGCACGGTGTTGAGCGGTGGGGAATGAACCGACTTTCCAAATTAATTTATGATTGAACGACTGCGCGTTCGCTGTCTGACGGCCCTAAAACGGGGCGGCCGGGGCGGTGGCGTACAAGGGAAAAGTTAGGATTGGATTAGGGAAAGCTTAAAATCCGGGCCGTTGGTCCATGATCGGGGGATGTTGATAGAAAATGGCTTTGCGATCCGGGAAGGCTGCTTAGTTTTGCCCGTACAAGTAGCCCGTACCATGCCTCGAATTATATTTTTTCTCTGCTCCTTATTCTGTGTCGCCGCTGTGGGGGCGCAAACTTCCGGCCCGTGGTCGCTACGGGCGGCCGTAGACTATGCGCGGGAAAACAACCTGCAGGTGCAGCAAGCGGAATACGGTATCGAATCGGCAGATATTCAATTGCGGGCCGATAAACTGGCCCGACTGCCGAGCCTCAACTCGTCGATTAACGGCGGTGTACAATTCGGCCGGACGGTTGACCCCACCACCAACTCGTTCGATCAGCAGACGATCTACTTCAATTCCATCGGTATCTCTACCGGTTTGACCGTTTTTAACGGCGGCCTGTTGCGGAACCGGATCGCACAGAGCGAATTCGATCTGGAAGCTGCGCGCCTGGATGCCGAAACGACGGCCAATAATATTGGCCTACAGGTAGCCAATGCCTATTTGAGCGTGCTGCTGGTGCGTGAGCAAATTACCAATGCCCAGGCCCAGTTGGCTCTGACTAGTGAGACGCTGACCAACACGGAGCGATTGATCCGGGCCGGCAACCTGCCCGAAGCCGACCGCTTTGACCTCGTGGCCCAGCAGGCCACTAATGAGCGTACGATCGTGGACCTGGAAAATCAGGTGGCCGTGAGCTTGCTGACGTTGCAACAATTGTTGCAGTTGGATGTGTCGCGACCCTTTGATATTGACGATCCGCAAATTGAATTGACCGCTGCCGATTTGGTGGTGGATTTCGATTTTGCCACGGTTTACAACACTGCTCGCCAGACCCAACCCGTGGTGCGGGCCGCCGAAGTGCGGGAACGCAGTGCGCAAGTGGGCGAGAAAGTGGCCAGAGCCGGCTTTTACCCCAGTGTGGGAATATCTGCCGGGGCGAACACGTCCGCCTCCAGTGCCGCCAAGAGTTTTGATGACAGCAATGTGGAACTAATACTGGGTGACCCCGTGCCGGTGCAGATCAATGGCATGGATGTGCAGCTAGCCCTTCCCAGCCAACAGGGCGGCGTATTGCTCAGCCTGCCGTACACCGAGCAGCTCAATCAGAACTTCGGCCAATCCATCAGCGCGGGCATTAATATCCCGATTTACAGCCGGGGGCAGAACAAGGCGGCCACCCAACAGGCACTTATCAGAACCAATAACGCCCGCCTGCAGCGCGAGCAAACCGAACAACAACTACAGTTGGATATCCAACGTGCCCTGACCGATCTGCGGGCCGCCCGCCAGAGTTACCGCGCCGCCCTGCGCAGCGTGGAAGCCGCCCAGGTGGCCTTTGATAACAGTACGCGCCGCTATGAAATCGGTGTTTCTAATACGCTGGACCTGGTAACGGCCACTAATCGCCTGGATGTGGCGAAGGTGGAACTGAGCCGGGCGAAATACCAGTTTATCTTTAACCGCAAAGTGGTGGAGTTTTATCTGGGGCAGGAATTGTCGATTAATTAAGGGCGCTTCGCCCCGTACTTTACCTGCGGTGATCGTCGGCGAGTTCTTCGGACTTCAGGCGCTGCGCATTTCCCCCCCCGGTGGGCTAATTGTCTGGGTCCCGTTCGCTTCGCGGCTACTTCGTGGTCACCCCAGCCGCCGCAGAGGGAGGAGGAATGCACGATAATACTACCCAACTACCTACTAACCAACGAACTATTTATCAACCAATTGACCTATGTCACGCAAGACCATTATTATTTTAGTAGCCATCATCGTACTCGCCGTGCTGGCGGTAGTCATTCTGGGCGGCCGGAACGAGGACGGTATCCGGGTTTTTACCACGGAGGTAGGCAACCGGACGATCCAGGAAAAGGTATCGGCCAGTGGCAAGGTATTTCCGCAGACGGAGGTCAAGATCAGTTCCGATGTATCGGGTGAGGTAGTGGAACTGTACGTGGAGGAGGGCGACTCGGTAGTAGTGGGGCAGTTGCTGGCCAAGATCGACGCGGATGCTTTCCAGTCGCAGGTGCAGCGGGGCGTGGCGCAGGTCAATAATTCCAAGGCGCAGGTGGCCAATTCCCGGGCACAGCTGGCGGCCCAGGTGGCGCAACGCGAGCAGATCGAGGCTCAGTTAACCAATGCCCGCGAGGTGCAGAAACGCAATGCGCAGCTACGCAAGGAGGGCGTGATCTCGCAGGCTGACTTTGATCTCTCACTAGCTAATCTGCAGGGGTTGGAAGCTAACTACAAGGCCGCCGCCTCCAATATCAAAAGTGCCGAGGAATCCATTCGAGCGGCCGGTTACGGCGTGGAATCATCGGAAGCCTCGCTGGCGGAACTGCGTACCAGTTTGCGGCGTACGACGATCTATGCCCCCTCGGGCGGCGTGATCTCCCTGCTCAACGTGGAACAGGGCGAGCGCGTGGTGGGTACCATGCAGATGACGGGTACCGAAATGATGCGGATCGCCAACCTGAATGCCATGGAAGTGCGCGTGGAGGTGAGCGAAAACGATGTGCCCCGCGTGACGCTGGGTGATGAGGTGGAAGTGGAGATAGACGCTTACCTGAACCGGAAATTTAAGGGGAAGGTGACGCAGATCGCCAACAGTTCCACTTCGGCGGCTACGGCGGCGGGCGCGGCACTGAATTCCGATCAGGTGACCAACTTCGAGGTGCGAATCAATTTGTTGCCGGAAAGCTATGCCGATCTGGTGACATCCGACAAGCCCTATCCCTTCCGGCCGGGCATGTCGGCCGGGGTGGAAATACTGACCGAGACCCGCGATCAGGTGCTGACCGTGCCGATTCAGTGCGTTACCACTCGTGAAATCGAGGAGGAAGAGGGGAGCGAGCCGACGGCCGGCGTGAATGAACTGGAAGAGATCGTCTTTGTCATCTCCGCCGACACGGTGCGCCGCCAAGCCGTAACCACCGGCTTGCAGGATGATACCTACATCGAGATCCTCTCCGGACTAGCTGCGGGAGACAAGGTGGTGAAAGGACCCTATACGGCGGTTTCTCGCCAGTTGAAAGCGGGAAGTGTGGCGAAGGTGGAGGACGAGGATAGTTTTTACGAAGAGAAGTAGACTATCGTATCTTCCCGCTTCTCCCAACATTAAGACATTCAATTCGTGTCCTCTTTTTTCGCCCGCTCTTTTGATTCCCCCATTCAGGAAACCGCCGCTTACCGCGTTCGGGCGTACCAAGCCGATGCGGGAAGTCGGCTGAGTATTCCCTACCTGCTGCGGTTGTGCCAGGAAACGGCACTGCGTAATATCGACCGCATTGGCTTTGCCTTCACCGATCTGGCTCCACTGGGTTTATCGTGGGTACTGCTGCGGCAGTACGTGGAGGTGGAGCGGCTGCCGGAGCTGGGTGAGGAAATCTTTGTTAGCACCTGCGCCGGCCGTTTCGAGCGGGTATTTACCTACCGTGACTTTCGGGTCTACACAGCAACGGGCGAACTCACTGGCCCGGGCCACCAGCACCTGGATGCTACTGGATCTGGAGAGCCGCCGTTTTGCTGCCATCCCGGATTTTATCAAAATAATCGAAAAGGATTTTCCCCCGTCAAGTGAACTGCTACCGCCCCGCACCGGCAAACTGCCCCCCTGGAAGAAAGAGGATGAATCCGCCGCCGCGCTTACTTTTCGAGTCGGGTTTCACCACCTGGACTGGAATGACCATTTGACCAATACCTTTTATCCGCAGTGGATGCTGGAAGCCCTGCCTCCCGACCTGCTGCGGGATGGCAGGCTGCGCAGCCTCGACATCAGTTTCAGCGGCGAGGCCCGTCTGGGTGACCGATTGGAAGCGTTTGCCGCGCCCCGCCCACAAAAAAGCGGAGACGAACCCGTGGGGTCCGCCTCCGCTGCTTATCGTCATGCCGTGCGCCGCGAGGGGCAGACACTGGCGCGGATGGATACCGAGTGGCGATAGGATCGTCACCCGCATTTAAAACTTACTTACCACGACCGGCAGGCTGGAAGTCAGCCGGTGCCTCCATCAGTTTGAAGAACTGGTCCAGTTTGGGCAGGATGATGATCTCCGTGCGGCGGTTGGTGCTACGGCCTTCGGCCGTGGCGTTGTCGGCCTTGGGAGCGTAGGAAGAGCGTCCGGCAGCAATCAGGCGTGAGGGAGCGACGCCGTATTTGGTTTGCAGTTCGCGCACGATGGTAGCGGCGCGTTGTGAGCTGAGTGCCCAGTTGTCGGGCGTACAGTTGGTGTTGATCGGCACATTATCGGTGTGACCTTCGACCATGACATTCAGATCAGGCTGGTCATTGACGATCTTGGCTACTTTGGCCAGTACCTCGGCGGCGCGGGGCGTGATGGTGGAACCGCCGGATTGGAAGAGCATCTTGTCAGACAGTGAAACATAGACCACACCGCCTCTCACCTTCACTTCCACGTCGGTATCGTTGACGTTGTCGAGTGAACGCTTGAGGTTCATGACGAGGGCCAGGTTGGTAGAATCCTTGGTCTGGATCTTACCGGTCAGTTCCTTAATATATGCCTGCTGGCGGTCCATGTTTTCCAGCGAGCGGGTGATGTTCTGTGCGCCGGCGGTGCTGATGACGGAGAGCTGCTCCATTTGCTGGAGGAGGCCGGCATTGGTCTGGCGGGTGTCCTTGAGTTGTTCTTCGAGGCGCTGGATGATACCGTCCTTATTGGCGATCTGTTGCTGTTCGAGGCGCATCTGGTTATTGAGGTCGGCGGTACGCTTGTTGCAGTCGTCGAGCGAGGCACGCAGTTCGGCCATGGATTGGTTGCCGGCCTGCTGAGCGGCGAGGGCTTCATCGTATTTCTTTTTGCTCACGCAGGACGTGACGAATACGAGCGAAAGCAGCAGGGCTAAAAAAGGGGTGTAACGCATGGGATGGGAGTAATTTAGTTAGACGGATGGATGGTGCCGGCCGGTGGCAAGATGAGCCTGACGGCCCGGCACGATTTCACCGATAGAGCGTGAAAACGGCCGGTTTGTTCGCTTATTGTGGCGGGGGAAAAGGTAATTTCCGGGAAGCGGAAACGGCTCAAATGACAGCAAAGCGGCGGCTTGTTGACGGACCAGGGATGGGAATGGGCCGAACCCCCGGAGGGGTGAGGAGACGCGTAGCGGCCGAGCGAACAGCGAGCCATGGACACGCCCGGCCGGACCGCCCGTCAGGGCGGGCCGGGGGCCACCCACCCGACACAACGACCGGAAAATTAACCGGCCGTGCCCGAAAAACATTATCTTGGCAGACAAATTATATGCTATTATGGAAGCTATTGTCACTTACTTCGAAACCATCCCTTCCCTGCACCGCACGTTGCTGCTAGTGAGCGGTTTGACCGTGTTTTGGCTGGCGGAAAACGCCCTGCCGCTTTTTGAGCACGACTACCACAAGTGGAAACATGCGGGCATGAATTTTTTCTTTACGTTCACGACCATCGTAGTCAACTTTGCGATGGCATTCATTCTGGTACTGAGCAGCCGGTGGGTGGTGGAGAATGATTTCGGCCTGTTGCAGTGGGTGGCCCTGCCGCTATGGGCGCAGGCCCTGGTGGGGCTGCTGGTGCTGGACCTGATCGGGGCTTATTTTGTCCACTATACCGAGCACCGCGTGAAGTGGATGTGGCGTTTTCATCTGGTGCACCATACCGACCGCCACGTGGATACCACCACAGCCAACCGCCACCACCCGGGTGAGAGCGTGATCCGGTTCGTGTTTACCACGGCCGCCGTGATTTTGATCGGCGCGCCCATTTGGTTGGTATTTCTATACCAGGCACTTTCAGTTATTCTAACCCAATTTAATCACGCCAACATCAGTATGCCCGAGTGGCTGGACCGTGCCCTGCGCACCGTGATTTGCACGCCCAATATGCACCGGGTGCACCACCACTACCGGATGCCGTACACGGATTCTAATTTTGGCAATATTTTTTCTTTCTGGGACCGGATTTTCGGTACGTATATCGTGGTCGATAATAGCAAGCTCATCTACGGCGTGGATGTGTTCATGGCCGAGGAGGAAACGGACCGGATCGGGTCGGCACTGAAGATTCCGTTTATGAAGTACCGCGCACCGATCGAATATGAGGAGGAGGAGCGGTTGTGAGTAGAGTTGGTATTGTAGTAGGTAGTAGTCTCCCCCCTCTGCGGCGGCTGAGGTGACCACGAAGTAGCCGCGAAGCGAACGGGACCCAGACGATTAGCCACCGGGGGGAAAGACGCCGAAGTTGAACCACAGGAGTAGGCGACGATCACCGCAGGTAATACTAAAAGATCAAATTACGAACAATTTAAGGACCTGATGGGCGGCGGGCGGGCACCGGTGGAATAATTCAACCCACAAATTCATTCCATGAAAATTCACGCCTGGTTTATCGGTAAAACGGCGGCCTCCTATTTGAAAGAAGGCACCGCCATTTACGAAAAACGACTGGAACGCTACCTGCCTTTTTCGGTGGAAATTATTCCGGATGTAAAGCGCGGCGGCAAGATGACGCCCGACAAACTGCGCGAGGCCGAAGCCGAGGCCGTGCTGAATCGCTTGCGGCCGAACGACGGACTGATCCTGCTGGACGAGCGCGGCAAGCAGTACGGCAGCGTGGAATTTGCGCACTGGTTGGACGGCCAACTGCAGCGGCCCTACGACCGGCTGATCCTGTTGGTAGGTGGTGCTTACGGTTTCGCGCCGGCCGTATACGAACGGGCGAATGCCAAACTGGGCTTTTCTAAAATGACCCTCAGCCACCAGATGATTCGGCTGTTTTTGCTGGAACAACTGTACCGGGGCATGACGATTCTGAAAAACGAGCCGTACCACAATGAGGGGTAGGGTAGCGTTTCTAATTCGTCGGCCCGCTACCCACTAGGGAAGTACGGCCACCGCCGGTGCTTCTTCCGCGGGCAGTTGTTGCGTAATGAAATCGGGCAGGTGCTCGCGCCAATCGACCTCACCGGAGGCGGCGAAGAAAGCGGCAAACAGCGCGATGTGCAGGACGATGGTCAGGGTAACGGCTTTGCGGCGGTTGGCGGCCTCGCGGCGGCTGGTCAGGTAAGACATGGTGACGATAATTACGGATGTTCGCCAAAGAAACGCCGGGCCGGCCGATCCTATTTGGCGGCGGGCCGTTAAGGAAACTACAAATGTTTGCCATGGACTACAACGCGCTCAACGACCGAATAACCGCCGCCGGTGCCACGCTGGTGGCCGTCTCCAAGACCCACCCGGAAGCCGCCGTCCGCAAACTATACGAGCAGGGGCAGCGGGATTTTGGGGAGAACCGGGTGAAGGAAGCCGAACAAAAAGCCGACGCCCTGCCCGCTGATATCCGCTGGCATTTTATCGGGCACTTGCAGACCAACAAGGTCAAGTACCTGGCCCCCTTCATTCACCTCGTTCACGCCGTGGATAGCGAGCGGCTGCTGGAAGAAATAGACAAACAGGCCGCGAGCAACGACCGCACCATCGACGTGCTATTACAGGTTAAAATCGCCCGGGAAGACAGTAAATACGGTCTTTCTCCCGCCGATCTGCGCACGCTGGCGGCCGACTATCTAGCCGCTGATTACCGCCACGCGCGGGTAGTGGGCCTGATGGGCATGGGTACCTTCACGCAGGACAAGGCCGTGACCCGCGCCGAGTTCGAGCGGCTGCAAAAAATTTTTGAGGAACTGCGGAGCGGCCCCTTTGCCGGGCGGCCGGAATTTCGGGAACTGAGCGTGGGCATGTCCGGCGATTACCCCATTGCGCTGGAACACGGCAGCACGTTGGTGCGCATCGGCAGCCTGCTGTTCGGCGAGCGGGAATACCGGGAATAAAAGGGGGGATGATGTTAAGGGGAACTAAAAAAAGCCCGCCCGTTGTTGCATTTCCGCCCGAAAAGCGTTTGATTTACGAGCAATCTTAATAGCACGACCATGGTAAAACCGGAAATAAGCTCAGGCACCGTCATCCTGGCAGAACCATTTATGATGGACCCCAACTTTCGGCGGGCGGCCATCCTGTTGTGCGAGCACAACGACGAAGGAACCTTCGGCCTGGTGATGAATAAGCCCCTGTCGATGCGGGTAGACAACCTGATCGACGACTTCCCCGAGTTCGACGCGCCCGTCCATTTCGGCGGCCCCGTCCAGACCGATACGGTTCACTTTATCCACTGCAAGGGCGACCTGGTGGACCAGAGCCGCCACATCAAATCCAACCTGTACTATGGCGGCGACTACCAGCAACTCAAGGCCCTCATCGCCCGCGAACTGATCCAGCCCAATGACATTCGTTTTTTCGTCGGCTATTCCGGTTGGACGGAAGGCCAGCTGGAGGACGAGATGCGCTACAATTCCTGGGTCACGGCCCCCATGCACGGCAACTACCTGTTCAAGAGCAAGCCGTCCACGCTGTGGTCGCAGGTAATGAGCAACAAGGGCAATGTGTTTTCAGTGATCGCCCGGATGCGCGACGAGCCGAATTTTAACTAACTCTTTCCGGCTACTTACGCCGCGTCTCCTTCAACTCGAAGTTGAAGCCTTCCTCCAGAAACTCACGATATTTTTCCTCGTCGAACCGGTACAAGCGGGCGGGCCGGTGGGCCACGCCCTCCTGCGTGCGATCCAGGTCGACCAGCAGGTTCATGGAGAGGATTTTCTTGCGGAAATTGCGCTTTTCCAGTTCCGTCTGCCAGATGGACTCGTAGAGGTGCTGCAGTTCGGTGAGGGTAAACGACGGGGGCAGTAATTCAAAGCCCACCGGACGGTTGCGGATCGACCGCTTCAGTTGCTGAAAAGCAACGCCGATGATCTCGGCGTGGTCGAATGCCAGATCGACCAGTGAATCCACGGGATGCCAAGCGGCTTCGCGGGCCAGACCGAAGGGGCGGGGTTCGTAGTGTTCCACCCGAACCAGCGAATAGTAAGCTACGGTAATGACGCGGCCGAAAGCGTGGCGGTCCACGCGGCCGAAAGTGTGGACCTGTTCCAGATAAACGCCCTGCAGGCCGGTAACTTCAAGCAGCACCCTCTCGGCGGCCTGGTTCAGGTCTTCATCGGGGCGCACAAAGTAGCCGGGCAACGCCCAGTGGCCCTCGAAGGGTTCTTCCGTGCGGCGAATCAGGAGGACTTTGAGGTCACCGTCGTCGAAACCGAAAATAACGTTATCGACGGTGAAAGCCGATTTGAAAAAATTGTTCTTAATACTTTGTTGGTCCACGGCAGTCTTAATAAGTAGGGGGCGCAAGTTAGTGTTATTCATACGGTAAGCCGGGGTTGCCGGCAAAGTTTCGCTCAACAACCCTTCTTAAATAGGGTTAGAGCTAATCAGCATTCAAAACCCACCCCGCCCTTGCCCGAATTATTCCACATTGAAGGATACGAACTTCTTCTCTTACTTGCCGGACTCACGCTGGTGGGTGCCGTCTGGATTCCCCAACTACTTGTCAAGCGTTACATCACCGTAGCTACCCTCTATTTGTTGGCAGGCATGGCCATCTATGCCATCCCGGGCCTGCGCATTCCCTCCCCCCTACAGGAAGACGGCCGCTGGCTCTGGGAAAAACTGACCGAATTCATCGTCATCGTTTCCCTGCTGGGGGCGGGCCTCAAGATCAGGCTCGACCTGCGACACCCTTTTTGGCACATCACCTGGCGCCTACTCCTCATCACCATGCCCATTTCCATCGGGCTGACCATGCTGGTCGGTTGGTGGGTATTAGGCGTTGCCCCCGTCACGGCCCTCCTGCTTGGTGCGGTACTGGCCCCCACCGATCCCGTACTGGCCGGCGATATTCAGGTGGGGCCGCCCGACCGGGAGGATACCGATGCCGTCCGTTTCGCGCTTACCAGCGAAGCCGGACTCAACGATGGACTAGCCTTCCCTTTCACCTATCTGGCCATTACGGCCGCGCTGCTCGGTCTGGGAAATTTCGGCGAGTGGGGCGGTGAGTGGTTCCTCAAATATGTCCTCTACAAAATGGTGGTCGGCGTGGTGGCCGGCGTGGCCGTCGGTTGGGTGCTTTCCAAAGTCATTTTCACCTACCCCCGCGATCATCCGCTTTCCAAAGAAGGCATGGGTTGCCTGGCCATCTTCGTGTTATTCGTCAGCTACGGACTGGCCGAGATTGCGGCCGGTTACGGGTTCATCGCCGTCTTCGTGGGTGCTTATACCCTGCGCAGCATTGCGGTCGATCATAAATACCATCTGGTACTCTACGACTTTGCCGAAAACCTGGAACGGGTAGTCATGGGCCTGGTACTGATCCTCAGCGGCGGGTTGCTGGTCGAACTGCTACCCTTCATGAGTTGGACCGTACTTCTCGGTGCCTTGCTCATCCTGCTCGTCATTCGCCCCCTCGGCGGCATGCTCGCGCTCATCGGCTGCGCGTGGCCCATCCGCGACCGGCTCGCCATCAGCTTCTACGGCATTCGCGGCATCGGGTCCATTTATTACCTCGCCTACGCGGTGGGCGTGACCTACTTTGCCGACATGGAAATAATCTGGGCCACGCTCATGCTCACCATTGCCCTTTCCAGCGTCCTGCACGGACTATCTGCTTACCACGTCATGCGCTACCTGGACAACCGGGCCGAAGACGCGCACGATCGTCCGGAAATACCCGATGATCAAACTACGCTTCCCAACTGATCGAGCAGTGGATAACGAAAGTTGCTTAGCCGCCGACCATTTCAAACAAATACTGGATCACGGCGAAAATAGCGTAGAGCGTCAGTCCTATAATAAGGAGCACACCCACCACCGCACCGATAACCACCGGCCAGGCATTGCCCGTATGCTTACCCTCGCCGTAAAATTCCCGCATCAGTTGCAGGTTGCGGTAGTTAGCCTTATAAAAAAGATCGAACAGGTTACCGAGAATCGGCACGGTCCCTACCACGGCATCCAGCAGCAGGTTGCCCAGCATCCGCACCACCAGCATCCCGCTCGCGCCGTGCCTGGCCATCGTCACTACCAGCAGCCCACTCATTCCCAGGCTAAGTACATCGCCCGCGCCCGGCAGCAGCCCGAGGATAAAATCCAATCCGAACCGGATGTCCGTACCCGGTATCCGCAGGCGCGTGTCCAGCAGTCTGGAGGCGGAATCTACCCAGGCAAGCTGGGGTACGGCGCGTTGTTGTTCGGTTAGAACGGGGTGGTCTTGCTTGTGCATAGCCTAGGAAACACGCATTTTGGGGGCTGGTTCGCGGGCGTGTCCCCGGCCGGGGGCCGGGGCCGGTCCCCTCCGGGCTTCGCTGATCGCTCGGCACTGCGTGCGCTTACGCCCCTGCGGGCACCTCACGCGGGGAGGGAGGAACGATTCTTGATTAGCTGCGCTGATCGTCGCAAGCTCATCGGAGTTTTTGATTTGGGTCCCGACGACCACGTCGGGGAGCGAGGGAAAGATTACGGATTACGGAATAGCGTATACGGAATAGTAAATGAGCTGCTCTGTCGTGTACGCACGTAAGTTGGATTCTTGATTGTTGATTAGCGATTCTTGATTTTTCTTCGAAGCAATCTCCCTCCTTTAGGGAGCCGGGGGGAAAACCTCAGCAAAATACCCTGTTTTGTAATCATAATAGTGATAAGTAAGCCTAAATCACCGAATTATTAAAAATAATTTGTTGGAATAGTTGCAACTTTAAACCAACAAGCCTTATCTTTACCGCATCAACAGTCAGGAAATGTTATGTCTCTTCCCATCCGCACCAGCAAAAAAGGTACCCGCGTCATCCGCGCCACGGATCTGCACCGTGCCCTGGAACTAACCGATCATCACTACCAACGCAACGCGCGGCAGTGGTTGCAGGACCTGTACGAGTTCGACGGGGTCGTGCGTATCCCGGCCTCGCACCGCGATTATGCCCGGATACCCCGCAAGGCTGGGGAGTTGGTGGACGATTACTACCTGGGTGTGGAGTTGGCCAAGTTCATCTGCCTTCGTTCCAAAAGCAAGCGGCGTCAGGCCCTGGCCAATATCCTCCGCCGCGAACAGTTGACCGTGCAGGACGGCCCCACCGAACTGTTGTTCAACACCGCCGAGATCGTCGCCCTGACCGAACTGACCCGGGCCATGAGCCTGATCTCCTGCCAGGAAGCCGCTGAATTATCTCACCAGGAAGTTTACAAAAACAGCCGGGGAACACTGGACTATTACAACCGCTACCGCGCCGAACTGCTGGGCTACACCCGCGAGGACCTGCGCCGCCGTCTGCGCGACCGGGGCCGCCAGGTATCGTCCTCGCGTAGCCTCCGTGATCTCACCTTACTGCTCGATCCGCTAGAGGCCATTCGCGCCGCCGTCATCGACCACTACGTAAGCAAGGGTAAATCCACTAGTACCGCCGTTTCCTACGGCAATGCCGCCCGTGATCTGGCCCGCGCCATGGACCTCACCGGCATCGTAGATGACCGGCCCGCCACGGGAGATCTTTTCGCCCCCCGCATCGCACCTGAAATGGTGCAACTTATCAAAGGGGAACGGGCGGCGGCCTGATCGATCAGGAGCCGCAACCTTCCCGTTCTTATTATTGGCGAAACAATTTGTTAATCCTGGGTTCACCCTGGGCCGCTCCGGTTTGCCGTACCTTTGCGCCAAATCAAGCTCGTCCCTGACCCATGGCAGAAAAAATATTGATTGTTGACGATGAGCCGGATATCATCGAATTTCTGGAATACAACCTGCAAAAGGAAGGCTACGAAGTAGTCAGTGCCGCTAACGGCGAAGAAGGGATCAAGGCCGCCGAGCGCGAGAAACCCGATCTGATCATACTCGATATCATGATGCCGCGCATGGACGGGGTAGAAGTCTGCCGCCAGTTGCGCTCGCGCGATGCCTTTCGCTATACGCCCATCGCCTTCCTTACCGCCCGCGAGGAAGATTACAGCCAGATCGCCGCCCTGGAGATGGGGGGAGACGATTACATCACCAAGCCCATTCGCCCGCGGGTGTTTATCTCACGGATCAAAGCGCTGCTGCGCCGCGGCGGTCCCCGCGAGGATAGCGACGATGACGCCCAAATCAAAGTCGGCGATCTGATCGTGGACCGGGAACGCGTGGTGGTAGTTCGGGGTGATGAGACAATCAGCCTGGCCAAAAAAGAATTCGACCTGCTGCTGTTGCTGGTTTCCAAGCCGGGCAAGGTGTTTACCCGCGAGGAGATATTCAGCAAGGTGTGGGGTGCCGACGTGATCGTAGGCAACCGGACCATCGATGTGCACATTCGCAAGCTGCGCGAGAAATTGGGCGAACATTACATCAAGACGATCAAGGGGATCGGGTACAAATTTGAGTTTTAGGAGTATGGTGCTATTTGCACGTGCTTATTGTGCCCATTTGTTGATTCCCGTTTTGCTAATTCGTCCCGATGCTCAAAAATTCTACTCCCCGCCGGATTGCCATTCTGGTGTCCGCCTATACGGCGGGTGCCACGTTAATGGTGTTGCTGGCTTTTTTCTTTTTGCTCAGTCCCGGTCTGGACCTGCACTGGCTGCTGCTGTGCCTGCCCGTGCTGGTCTTTGCCATCTCGTATTACTTCAGCCTGTATTACCTGCAACGCTACATTTACCGCAAGATCAAATTGATCTACAAAACGATCCACCGCCACAAGGTGAGCAGTGAAGTCAAGACGGCCGCCCTGGATATGGACGCCAACATCATCGAGGACGTGGAGATGGAAGTCGCCGACTGGGCCGATGAGCAACAGGCCGAGATCAACCGCTACAAAACCTGGGCCGAGTACCGCCGCCGCTACGTAGGTGATATTTCTCACGAACTAAAAACACCCATCTTCAATATTCAGGGCTATCTGGATACACTGATCGAAGGCGGTCTGGAAGACCAACGCGTGGCCCGCCCGTTTCTGGAAAAAGCCGCCCGCAATGTCCAGCGCCTGCATACCATCGTAGAAGACCTGAGTGCCATTTCCCGGCTGGAGAGCGGAGAACTGATCCTGGACATGGAGGCCTTCGGTATCCGCCGCCTGACGGAAGAAGTGATCGAAGAACTGGAATATAAAGCCAACCGGAACGGGATCAAACTAATTGTCAAGGAAGGGGCCGGCCAAAATTTCCAGGTCATGGCCGACCGGGAAAGTATTCGTCAGGTGCTGACCAATCTGATCAATAATTCCCTGAAGTACGGCAACGCCGCCGGCCGCACCCGGATCGGCTTTTACGATATGGGCGATTATATCCTGGTAGAAGTAGCCGACGACGGCATCGGTATTCCCGAAAGGCACCTGCCCCACGTATTCGACCGCTTTTACCGGGTAGACAAGAGCCGTTCCCGTTCGCAGGGCGGCAGCGGTCTGGGGCTTTCCATCGTCAAACACATTATGGAGGCGCACCAGCAGACCATTAACGTCCGGTCTACGCCTGACCTGGGATCGACTTTCGGCTTTACCCTGCAAAAAGCATAAATCGGGCCGATGAAACAAAAAACGTACTGATGGTTTGGAGTTTTTGGGAAGAACAATTACCTTTGCGGCGCAAAATTTTTACCCGTTTATGCTCATCATCAATATCCGCGAGGGAGAAAACATCGACCGCGCCCTGAAACGCTACAAGCGTAAGTTTATCAGCACCGGCACGATCCGCGAACTGCGCCGTCGTCGTGACTTCACCAAGCCCTCGATCAACCGTCGGGCCGAGCTGCTGAAGGCCGCTTACAAGCAAGACAAATTCGGTGATAATTACCTGTAGGTACTAGCATCGTTTCCCGCTAACCGAATAGGGATGGACGCAAGCTTGCGTCCATCCCTATTCGTGTTTATGCCCGGGAGAACTGACCGACGGGTCGGCCCTGAAATCAGGAACCGCCAAGCATGCCGGTATAAACTTCAGCCCGTAGCCGCCCACCGTCGGGGTCGGCATCGGTTTTGAGGTGGCAGAGATTTTTCGACCGGGCCGAGGTGCGTATCCGCACGGGCGGCTCGTCCAACTCCAGGCCCTGATGGTTGCTTACTGACACGTGATAGCTCATCGGCTCGTTAGCGGTGTTCGCATTGCAGCAATCAGTGTGTGCCAAATCAGTTATCGACTATCGAATATCGACTATTGGATGTACTTCAATTCCCCCCCGGTGGCTAATCGTCTGGGTCCCGTTCGCTTCGCGGCTACTTCGTGGTCACCCCAGCCGCCGCAGAGGGGGGAGGCACAAGTAGTACACTATTCAGTCATTAGCTGCGGTGTTTCTCTCAGTCACAAAGCGATTTTTCGAGGTTAGTCATTATCCTTGCGTGAGGTGCCTGGACGGGGCGTTCCCGTTGAACTCGGCGGCAAAGCCGCCGCATCGGAGTAAAACTCCTCTACCGTTTTGCCTGTGTTGTTTATGTTTTGGTCAACCCGGTAATCAGTCATTAGCTGCGCTGCTTCTCTCAATCGCAAAGCGATTCTTCGAGGTCAGTCATTCAATCATTCAATCATTACCTAGCGTGAGGTGCCTGGGCGGGGCGTTCCCGTTGAACTCGGCGGCGAAGCCGCCGCATCGGAGTAAAACTCCTCTACCGTTTTGCCTGTGTTGTTTATGTTTTGGTCAACCCGGTAATCAGTCATTAGCTGCGCTGCTTCTCTCAATCGCAAAGCGATTCTTCGAGGTCAGTCATTCAGTCATTCAATCATTTCCTTGCGTGAGGTGCCTGGACGGGGTGTTCCCGTCGAACTCGGCGGCAAAGCCGCCGCATCGGAGTAAAACTCCTCTACCGTTTTGCCTGTGTTGTTTACATCTTGGTAATCAATCAATCATTCATTCAATCAATCAATCAATCATTGGTTTGCATCCCCACCGGACCAGGGATGGGAGCAGGCGGCGCGGCAGCGCCGGGCCCGCAGGGCCGACCGACAGGGAGCTGCGGAACAGCCCGGCCGCCCGGCAGGGGCGGGGGCCCACGAAACAGAAGGAAGCCTATACCTGATCCACCGGGGGCAGGCCGTCGATGCCCTCGATACGGCGGGTGCGGCGGCGGTACAGGCTATCGTCGAGCCACGTTTTGTGGGGGAAGATGCGAAACTGGAGGTAGTAGCAACCCAGGGCGATGAGCAGCCCGAGGAGGGAGCCGACCATGACGTCTTCGAGGAAGTGCATGAGGAGGTAGATGCGGCTGAAGGCGACTTGGATGGCGAGAAAGGCGAGCAGCGCGCCGAGGCCCCGGTAGCGGCTGATGCTGAAGGCGACGAAGCCGTAGAGGGCGAAGGCGGAGGCGGAGTGGCCGCTGGGGAAACTGGTGTAAACGATGGACGGGTAGGTGCTGTCGTCGAAGATGTTGAGCTGGCTGTAGAGGCCCTGCTCCCAGAACCAGGTGGTGGGGCGTGCGTGGGAGAAAAAAAGTTTGAGCAGGCCGCTGAATACGCCCGCGAACAGGCCGATGAGGGGCAGCATGAGGGCGGACCGGTAGCTGATGAAGTAAATTAGTACGCCCAGTAGGGCCACGTAGGCGGGCCACTCGCCGAAGAGCGTGCCGAAGGTGAAAAGCAGGTCGGCCCAGCCGGTGCGGCGCAGGTTGAGGGCGAGTTCCAGCTCGCCGAGGGGATAAAAATAGAGTAAGCCGGCCGCCGGGAGCAGGAACAGCAGGTAGGTGCCGATGAAGTAGCGGTTGGCGTATACAAAGGCGTGGGTGGTGGCGGCGGGGCCGCGTGTGGGCAGGTCTTCTTCGGTCAACCGCGTTTGGGCGGGCTGGGTCTGAGTCGGGTTAGACGGGGGCATCTTCACTGGTTTTCCGGGGGAAGATACGGCGCAAAAACTGTTGTAACGAGTCGGTGCTGACGAGCTTGGAATCGTTCATGGCCCGCACCGTGAGGTACCACCCCATGGGGAACAGGATGATGCATGGCAGCCAGCCGGCGATGACGCCGTTGACGACGAACGATTCGGCAAGTTTGCGGCAAAAGATGGTAAGGATGACGAACAGCACGAAAAAGATGATGCTGATGAGAATGGGATAACCGAATCCGCCCTTGCGGACGATAGCACCCATGGGTGCGCCGATGAAAACGAAGATGATGCAGATGACGGCCATGCTGTATTTCATGTGCATGTCGTAAACGTGCTTGACGCGGTTTTCCTGTACCCCCGGCATGATGCGGACGGCCGATTCGGCCTGGCCGTAAATGGACCGAGCCGACGACCGCGCCCGCGAGTACACACGCGTGCGGGCCACCTCGGGCAGGCCGGCCATCAGGCTGTCCAGCCCCGGCCAGTCGGTGGCGGCACGCACCAGGGCGTCTTCCTTTTGTTGGGCCAGGTGGGCTTCCTTGGCGGCCGTTACGTCGGGCGGTAGTGATTGTTGCACTATTTCGAGTTCGCTGCTACGCAGCATTTCTTCCCGTCGGCGCAGCAGTTCCTCTTGTTCCCGGCCGGAATTCCCATCCAGCATAGCGCGGTTGGCGATAGCCTGCCGCCGCAGATCGGCCACCGATGGGGTAGGGGGGCGCACCACGGTGTCGTAGGTGCCCTCGCGTCGCAGCTCTCCGGTGGGCGGCAGGGGTTTGCGCTTTTTTATGTTTTCCGGATCGGGCCGGTCGCCCTCGGCGTAGTTGACGGACTGGTCGCGGACGAAGGCTTCCTTGCCGGGTATGAGTGTGTCTGCGGCCGGGTCGATCACGTTTTCCTCGGCGGCAGCGCGGTCATCGGCGGTTTCCTCGTTGGGGTCGGCACCTTCCATGGAGGTTACGTCTTCGGCCACCTGTAACTTGCGGTAAGTGGCGGTGTCGCGGGGTAGTAGCGTCAGGTAGTTGGTCAGGTGGTTGCTCAGGATCTGTTCGCGCTCCTTGATATCGATGTCGATGGAGTCGATGGCTGCGGCTAATTGGCGCGAACTCATCATGGACCGGTTAGTGGAAAACAATTTTTGGTTGGTCTTACGCAGGTTGAATTCCGACAGGTCGAACACCTTGCTCCAGGTTTTAAACTGGGTGCGGATGAAGGGGTGGCCCTGCCCGCCGCCGCCGCCCTGTTTGCCCAGTCCACGCTCGCCGTATTGGTAGCCGTTGTTGAGTTGCATGATGAAGAAGTCACCGTCCGGCGAGCCGTACATTTCGCCGTCTTCGGCTACGATCTGATCCAGCCGCCCGCTGTTGGCCTGGGCGTGGTCGTAAATCATTACGTCCTGGATATGTCGCCCGTCATCGTCCTTCGATCCGATGCGGATGGCGTAGTTGCTGAAGTCCTCGTTAAAGGCACCGGCTTCCAGGCTCAGGGTGGGCTTTTTCTGCTGGATGTCGTACATCCGCGAGCCGAACTGCAAATTGGATACCGGGATCAGGTAGTCGGAACAAAGGTAGGAAACTACCGTAGCCATGGCACCCACGAGGATCAGGGGCAGCATGATGCGAATGAGGCGTACGCCGGCGGTTTTGAAGGTCGTCAGTTCGTAGTGTTCGGCCAGGCTACCCAGTACCATCACCGACGAGATGAGCAGGGCCAGCGGCAGGGCCAGCGGAACCAGGCCCACGCATTTGTAGGCGATCAGTTCCATCATTAGGAAGAAGCCTACGCCTTTGCCCGCGATCTCGTCCAGGTAGACCCACAGGATCTGCATCAGCAATACGAAGATGGCAATGGCAAAGGTGACCACGAAGGGTCCGATGAAGGAGCGCAGTAAGAGGGTATCGAGTTTTTTCATAACCGATGGCAAAGGTAGGGATTGGGTGGGGTACCGATGCTTAGGGGAAGGTTAAGATGGGAAGAAATGAGGCGGACGGGCGGAGGACGGGCGGAGGGCGCGCAGGACGGGCGCACCGGACGCTCAGAGGACGGCGGCGTTGCCGCTCGACGCTCCGAGGTCCTTTATTTGGTCATGCTGGAACACCGTGGACCTCGGAGCGGGCGCGCAGGAGGACGCTCGGATGACGGGCGCACCGGACGCTCAGAGGACGGCGGCGTTGCCGCTCGACGCTCCGAGGTCCTTTATTTGGTCATGCTGGAACACCGTGGACCTCGGAGCGGGCGCGCAGGACGCTCGGAGGATGGGCGCGCAGGACGGGCGCAGGATGGGCGCACCGGACGCTCGGAGGACGGCGGCGTTGCCGCTCGACGCTCCGAGGTCCTTGATCTGGTCATTTTGGAACACCGTGGACCTCGGAGCGGGCGCGCAGGACGGGCGGAGGACGCTCGGAGGATGGGCGCACCGGACGCTCGGAGGACGGCGGCGTTGCCGCTCGCCGCTCCGAGGTCCTTGATTTGGTCATGCTGGAACACCGTGGACCTCGGAGCGTCCGCGAACCGGACCGTCGAGGTCCGGTGGTTAAGCGGACCTCTGAGCGTCCGAGAGCCGAAGCGGACTCTGAGCGTCCGAGAAAGCCGAACTCCAGCGGTTAAGCGGTCCTCCGGGGTCCGGGGAAGCTACATCCCGCCCTTGAAATAGTGCTCGATCAGGATGAACACCCCGGCACCCGCCAGGAAACCGATCAGGGCCAGGCCGGTGATCTTTTTGAAGTACCAGATGAAGTCGATCCGCTCCATGCCCATGGCGGCCACGCCGGCGGCGGAGCCGATGATGAGCATCGAACCGCCCGTACCGGCCGAGTAGGCGATGAAGTGCCACAGTTCGCTGTCGATGGGGAAGTTGCCCACGTCGTACATACCCATGGAGGCGGCCACGAGGGGCACGTTGTCGATCACGGCGGAGAGGAAACCGAGGATTACGATCACGATCTCCTGATTGGGGATGGCGGCACGCAGCTGATCGGCCACGGCGCGTAGCGCGCCGACATCGCCGACGGCGATGGTCTCCAACGCGGCAACGGCCATCAGGATGCCGAGGAAGAATAGGATGCTGGACATTTCGATGCGCGACAGTGCCTTGTGGGCCGAGTACTGTGCCTTGCGTTCTTCGGTGAAATCTTCCTCCGGGTGGATGTACTCGCTGGCCAGCCAGACTATGCCCAAGCTAAGCATCATGCCCACATAGGGGGGCAGGTGGGTGATGGTCTTGAAAATGGGTACGAAAATGATCATGCCCAGTCCGAGGAAGAGCATGGTTTTGCTACTCAGTAGGCGTTCGCTCTTGCTGTCGTCCGGTAGAACGGGCATATTGATGGTGCCCTGGAACGGCTTCATGTAAGAAGCCACCAGGAAGGGAACCGCAAAGCAGACCAGGGAAGGAATGATGAGAAATTCCATCAAACCGGCGGTAGAGACCCGCTTGCCGATCCAGAGCATGGTGGTGGTTACGTCACCGATGGGCGACCAGGCACCGCCGGCGTTGGCGGCAATGACGATGAGGGCCACGTACCAGAGGCGTTGTTCTTTTTCCGGGATGAGTTTGCGCAGCAGGGTTACCAGTACGATGGTGGCCGTCAGGTTGTCGATGATGGCCGAGAGGATGAAACCGAGGCCGCCCACGATCCAGAGTAGCTTGCGCTTGGATTTGGTGTGTACCCAGCCCTTGAGCACGTCGAAACCCCGGTGCAGGTCCACGATCTCCACGATCGTCATGGCACCGATGAGGAAAATCAGGATCTCCGCCGTTTTGCCGAGGTGGTGTAATAAGGTGTTGGCAAATCCTTCTTCGGCTACCAGATCATCGGGGCCGCCAAAGGTGTAGAGGTGCTCGTGCCCGTCTACGATGCTGGTGCCGCCGTAGTGAAAACCCAGGGCGATGAGGGCCCACAGCACGGCACCCATGAGCAAGGCGGGCACGGTTTTATCCAGGTGGAGCGGGTGTTCGAATACGATGACGATGTATCCGATGATGAAGCAGGCGACGATGGCGGTAAGCATGATTGGTCAGAGTGGTTGGTCCGAATCGTAAATGTAGGCGACCCGGCGGGGAATGTGCAATAAGCGGCCGGATTTTTTCTGGAAACCGCAAAATGCAAGTTGCAAGACATATGCCGGGCCGCCCGAGAAAAGCGGGCAGCGTTTTTAACGAAGCCGTCGTTTTGTCTTAACTTTGGGTACATTTGTGCCATTACTTTCACTGTTCGGTCGATTACAGACCACCACCACCTGGCTTGACTGAAATCTTTTGAGCCGACCGGGTTCAGCTTTCTTCCTCGTCCTTCCCCGGGCTGGAGGTATCGCCCTTATGGACTGACCGGCGGCATTATCACTTTCAATTTTTCAACCAAAATTTCCAACCAAATGAAGAAGATTACTCTTCTCCTCTCCCTGCTGTTCGTAGTCGGAGGTACGTTGCTCGCGCAGCGGACCGTTACCGGCTCGGTGACAGACACGGAGGGCACGCCCCTGATCGGGGCATCCCTTCTCGTTGAGGGAACGTCTTCGGGTACCGTCACGGACTTCGACGGCAATTTTACCATTAATAATGTTCCTGCCACAGCTACTGCGCTGATCGTATCTTATACGGGTTATGCTACCAGCGAAGTTGACATCCCAGATGACAACAAAATCGACATCGTATTGGAAGATAATGCTATCGGGCTAACCGAGATCGTTGTCTCCGGCCAGGGTGTTGGTATTGAGCGCAAGCGACTTACTACAACGGTCGATGTGATAACCAGTGAGCAACTTGAGCTGGCTCCGATTACTCAGCTGGATCAAGTTCTACAATCTCGTCTACCCGGTGCTCAAATTCGCCTTTCATCAGGCCAGCCGGGAACGGCTTCGATCATTCGTAACCGCGGACCGATTACGGCTAACGGTTCTTCCACTCCTGTCATCATCATTGATGGTGTGCGAGTAGATAACCTCAATTCTAATCCAACTTTGGGTCTAAATACCGGTGGTGCCAGTTCGTCCGCTCTAGCTGATATTCCAATCGAGTCGATTGAGCGCGTAGAATTTATCCGTGGAGGAGCTGCTACTACGCTTTATGGAGCTGATGCGGCCAATGGTGTTTTACAAATTTTCACTAAAAAAGGTACTTCAGGTTCAGCTCGTTTGACGGGTGGTGCCATTGTGGGTGCAATGGTGGGTGAAGAAAAGTTCCTCAAATTCGAAGAAACTGCAGATGTATTATTTGAGCCGGGCTTGGTACAACAATATCGGGTAGGTGTAGATGGCGGCAGTGATGTTGCTACTTATAACTTCAGTGGTAGTTTTTATGATGACGATGGCTTCAATGATCTCAATGAACAGCGTCGGATAAGTGCTCGCTTTGGCACACACGCTAACATTGGAAAGAACATCAGTTACGATGGTTCGGCCTCTTTCACAAGTAACTATTTTACTCGTGATTACAATGCCAACACAAGTTTCTCTCGCTTCAGCAATCTCGAGAGTGGTGACTTTGGTGATCTGACTACTATTTCCGGTGCCGGATTAGATTCAATCAGAACTGATCTATTTGAACAAGGAAGCTTGACCGATATTACCGAGGCGATCCGTCGCTTCCAAACTTCGCAACAAATTACTTACAAGCCGTTTGAAGGTTTTACGAGTCGTTTGATTGTGGGTCTTGATTCTCGCAGAATCTCGTCAGGAAGAAATTGCAACTAATGCACTTTATATTTCTAAAGGTTTGGTCGCACCAGGTACTTCCAATCGTGGTACGATTGACCGTTCTACTCGTGATTTCATTGCACTGACGGCGGATCTTGCCCTTGGCTATGAGGTTTCTTTGGGTAACGACTTTAGTTTCAATACTCAAGTTGGAACTCAATTATTTAGAAACCAGGATGAGCAATTACTTTTGCAAGGTAGTAACTTGATTGAAGGTTCGGTTTCGTTAAACAACACCGCCGAAATAACCACCCAAGATTTCTTTCAAGCAATTACTTTTGGAGGATTTTATGTCGCAGAGAACATCGGTTTCAAGGATAAACTATTTCTCGATCTTGGTCTGCGCTGGGACTTTAACTCTGCTTTTGGAGAAAGTATCGGCTTAGTCAACTTGAAGCGTATCGGCTTACGGTACAGTCTGACCGACGAATCATTCATGCAAGAAGGCCGTATTGCTGATATACTAACCAGATTTAGTATTAGAGCAAATTACGGGGAAGCATCTAACTTCCCTACCCCATTTGCACGTGATCAAGTATTTAACTCGCTACCATTTTTTGGTTTTCCAGCCTATACGTTCGGAAACCCTGGTAACGACAATCTAGGTCCTGAAATCGTAAGATCATATGAATTTGGAGGAGATTTTAGTTTCCTTAAAGGTCGAGTCGGTGGTAGCATTACTTATTACAACTCGACCACCGAAGATGCTATCTTTACGCCTCCCAGTATCCCTTCAAGCGGGCAATTGGCGCAAGAAGCCAACGTTGGCGAGATTGAAAACACCGGGTTTGAATTTGAAGCCTTTGTAAATGTTATTGAGCGTAAAGACTTCAGCCTTAGCTTCAATGCATCTCTGATCACTAATGAAAATGTTGTCTCAAGTTCAGGAGGTGCTCCGGAATTTAATGTGGGTGGTTTTCAGTTTTTGGGATCGTTTGTGAAAGAAGGTCAACCTTTGGGTTACTTCCGAGGAACCCGCAACACGGTTGACGAAAACGGAGATATTGTACTGGAACGTAATGCAGTGTTAGGCAAACCGAATCCTGATGGTTACGGTACGGTCGGTTTTAATCTGAGCTATAAGCGGTTTACTGTTTTCGCCAGTTCTGATTATCAGTATGGAGCACAAGGCGTTGCAGTAGATGATGTATTGCGTTACTTTAACGGAATCAATGATGAAGGTCGTTTTCCACAAGCCGTTGAGGAATTGCTTGAAGAGAATCCCAGCTACAGTTTTACAAACTTGGCCAGCTACTGGGTAGAAAGCACTGATTTTATTAAGGTCCGTAATATTGGCATCTCTTACAGGGTTCCAACGGCCGGCTCTCCTTTCAGCTACCTTAAGGTTGGCTTCAACGCGCGAAATCCATTTGTATTTGGTTCTTCTTCTTTCGACCCCGAAGTAACGGGCGCGGGTATTGGAGCACAAAACGGATTTGGTGCCGGTGGTTTCGGATTTGCGACGGAGTCAGCTCCCAAGCAGTACCTAATTAGTGTAGATTTCGGCTTCTAAGTGAAGACTGGATTACGCTAAATAGAATTATTCAACTCTTAAATAAAAAGGAATGAAAAACCTTTCGATTATAAAGCTGGGAATGGGCTTGTTGCTCATACTCGCCATATCTTGGTCTTGTGAAGACCCGGATGAAACTTTTGACCCCATCAATCCTAATTTATCTGCGGATAATGTCATCGGTACGATTGAGTCAGCTGCACGTACACTCAATGGACTTGAGCGTCAGCTCAGTCTCACCATAAATGAAGTAATTGTTCCCACAGAACTTGCTTCGGACAACTATGTGAACACGCAGACCTTCTTCAATCAGTTTCTTGATGATTTGGATATCAACAAAACGGATAACGATATTCGTGATCTACAGTTCAATATCGCCAGGATGCGAGTGCTTGCTACTATCGGTATTGAGGAGATTGGACCTGGTGATCCGGACTACACTCCAGAACAGGAATCCGGTTTTTATATGCTTCGGGGCTTATCTTTCTTGTTCGCCGCTGAACTGTTCAAGACATTACCTACTGAAGAAGGTGGAGTTCCTCAACCGGCATCTGTTCAATTGACGCTCGCAATCGACGATTTCACTAATGCTATTCGAGTGAATGCTACGGGTACTTATGGTATTGGAGCATTACTAGCACGCGCTCGAGCCAATTACCGTGGCGGTAACAAAGACGCCGCCGTAGCTGATGCTCAGGCAGCAATTGATGCTGATCCTGATTACGTTTATTTTGCTCAGTTTGACCCAAATAATCCTTCCGCAGCAGATAACAATACGTTCCAGGATGCTCTATTTGATCGTGGATCTTTCGATGATCTTCAACCGTTGCCGACATTGGATTTTCTGGATCCCAAGTACCACGGTGATGATGCTACTTTCGATTACCCTATTGCCGTATTGAAAATTGAGGAGGCACATTTGATCTTAGCAGAAGCTGAATTAGCTGATGATGATTTGGAAGGTGCAAAATCAATCATGAAGGACATCGTTGCACTCGTAGCTACTCGCCCGGTTGCCACGTTCAATGATATGGTGGAAGGTCGTACGCATGATGATCCCGACTCACGCCCTAATATGGCTTCGGTACGTGTTGCCCCCGGCCCCGGTCGAGATTTTGAAGAAGGTTTGGTTTTGGACAGACAAGCAGACGAAATTTCCGTTCCTTCTGTTTCCGGCACTTCGTTTACGGATGATGAAATCGATGATCTTGATAACATTGACCGTGCATATGAGGCACTATATCGTCTTCGCCAGGAAATATTCCTGGCCGAAGGTCGCCGCATGACTGATTTGGGAATTCGTTTCGCTATTTCGGAACGTGAGGAGCAAACCAATCCAAATGTTACCGCTGATGACATTATTGGTGTTATCCCCCCCTTCATAGAGCCGATTAAAGCTCAACTCGACGCTTTCACCTACGATGTCGCAGCCGGCACCGCTACGGTGACTAACAACCTCAATCGCCTGCTTGCCGAGAACCGGGGTAGCGATCTGGTGGTACCATTTGAGTAAATAACTATTGTCATTCCACAAGCGTGGAATTGTCTATCCCAGCCCCACCCAGCGCTTCGCGCCGGGTGGGGCTTTTGTGTGCCATGCATACGTGTTACTTATAGGGTGAAATTCCCGAACGGACCCTGAAGGCAGGAACCGTTAGCGAAGCGCAAGGGTGTCCTCCGCGAGGAGGAATCTGAAGGAAGCGTGTAGCAAAAGTTTGTCGAGACGAACAGAAATCGGATATAAGGCCGGACGTGGGGGGTAATCAGGCAATAAACTGAGAAGCCCAACCGCCTTCCATAACCCCGTCAGGTAAATCCGGCTCGATAAACGGAAAAGGAACACGTTTACCGTGGGAGGTCTCCTTTCCGAGAGGGGAGGAGAAGTCAGCAGAGGTCATGGTACCGAGCCAAACCATTGCCAATGACTGACCGTGTTGTCGGCAGCGATAATGAAAGGGTAAGCGGGAAGGACCGAATCTTTGAGCGAGGCGATGGAGCCGTAGCGAGCGTATAAGTCATTATGAAATCAGTAAAACGTCAAGGTGGTCAGATGAGTCTGTTCGATACAGTCGAATGGCCCACCGACGTGGCGGTTCTGAGCGGTGAGGGAGTGTCCCGATCTGCGAAAGGACGAGCCGATGAGTGGCTTACGGATTGTTACGAGGAAAGAACCTCAACCGTTGATTTGATGAGTTCGGTAGCGGACTTATCGAATTTGTCACGGGCCTGCCGGCGGGTTATCCGCAACGGTGGTGCCGGTGGCGTAGATGGGATGGAAGTAGGTGAGTTACGCAAGTGGCTGGCCGTGAACCACGAAGAACTGCGCGCGCGGTTGCTTAGTGGGGAGTACCATCCTTCAGCCGTCAGAGGGGTTAAGATACCGAAGCCGAATGGAGGCGAGCGTCAGCTCGGTATTCCAACGGTGGTGGACCGGGTTGTTCAACAAGCGATACACCAGGTACTAAACCCGCGTTACGAGCGTGCTTTCAGCAAGTCGAGCTATGGCTTCCGCCCTGGAAAGGGTGCGCGTCAGTCGCTTGGCAAAGCTGGTCAATACGTTGGTGACGGATATAAACACGTAGTGGACATTGATCTGGCCAAGTTTTTTGACGAGGTTAACCACGCGCGTTTACTCTGGCGTTTAAGCACCCGTATTGGCGACAAGCGTCTGCTGAAACTGATCCACCGGTTCCTGAAAGCAGGGATGCTGGAAGGAGGTCTTTTGGGTCAACGGATCAAAGGTACCCCGCAAGGTGGTCCACTGTCTCCGCTACTTTCCAACATCGTCCTTGACGAGCTGGACAAGGAGCTGGAGCGACGCGGCCACCGTTTTGTGCGCTACGCCGATGATCTGATCGTTTTGGTAGCGAGCGAGAAGTCCGCCGTTCGGGTTTACAACAACCTGGTTACGTTCATTGAGGACAAGCTGAAGTTGCGGGTCAACCGTGACAAGAGCGAAATCCGCAAGAGTACCGAGTTGAACTTTCTAGGTCACGGCATTCTTGGCAACGGCAGCTTAACGCTAAGCTCCAAGAGTGAGAAACGTTTGAAGGACAAGCTTCGTCAGACGACTCGCCGCAACCGTGGCCGGAGCTTCGCTCAAGTCATGAAGGAGTTGAACCAACAGCTTCGCGGCTGGCTGGAATACTTTCGCCATGCGATGATGAAGGGGAAGCTTCAAGCTATCGAAAGTTGGCTTAGACATCGGCTGCGATGCTATCGCCTGAAACAGTGCAAACGTGCCATGGGTATGTTCCGCTTCCTGTTTAAGTTGGGAGTTCCGCGTGACCGTAGCTGGTCGACGGCCTCTAACCGTCGAGGTTGGTGGGCCAATGCCAGTACCCCGGCAGCGCACGAAGGGATGAACAACGACTGGTTCCTGTCTGAGGGGCTAATCGCAATAGTACCGACCTACGAAAGGTTACACGCTTAAGGAAACCGCCGTGATACGAGAGTACGTCCGGTGGTGTGAGAGGACGATGAGGCCGGAGATGGTTAAATATCTTCGCCCTCATCTCCTACTCGATTCATTGCCCCGCGTGAGGTGCCTGGACGGGCTGACCGCAGGGAGGAGACCCGCAGGGGCCGAGCGAACAGCGAGCCGGTAAGGGACCGACCGGCGGCCGGCAGGCCGCCGGACACGCCCGAGAAAATAACCCTTAGCTCCTCTTTTTCAGCCGTTTATCGGCTCGGCGCCGCTCCTTGCGTGCGCGCTTTTCCTCCTTCGTTTCATCCTCGGGTATCTCCTCGCCGAAGGTTGCGCGGTAGGCGAGCAGGGCGGCGGGGTCGAGGCGGTGGAGCGGGCTGATGTCGGTGAGGACTAGGGCGGCGGCCACCGCCACCAGGAGCGGACCGCCGACGGTGCCGATAACCGGGATAAGCAGAAGTAGATAAAGCACTACCCCCAGTACGGCAATAACGCCCGCATACTGCCGGCACCACTTGGCACTTTGGTCGACGGAGAACCCGTACTGCTCGGCGTAATTATCGACGATGGCGTAGCCGACCAGGCCGCACTGGACGGCCACTTTGAGCGGGGTCTCGAGAAAATCGACGACGCCGATAAAACCGATGACAATGCCGATCAGGACCGAGGCGATGATCTCCAGGACGTAACAGCGGATGGTGATGGCGATCATGCGCTTCTGCGCGGCCCAGAAATCCTTGAATTCCGTGCCACCCGTAATGCCCGTTTTGATGGCCATGGTGGTGCGCATAAAGTGGAAAACGACCACCTCGAACAGGATGAGCACGAGGTATTTCAGCCCGCCGGAGGTGAAGGATTCGTAGCCGTCGAGGGCCAACCGGCCGGTGAGCGTGCCGACGCTCAGAAAAGCCTGGGTGGGGGCATGGAGGTCGGCCCGGTCCCACCAGTCGAAGACCTCGCTGAGGAAATAAAGCCCGGACACTAAACCGCAGACGGCCAGGATGCGGCTGAGCCAACCGTAGCCCGCCAGCCCCTGCCAGAGGCGGTGTTTGAGCGTGAAGTGGTAGGCCCGGGGCAGGGAAAGTACCGTGACGAATAGCTGGTAAGAAGTGGATGGAATGGGCGGCGTGGACATGGTGTAACGGTGTAGCGGTGAATTGATGGGCAATGTATTAGCCTGCTACAAAACGGGAGAAATTTTTCGACGAAAGATTGGGCTGCGCCGACACGTTCAATTCTCGTTTGCCCCCCGGCGGCTAATCGTCCGGGTCCCGGTCGCTTCGCGGCTACTTCGTGGTCACCCCAGCCGCCGCAGGGGGGGATTCGTTCTCGTCATTAGCTGCGCTGCTTCTCTCAATCGCAAGGCGATTTTCAAGGTCAGTCCACTGAGGCCGGATGGCGGTTCGCCATTCGGAGACGCAAGTTGTTGCGTCTTTACGGTATTTATAGCTCCCTCAATCCTTCCCTCCTTCACCTCGAAAGATCATTTATGATCAAGAGAAGCAGCGAAGCTAATCCTTCCCTCCTTCCCTCCTTCAATCCTTCTCTAAAGACAAAAGCCCCAGCTTCCCCCCCTCCGCCAGCATTCGCAGCCGCGCCTGCTCGTAATTATTCGGGATTTCACCCTCCAGGATGGCTTCCTTGATCGCGTTTTTAATGATGCCGATCTCCCGCGAGGGTTCGATGCCGAAGGTGGCCATGATCTCTTCGCCAGAGATGGGCGGCTGCCAGGTGCGCAGGTGATCGCTTTGCTCGATCTCCGCCATGCGCTCCATCAAGAGTTCATAATTGTCAAGGTAGCGGCGGACGCGCTGGGGATTTTTGCTCGTGATATCGGAGCGGCAGAGGGCCATCAGGTCATCGATGTCCTCGCCGGCGTCGAAGAGGATGCGGCGCACGGCACTGTCGGAAATTTCCTCCCTGGTGAGTGAAATGGGCCGCTGGTGCAGGCGCACCAGTTTTTCCACGTAGCGCATTCGCTCCTGCGACAGGCGCAGGCGGCGGAAGATGCGGCTGACCATTTTGGCACCCACGGCATCGTGGCCGTGGAAGGTCCAGCCGTTGCCGGGTTCGAAGCGTTTGGTGGGGGCCTTGCCGATATCGTGGAGCAGGGCGGACCACCGCAGCCACAGGTCGTCGCTGCGCTCCGCCAGGTTATCGACCACCTGGAGGGTGTGGTAAAAATTGTCCTTGTGCCGGATGCCCTGCTCGGTGTCCACGCCCTGCAGGGCGGTAAGCTCGGGGAGGATTATCTGCAGCAGCCCGGTATCGAACAGCAGCCCGAAACCGACCGACGGCTGGGGCGCGAGGAGAATCTTGTTCAGTTCGGTGGCAATGCGTTCCCAGCTGATGATGCGCAGCCGCTCGCGGTGCTCGCGCAGGGCCACGTAGGTGGGCGGGTCGATGCGAAAACCGAGTTGGGTGGCAAACCGTATGCAGCGCAACATCCGCAGCGGGTCGTCGCTAAAGGTTTTGCCGGGTTCCAGCGGGGTTTTGATCAGTTTTTGCTCCAGGTGTTCCAACCCGTTGAAGGGGTCGATGATGGTGCCGTAATCCGTCTCGTTCAGGCTGATGGCCAGCGCGTTGATGGTAAAATCGCGCCGGTTCTGGTCGTCCTCCAGGCTGCCGGCCTCCACGCTCGGTTTGCGGCTATCGGAGCGGTAACTTTCCTTGCGCGCGCCCACGAACTCGATCTCCAGGTCGTGGTGTTTCAGCATGGCCGTCCCGAACCGCCGGTAGACCGTCACGCGCGAGCGGGGCCGCATGGTGGCCCCCACCCGTTCGGCCAGTTCGATGCCGCTGCCCACGCACACGATGTCGAGGTCCTTGCTGGGCCGGGCCAGCAGCCGGTCGCGCACGTAGCCGCCCACCACGTAGGCCGGCACGCCCAGCTGGTGGGCGGCATTACTGATGATCTCGAAGACCTTTCGTTCGTCGGGGCGGATTTGGAATACCATGTGGCCGCGAAGATAGGGAATGAGGATGGTTTAGCGTTCAAACCGGTGCTAATGCGCCGCCCCTCCAGGCCCAGGCCCCCCACGCTCTAAGGCTGCGGGGTTTGGTTGAAGCGTTACTTACTCATAAACCGGTAGCCCAGACCTGCCTGAAAGAATTGATGGTGGCGGTTCGCCTGCCCGTCAGGGACGGGTATGCCGTTATCATCCGTAAACATCAGGTCATACGAATCGACCACCCCCCGGTAATAACGACCCGAAATGGAAAGCCGCTCCAGTAGCTGATAACGGAGACCCAGCAGAATGCCCGCATCGAAACTTTTGTAAATGGGCACGTCGATTTTTCTCCAGGAGTCCGGTCTCAGCTGAAATCTTTCGTAGATGAGATAACCTCCGCTGACACCTCCAATGGCGTGCAGTTTATTCGTTAGCCGTACATCAACCAGTGGAGTCAAATAGAGGGAACTATTGCGGTATTTAATATTTCCAAGAAAATTACCATTGTTGACGCTAGCCGTGAGCATTCCCTCCAAGCCCAACGTAAATCGGTCATTTAGCCGGTATTCGGGAGTTATTGCCAGGTAGGCACCGTAGCCGGTTTCCGGCCTTATGTTCAGCAGTTCCGGGCCGGTTGCGTGAGGTTTAGCAAGACTAGCCCCTGCGTCTACCCGCAAACTGAATTGGGCCGATAGGGTGGGGGCGGCAAGGAATAGCAAGAGAATGCAGGTTGTCAGTGACTTCATGGCTTAGACGGTTTCGTGGTGAGATTTAACTACAAACTCACCCTGCTCACCGCGTATTGCACTGTTAACACCCGGCTATAAGCGCAAGATAATTCGTCATCCCGCCTCCGTTTCCCACCAAAGCACTATTTTGTCCCCGCACCAACCACCTCGCCAAACATGACCCAGGACCAATACCTCACCGAGCGCCTCGACGACCAGCTCACCTTCATGGACCAAAAGGCCGTCAGCAACCAGCGTACCTACCGCCGCATCCGGGCGGCCGTGATCGTGATTTCCGTACTCATCCCCCTGCTGGCGGGCTACACCGACCGCGTGCCCTATCTGGCCGTCGCCGTGGGAGTGGCCGGCGCACTGATCGCCATCCTGGAAGGCTTGATGAGCCTGGGTAAATACTACGAAAACTGGAAGGAATACCGCGTGACCGCCGAATCGCTCAAGCGGGAGAAACTTTATTTTCAGACCGGTTCAGGTCCCTACGCCGAAAATGCCGACGCCTTTGCCCTGCTGGTAGACCGCACGGAGAAGATACTGCAGGCAGAAAACCAGGATTGGCAGCAACGGATCAAGGATGGTTCTTCGGCTACGGCAGCGAAGAGTTAAGACCGCGTTGCCCGGCCGCACGATCGACATCGAGGATATTTTGCATCACGTCCAGCGTCAAAAATTCCATATCCCACATCCTAACCACCTCTCACTATGCCAGCTTCAATGTTTCGTTTATATCCACAAATTTTGCTATTTTAATATCATTATTAACCCTGGACATGACCGATCCTCAACTACTCACCGCAATCCTTCGGCGCAATAATTACGAATTAGATCATTGCGATCCGGTTTTAATTAAGATTTCTGCCGGTATAGCAACAAACCAAAACGTTAAACCCGGGCTTTACGGCGGGGCCGTAATGTTATTTGTCGGGATAATACTGCTGTTGATTGGATCGTATCTTCCAGCCATCCTATTGCTATGTACCAGTATCCCCCTTTTTTTAAGAACCATGAAACTTAATTCAGATTCAGGACGCCGGCACCGTTCCGTCACAATTCGTCAAAAAGAAATTGAATTTACCGATTATTTGGGTAACAGTCATTATTTCGGTGAAGTAAGCGCAACTGACTTATTCATTTTCGCGGAAATAAGTTCTAAAGTCGCCACCGGTGAGCTAGGTCTAAGTAGTGAAGGAGAAGAGGACACCATGCTATTGGAAATGTATAATCCCAATCGTAGTCATCTGATCGATGAATTGGAGATAGTGCGCGGTGCTATAAAAACTGTATTGGAAAGACCATAAAATAATAATCATGAATACGATCATTGAGACAACTCTGTTGGAATTTGAAAAGAGTGCTTACCACTTAGATTTAGTTAAGTACAGGGGTGGAAAATTATTCATAGAAATTACACACACTATTTATCGAAATAGCGAGCCGGGAAGAAGGATACAGCTCAATCCAAATGTGCTTAGCGATGTAATCCGTGTGTTACAATCCTATCATGATGTAATCGACTGCAAACTTGTCGATCACTACCGTTTGCTAACTGAGCAGACCAAAACAGAAATCCGGGATAACTATTTTAAAAACGTACCCGTTAAATCCATTGCGCTGCATCAGAATTTATCCGAAGAGGTAGTTGAGCAAGTTCTTCGAAATAAAGGAGTTATGTTGATGTCGACTAATCCACCAAAATGGCGTCGTCGCTGGCGCAAAAAAAAGAAATAGATTAAGTATCGGTCTGACTAAGTGGCCCGATTACTGAGAGAAGTTGCGGGCATCTCCTACCCC
>CAVPZP010000058.1:0-29413 GCA_963710215.1 Lewinellaceae bacterium | reverse complement strand
GACACGCCCAAAAAACCACCCCCCCACACCGCAGGACACCCGTTCAAAAATATCCTCCTACCTTGCTTGTTCAAACCAAGCCGAATATGCCGACCAGACTATGCCTGTTTTTCCTGCTCCTCGCCGCTGCGGTGGGGGCGCAACCTAACGACTGGGAGAACCCCGCCACCCATGCCGTAAACAAGCTGAAGGCGCACGCTACCAGCTACCCGTATGCGACCGAGGCCGCTGCACTGGCGGGCGACCGGGACGGCTCGGACCGCTTTTTGTCGCTGAACGGCGAGTGGGATTTTTACCTCGCGCCCAACCCGCAGGACGTGCCGGCGGGCTTTGCGGACGAGCGGCCCAGCCCCCTGACATGGAGCAAAATCACGGTGCCGGGAAACTGGGAAATGCAGGGGCACGGCCACCCGATCTACGTGAACTGGAATTATCCGTTCGAGCCGGTTTTTCCGCCCTTCATTCCGCACCGGGACGGTGGCAATATGCACGAAACCAACCCCGTGGGCCTGTACCGCACCACCGTGGAACGGCCCGCCGGATGGGCGGACAAGCGGGTGATTTTGCACTTCGGGGGCGTGAGTTCGGCCTTTTACCTGTACGTGAACGGACGGCGGATGGGCTACAGCCAGGACAGCCGGCTGCCGGCCGAATTTGACGTGACAGACGCCCTGCGCGCCGGCAGCAACACCATTATTGCCGAGGTGTACCGCTGGAGCGACGGCAGTTATCTGGAGGACCAGGACCACTGGCGGCTGAGCGGCCTGCACCGCGAGGTGTACCTGGCGGCGCACCCGAAAACGCACCTGGAGGACTACTTCGTGAAGGTGGACCTGGATGCCGACTACCGCGACGCGACGCTGACGATAGAGCCGCAGTTTGTGACCGCCGGCCTGGATGAATTGGCCGCCCATAAGCTGCGCGCCCAGCTGTATGACAACCAAAACCGGGCCGTGTGGGACCGGCCGCAGGAGCTGGCCCTGACGGCCTACCGCGATTTTTTCGCCCGCGGCCGCTATCAGGCCCCCTACGGCGAGCGGATTGTGGCGCAGCTGACGGCACCGGTGCCCAACCCCGCAAAGTGGACGGCCGAGACGCCCAACCGCTATACCCTTGTGCTGAGCGTGGTGGATAGCACGGGCCGCGTGACGGAAGCGACGAGCAGCAAGATCGGTTTTCGGCAAATCGGCTGGGGACCGGATGGGCTGAAAATCAACGACCGCGAGGTGATCCTGTACGGCGTGAACCGCCACGATCACGACCCCGTGCACGGCAAGGCCGTGCCCCGCGCGGCCATGGAGCGCGACGTGCAACTGATGAAACAATTCAACATCAACGCCGTGCGTACCTCGCACTACCCCAACGACCCCTATTTTTACGACCTCTGCGACCGCTACGGCATCTATGTGCTGGACGAGGCCAACATCGAAACCCACAAGCTGGCGGGGGCACTTTCGCGCAACTCGGCCTGGGGCGGGGCCATGTCGGCCCGCGGCATGAATATGGTAGAGCGCGACAAAAACCACCCCAGTATCATCGGCTGGTCGCTGGGCAACGAGACGGGCAGCGGTCCTAACCACGCCGCCATGGCGGCGTGGATCAAGCGCTACGATCCGCGCCGGTTTTTGCACAACGAGGGGGCCTACGACAAGAGCAAACGGCCGAACGTGGACGACGACTATCCCGACGTGCGCAGCCGGATGTACTTCAAGATCGAAGACATGCAAGCCCTGCTGCACCGCACCGACGACACCCGCCCGCTGCTGTACAACGAGTACGCGCACTCGATGGGCAACTCCACCGGCCACCTCTACAAATTTGCCCGACTGTTTCGTGACAACCCCCGCATGATTGGCGGTTTTATCTGGGACTGGATGGACCAGGGCCTCTACAAAACCACGCCCGCCGGCGAACACTACGTGGCCTACGGCGGTGATTTCGGCGAGACCTACCACGATGGCAATTTCTGCCTGAACGGACTGGTGTTTGCCGACCAGACGCCGCAACCCGCCCTGTGGGAATGCAAAAAGGTATTCCAACCGGCCGCCTTTAGCCTGGCCGACGGGCAGGTGACCGTCACCAACCGCCACGATTTTATCGACCTGGACGGATTCGAATTGCACTGGGAACTGCTCAATTATAGCAGTAAATCCAGCGAGGGCAATTTCGGCGCGCTGGGCAAGGTGCCGCCGGGCGGAACGAAAAGTTTTAAACTGCCGGAACTGCCTGAGGTGAATTCGGAGCAATTTACCTACACCTTCAGCCTGGTGAGCACCCGCGAACTGCCCGGCCGGCCGGCGGGTTTCGAGGTAGCGTGGGAGCAGATCGACCTGCCGACGGATTCGGACCGTCTGCAACTGGGCACTTATGAGCTACCGATCGACCTCAGCACGAGCAAGGCCGCCCTGGTGTTATCCGGTCCCGAATACCGCCTCACCATCGACCGCGCCACCGGCCTGATTTCCGCCTACGAGCGCGGCGGCAAACCGGTAATGAGCGGCCCGCTACGGCCTAATTACTGGCGCGCACCCACGGACAACGACCGCGCCGCCGGACTGAACCGCCAACTGGCCGTCTGGAAAACCGCCCCGGCGAGTGCCGCCCTGGTGAGCCTGAAGGAGGAAAAAACGGACCTGGCGGAACGCGAATTTACCGTCGTCAGGCGGCTGCTGGACGGCCGCGCCACCGAAACCATCAACTACCGGATCAACGGCCACGGCCGTGTCCTGGTGCGGATGCAACTGACCGCCGACACTACCCTGCCCAACCTGCCGCGCGTGGGCATGAGCCTGCGCGTGCCCCGGGATTTCGAGCGGGTGAGCTATTTCGGCAAGGGACCTTTCGAGACCTATCAGGACCGACAACTGGGAGCAAAAAAAGGCTTTTACCAACAGACGCTGGCCGAGTTCGGCACCGCCTACCCCGTTCCGCAGGAGCACGGCAATCACATGGCCGTCGGTAGCATCAGTTTCTCGCGCGACGAGCGGAACGGCATCACCCTCACCGGCCGCTACCTGAACGTGAGTGCCTACCCCTACTCCATCGACGACCTGGAACAGGCCGCGCACACCTTCGAATTGCCGGACCGTAATTACATCACCGTCAATGTGGATGCCGCCCAGATGGGCGTGGGCGGCGACGATACCTGGACCGCCAATGCCGCGCCCCACCCCGAGCACCGGTTGCCGGCCGGGACGTATACGCTGGAGTTTACGGTGCTGGGGGATAATTATGAGTGAGGGGGGCGGCTGCGCCGCGTATTTTACCTGCGGTGATCGTCGGCAAGCTCCTCGGAGTTAGTAGGCAGGCTGCGCCTGCTGGTATTTTTGTATTTTAGTACTCAGCCTACGCGTACCTAGTACCTCACCCCCTCCCCTCCACGGCGGAAGGGGTTACCACGAAGTAGCCGCGAAGCGAACGGGACCCTTTCGATAAGTTAGGGGGCCGGGGGGTGGGGAAAAACGTGGTACGAGTCATACCCCGTCACCCCTCTCCGGAGCGGTGACTGGGGTTACCACGAAGTAGCCGCGAAGCGAACGGGACCCAGTCTCTTAGCAGGGGGCCGGGGGAGGGGGCGCACTCGAAACAGAACGCAAAACGTCAACCCTCTGCCCCCGATTCGTTCTGTATCATTACGGACCGTAACGAAAAAGGGGATCGACCCCCACCCACCAAAAAAACGGTCGCCGGCATCCATACCGGTAGCGACTAATCACACGAACCGCCCCCGACCTTGACCGATCTCCAACTCATTACCGGATGCCGCCGTGGCGAAAGAAGTGCCCAACGGGCACTCTACGACCGCTATACACCCCGCATGATGGGCGTAGTGCGCCGCTACCTGCGGCGGGAGGAAGATGCCGAGGACGTGCTGATCGAAGCCTTCTATAAGGTATTCGACAAGATCGACACCTTTAAGGACGAGGGCAGTTTTGAGGGGTGGATCCGGCGGATCGTGGTGAACGAGGCACTGATGCACCTGCGCAAAAACCACGCCCTCAAAAAAGCCGACGACCTGAGCAACCTGCCCGAAACGATAGTGAGCCAGCGCGCCCGGGTGACCGACCAACTGGAAGCGAGCGACATATTGGTGCTACTGGACCAGCTGCCGGACGGCTACCGGACGGTCTTCAACCTTTACGTGGTGGAAGGTTATAAACACCGCGAAATTGCCGAACTGCTGGGCGTGAGCATCAACACCAGCAAATCGCAGTTGATCCTGGCCAAAAAAAGGCTGCGTGAATTACTCATTGCCCTGCAATATCCCCACAACCACTCCTCATCCCGCTCCGCTTAATGATACGCCGTATGTCCGATTACCCCGATCTTTTCGATTTGCTGCGCAACAAGTCCAACGAACTGGAGCAGGCCCCGTCCGACCAGGCCTGGCTGAAACTGGAACGCCGCCTGGACCGCCGCAACCTGCGTCCGCGGCGGCGGGTACGGCCGCTGGTGAGCTGGACCTCCGCCGCGGCGGCCGTTTTCCTGTTCGCTACCCTGGCCCTGGGGCTGTTCCTGATCCCCGGCCGGGCGGCGGCACCCAGCGGCATGGCCGCCACCCCGGCCACCATCGAGGAAATGACCATTTCCGCCAACCCCGCCGCGGGAGCCGACCGCTATCGCGATGCCGCCCTGGCCTACGCGGCCGAAGCGACGGCCATTGAGGAAGGTGCCCATGACCGGGTGCTGCGGCTGAATGCTGCGTTGCGCGGCAATGGGTTGCGGGTGGCGACGCGTTTTCGGTAAGGGACCTGGATAAGAACGCACATTTACGGCTTTAGCGACTTTTAGTGGTCCCGGCAATCGACTGCGGGTCCGACCGCGTGAGGTGCCCGCAGGGGGGAGCGTTAGCGACAGTGCGTAGCACCAAGCCGACCGGCGCGCCCGGAGGGGACCGGCCCCGGCCCCCGGCCGGGGACACGCCCCACGCCCCCCTACCCTGCTTGCCGGTAAAATCATTCGCACCGCAACCCCGCGCCGGGTTCTGCGTAAGCTACCGCCATGCCGTTTCATCTGACCGTTCGTTATCTTCTTTCCTACCGCCTGTGGGCACTGTTGCTGCTGTTAGTCGCTGCGGCACCGCTGCTGACGGCCCAGGCGGACGAGATTCCGGCCAATTACCGGCCCTTGCTGACGGCGGCGGAGACGATGCTGGAAAGCAAGCGCTATGCACAGGCTGTTGCGCAGGCCGAGGCGGCCTACCGGGCGGGTGAGGAGGCCCGGTTGCCGCTGCTGCAGGCCGCTGCCGATCAGGTGCGCGGGTTGGCCTACGTACGCGATCCGCAGGCGGAAGCACTGGAGCGCGTGACGGGCATTAAGGCCCTGCGGCGGGCGGCACTGACGTATCAGCAGTTGGGCCGGGAGGAAGAGGTGGCGACGGTGCTGGGGCAGATTAGTGCCGAGACCGGCCGCAAGGAGGAACTGCCGCGCCTGCGTGATGCCCGCCCCGCGCGCCGCCACGCCGCCCCGGCGGCGGCGTGACGCCGACGCCCGCCTGGACTCGTTGGAAGTGGAGGGTGAAACGATGCAGGCCATTTTGAACACGCAGACCGAGGCCATCGAGGCCCTGAGCGATACACAGATGCGGCAGATGCTGTTGCTGCGCCAACAGCGGCTGGAGCTGGACAGTTTTTCCATCGTGGCCCTGGAAGACAGCCTGCTGCTGACCCAGCAGGAGGTACGGCTGATGGAGCAACGGAGCACGGCCGAGAGCCAACGGTTGCAGCGAAACTTCCTGATCCTGCTGGCCCTGGGCGTACTGGGTCTGGCGGGCGTGCTGTACTCGCGTTTCCGGCAGGGGCGGCGCTACCAGGGGCGGCTGGAAGACCAGAACAAGGTGATTGCCACCGAGCGGGCGCGGTCGGACGAACTGCTGCTCAACATTCTGCCGCCGGCCGTGGCCCGCGAGCTGAAGGACGAGGGAAAGGCCCGCGCCCGCCACTACGGTGCGGTGAGCGTGCTGATGGCCGATTTTAAGGGCTTCACCCAACTGAGCCGCCGCCTGGACCCGCAGCAACTGATCGACGCGCTGGACGAGGCCTTCCGCGCCTTCGACGTGATTGTGCGGGAGGAGCGGCTGGAAAAGATCAAGACCATCGGCGATGCCTACCTCTGCGTGGCGGGAATCCCCGACCGGGGCGACGACCACGCCGAGCGGGCCGTGCGGGCGGCCGCGCGGATGCAGGAATACCTGAAAACGAACGAACACTTCGACGCCCGCATCGGTATCCATACCGGTCCCGTGGTGGCGGGCGTGGTGGGCCTGCACAAATTTGCCTTCGACATCTGGGGCGATACCGTTAACCTGGCTGCCCGCCTGGAAACCGCCGGCGAGGTGGGCCGCGTGAACGTGAGCGCGGCCGTCTGCGAGCTGCTGCCGCCCCGCTTCAAATGCATCGCCCGGGGCGAGTTGCCGGTGAAAAATGCGGGCCGTTTATCCATGTTTTTCGTGGAAGTGCCCGACTGATGGCTCCACCTATGATGATTTGGCGTTACTTCACGCCCTTAAACACACCCCGATTATGAACCGCACGATTTACTTGCTCCCCCTGCTCTCGTTCTGCTTAATCCTCGCCGCCTGCGGCGGCAAGGAAATGAGCGATCAGGAACACCTGGCCCTGAAAGAGGCTGATAAGGAACTACGGCAAATCCACGAGGATTTTGCCGACGAACTGGATGATGCCGTCGACATTCAGGAGGACCTGGAGGGGGCCATCACCGACACGACGGATGCCGCATTGGTGACGATGATTAAGAGCCAGGCCGCCGAACTGGCCCGCCTGAGCGGCATCGTTTCGGGCCAGGAGCGGATCCTGGACCAGCACAAGGAGTATTTCCGGAAGCATGAGGATACGGCCCTGGGGGCCAACGAGATCATCGGCCAGCACGAGCAAATCACGAAGGATCAGGCGACCATGCGGGCGCAGAACAGTGATATTCAGCGGAGCCTGGATGCGGTGAAGCGGGAGCTGGACCGGGATTAGGGGGGCTGCGCGCCCCGTACTTTTGTAGGCGGCTTTGTCACTGGTATTTTTTAGAAAGATTTTTTTGCGCGGCGAGTTTTTGCTAATTGATTGAAAACCGTTGCCTTACCGAATATCATTGCTAAAAGTGGGGAATTTTTTCTCTGCTTCGTGGGTTAAATGCTTGCAGGGCGTGAAAAGCTGTCCTATATTTGCACCGCGCTAGGAAATAGCGTCCTCTACTTTAGAGCTACGGTCTGGTAGTTCAGTTGGTTAGAATGCCGGCCTGTCACGCCGGAGGTCGCGGGTTCAAGTCCCGTCCAGACCGCAAAGGCCATCCCGTAAGGGGTGGCCTTTTGTAGTTTATACCAGCCGTACCCCCATCCCGTCCCACACCCCGAACCGGCCGTCTTCCTCCAGCGGGCGAATTTCCAGGCCGGAGAAATCCTTCAGAAAGCCGCGGACGGTGGTGTAGCCCGCAAATTCGGTCGGCTCGTGGGTAGTAGTGAGGATTAGCACGTGGCTACCGGCATTCTGTCCCGCGCCCGCGCCCGTGGGGCTATCCTCGAAAAACAGGCAATCGGCCGCTTCCAGGCCCAGACCGGCGGCGGCCCGGTTCACTACTTCGGGGTGGGGTTTGCCGTTGCTCACGTGGCCGGCGTTGACGATGGCCGTGAAACGGTCGCGCAGGGCCAGGGCATCCAGCAGAAAATCGGCGTTCTCGGCCGGGGCGGCGGTGGCAATGGCCAGGGGGACGTGCAGGGCGGCGGCCCGGTCGATGAATTCGATCACCCCGTCCACTGCTTTCAACTCGGGCGCATAAATCCGGCGGTAGGCAGCCTCCTTGCCGCCGCTGACGCGCTTGCGGTCGGCGGCCGTAAATTTTTCGCCGAAGAGGCGCAGCAAGATTTCCTCGTTGACCCCGTGTACTTCTTGTTGAACCCGTTCCAGCGGCCAGTCGATGCCCTCTTCGCGCAGGGCGGCCTGCCAGGCGCGGTGGTGCACCATCATGTTGTCGACCATGGTGCCGTCCATGTCGAAGATCATTCCTTTAATGCCGCGCATCGCTCGTTACTTTTTTCGTGAATTGGTGGAACGGGTAAGGGCGGAGAAATGATTAGTTTGCGCTATGAATTACCATTTCATCCACTTCCACGACCTCAGTCTCCAGCAACTCTACGACATCATGGTACTACGCCAGCGCGTGTTCGTGGTCGAGCAGGACTGTGCGTACCTGGATGCCGACGGCCGTGACCAGGCGGCCGTGCACTGCCTGGCCCGGGCAACGGACGGCAATGAGTTGGCCGCATACGCCCGCTTGCTTCCCCGGGGCGTTGCCTACGCGGACTACCACTCCATCGGCCGCATCATCACGGCACCCGAAGTTCGCGGCACCGGCCTGGGCCGCCCGCTGGTACGGGCGTGTATGGATAGGGTGCAGCAGCAGTTCGGGGCGGGGCCGATCAAGATTTCGGCGCAGTCGCATCTACAGGAGTTTTACGGCTCGCTCGGTTTCGAGCCGGTGGGAGAGGAATATTTGGAGGACGGGATTCCGCACCGGGGCATGGTGTGGGGGGCTGCGCGCGCCGTACTTTAGTAGGCGGTGATCGTCGGCAAGCTCCCCGGAGTTGGTAATTTGGTATAAGCATACGCGTATGCTACTCTACGCTTGCTAACAAGACTTTCGCATTTTTGAACAAAGCCCGTTAACCGTAGTTAGACAGGCTCACCAACCACTCGTTTTATGTTTACGTACAAGAATGCGTTTTCTCTTTTCCTTTGCCTGGGTATGCTCTTCCTCGTTTCCTGCGGCGACAAGACCGAAGAAATGGAGGACGATGCCATGACGGAAGACGTTGTGGTAGAAGAGCCGGTGGTAGAAGCCCCCGCCACGCCCACTATCGTCGGTGTTGCGCAGAGCAACGGTAACTTCTCCACGTTGGTCCGCGCCGTACAGGCTGCCGATCTGGCCGGTACGCTGGACGGCAACGGCCCCTTCACGGTATTCGCCCCCACGGATGAAGCCTTCAACAAGCTGCCTGCCGGTACGATAGACGAGCTGCTAAGGCCCGAAAACAAGTCGAAACTCTCCGGCGTACTGACCTACCACGTGGTATCCGGTAAGTACACGGCCGCCGATATTCTCGGTGCCATTGAGAAGGACAACGGCAAGTTCGTGATCACCACCGTTGCCGGTGGCACCCTTACCGCCACCCTCAATAACGGCAAAGTGATGCTGAAGGACGGCCAGGGCAAAATGTCCACCGTTGTGATGACGGACGTGGAAGCCTCCAACGGCGTCATCCACGCCATCGACGCGGTAGTGATGAACTAAATTGCTTCATTATTATCGGCAAGCAAAAGCCGCTCCCGGGACCCTGGTTTCGGGGGCGGCTTTTTTTGTGGGGCGTGTCCCCGGCCGGAAGGCCGGGGTCGGCGTCTTGCAGGGTTCGCTGTTCGCTCCGTGCTGCGCACCCTTCCTCCGGGTCGGGGCAAGCCCCGCCCCTACGTCGGCCTTCCAGGTGCCTCACGCGGGTGGAAGGGCTAAATTGTTGATTTTGGTGTATTAGTAACCTATCTCCTTATCTATTTACTCCCCCGATCAGGCATTAGCGTCAAAGTTTTTCTGCATGAAATTTCGATAGGTCGACCCTTTTAAACCAGTCAGTTGATAAGCTTGCTGATAAGGTAGTTTGTTGGCTTGTACTAGGCCAAAGTTAACCTCGGTAATGATTCTATTCAGAGAAGCCACAACGCTGGACCCGTGGATTCAAAATCCGGAGGTTGATCTTTACACGTTCCTAGAGAACTTACGAAATTTTTGAACTACTTACTCTATTTTGCAATCAGCCAAAATAAAAAAACCAAAGGTGAATATATCTCAACTATGAGACGAATCACAGAATAGGCTGTCCAGTTTATCAAGCTTGAACCAGTACAAGTTTTGCACTCGCTTCTTGGAGACCTCTCCCCCGGCCCGGCTAATCGAAAGGGTCCCCTTAACCCCTTCCGCCGCGGAGGAGAGGGGTGACGGGAAGTTGACATACACGTTAAAACTGTAGTGGGTAAACCTAAATAAATTGGACAGCCCAGTGCAAAGGGCATACAAAAGCCCGCCCCCCTAAATCAGGAGACGGGCTTTCCTATGGTTCTTACAACCACCGTATTACTTGTCATCCGCCGGGTCGTGCGGGTAATCGGGTTCGGTGCCGTTCTGGTCCGTCTTACCGGGCAGATCGGCCTTGCCGGCATCGGCCTTGGCACCCAGTTGGGGGTCTTTGCCCATGCCGTCCTTCTTATTGGTCGGTGTCATTTTCGGGGGATTATTCTTATCCATGATCGTAGTATTTATAACGGTTAACGGCGTCCGATGCGGACCCGCCTTGTTAGTGTAACGTAAATGGAGGGGGATGTTCTTATTTGAGGGTCGCGATCCCCGGATCGCGGAGGCTTAAGGGTCGCGATCCCCAGATCGCGGAGGTCAAAGGGGTGACGAGGTGCGTTCTGCTTCGTGTGCGCCCCCTCCCCCGGCCGCTGCGGGGGAGAGGGGTGACGGGGTGTGTGCTGGTTCGACTCCGTGTTCCCTCACCCCCGGCCCGGCTATTCGGCTGGGTCCCCTTAACCCCAGCCGCCGCGGGGGAGAGGGGTGACGGGGTGTGTGCTGGTTCGACTCCGTGTTCCCTCACCCCCGGCCCGGCTATTCGGCTGGGTCCCCTTAACCCCAGCCGCCGCGGGGGAGAGGGGTGATGGGATGCGTTCTGTTTCGTGGCGACCCCTCCCCCGGCCCCTCCCCAGGGGAGAGGGGTGACGGGGTGTGTTCTGGTTCGTGTGCCTTCGCGCGGCGGGAGGTTATGTACACCTACCCCGCACAACTTCCAAATTCCCCTTATCTTCCCGGCCTAACCTGTGCTGGGCGGAACGATTGTTGCAATAGCCCACGCAGCGACTAGAATTTTCGCTCCTTACCCGCTAGCATAGCTGATACCAGATAAACACGAACCCATGCAAGAACAAGCACGCAACATCCCCCAACGCCTCTGCGGCCGCGTGCCCCAGCCACCCACCAAGCTGGAGGGGCGGGGGCAGGATAAGGCTCGCCTTATCAATAAACTGAACGATGCCGGTGCGACCGCGCTGATGAACGGCATGGGCGGCGTGGGCAAATCGACGCTTGCGGCCGCGCTGCTGCATGATCTGCTGCCGACCCTGAGGCATTACCTCTGGGTCACGCAGGCGGGTGATTTTGTGACCAGCCTGTTGTCGGACAGGGTGTTGCTGGATAATTTGGGTGTGCCCCGCACTGAGAACCAGGAGGTGGATGCCGAAAAGTTATTGCATAAACTGGCCGCCCTGCCCGGCCCGAGCCTGCTGGTGATCGACAATGCGGAAAAGGACGTCGACCAGTGGCTGGACCGGCTGCCGGGTGCGCCTGAGTGGCAGGTGCTCCTCACCTCCCGCGAGGAGCTGCGGGTAAATTCCATCCTGAGGCTGCAAAATCTGGATGCCAGGGCGGGTTTCCGGCTCTTTACCAATCATTACCAGCTGGAGCGGGACGAGGACATCATCCGCGCCATCGTGGAGGACGTGGGCGGCCATGCCCTCACCATCGAACTGCTGGCCAAAACCGCCCAGACCGGCCACCACAAACTGGCCGATTTCTACGCCCGCCTGCAAACCGGCGGCCTGGCCACCGTCCCGGCCGAGGAGGTGGCCGTCGCCCACGCCGGGCACGAGCGGGTGGAGAAGGTGTTTCCCTACCTCATGGCCGCTTTCCAGCTCACGGACGTGGGGGAGCGGGAGGTGTATTTGCTGAAGCAGCTGGTGCTGCTTCCGGCAATATTCGTGCCGTTTGATCTGCTGTGCCGCATTTTGCGGGTTGGGGAGGAAGCGAGTACTCCCGCTGACCGGCCGGATGCCGAACCGGATGCCAACTCGTTCAGCCGCCATGACCTGACCTCTGCCCTGCGCACCCTCACCCGCTCCGGCTGGCTGGTGCGGAGTGAGGCGGGGGAGTATAAGATGCACCCCGTGGTGCAGCAGGTGGTGGCGGCGCAGCTGCGCGAGCAAACGGTGTTTGCGGATATCGAGCGCACGGTGGTGGGGGTGACGGGCTTGGTGGAGTTTGATAAGTATGCAAAAGACGACAGCCCGATTGCGCGGGAGGGCTTTTTGATTTACGGGGATACGCTGGTTGCGCGGCTGGAGACGGCTTGGGAATGGGAAGGAAAGTAATTAATTTCTTGATCGGCTGGCAACCCTGTATGCAGTATTCGGCCGCTACCGGGAGGCCGCTGTTTTAGGGAAACAGGCATTAGCTGCTGCGGAGGTAACTTTTGGAAGTGACTCGGTGGAAGTAGCTACGTATCAGTCTAACTTAGCCATTATTTATGGAAACCTCGGCCGCTACCCGGAAGCGGCAGGGTTACTGGAGGCGGCACTGACGGCTGGTATCAACCATTTTGGGGAGGAACATCCAACGCGTGCAAGTCTGTGCGGTCTAATTTAGGAGAAGTATATCGAAACCTCGGCCGCTACCCGGAAGCGGTAGACTTGCTGGAGGCGGCACTAAAAGCTGGCATCAACCACTCTGGGGAGGAACATCCAACGGTGCAAATTAGGCGGTCTAATTTAGCCAATATTTATGGAAACCTCGGCCGCTACCCGGAAGCGGCAGACCTGCTGGAGGCGGCACTGATGGCTGATATGAGCCATTTTGGGGAGGAGCATCCAACGGTGCAAATTAGGCGATCTAATTTAGGAGAAATTTATAGAAGCCTCGGCCGCTACCCGGAAGCGGCAGCCTTGCTGGAGGCGGCACTGAAAAGTGAAATCAACTATTTTGGGGAGGAGCATCCAACGGTGCAAATCAGCCGGTCTAATTTAGCCCTTGTTTATGGAAAGCTCGGCCGCTACCCGGAAGCGGCAGGGTTATTGGAGGCGGCATTGAAAGCTGACATCAACCTTTTTGGAGAAGGGCATCCAACCGTGGCCATCAGCCAAATAAACCTGGCGGTAAATTTCTATGACCAAAATCGTTTTTCGGAGGCACTGCCGTTTGCGCAGGCGGCCTACGAGAATTATTTGCGGAATTTTGGGGCGGAGCATCCGAAGACGCAAGAATTTTAAAATGTCCTTGGATGATATTCAAGCTGCGCTGGAGGAGGAATAGCTGATAGTTAGTGAGAATCACTCTCCCCCACCCGCGTGAGGGATAGGAGGTGTTGTTTGAACGGACCGGAGCATCCGCCGGCAGGGGGTGCGGAGGGGAGAGAGTGCCGGATAGCCCGACCCCGCCGGTAGGCGGGGGCACGCCCTGATTTGGTGAGTTAGTAGGTAGGGGAGAGGGGTGACGGGATGCGTTCTGGTTCGTGGAGACCCCTCCCCCGGCCCCTCCCCAGGGGAGAGGGGTGACGTTTTGCGTTCTGGTGCGTGTACTCCCCACCCCCCGGCCCCTCCCCAGGGGAGAGGGGTGACGGGATGCGTTCTGGTTCGTGTACTCCCCACCCCCCGGCCCCCTGCCCCGAAGGGGAGGGGGTGACGTTTTTTGGCACTCGGTGCGGCTCCGTGTTCCCTCACCCCCGGCCCGGCTATTCGGCTGGGTCCCCTTAACCCCAGCCGCCGCGGGGGAGAGGGGTGACGGGATGTGTTCTGGTGCGACTCCGGTTCCCTCACCCCCGGCCCCTCTCCTCGGGAGAGGGGTGACGAGTGCGTTCTGGTTCGTGGAGACCCCTCCCCAGGGGAGAGGGGTGACGTTTTGCGTTCTGTTTCGTGTGCGTTCGCGCGACCGGAGGTCACACCCCCTCGTTTCTTCATTCCTTGCTCAACTCCTCCCGGAGGAACTTGCCGGTGTGGCTCTTTTTGTTGCGGGCGACCTGCTCGGGGGTGCCGCGGCTGACGACGGTGCCGCCGCCGCGACCGCCTTCAGGGCCCATGTCGATGATGTAATCGGCGACTTTGATGACGTCCATGGTGTGCTCGATGACGATGACGGTGTTGCCCTTATCGACGAGGCGGTTGAGGACTTTGAGGAGGTAGCGGATGTCTTCGAAGTGGAGGCCGGTGGTGGGTTCGTCGAGGATGTAGACGGTGTTGCCGGTGTCGCGTTTGGAGAGTTCTTCGCTGAGTTTGACGCGCTGCGCCTCGCCGCCGGAGAGCGTGGTGGCCTGCTGGCCGAGGGTGATGTAGCCCAGGCCGACGTCGGCGAGGGTTTTGAGGCGGCGGTAGATTTTGGGGATGGGCTGGAAGAACTCGGCGGCCTCGGCGACGGGCATGTCGAGGACGTCGTTGATGGATTTGCCCTTGTAGATGATCTCCAGCGTCTCGCGGTTGTAGCGTTTGCCGTCGCAGGTTTCGCACTCGACGTAGACGTCGGGGAGGAAGTTCATTTCGATGGTGCGCCGGCCGCTGCCCTGGCAGGTTTCGCAGCGGCCGCCCTTGACGTTGAAACTGAAACGGCCGGGTTTGTAGCCCCGGATTTTGGCCTCGGGCAGGTCGCTGAAGAGCTTGCGGATCTCGGTGAACAGGCCGGTGTAGGTGGCCGGGTTGGAGCGGGGCGTGCGGCCGATGGGCGACTGGTCGATCTCGATCACCTTGTCGATGTCGTCGAGACCGGTGATGGATTTGTAGTCGAGCGGTTTTTTGAGGCTCTTGTAAAAGTGCTGCCGCAGGATGGGGTAAAGCGTCTCGTTGACGAGCGTGGATTTGCCGCTGCCGCTGACGCCGGTGACCAGCGTGAGGGTGCCGAGCGGGATTTTGGCGGTGACGTTCTGGAGATTATTGCCGGACGCCCCCTTTAGTTCCAGGAACAGGCCGTTGCCTTTGCGCCGTGACTGCGGCACCTCGATCTGGCGGCGGCCGCTGAGGTACTGGGCCGTGAGGCTGTCTTTGCCCGCCAGGAAATCGGCGGGCACGCCGGCTTCCACCACGTGGCCGCCCAGTACGCCCGCGCCGGGGCCGAGGTCGATGAGGTAATCGGCCGCCAGCATGATGTCTTTGTCGTGCTCGACGACGAGGACGGAATTGCCGATTTTGGCCAGGTCGCGCAGGGCCTCGATCAGGCGCTGGTTGTCGCGCTGGTGCAGGCCGATGCTCGGCTCGTCGAGGATGTAGGTGATGCCGGTCAGCTGGCTGCCGATCTGGGTGGCCAGCCGGATGCGCTGCGCCTCGCCGCCGGAAAGGGTGCGCCCGGGCCGGTCGAGGCTGAGGTAGTCCAGCCCCACGTGGAGGAGGAAACCGAGGCGGAATTTGATCTCCTTCAGGATGTCCTCGGCGATGGTGGCGGTGCGGTGGTCCATGCCCTCGCCCGCCGTTTCGAGCCAGTCGGCCAGTTCGTTGAGGTCCATTTTGGCCAGCTCGCTGATGTTTTTGTCGCGGATGCGGAAGTGGAGCGATTCCTTGCGCAGGCGCGCGCCCTCGCAGACGGGGCAGTCGTCGATGGTCATGAATTCCTCGGCCCACTGCCGGATCCGCTCCGAGGTGGATTCCTCGTACCAGCGTTGCAGCATGTTGAACAAGCCATGCTTTTCCAGGTCCCAGACCAAGTCGTGCGCTACCTTGTCGTACTTGCTCTTGCGGCCTTTTTTGGGGGCACCGTAGAGGATGAGGTCGAGAGCGGCCTTGGGCACATCCTCGACGGGTGTGGACAATTTGAATTTGTGGTCCTTGGCGATCTTTTTGAGCTGCTTGAAGGTGGTATTGTCGCGCAGTTCGCCGAAGGGCTTGATGCCCTCTTTGGCGATACTCAGTTTTTCGTCGGGGATCACTTTGTCCAGGTCCACGCGGTTGACCAGGCCCAGGCCCTTGCAGTTGGGGCAGTAGCCGTAGGGCGAGTTGAAGGAGAAGCTGTTGGGCGAGGGTTCCTCGTAGCTGATGCCCGATTCGGCGTCCATCAAATTTTTCGACAGCGGCTGCACCGTGTCCGTATCCTGATCGTGGATGAACAGCAGTCCGTCGCCCATGCTCAGGGCCGTTTCCACGCTTTGCCGCAGGCGGTTGACGCGGTCGGGCTGCATTTTGATGCGGTCGATCACCAGTTCGATATCGTGCACCTTATAACGGTCCACCTGCATGGCGGGGGTCAGGTCCGTGATCTCGCCGTCCACGCGCACCTTGGTGTAGCCCTGTTTGCGGACTTGCTCGAACAGTTCGCGGTAGTGCCCCTTGCGCCCGCGCACCAGCGGGGCGAGGATGGTGATTTTCTTGCCCGCGAAATCCTCGGCGATGCGGTCCTGCATCTGCTCCTCGGTAAAGCGGGTCATGGCCTTGCCCGTCTCATAGGAGTAAGCCGTGCCGGCCCGGGCATAGAGCAGGCGGAGAAAATCGTAGATTTCCGTCACCGTGCCCACCGTGGAGCGGGGACTGCGGTTGGTGGTCTTCTGCTCGATGGAGATCACGGGGCTGAGACCGGTGATGAGTTCCACGTCGGGCCGTTCCATCGTGCCGATAAACTGGCGGGCGTAGGCACTAAAGGTCTCCATGTAGCGCCGCTGCCCCTCGGCGTAGATCGTATCGAAAGCAAGGCTGGATTTCCCACTGCCGCTGATGCCCGTCACCACCACTAATTGATCGCGTGGGATGCGCAGGGATATGTCCTTGAGGTTGTGTTCCTTGGCACCGATCACCTCGATGTATTCTTCCGCCGGGGCGGTGGTCACTCCATTCCCGTTGGAGGAAGCGGGTGCGGTATTTTTGGTGGTCTTTGGTTGACTTTTCGCCTTCGTAACGGCCATGTAGCGGGGTTGAAGTCACTATAACGGCTGGGGCGGGGATGCGTTTAAAAATTGGGGAAGATGGGTAGGAAAAGTTTGAGGTAGGGGTACAGTGTGTGAAGGATTGGATATTCTATCTTTCGTAGCGGAGGGAGTAGTTCGGACCGGCAGGTCCCGGAACGTAGCCCTCCCGCGATGAAAGGGGGAGAAAGATCAGGGTCGATAAATCACCACAAAATAATCCCACTCCGCCGGATTCCCGACACCCACGCTACGGGCATAGGTAAAAAACCCGAACCGACTACCCGGATCGGCAACCGCATCGTGCACCACCTGCAAATCGGCCACGGCGGCCCAGAGTTCAGCCACGTCGGCATCTTCGGGGTCGACGCCGAAAGGATTAAGGTTCTTGATCGTAGGCAGTGGGGCAGCTGCATCAATGGTTTGAAAATTCGCTGCCGGGTCAGTTGCGCGGGTGAAATACGCTGACCCGTACCGGCCCACACGATGGTACCGAAAAAAACGGTGTCGTTATCAATGGTGGAGGCGAGCAGAATATCTCCGAAATCACCCGGCGAATTGTAAGTCACTGCAATGGGCAGCGTATCGGCCGGCGTGGTGACCGGCGCGGCGGGAACAAAGTTTCCGGCCTCGAAGTCTAACGTCTGATAATCGACCTGGAGGAGGGTGAAACTGCTCTCCGTGTAGGGTTCAAGATAGCCATCATCCTCCCCATCACAGTTAGACATATTGGTCAGAGCAAAAAGTGCGAGCAAAAGAAGTAAGGTGGTTAGCGGCTTCATTAATTTGTTGTTTACAGGATTTAAAAGGGCGCGTTTACGTCGGGACCGACAGCGCGCAAAGTGAATACCTCCGCACGCTGACCGGATAGACGGGCCGGGAAGCGAGAAACGTTGGCGCAGGGGGAAAATTTTTTCACCGGCCGCTTGTCACCTCCGAGACACCCCGCCCGAAACTGAAACATATTTCTGCTCACATATTGAAGTAAAGTACATAGTTTTGCCTAGGTTAGCGTGACATACCCAAAGTTACGCCCCCGCCTTAATTGTTTTCCCGATCCAACGCCGAATGATTACCAGACTTACCTTCTTCCTACTCCTTATATACAGCGGCCTCGCCCTTAGTGCCCAGCCCACCCAACCCACCGGCCTGACGGCCACCGGCTACGACCGCCACGTGGAATTGCGCTGGGACATCAGTGCCGAACCCGGCCTGAGCGGCTACAACATCTACCGCGCCGAGCCGGGCGGGGAGTTCACCTTCGTCAAGTTCATCACCAGCATCAACCGGTCCTACATCGACTTTATCGGTCAGTCCGACCGGACGTTCGACTACCGCATCTCGGCCAAAAATACCTCCGGCGCGGAAGGCGAGTTTTCCGCCACCGCCACGGCGGCCACCTTCACGGCCACCGACGAGCAGCTGCTCGACATGGTGCAGGAATATACCTTCCGCTATTTCTGGGATTTCGCCCACCCCGTCTCCGGCCTCGCCCGCGAGCGCAACACCACCGGCACCGTCACCATCGGCGGCTCGGGTTTCGGCATCATGGCCATCCTGGTCGGCATCGAGCGGGGTTTTATCACCTACGAGCAGGGACTGCAACGACTCACCAAGATCGTCAACTTCCTCGAAACCGCCGACCGTTTCCACGGCGCCTACCCCCACTGGATGAACGGCGCCACGGGCAACACCATCCCCTTCAGCCAGTTCGACGACGGGGCCGACCTGGTCGAGACCGCCTTCCTCATCCAGGGCCTGCTCACCGTCCGCGAGTACATCGACGGCAACGGGACCCAGGAAACCGTCCTGCGCCAGAAGATCACCCAAATTTGGGAGGGCGTCGAGTGGAACTGGTTCCGCAAGGGCGTCCAGAACGTGCTCTACTGGCACTGGTCACCCAACTTCGGCTGGCAGATCAACCTGCCGCTGCGCGGCTTCAACGAGACACACATCGTCTACATCCTCGCCGCCGCCTCCCCCACCTACGCCATCCCGCCCAACCTCTACACCCAGGGCTGGGCCGGCGGCAACTACGTCAACGGCAACACCTACTACGGCTACCCCCTGCCGGTGGGTACCGAGCGCGGCGGCCCCCTCTTTTTCGCCCACTACAGCTACCTCGGCTTCGACCCCCGCTACGTCCGCGACCAGTTCACCAACTACTACAACCAAAACGTCTACCAGACGCTCATCAACCGCGCCTGGTGCATCGACAACCCCGAAAATCACCCCGGCTACGGTCCCGATTCCTGGGGCCTCACCGCCGGCGACGACCCCTTCGGCTACCTCGCCCACGAACCCACCCTCGCGCGCGACAACGGCACCATCAACCCCACGGCCGCGCTCTCGTCCATGCCCTACACGCCCAACCAGAGCCTCGCCGCCCTCAAGCACTTCTACCGCGATCTGGGTGCAGATCTCTGGGGCGAATACGGCTTCTACGACGGCTTCAACATCGGCCAAAACTGGTTCGCCACCTCCTACCTCGCCATCGACCAGGGTCCCATCATCGACATGATCGAAAACCACCGCAGCCAACTCCTCTGGAACAATTTCATGGCCAACCCCGAGATCACCGACGCCCTCACCCTCCTCGGCTTCGTCCCGGACAGCAACCTCGTCAGCCGCACGCCAGACATTGACAATCAGGCCTTCGCACTGAACATTTCGCCCAATCCGGCGGTAAGTAAAATTAGCATTAACTTTGACTTACCCCAAGCAACATCCGTTACCATCACCGTCACGGATGCCGCCGGCAGGACCCTCAAAACCTTCCCCCTCGGCCAACTCCCGGCGGGCGCGGGCACGCAACCACTCCACCTCTCTGACCTACCTCCCGGCCTCTATTTTCTCCGCTTCCAAGCGGGGCAAACGGCAGCCGTGCGGCGCATCGTGCTCCAATAACACCCCCCTTCCCGGCCGCGCAAACGTGCGTGGATTCCCCATTTGACCTACCGCTTTTCTATCATGCGGGCGTGCCCCCGTCGCTACCGCGCCGGGGTCGGTCCCTTCCGCGCTCCCTATCGGTCGGTGCTGCGCACTGCCCGCTACGCGGATCACCCTCCAGGCACCTCACGCGGGGGGGCTTTCGCCCCCGTACTTTACCTGCGGTGATCGTCGGCAAGCTCCTCGGAGTTAGTAGGCAGGCTGCGCCTGCTAATATTTTTGTACCTTAGTACCCAGCCCACGCGTACACGTCTCCCCACCCCCGCCCCCTGAAGGGGAAGGGTGACTGGGGTGGGGTCGCACACCAAACAAAACACCCCCCGTCACCCCCTCTCCCCTGGGGAGGGGCCGGGGGAGGGGGCGCACACTAAATAGAACACCCCCCGTCACCCCCTCCCCTCCACGGCGGAAGGGGTTAAGGGGATCCTTTCGATTAGTTAAGGGGCCGGGGGGTGGGGAAAAACGTGGTACGAGTCACCCCCCGTCACCCCTCCCCCCCCGGGGAGGACCCGGGGAAGAGGTCCCCCACTTCAATTTTCGATCATCTTCAAACATCCAATTACCGTGAAAACACTTTTACTTTCCCTTACCTTCCTCTTCGCCTTCACCAGTGCCCTCACGGCGCAGGTGGTTATCGAAGACTTCGAAGGCACTCCCCTTGGCTGGGGCGGAGACGGCACCTTTAACGGAGCCATCGATAACCCCGACCCCGACCAGACCAACATGAGCGCCCAGGTCGGCTCCTACACCAAGTCGGACATGACCGGCTTCAGCCTGCTCATCGCCACCCTGCCCGCTCCGCTCGACCTGTCGGTCAACAACAAGATTTCCATCGACGTCTACGCGGCTGTGGCTACCAAATTCATTTTCAAACTCGAGGGCGGCGGTCAGAGCTTTGAGGAAACGATCAATATCCCCGTCATCAATCAGTGGCGGACCTATACCGTCGATTTCAGCAGCCTGGAAGATGCTACAGAGATCGACAAGATCGTCCTCTTCTTCGACCCCGGCGTGGAAATGAGCGGCGACACCTACCTGTTCGACAACATCGTGGCCAACCCCGCCGACGAGTGCGCCGGCACCGTGCCGGAAGAAGGCATCCTCGACGACTTCGAGTGCCAGCGGAACGTTACCTACGGTGGCGGTTTCGACAGCCTGTCGGTGATCGCCAATCCCGACCCGTCGGGCATTAACACCAGTTCGATGGTGGGCCAGTACATCGACCCCCAGGATCTGTTTTCGGCACTGGTTCTCGACTTTGGCGACCCCATCGACCTGAGCACCCGCAACCAAGTCAATTTTAAGGCCTGGGCACCCAAACTGGGCAACTTTTTCGTCAAATTGGAAGGTGGTGTATCCCCCTCCATCGAGATAACCGTACCGGTTACCGCCGTAAATACCTGGCAGGAATACACCGTCGATTTTAGCGATCAGGCCAATGCCAATTACACCCGCCTTGCCATCTTTTTCAATGCCGGCGTAATGGCCGAGCCGGGCGATATTTACTACATCGACGACATCCGCCTGCTGGAAGGTGCCCCCGATGAGCCGATCGAAGATTTCGAGGACGGCGGCGACCTGAGCTGGGAACCGCTGAATAGCGACGCCGTTAATCACGGTTCTTTCGCCATTATTCCCAACCCCGACATGAGCGGCGCAAATACCAGCAACAATGTGGGTGAATACACCAAGGGCAATGCCGCTTTCAGCACCGTATCCGCCTTCCTGCCCGACGGTCTGGACCTGTCCAACGATCCGCAGCTTAACCTGCAAGTGTGGGCACCGGACGGTTCCGAGTCGGTAACGCTCCAGTTATCCAGCCCTATTTCGGGTACCCGTGACGTAACGCGCACCATCGATGCCACCACGGAATGGATAGACCTTTCCTTTAACTTCGAGGAGTCTTCCATGATCACCGATTTCGAGAGCGTACGCATCCTCTTCGATCCGGGCACCTCGGCCGCCGGAACCGTCTACTACTTCGACAACCTCATTCAGGGTAACGTGACCGTAGACCTCTGCGAAAACGTGGACTCGCTCACCAATTACCTCGATGATTTCGAGTGCCAGCGTAACGTCACCTACCTGGGTGGTGCCGACCGGCTGAACGTCATCCCTAATCCCGATGTGTCCGAAGGAAACAGCAGCGCTACCGTCGGTGAGTATACTGACCCGATGGATGCCTTCTCCGCACTGGTACTGGACCAACCGGGTAACGTCGATCTCAGCCTGGAAAATCAGTTCCACATCAAGGTCTGGGCACCCATCGCGGGGCCGATGGTGGTCAAACTGGAAGGCGGCACCTCTCCTTCCATCGAGGAAATGGTAATGATTACCGAGACCGAGCAATGGGTGGAATACGTAATCGATTTTAGCGGCGAAGAAGCCGCTAACCACGACCGGGTAGCCATCTTCTTCAACTTCAACATGGTCTCCGATATGGAGGACGTGTACTATATCGACGACATCTTCTTCACCCGTGATTCCTACCGGGGGTGCGTATCGGATTTCGAGACGCCGAATACGACCATCGGTAACTGGCAGTACTTTGCCAATGGCAGCCTGGAGCTGATCAAAGGGTTCGAAATCGTGGAAAACCCTTCTCCCGATGACCTCAACGCAAGCGAAAACGTAGGTGAGTTTGTCAAAGCCAGCGATGCCATGTCCTTCGCCGGTATGTTTGCCGCCCTGGACGCACCCATCAATTTCCGCGACAACAAAACGCTGCGCGTTAAAGTACTGATGGACCACATCGGTAACGTGGGCATGAAAGTAGAAGGTGCCGCCAATCCGATGATGAATCCCGGCATCGAGCTATCCGTACCGAATACGAAAGTAAACGAGTGGGAAGAGATCACCTTCGATTTCAGTGCCGCCGTAGGTGACGCCGATTACCGCACCCTGACCATCTTCTTCGACCTGGGTATCGAAGCCACCGGAGAAGATGTGACCAGCTACTTCGACGACATTGTGATCGGTGACGGCATATGTACCTCCACCGGCGTATTCAATCCCGTCAACGTGGAAACCTTCCGGGTTTTCCCCAATCCCACGAGCAGCAACCTGTGGGTGGAGAAAACCGCCGACATCACCAGTCTGATCGTTTACGATGCCTTCGGCCGCGAACTGCGCCGCATCGCCACCGACCGGCTGGAGTACCGCGTGGAAGTTCCGGTCAGTGACCTGCCGCAGGGCGTTTACCTGCTATCCGGCCTGGATCGAACCGGGCAGCTGCAAGCAAACGGCCGCTTTGTTAAGCAATAAGCCGCTAAAAATGATCCCGACGGCACTACTGGTGCTGTCGGGATTGTTTTTTATGCCCCATTGTTCCGCCCCGCCCGCCGTACGGCAACCGCCCGCACCGGCCGAGGCGAACTCGCCGCCTGCCCTGCCCCCCTACAGCACCGAGGAATTACGGCGGCGTACCTTCAACTACTTCTGGGAATTGGCCGATAGCGTCAACTACCAGATTCCCGACCGCTACCCCCGGCGCACCTTTTCCAGCATTGCGGCTACCGGCTTCGGGCTGGCAAGCTACCTGGTGGGCGTGGAACGGGGCTACGTAACGCGCGAGGAAGCCGCCCGCCGGGTGCTGCTGACCTTGCGGACGCTAAACGAACTACCGAAAGGCAAGGCCGCGAGCGGTACCGCCGGTTACCGGGGGTTCTTCTACCATTTCCTCACCTACGAGCACGCTACCCGCTTCAAGGATGTGGAGCTTTCCACCATCGACACCGGCCTGCTCATGGCCGGAATCCTGACGGTGATGAGCTACTTCGACCGCGAGGACGACGCTACCGAAACCGAACTACGCCGCCTGGCCGACCGTCTCTATCGTGCGGTAGAATGGGACTGGGCCATGAACGACCGGGGGCGCATCAGCATGGGCTGGCGTCCTGAAAAAGGGTTTATCCCCCACGACTGGCACGGCTACAATGAGGCCATGATCCTGCTGATCCTGGCCCTGGGTTCGCCCACGCACCCGGTGCCGGCCGCAGCCTGGCAGGAGTGGTGCAGTACTTACGAATGGGGCACTTACGGCGGACAGGAACACCTCAACTTCGAGCCGCTGTTCGGGCATCAGTACAGCCATATCTTCATCGACTTCCGGGGAATCCGGGACGATTACATGCGGGGCAAAAACTCGGACTATTTCGAGAACTCACGCCGCGCCACGCTGGCCAACCGGGCCTGGTGTATGGAGAACCCCCACGGCTACGAGGATTACGGCCCCCTCACCTGGGGCTTGACCGCCTGCGACGGCCCCGCCCGGGGACCCGAGCGGCACACCTACCACGGCCGCCCGTTTCGGAGCTATTCCGCGCGCGGCCCTGAATTCGACGGCGGTTTCGACGACGGCACCATTGCCCCCACAGCCGCCGGCGGGAGCATTCCCTTCGCCCCCGAGATTTGCCTGCCCACCCTGGAACACCTCTGGAACACCTACGGTGACCGGCTGGTGGGAGAGTACGGTTTCCGCGATGCTTTCAACCCTTCCTACACCTTCGGCCCCGGCAACGAGTCTGGCTGGTTCGACACCGACTACCTCGGCATCGACCAGGGGCCGATCCTTCTGCAATTGGAAAATCACGAAACCGGCTTGATCTGGGAGGTGATGAAGCGGAACCCGTACGTGCGGGCGGGGCTGGAGCGGGCGGGGTTTCGGGGGGAGGGTTAATGATTAGCTTCGCTGCTTCTCTCGATCATAAATGATCTTTCGAGGTGAGTGACTGAATGACTGACCTCGACAAATCGCTTTGCGATTTAGAGAAGCACCGTAGGTAATGATTGAGTGACTGACCTTGAGGAATCGCTTTGCGATTAAAGGAGCACCGCAGGTAATGATTGACCTCGATAAATCGCTTTGCGATTTGGAGAAGCACCGCAGGTAATGCTTAGCTTCGCTGCTTCTCTCGATCATAAATGATCTTTCGAGGTGAAGGACTGACTGAATAGACTTCTTCCTCGGTCCGGCTTCGGGGGCCTGGGGTGATGGGATGCGTTCTGCTTCGTGTGCGACCCCTCCCCAGCCGCCGCTCTGGAGAGGGGTGACGGTTTTGATGGGGTCACGATCCCCAGATCGCGGAGGTTAGAGGGGTGACGGGGTGCGTTCTGGTTTTTGTGCGGCTCCGTGGTCCCTCACCCCCGGCCCCTCTCCTCGGGAGAGGGGTGATGGGATGCGTTCTGCTTCGTGTACGACCCCTCCCCAGCCGCCGCTCTGGAGAGGGGTGACGGTTTTGATGGAGTCGCGATCCCCAGATCGCGGAGGTTAGAGGGGTGACGGGGTGCGTTCTGGTTTTTGTGCGGCTCCGTGGTCCCTCACCCCCGGCCCCTCTCCTCGGGAGAGGGGTGATGGGATGCGTTCTGCTTCGTGTGCGACCCCTCCCCAGCCGCCGCTCTGGAGAGGGGTGACGGTTTTAATGGGGTCGCGATCCCCAGATCGCGGAGGTTAGAGGGGTGACGGGGGGTGTTCTGTTCTTGTGCGCCCCCTCCCCAGGGGAGAGGGGTGACGGAGTGCGTTCTGGTTCGTGTGTGCCCCCTTCCCTTCGGGGGGGGCGGGCGGGGGTGGGGAAATGTGTATGTGTAGGCTGGATACTATAGTACGATAATACCGGCAGGCGCAACTTGCCTACTAGAGTACGGGCGAAGCCTATTGACATTCATTCAGTCACTCAATCATTACCTACGGTGCTTCTCTAAATCGCAAAGCGATTTGTCGAAGTCAATCATTCAATCATTCAGTCACTCACCTCGAAAGATCATTTATGATCGAGAGAAGCAGCGAAGCTAATCATTAACCCGCGTGAGGTGCCTGGAGGGGCATCCGCGCAGCGGGGCGTGCGCAGCACCGAGCGAACAGCGAAGCCCGGAAGGGACCGGCAGCGGCCTTCGGCCGGTGACACGCCCGGAGGAGTAATGGTAAAGGGTAGACAGTTAGGACGAGAACGAGATAGCGAGGGTAGTTTGTGAGCACCCGGCTACTCGATCCGACGTGAACTATGGGAGTAGGGAGGCCGGCTCCATTCACCCGAATACGATGGGGAAGAATGACACGAAAACCTTACCTTTAACCGTAAAATAATCCAAGCCGACACGCTTATGAAATTGATGAAGATTACGTTTTGCCTTTTTTCTTTTACCGGGCTGCTGCTATTTCTGGCGGCCTGCAACGCGACCAAACCCACGCTGACGGCCCAGCCGATGCCGGGCAAAACCGTTGACCAGCGCGTGGACAGCCTGCTGGCGCTGATGACGCTGGACGAAAAAATCGGCCAGATGACGCTGTTTACCAGCGACTGGGACGTGACGGGGCCCACGATGCGGAAGGGGTACGAGGCGGACATTAAGGCGGGCCGGGCCGGGGCGATCTTTAATGCCCACACCAGTGCCTACACGCATAAGTTGCAACGGATGGCGGTGGAGGAAACCCGGCTGGGGATACCGCTGCTGCTGGGTTATGACGTGATCCACGGGTACCGGACGATCTTCCCGATCTCGCTGGGCGAGAGTGCGAGTTGGGATATGGCGGCCATTGAGAAGGGTGCCCGCGTGGCGGCCGTGGAATCGACGGCGGCGGGCCTGCACTGGACCTTTGCGCCCATGGTGGACATAGCGCGTGACCCGCGCTGGGGCCGCATGAGCGAGGGTGCGGGCGAGGACGTGTACCTGGGTAAGCTGATTGCCGCTGCACGGGTGCGGGGCTTTCAGGGTAGTGACCTGGGCGCGGCCAATACGCTGCTGGCCTGCGTGAAACATTTTGCCGCCTACGGCGCGGCCCAGGCCGGACGGGATTACCACACGGTGGACATCTCGGACGGCGTGCTGCGCGAGACTTACCTGCCGCCGTTCAAAGCCGCGCTGGATGCGGGGGCGCAATCGGTGATGACCTCGTTTAACGAACTGAACGGGATTCCGGCCACGGGAAACCGCTATTTGATGACGCAGATCTTGCGCGATGAGTGGGGTTTCGACGGTTTTGTGGTGACGGATTATACGTCGATCAACGAGATGATCCCGCACGGCGTGGTAGCCGATGAAAAGGAGGCGGGCGAACTGGCCCTGCAGGCGGGCGTGGACATGGACATGCAGGGCGCGGTGTTTTATAACCACCTGAAAAAATCGGTGGCGGAAGGCAGGGTGCAAGTGGCACAAATAGACGAGGCGGTGCGCCGCGTGCTGCGCGTGAAGTACGAGCTGGGGCTGTTCGACGACCCCTACCGCTACGGCAATGCGGAGCGCGAGCGGGACGAGATCATGTCGGCCGGGCACCTGGCGGCGGCGCGGGACGTGGCGCGCAAATCGTTCGTGCTGCTGAAGAACGAGGGACAAACCCTGCCCCTGAACAAGACCGCCAAGGTGGCCGTGATCGGCCAATTGGCCGACAGCAAGGCCGATATGCTGGGCAGCTGGCACGCCGACGGACGCGCCGAGGACTGCGTGACCGTGCTGGCGGGAATCCGCGCGAAAGTGGGGGCCGGCCAGGTAACCTACGCCGAGGGGACGCAGGTGGAAGGCATGAGCCGCGACGGTTTTACCGCCGCCCTGAACGTGGCCCGCAACGCCGATGCGATAGTGGCCGTGGTGGGCGAAAACTGGTGGATGAGCGGCGAGGCCGCCGTGCGGTCGGAACTGGACCTGCCCGGCAACCAACTGGAACTGGTGCGCGAACTGATTGCCACCGGCAAGCCGGTGGCGGTGGTGCTGATGAACGGCCGGCCGCTGGCCATCCCCGAACTGGACACCACGGCAGCCGCCATTCTGGAAACCTGGTTTCCCGGCACCCAGGGCGGCCACGCCGTGGCCGATGTGCTGTTCGGCGACTACAACCCGTCGGGCAAACTGCCGGTGACCTTTCCGCGCAGCGTGGGTCAGGTGCCGATCCATTACAACATGAAGAACACCGGCCGGCCGCTGGACCTGAATAATAAGTATACCAGCAAGTACCTGGACATCCCGAATTCGCCGCTCTACCCCTTCGGGCACGGACTGAGCTATACAACGTTCACCTACGGCCAACCGACGGTGGACCGCACCGATTTCAGCGATACCGAACCGGTGACGGTGAGCGTGAAAGTGACCAACACCGGCAAGTACGCCGGCTCGGAAACCGTGCAACTCTACGTACACGATCTGGTGGGCAGCGTGACCCGGCCGGTGCGCGAACTGAAGGGCTTCGAGCAGGTGATGCTGCAACCCGGCGAGTCGCGGACGGTAACCTTTACCCTAAACACCACCGACCTGGTTTTCTACACCGCCGACCTGGAATTTCAGACCGAACCGGGTGATTTTGATGTCTACGTGGGCGGCAACTCGGACGCGCCGAACAAGGTACGCATCCGCCTGCGCGACGACCGCTAATGTTAACTATCCTTTCCTCTTAAAACCAACGTCAATGAAACCATGCTACCAACTTTTACTCACGCTTACGCTACTGCTCGGCGCGGCGGCGGGCGCGGCCCAGCGCAGCACCGTAACCGGTACGGTGACGGACGCGGCCACTAACGAAACCCTGATCGGGGTGAATATCCTGGTCAAGGGCACCAGCACCGGAACAATCACGGATGTGGACGGCACCTACTCCATTTCCGTACTGCCCACCGATACGCTGGAGTTTTCCTACACCGGCTTTCAGACCCGCGACGAAGCCGTGGCCGGGCGCGCGGTCATCGATTTGGCACTGGCCACCGATGCCGAGATCCTGAATGAGGTAGTGGTGGTGGGTTATGGGGTGCAGCGTAAGAGTGACCTTTCCGGGTCCGTGGCCAGCGTGAAGGGCGAGGAAATTGCCCGTATCGCCACCGGTTCGGTGGGACAAGCCCTGCAGGGTAAGATTGCGGGAGTGCTGGTGACACCCGTTTCGGGGCAGCCGGGGGCAGATGCCGTTATCCGCATCCGGGGAACGGGTACGCTCAATAATGCAAGTCCGCTGTTTGTGGTAGACGGCATGCTGGTGGATGACATCGGCTACCTGAACCCCAATGACGTGGCATCGGTAGATGTACTGAAGGATGCTTCGGCCACGGCCATTTATGGTTCGCGGGGGGCAAACGGCGTTATCATCGTGACCACCAAGGGCGGGGTGAAGGGTGAAACCATCTTCGAGATCGACTCCTATTACGGCACCCAGGAAGTGGCCCGCAAGATCGACCTCGTGAATGCCGATCAGTTCGCTACGCTGGCTAATGAGGTAGGACGCAACGAGGGCACCGCCGAACCCTTTCCCGAGACAACCGATTTCGGCGAGGGCACCGATTGGCAGGACGTGATCTTCCAGAACGCGCCCATCCAGAGCCACCAGCTTTCGGCGCGGGGCGGATCGGATGCACTGACCTTTTTCCTCAGCGCCAATTACTTCGACCAGGAAGGAATTGTTGACGGGTCCCGCTTCAAGCGGCTGAACCTGCGCCTAAACAACGTATATAAGCTGACAGACAACGTAAGGCTGGGCCACAACATCTCCCCGATCCGTACGGATTTCGAGTCCCCCGCCGGGGTGATCGCCAACGCCTACCGCGCCGACCCGACGGTGCCGGCCGTGGACAGTCTGGGCAATTTCGGCAATACCAGCATCCGCGCCTCGGTGGGTAACCCGGCCGCGCAGATCGAATTTCAGAATAGCGGCGGATTCAGCAGCCGGGCCGTGGGCAATGTCTATGCGGAGGCTACTGTTTTGAGAAACTTTACCTTCCGCACCAACTTGGCCTCGACCTCTCCCAGCAACAGGAGAAAACATTCGTGCCGGAGTTCTTCGTTTCCTCCATTCAGCAAAATATC
>CAVPZP010000057.1:0-10403 GCA_963710215.1 Lewinellaceae bacterium | reverse complement strand
TTCCAGGCTCGCAGGTCTGCTCGGCCCTGCGGGCTTCGGGTTTCACCCTCCCCTTCCAGGCACCTCACGCAATTGTACCGCGATAAAATCAGTCGCTCCCCCACCCTTCTGACCCCGCCGGGACAACCCTGGCCCACTCCGGCTGTTCTCCCTCCTAATACGTTGAATTTTTTCCCTATTCCATGATTACTACTGACATCCTGATTATCGGTGCCGGACCCTGCGGCCTGTTTACCGTTTTTGAAGCCGGACTCCTGAAACTGCGCTGCCACCTGGTGGACTCACTAGGGCAGCCCGGCGGACAACTAACCGAGATCTATCCCAAGAAACCGATTTATGATATTCCCGGCTACCCGAGTGTGCTGGCTGGTGAGCTGGTGGATAATCTGATGGAGCAGATCAAGCCGTTCAATGCCGGATTCACGCTGGGCGAGCGGGCCGAGAGATTGGAAAAAGTGGGCGATAAAATGTACCGGTTAACGACAAATCGGGGCACCGTTATTCAGGCACCGGTTATCTGTATTGCCGCCGGCCTGGGTTGTTTCGAACCGCGCAAGCCGCCGATCGAGAACCTGGAAACCTACGAAGATAACGGCGTGGAGTACATCATCCGCGATCCAGAATTTTACCGCGGCAAGCGGGTGGTACTGGCCGGCGGCGGTGATTCGGCACTGGACTGGACCATCTTCCTGGCCGATATTGCGGCGGAAGTCACGCTCATCCACCGCCGCAAGGATTTTCGGGGGGCACTGGATAGCGTGGAAAAAGTGGAACGACTGGCCGCCGACGGAAAAATTGATCTGCTAACCGATGCCCAGGCCGTGGGACTACGGGGTGAAGGCAAAGTGACCGGCGTGGTAGTAAAACACAAGGAGCGCGGGGAATTCGTGAAGGAGACCGATCACTTCGTGCCGCTGTTCGGTTTGTCGCCCAAACTGGGTCCGATTGCCGAGTGGGGCTTGCAGGTAAACAAAAACGCCATTGAAGTGGACACGGCCGATTACAGCACCGGCACCCCCGGCATCTACGCCATCGGCGATATCAATACGTACCCCGGTAAGCTCAAACTGATCCTCTGCGGTTTCCACGAGGGAACGATGGCGATGCAATCGGCCTACAAGTATATGTACCCGGATAAAAAACTCTCGTTCAAGTACACGACGGTCAACGGGATCGAAGGTTTGCCGAAAGAAGCGGAGCAGGAGCAGTCCATTACGTAATCAATCAGGTAGTGCTGAGGAAGTACGAACAAATTGTCTCCAAATTGATTACATTTGTGGACTTTATCCGACTTTTAGACTGACTATAACCAAGAATAATTATGCCCGCAGGTGCCTCCACGAAAAAAAGCGAATTACAAAACCACGATGCCCTTCTACAAGTGTTGGGTACGGAACACGGTGAACACGTAGGCATTTACCGTCCCAAGACAGCGAGCGTAGAAAAAGCCCGCGAAAACACGACGGCTAAAATGCTGCGCCTGACGCCTAACCTCAAGCGGAGTTCCCGTGTCCTTATTTTAGGTTCCGGTTTCGGTGGAGTAGCCCGCTATTTGGTGGACAAATACGGCAGTAAGGTCGATTGTCTGAACAACGACGAGGAGCAAAATACTTTCAACCAGGGCGAAGTAGACCGGCTGGAGATTCAGAAGAAACTCATCATCACGCAGGGTCCCTTTAACGAGATACCCTACGACCGTCAGACTTTTGACATGGTCTGGTGCCAGGATATTTTGCTGCACGGCAGCCGGGACCGCAAGGTGTTTAAGGGCATCCACCGGGTGCTAAAGGATTCGGGTCGGTTTATCTTTTCCGGCTCCTTTCAGAGCGAGGATTATCCCGAGGAGAAGATGCGCCCCCTGCTGGATACCCTGCCGGGGAATGCCCTGATAACGGCCGATGAATACGAGAGCATTGCCGGCCGGGCGTTTTTGCAGAAGATCTACTACAGCGAAATGTCCGAGCAACTGGAGCACCACTATACGGCAATGCTGGCGCAGCTGGAAGAAAAAAAGAAAGAAGTGATTGCCGCCACGTCCAAATCATACTTTGAGGAAACCAAGGCCGGTTACGAAGCCTGGGTAAAAGCCACGCAAGAAGGGTTTGTGGATTGGGGCGTGATGATGTTTCAGAAGATCAATGGTTGATCGCGGTTGTTCTGATAAATCATTGCTAGCAAAAAAGCAGCGTCGGCCGAGGTGCCGACGCTGCTTTTTTGGTTATTCTAGTAATCTGTAATCTAGCTCGAAACGGGGCATAAAAAAAGCCCGGTGCAAAGTGCCCGGGCCCAAAAGTCATCCCTATGATTAACTCTTATCGAGAAATCTTTGGCAAGATAAGGTAAACCATAGCAAACCGCCATACTCACTGGGTAGTGGATTACGAAACGGTCGCTATGGAATGGTAAGTGGTCGGTTGAATCAGTTGCGGCTGTTCACGCTGGAGGCCATTCCGGCTTTGACGCGGACTTGCTCGGGTCGGCCGTCGTAGCTAAGGCTGCTGGCACCGGAAGCGTTGGCGGTAATGGACCTGGCGGCGTAAACGGAAATGCTGGAGGCACCGCTGGAACTGGCTTCCACGTTTTGGGCACGAAGCTGGTCGGCGTCGATGCGCGAACCGCCGCTGCCGGCCAGGACAAACTCATCGGTTTCGCCGGAAATTTTGATCAGCGAGCCGCCGCTGGTGGCCATACGGACGGTGCCGGCTTTGATGGTGGACATGGTGACGTTGGAGCCGCCGCTGGTGGCAACCTGAAACTCGTCGGTTTCCCAGCGGCCCTGGGTTTTGACCAGCGTGCCGCCGCTGGCACTGAGGGCCGTAAGGGTTGGCATGCCGACGGTGATACGCATCTGTTTGGCGTTGATGATGCTGCCTTCCGTGCGTAGGAATAATCGCTTGCCCCGAACCTCGGTGATGATCTGGTCGAGGATATTGTCGTCCGCTTCCACGGTAAGAGAGAAACCGGATTGTTGGATGAGGATGACCTCCAGCCCGCCGCTGACTTCGACGGCGTCGAAGCCGGAGAGGTTGCGTTCCTGGGAAATGACGTTGCGGCTTCCTTTGGTGCCCTTGCCCCAGCGCTGGGCGGAGAGTTGGGGGGCGGCGGCGAGCAGGCAGAGTAGCGTGATGAAGAAAAGTGCGGTGATGCGATGCATGGTGAAAAGGTTTATGGATGAAATATTGGGGGTGAGAGAAGTTGAGGATTAAAAGATAACGATCGGTTTAAAAGGGCCAGGGGTGGTAGCCGGGCGACCGACAGGGAGCAGCCCGCAGGGGCCGAGCGAACAGCGAGCGGCGGACGGCCCGACGGACGGCCCGGTCAGGGGCGGGTGGGGACCAAGGAATGAAGGATGGAAGGAATGAGGGATGTAAGGAGTGAAGGAGCGAGGGAATGAAGGATTGAAGGTTGGTACGGGGCGTTACTCACCCCCCTTCGGGGGGCCGGGGGGAACAAGGAATGAGGGAAAAAGGGAATGAAGGATTGAAGGTTGGTACGGGGCGTTACTCACCCCCCTTCGGGGGGCCGGGGGGGAACAAGGATTGAGGGAAGGAAGGAATGAGGGAAGGAAGGAATAAGGGTGTTTAAATAAAGGTCGAAGGTAAACGGGAGGGGTTGCACGGGGGCTGAACTTTTTTTCGCCGCGCCCGGTTTCGGACCCATGACCGTAGATGATTTTAGAATAGTGAGCCTGTCTTATGAAGTGCGGGAGGGCAGTGAGACCGGGCCGCTGCTGGAACGGATGGATGTGTTGCACCAACACCACTTCATGTACGGCGTGGGCCGGATGTTGCCCGCCTGGGAGCGCCATTTGTACGGCCGCGATGCCGGGTCGCCCTTTGCTTTTACGCTGGTGCCCGAGGAAGCCTATGGAAATGCCGACCCCGAGCTGATACGTAGCCTGCCGCTGGGACTGTTTCAGGACCGCGACGGTAATTTGCAGCCTGAACTGCTGCAGGTGGGCACCTATATTAACGTAGCCGATGAGAGTGGAAGACAGCGAAACGGGCTGGTGCTGGATACCGACGAGGAGACGGTGCGCGTGGACTTTAACCATGCGCTGGCCGGGAAGACCCTGCACTTTAGCGGCGTGGTGCAGGACGTGCGCCAGGCGAGCGTGAATGAACTGGTGAAGAAGCACTACCTGCCACCGGGGGAGCGGTGACGAACTATTGGCTGTCCTGCCGGGTTGCTACCTTTTTAGAACCACCCGGACAAACGACGCGACGATTTTATGGAAGATTTCAAGTTCGACTTACAACCGCTCTACGCGGAGTTACAGACCTGGTATAAGGAGGGAATCAAGTTATTGCCTAACATTTTGCTGGCTACGCTGGCCCTGGTTTTCGGCATTATGCTGACGCGGTTTTTGCGGAAGTACTTCGATCGGCTGGCCAACAAGATTACCTCGCAGACCACGGTGGCCAGTTTGTTGTCGAGTATCATGACCTTTATATTCGGCGTGCTGGTCTTGCTACTGGTACTGAGTATCATGGGCATGAGCGGTACCCTGCAGAGCATATTGGCCGGTGCCGGCGTGGTAGGGTTGGCGGTCGGTCTGGCGTTCCAGGACCCGATTCTGAACCTGTTTTCGGGGATTATTATTTCCACGCAGTCTTTTTTCAACCTCGGTGATTTGGTGGAGATAAGCGATAAAAAGGGAATTGTAAGCAAGATCACGCTCAGGACCACCCAACTACGCTCGCTGCAGGGGCAAGAGATCGTGATCCCGAACAAGGATGTGGCACAAGGTATACTGGTCAACTACTCCGTGCTGAAGATGCGTCGGGTGGACGTGAGTTGCGGCGTGAGCTACGGCGACGACCTGCGTAAAGTGAAGAAGGTAACCATTCAGGCCGTGAAGGATGCCGTGCCCTATGATGAGAGTAAGGACGTGCAACTGTTCTTCAACGAGTTTGGCGATAGCTCCATCAACTATACCCTACGATTCTGGATGGATGAACGCAAGACCGATCAGGCATCTTACCTGGATGCGCAGTCGAAAGCCATCATTGCTATTGCCGAAGCTTACGATGCCAATGATATCATGATTCCGTTCCCGATCCGTACCCTGGATTTCGGGATCAAGGGTGGCGAAAAACTTAATGAAATGCTGGGTCAGTCACCTGGTAAGGTGGATGAAGCCGCCGGCGGCCCGGGAGGAAATGAACCTGCGGGGGAAGAGAAATAATTTCTGAACCGGAAACGAACATCTGAACCGTATTTCTCCTTCTAACAAACGCATAACATGATACGGAGACGAACCGATGTTCGTCTTTGCTTATCACCGATACCCGCACGACCAACCACCAAGCGGGACGGAACATTAACCAACCAGAACAATTTGATTATGAAGTTTTTAAAGATAATGACCTTTGCCCTGATGATCTTCGGCGGTTTCGCCCTGACCTCATGCGCAGAAGGTACGCCCGCCGAAAAGGCCGGTGACGAGATTGAAGAAGCCGGCAATGCCATCAGTGCCGAGTACCAAGAAGAAAGCAATGAGCTGGATGGCGAATTCCGCCAGGCCGGTGCCAACATCGACCGCCGCATGACTGAGCTGGAAGCTGAGATGGCCGAGGCTAACGAGGAGCGCAAGGAAGAAATCAACGAAGAGATGCGTGAACTGCGTGACTACCGCACCGATCTGGATGGCCGCATGAACCGTGTTGGAAACAATATGGAAGCCGGTTGGAAAGACTTTAAAGGTGACGTGAACGAAGGCTGGAAGAACTTCAAGCGCGAAAGCGACGAGACCCTGAAGAGCATCGAGCGTTCGCTTGATCCCGAAGGTGACTTGGAGTAATCCACCAATCTACCGCTACTGAGATGTAGCCCGCCGGGGCGGGAAAGACAACTGTTTTTCCCGCCCTTTTTTGCCCGGCCGGTAGCAGCCGGTTGGTAAAAACATGCATCAACTCAATTTTAAATCAGACAATTATGATACGCAAAGGAACAAAAGTGACCTGGAAGTGGGGCAATGGAACCGCTACCGGCAAAGTTATTGAAACGCACTCCGAAGAGGTCACCAAAACGATAAAGGGGAGCGAGGTAACCCGCAAGGGCACGAAGGATAACAAAGCACTTTACATCGAGCAGGAAGACGGCGACAAAGTGCTGAAATCCGAAAATGAGGTAGAACGGGCCTGAACCAGAGTTGTGTCGGTGAGTACCGACTAGCAACCATTGTTCCGCAGCTGGTAAAAATGAACATTTACCCGCTTTTCAACGATTAGTCAGGAAATAACCGCTTATGAAAAGGCCGTATTCTGACTCCGCGCAAGGACCTGATTCAATTTTGACCAGCCTGGGTCTACGCCATACCGAAGACGCCCGGAACTATCGGGCGGCGGCAACGCAACTGAACGATGGCGACGACAAGAATAAATTGGTGCGCTTTTTGAACGTGCTATCCGAATACCGGGAGCAGTTGCGGACCGAGGTCAATCAGATCATTGCCGATATGTCCGGTGGCGTGCATACGCCCAGCAAGCAGGGTAACTCTTACCTAGAAAGTCATGGCGATGATTGGACGCAAGCCGTGAATACGAATAACCGCGTCAAAATTGCCGAAATGATCTACCAATCCGAACAGGAAACGGGAGATTACTACTCGGAAGCACAGAACAGCCCCGGAATCGAAGACCGCTCCGATATCAAGGAATTGCTCGAACGCCAACACGGGATCGTACTGGATCACATTCGCCAGGCGGATCGTTTTCAGCGAGTTCCCCAACTGGAAGACTAACCCTACCCTACCCTCCTTTACTTTAACCACCCCAGACAACAACTAATATGAGTAAGCTAAATAGATTAGTCCTTTTCGCCCTTTTCTTCTGTATAGCCGGTGCTATTGTGGCCCAGTCATACGTGGAGGAGACCTCCACTACTTTCGACAAGCGCAGTATGAGTGCCGTGATGGTGCGAATAGATGCGCCGCGTGATGTCGTGGAAGACAAGTGGGACGAATTTTGGGATGACAAGTACGATGTCGACATTGACAAAAAAGATAAGGATCGTAACCAAATCACCATGGTTGCCGAGCAGGTGAGTATTCCCGCCGTATCCGATAAGAACTTCGATCTGATGACCAAAGTTGCCGACTCCGGTGACGGATCAACCGTATATATGGGGGTGAGTTTCGGCTATGACGTGGAAGCTAGCAATACGCAGTATACCTCCAGTTATCAGGCTGCAAAGGCCATCATGCGCGATTTTCAGACGTATTTTTACGACAAGTATTTCGGTGACCAACTGGCCGAACTTAACGATGAGTTGAAGGACGTTCGTGATGACCGCGAGGATGCTTCGGAAGACCAACAGAAAAGCAAGAAGAAAATCGAAAAGTGGCAAAAGAAAATTGCCGACTACGAAGAAAAGATCCAGGACGAACGCGATGATATCGGTGAAGAGATCGTAACCGAGCAGGACAAAGCCGAAAAGGTAGCAGAACTAGAACAGCGTATCCGCGAAATCGAACAGATGAAAAGCCGCTATATGGGCGGCCGTTAAGCGTATCCGCTCTAAGCTGCCGCCATTATCAACTCTCATACTTTCAAATACCACCCTCATGGCCTATAAACTTAAAGAGCGCCTGGAACGCCAGGACAAGCAATTACATAATAACCCGCCTAAGACCCGTGTCGCTGAAGGATTTAATCTGGCGCGACGCGGCCGGAATTACGGCATCCTTACCGGTGTAATCATGGCCGTTTACCTGGTTATTATCAATGTTGCGCTCAACGATCCCTCCTTTTTAGCTAATCTACCCATGCACCTGGTGTTCATTCCTATTTTGGGGTTAGCATTAAATGCCTACAAGCGGTATTTGCCGGAAGGAAAAATATTTAAGGATGGTATTCAACTCGGCGGTTATATCGCAGGTACGGCGGCCGTGACCATCATTATCATCAATGCCATACTTTCCCTAATTAGCCCAAAACTATCCTTTCAGCAGTTCTATAATGAAGGAAATTCATTTCCCGATGTGATGATCAACGGTATTATGCTGGCCATGACGGTTTTTGTATTCGGGATGCTCATTACCTTCATTTATATTCAATTCATGAAGGACGATAAGCCCGCCGATGGGTGATCCGAGTAAAGTTAAGCCGCCTGCATTTCAGCTGAGTATTCAGCGGATTGCTTATCTACTGATAATTCTGGTTATCCTTACCTACGTACTGATCGTGGGTAAGGATTTCCTCGTTCCGGTAGTACTGGCTCTGTTTCTTACTTTCATGTTCAAACCGATCTGCGATCGGTTCGAGCGGTTGCTACGCAGCCGGGTGGCGGCTATTTTTGTAACTTTTTTGGTTGCTTTGTTGCCCTTACTGGGAATACTCTTTTTTTTCGGCGTTCAGTTGCTCAACATTTATGCCAATTCGCAGGAGATAGCCGACGGTCTACTCAAAGGATTGGACCACATGGTAGATAGTATTACCCAATTCGCCGGTTTCCAGAAGTCGCAGGCCGATGCCATAATCGCAGACGGGTTAGAGCAATTAGTGGAGCAACCGGGTGATTTGATCGCCGCATCGCTCCTGTCTTCCACCACCATGCTGGCCAATTTTTTTCTGGTCATCATCTACGTTTTCTTCTTTCTGCTCTACCGAACCGCTTTTAAACGGTTCTTACTGGCGCAAATGCCCAAAAAAAGCCGGGAGGAAGGCTCCGTGCTATTGTACGAAATACAGCAAGTCGTGCAGGACTATTTAATGGGATTGCTACTGGTCATGCTCCTGTTGGGTATTCTGAACAGCACTGGGCTATATTTAATCGGCATCGAATATGCGTTTCTGTGGGGATTTCTCGGTGCGTTGCTTGCCGTGATTCCATACATCGGCACCACCATCGGCGGGTTACTGCCATTTATTTATGCCGTGGCAACTACCGACGATTTCTGGCAGCCGGTTGCGGTAGTACTTCTTTACGGAACCATCCAGGCGCTGGAGGGCAACATCATTACCCCCAAGATTGTGGGCAACAAGGTCAATATCAATCCGCTGACCGCTATTTTTGCCCTCATCATCGGCGGCTATATTTGGGGGGTAGCGGGAATGGTTATCGCACTTCCCCTCATTGCCATGGTACGCATCACGTTTGCCCACCTAAGACCACTGCAACCCGTGGCATTACTCATGAGCGATGCCATCTACGAAGATTCTGATCGGTTTCTCAGCGAGTACGATAAGCCGGAATACCGATTGAGTAGTTTTTTCCGATTGGTCAGTCAGAGTGCATTACTCTCCCAACTCAATCGATCACCCAAGCGTCAGCCACCGAAGCGTATAGCCAAGACCGATACCGAGAAAATTACCCAGAGCGAACCCGAGTAGACCAACCGCAATACCGGGTGCCAATAGCCGTCGGTTACCCAGTGCCGCCGATACCTGAACCACGAATATGGGGCTGTAGAAAGCCGCCACGCTGCTGAGGATGACGGTGTCGCGGTCGATCCGCAGGAGGTAACATAACAACAGGTGCAGCAGAGTGGTACCCGTAAGGGCACAGGCGGAAAAAAGTAGCAAATCGGTACCGGAGGTGAACAGTTCACCGAAATTAGACAACATCCCGAGGGCAATGCAAAAAATCAGCAGGAAATATTCTCCTGTGTTGAATGCCCCCTCCCAGGGGTTTTTGCGCGTCAAGTGGCCCACTAACAAACCAAGTCCGGTAACCAGCAAAATCACCAGGGCATCGTGTTTGATGTCACCGGTTATCACCGCCGTTATCCCGAGGGCGGCGGCCACCAGAGCCACACTGGCCGTGAAGGGAGGTAACCGGTCGCGCCAACCGAAACTATTTGCCTCGTTCTGACCGACAACCGCTTCCTCCCCGCCCCCCGGTGAGGCGGGAAACCAGCGGGCAAAAATGCGCGGCAGGAAACTAATCAGCCCCAGTAAATAAGCACCACCCAATACGATGTCCGAAGCCTGTAGCAGTACCACATAGTCTACCGGTGCTTCCAGTGCCATCCCGATCGCCTGCATATTCGGTGTTCCGCCAGTATAAAGGCCGGTCAGCATGGCCGCAATCCGCCAGCCGTCCGGGTAATTGCGCAATAGCAGGGCGGTTATTCCCGTACAGATCAGTCCGCTCAGGCAACACAGCCCGAACGCCAGCAGCATCGGTCCCCCATCGCGGATACTCTTGCGCACATCAATGCCAAATAGCAATAGCGGCAGGGCCAGCAACATGCTTCCACCCGCCACTTCGCGTAAGGGAGCGGCGGCAGCCAAGCTTGGCAGCGCGTTGCCGATCACTATTCCGATTAGATAGCACAGCACGATGCTACTCAAGGCCGCCGGCCAGGCGGGGCGGCTCACCAGATAAATCGCCAGCGCGGGAAAAACAAGGCAGAATAGGAGGAGTAGTGCTTCCATGAACCGCAAGAAAAGCATTTT
>CAVPZP010000056.1:0-26636 GCA_963710215.1 Lewinellaceae bacterium | reverse complement strand
ATCCTGAATTTTGCGTAACTCCCGCCGGCGTTGTTCCTCGTCTTTGCCTTTATAGGAGTTGAGGGCGTAAAATTCCAATGCTTCGGCAATATCGGTTGATTCGTGGATGATACTGGTCCGGTATCCATGATCAGGACGCGGGTGGCCACTTTGAGTACTTTGCGGAATCTGGTTGGAAACAAAGATCACTGCCTTGTCGGGCCGGGCCGCAAACTCCTTCAGGTTGTCGATACACTTGGCCTTGAAGGCCGAATCCCCCACTGCGCTAGTGATTCGTCGATGATGAACAGGTCGGGCTCGGTCGCCATGGCGATGGCGTAGCTCAGGCGCGCGCGCATGCCGCTGGAGTAGTTGCCGAAGGGGCGGTCGAGCCGTTCCCCCAGCTCGGCGAAGTCTTCGATGAAGGGGATTTGGAGCTTCCACCCCGTTCGCGGCTCATACCGTACATCGCGCCCTTGATGTAGATGTTCTCCCGGCCGGTGAATAGCGGGTGCCATCCCGGAGCTGAGGGCGAAGATGGCGGTGATGCGCAGGTCCGGTGGCGTCAGGATCTGGCCGGTGTCGACCGGGAAAATACCGGAGATCAGCCGCATCAGCGTCGTCTTACCGGAGCCGTTGGTGCCCACTACGCCGAACACTTCGGCCTGGAGGGAGAAGCCTACCTCACTCACAGCCCAGAATTCCCGCTTCCGCAGCACGGGTGGTTGGGCCGTGATCCGGTTTTGCCGCCGCGTCAGATCCAGGATACCGTAGTACATATTGTATTTGATGTCCCGGCTGAATTTTTTGCTCAGCCCGCGAACCGATAACAGGGGGGGAATAGGCATCGGTTATTGATCAAACGTTCCATGATCCGGGGCTGTGCCCGGCGGTAAAGGCGTGCGGAACCCACAAACAACAGCAAGGTGCCTCCCAGGGTAAGCAGGTAGTAGGTGGGTTCGTAAAAGGTTCCCTTGGTCAGTAGGTCACGGCTAAAGCTGATCAGGTAGGTCATCGGATTCAATTCGATGATGAAGGACAGGGCACCCAAATTGATCCTGGGGGCATAGATCACCGGCGTTAAAAACATCAATAAACGGATGCCCTCGTCGGCCAGGTTGCTGATATCCACCGCCACGATCCTCAGCAGGGCGACCAGCAGACCGACAGCCGCTCCGGCCAGCAACAGGGGCACCAGGGTCAGTGGGAAAAGAAGGGCCCACCAGGTAAACCGGACGCCGAATAACAGGAGGACGATCACATTGAGGGAGAACGGAATGGCGAAGCGGATCAGGTGAACGGCCAGCACCTCCAACAGAACCGTTCCCCGCGGGAAGTCCACCATCGACATCATGCGGCCGTAGGTGATGAAAACCCGACTGGTACTGCGGTAAAATTCAGCAAAAAAGCCCCAGATGGAGGTGCTTAGCAGTACATAAGCGGGGTAGGGGATAGCCGTCTTTCCCGGCGAGATGACCCCCGCGCCGTTGAGCAAAATCCAGATTACGACCGATACCAGCGGGAGGATGACCAACCAGGTCAGGCCGATAAATGATCGCTTGTAATCCGTGGTGAGGCTGATTTCAATTAACCGCCGCACGAAAAAGCGGTAATCGTACAATTCTTGTCCGGCTGCACGCAGGCGCTGCCACCCTCCCTTTCCCTGATTGCGGGGGTAAAGGTCGGTCAGTACAGTAAACGGCCCGTTATTCATTGGCATGGAAAAAGGCAACTTGGTCCGCCGCAAAGTTAGCCATTCTCCACGGGACGACTAGCCCCCCCCGGTTAGTATGGGCAACGGCGGGGGGAAGCTGACAAGAGAACTTAGCTGACTGCTTTGCCAACCGGTTTTACCTATCTTGTGCCCCGATTTGTCACCAAACCTGCTTCCCCCATGAGCTTTTCTCCTTCCATGCTCTCCGTTGTCCTCTTCCTGCTCGTATGTTGCGGCTGCGGCGGCGAAAACAATCCTGCTACCGATTCTCCCGCTGCCACTGCGGCGGGCGAAGATAGCAGCGATCAACCGGATCGGTCAGACAGCCGGGGGGATACCCTTTCGGCGACTGCGGGTGAAACGACCAACGGAAAAACGACGGGACGAAAAAAGCGTACCACCAACGCCCTCCAACCCGAAAAACCGTCTCAGGATTATATCGACCGGCTGATCAAACGCATGGAGCCGCGGATCGTACTGAGTGAAGCACAGGTTGCCCAGGTTCGGGAAATTGCCACGGAATACGATTTGGAAGAGTTGCGCAAAAAAGAATCCAAAGCCGAACGGCGCAAGCTCATCAAGAGACTCAAAGCGGAAGTACTGACCGAAGAGCAACGGGAAGCCGTGTCGTTCTGGTAACACCCCCGCCGTCGTGTTATTATGCTATAGAAAAAGCATTTGCTATTACAGACAGCTCCTGAACTCAGGAAGGTATTGATTTGCCGCACTTTATTAGATGATAAATGACCTTTACTACGCTTGAATTCGCGGTCTTTTTTGCGATTTTCTTCGTGCTCTACTGGTTTGTGCTCAACAGGACCGTCAGGATTCAGAATGTCCTCATCCTGGTGGCCAGCTACATCTTTTACGGGTGGTGGGATTGGCGGTTTCTGCTGCTTATTTTTGTAAGTAGCGCGGTTGATTTCGGGGTCGGCATTGCCCTGGAGCGAACAACCGCTAAACCTTACCGGCGGTTGCTCCTGTACCTTAGCTTGGCTACTAATTTGGGAATTCTCGGCTTCTTCAAATACTTCAACTTTTTTCTGGATAGCTTGCGCAGTGCGCTTAATATAGTGGGAACGGACCTGGGGTATACCTCGCTGAATATTATCCTGCCGGTCGGAATCAGCTTTTATACCCTCCAGACCCTCAGTTATACCATTGACGTATACCGGGAAAAAATCAAACCCACCCGCGATCCGCTGGTTTTCTTCGCCTACGTCAGTTTCTTTCCCCAGTTGGTGGCCGGACCCATCGAGCGGGCGGGTAGCTTGATTCCCCAGTTTAAGCGCAAGAGAGAATTTACTTACGAGCGCGCCGCCGATGGCTGTCGGCAGGTACTGTGGGGGTTATTCAAAAAAATGGTCATTGCCGATAATCTGGCCCTTTACGTGTACGGTAATTCGGCTGATGTTTCGGCCCAAAACGGGGCCACGCTTTTCCTGGTAGCGGTCTTGGGGGTGATTCATTTTTACTGCGATTTTGCCGGCTATTCCGATATTGCCATCGGTACGGCAAGAATTCTGGGCTTCGACCTGATGAAAAATTTCGATTACCCCCTGTTCGCCCGTAGTATCGCGGAGTTCTGGCAAAAGTGGCATATCTCGCTCATCACCTGGTTCCGTGACTATCTCGTTTCCTGGCTGAAGGGATTTACCAAGCCTAAGCTATTCCGAAACATTCTGATCGTGTTTTTTGTCACCGGCCTCTGGCACGGTGCTTCGCTGACCTACATTATCTGGGGCCTGCTGAACGCTTTGCTGTTCGTACCTACGATATTTAGTAAACGGCGGCGAAAATTTCGTGGGCCGGTAGCTGCGGGCAAGGTATTGCCCACGATCAGAGAAACGTATCAAATGGCGACAACCTACGTGTCATTTATGCTGGTGGGGGTATTTTTTATTCACCGGGACCTGGGGGATGCCGTACTGATGCTGCGTAAAATGTTCTCTACGTCCCTATTCAGCATCCCGAAAGTACCCATCATCGAAACAGCGTTCGTCTTTATTTTCTTTGCCGTGGAATGGCACCAGCGCAACAAGAATCACGGACTGGAATTATTGCCCGGAGAAGCGGTGCCGGTAGTACGCTGGGGAGCTTATCTTTTACTTATCTTCAGCATTCTGATCTGGGGTGGGGAATCGACTGAGTTTGTTTACTTTCAATTTTAGCCATGCGGAATTTCTTGATCAAAATAGGGGCCTTCATCGCGATCGTGCTGGTTTTTCTGCTGCTCGTGGAAATAAAGACCCGGCACGACGATCACTCTTACCTCAAGCTAAAGAAAGAGTACCTGGATAGGCAGGCGGATAGCATAGCGGTTCTCATTGTGGGGCCTTCGCACACCTACCGGGCAATAGACCCCGGAAAGATCACGCTGAATACCCTTTCGCTGGCGATGCCGAACAGTGCATTCAACGTGGATTATGCTTTGTTTGAATTGGCCATGAAATCGGTTCGGCCCCGTTATGTGATCTTCGACCTGTCGCGGGGGTATCTGGACAAGGAAAATAGCGGGGCGTGGTTTAACGATCGAAAACTGAACTATTACTTCGGTCTCCGGGAGGGGCCGTTCGAGTTGAAGAATTTATTTCTGGCCCGCTACCCACTCTATGACGAGTTACTAAAACCCCCGAGACCCGACTTGTACAATCGCTGGGGATTTAAATCGGTGGTGACCAAAAAAGAAGATAAATTCAAACGGATCAACTACGATTTGGAAATTGTCAGAAAATCAAAAAAACTCCAAAAGTTAAAGACTCAGCTAAAAAACAAGATGGACCCGGCGGTCCGACAAAGAAATGTCGAACGGTTAAAACGGGCAATTGCCCGGAGCCGCAGCATCGGGGCACGGGTGGTTTTAATCAATCCACCCAAGTTCTTTATTTATAACGACGCTTTCAATGAAGAGATCGGAGATATTTATGGACCGATTACTGACAGTCTGGTGCAGGATAGCGGAGTATTGTACTGGAACCTGGAAAAAATGGGCGAGGACGACCCGACTAATTTCTATAACCTGAGCCACATGAGCCTCAAAGGAGCCGAGCTATTCACTGCCGAGGTTGATCGCCGGTTACTGGAAATGGAGGAGGGAAACTCCGGGTAGTAAGAAAAAAATGTAGATTTGTGTTCGCCGACAAGTCCTCTTTTCTCGGCCGATTTAATGATACACCAGCCGTTTCGGTTACTAATCTTTCTCATGAACTATCTATCCCTCATCACACTCGCGATTCTACTCGTTGCTGTTTCTTGTAACCGTCCCCAGGCTGCTTTGACGGCCGAGCAGCCGGCACCGGCCGAGCAGCCGACCGCACCGGCCGAGCCGAAAGTAGAGGAGGATGCGTCTACCGAACTTGCCACCGATAAAGTACAGGGGGAACAGGTGGAAAGAATGGTCGATCGCTACGGTCGGGAGCTGGAATTGACGACCGATCAGCGTGCGACCATCCTGGAAATGGCAGAGGGCTATGACTTGTATGGTGGAAGCAGGGAAGAGCAGCGGCAGGCACGCAGGGCGTTTCTGCAACAAGTGGAAGGATCGGTGTTAACGGCCGAGCAGGTGAACCGGGCAAAAGAACTGCGCCGGTGGAACCAGGGAGGCGGAAAATAGCCTCCGAGTCATTGATTAACAGGAGGTTAAATTTCGCGTGAGGTGCCTGGACGGGGCGGACGCAGGGGCGGGGCTTGCCCCCAACCCGGAAGGACGCAGCCCGCAGGGCCGAGCAGACCTGCGAGCCGGGAAGGGACCGACCCCGCCGGCAGGCGGGGGCACGCCCGCATAAGAACCTGCAGAAGTTACTGATTTATAGCAGGGAGCCGTAAAGTTTGAGGTAACTTTCCAGGGCCTCCCGCAGGGGAAAACGACGCACTGGCCGCCGGTTGAAATTGCCGTTGTATGCCCGGACCAGGCAGCGGTAGAGGCTGTCTGCCGTCATGTCCTCCATTTGCAGATAATCTCCGCTGACCGTTTCGGGCAGTGCCCCCCGCCCGGAGGAAACGATGGGTACACCGAGGGCTACGGTCTCGGCGGCCACGAAGCAGAAACCTTCGCTATAGGAGGGGACGACCACACAGGAGGAGCCGGCGATTTGCCGGTACAGTTCGTCGCGGTTCAGCTCGTGGCGCAGGAACACGCGGTCCGTTAATCCGAGTTCCGCTACCTGACGGGTGATCCGCCGGTACATTGGTTTGGGGGTCCGGGGAATGATGAGTACCAGGCAAGATTCCGGGTGGTCCTTGCTCAGGAGAGCGGCGGCGGGTAGGAGCAAGTCGAGTCCTTTGGAGATGCCCAGGCGGCCGAAGTAGGTATAGGTGAAAGTGAGGGGAGCTTGCCGGGGATAAGGGGTGAAACGCTCGTAAACCAGGCCGTTGTAAATCCGGCTGATCCGACCGGCGGGAATGCCGTTCCTGATGAGTGCGGACCGGGTAAATTCGGATACCGCGATATAGTGGTGGAAGGGCAGCCGGACGACGGCCTGTTCGTAGAGGTAAAAACCGTAGCGTTGCCACCAACTGGTATAAGGCAGTTGAAACCAGAGCCGCCCCCAGACCTCGTGGAAGGTAAGGATGACCTTTTTATGGGTAAGTTTGCCGGCCAACCAGGCGGGCGGGGCGGCGTTGTAGGTGGTGGTGTGAATCAGGTCGGCCCGCCGGGCCTCGCGGATGACGCGAGGCAGGGCCAGGAGGGAAAAGAGAAAACGGTTGCCGCAGTTGATACGAATAATACGGACGCCCCGGTAGTCTTCTTCCGCCGCCAGATCGGGACGAAAACGGGTAGTAACCACGGTAACCGTTTTGCCTGCCGCGGCCAGTGATTCGGCGAGGGATTGGAAAAGGGTTTCCGCCCCGCCGATGTAGGGGTAGTAATGTTCGACGACGAAAAGAAGGTTCATTTTGTCTCCTTTTCGTGGTCGCGCAGGGCCAGTTGGCGCGTTAGCTCGGTGAGTTTGCGCTTCTGTTCCTTGATGAGGTTGTACATCATGAACTGGAGGTAAAGCAGGACGCCGATGCTGAGAAATATGACGGCGTTGACGTTGTCTTTGATCCCGAATACCTCGGCCACGAGGTTGGATATTTTATCGGGGATGAGGGCGAGCGTAACGATACCCACCCAAAAGGAAATGGAAAAAACCAGTTCCTTGAGCGTGATCTTCCCTTTGCGGTAACGGGAAATGAAACTGATGACGAAAACGACGGCCAGTAGGGGGACGAATAACTGGAAACCCCGGATGTGGTATAACATGAACGAGTAAATAATTGGTTCGAGACAAAAGTCGATTTTGCACGGAGGGAAATTAGATACAGAGGGGCGATGGCGGTTTGCTTAAGTAATCACTTAAAAACGGTGTTCCACAAAATATTAAAGGCAGTCACGATTCCGACCTGAAAATCCTGGCCCTTGCTGATGGAATAGTCGGTATAAACAACGGTGGTGGGTGTTTCCTGGATGCGCAAATGAGACCTTTCCGCCTTAATGATCATCTCGCTGCAAAATCCGAAGCCGTCGAGGTGCAGATCGAGCCGCATGATGGCCCGCCGGTTGAGGAGGCGCAGTCCGGACTGGGAATCGGAGTAATTTTTTTTGCAGATAAAATTGGTCATCCGGTTGGCGATGAAGTTAAAAAATATGCGGCTGCGGGGTATTTCGTCCTCCCGGTTCATGAACCGGCTACCGATCACGAGATCACAACGGGAGTCGTTCATTTTTGCCAGCAGCCGCAGGATGTCGCGGGGATCGTGCTGGCCGTCGGAATCCATGAAAGCGATGTAGGGCCAGTTCATGCGGCGGGCCAACTCGATTCCGGTCTGTGCCGCCGCGCCGGCCCCCCGGTTAACGAGGTGACTAACGATGCGCACGCCCAGCGTGGCGGCCACGGCGGCGGTCTCGTCCGTGCTGCCGTCGTTGATGACCACTACCCGGGTGAACCCCTCGCGGTGCAGTGCCCGCACCACGGCGGGTAGTTGTGCGGCCTCGTTATAGGCGGGTAGCAGGACGTGGATATCGCTCAGGGGAATCACAACCGGTCATCTTATTTCGAACAGGGCAATATTGCCGGGGTAAACGGTCTGCCCGTCCAGCCCCATGACGGCTTTGGCTCGTTTGCCGTTAGGTAGTTTTATGAGGGGGGCGGCGGCACCGGGGTCGGATACGTAATTGTCGGTGAGCAGTAGTTTGACCTTATCGGACTTGATCAACTGGTCGGTGATACGGTTGAATTTTTTTCGCAGGGTCTGCTCGGGTGAGGCATCGACTCCGGCCGTCCGCAGGTCGAAGAAAATGTACTTGAACCCCTGCGCCCTCAGCACGTCGAAAAACTGACTGTCGTCGTCCAGTTCGGCGGTGATCCGGGCGAACTTATCCAGCACCGGGTCACTGTAAACACGGACATTGTTGGCGGCAATGTGGAAGCCGTAGTGGGTATTGACACGGTAGATCTTGGTCGATTCATCGGCATTCATGATCTCGACGGCCTCGGCCAGGATGGGGCTGTAACTATTGAGTACGTCCCGCTCCATTACGGTTGGATTGGAAGCGTAATCGACGAACGGCCAGCGAAAAATGGTGTGCTGTTCCGTATCACCCGCAAAGGAGGAGGTAAAGTACTGCAGTCCGGCTAGCAACAGGAAAAGCCCGATAGTGGTACCGAACAGACCCTGGGTAAATCCGGCTGCCGTCGACCCCATGAAGCGGGCCGGATGATTGAGCCAGTACACGATCGCGATGGGCAGCAGGACGAAGATGGGCATTCCGTACCAGATGATACCGTTGCCCATGATCCACCACAGAAACAGGTAAGCGAACAGAAAGCCGGCCAGGGCCTTAAAGGAAGCGGGTAATTCCGGCAGCCGGTTTTTTACCAGCAAATAGCCTCCGGCCGAGATTGCGAGTAGTAGGCAGATGGTAGGTATGGTAGTTACCTTACTTCCAAGACGGTAAAAGGGGGAAAGCTGATCGGCCAACCAGGCGAGCGGTTGAATAGCCGTAAAATAAAGTTTGGAAAACCACGATTCTGCCCCGCCGGGGTGGAAACTGAAGTAAGAACCCATGCCGGTTTGCAGGGCGGCTGCGTCAAAGGTATGTTGCGGGCTGCGGTAAATGGAGACCAGGCAGGTTGCAAGCCAGAACATACCGCCCGCCAATAAAAGGACCCGTTGCCAGACCGGCCGGCTATTGGCGGCATCGACAAAAAAGAGCAGGGGCAGGAGGGCCAGAAACAGGAAACCGATATTCAGGTACCTGCTACCCGGCACATTGTTGTTCATGGTCAGATCATAGGGCAGAGAGGTGTAGCGCCAGACTCCCGGTTCGTAGCCCAGATAACGAATAATTTCTTCCCGGACGGCCTGATTGGCCTGCTTACCCCCTTGACGAGTAGACGTAGCGGCCGGTTCTTCGGCAGGTGTTTCTTGCTCCTGACTGGCATACCGTGCATAAGGATTGCGGGCGGGATGGGCGAATGGCGACCGGTAGCTGTCTTTCAATTGACTGGTCGTATTATCCGGCTCGATGGGAACCAACTCGATATCCGGTGCCCGCTCTTTGCCTTCGATCATGGTACCGATCTTGACCCGCCCGTGTTCGGAGATATGCTTGATTGCCCAGGGTGACCAGGCAAGCAGGAAAAACGTGAATAAACACATCAGTTGTTTGGCCGATCGGGCCAGTACCGCCCACGAGTAGGCCCGGGCACTGGCGTAAAAAGCCCCGCCGGCCACTGTCAGTAGACCCAGAGCCAGTATGCCGCTGGGCACCCGCCGGACTTCCAGGTAACCGAAATGATAAACGCCGGAGAGAAAAATGAACGATAGGGCAAGCAGGAAGATACCCGTCAGCCCCCACCTGCCAACCTGCTGGTAAAATAGCCATCCCGCCAGCCCCACCAGGTAGAAAACGGCCGTATATTTTATGCCGAAAGCGTAACCTGCCAGCCACCCGACCAAGACCGCTACCACGGTGCCGGCCGGTAACGTCCACTTGCCGCCTATGCTGACGGGCGGGGTATATTCCCGGTCAACGGCATCCGCTGTATCCCGCCCGGTCATTTGTATCAAAAGCGCAAAACCGCTCAGCACGATGAAGGTGAAACCGAGGTCGATTTTTTCATCCACGATTCCGTGAAAAGCAAAGTAAGGGGATACGAACGGAATAACGGCGGCCAGTAAAGCATAAGCCGGATCCAGCCAGTAACGTGCGATCCGGTAAGTAACTAACAGGCAGAGGATATTCATCAGGTGCGACAACAGAATGGCCACGATTCGGCTATCGAACAACACCTCCCCCGCCGCCATGATAATCGACCAATTGAACGCCTGACCGCCGGCCGGCAGCCGCCCGCCGTGAGCGATCAGTTCCGTGATGTTCAGGTATAGCCCGCTGCCGTCGTAGCCGATGGGAAAGGTTTTGAAGGCCGCGATCCAGTTGAAACCCGCTACGACAAACACCAAGGTCAGTAGTAGGGGAACCCACCACTTGCCTATTTCCAGGCGTTTTGACCGCCACACCGTTGCAATCAGAAAATTGCTGCTTACCCGCCACTGCCAGCCGAGCAACAGGATGACTACCGGCCACAATACCCAAAATGAAATCAGACCGAACAGCCCCAGGATGGTGAGGCCGAAGCCCAGCAGACTGCACCCCAGCGCGATGCTGATAAGTGAATAGCTGTCGGAAAGATCAGCACTCAGGCGGTTCAGTAGCAGGTTGCCGGCGGTGTAGGCTGCGGTTACGAGCACTAAAAGAGCCGCCAGGAAAGCACTGCTGAATAACCAAAAGTAACCGACTCTGGTAATGAGCGACAAGGGGGGCAGAAAGGAGACGTTTGCAAAAGCAACCAGGATCAGCGCGGCGCAAAACTGTACGATCAGGAACAAACCGACGCCCCGGTAGGGAACTGCGTAAGCAGAACCAGTGTTTTCCCGCAGTTTGCGGTGGACGAAATAACTCAGCCCCCCGCCCGCCAGCGCAAAAACGGTCAAAATGCCTGCATAGGGAACCGTTACTACCGCCCGGGTCAGATAGGGGTGGTGTGCCAGGTAGTCCAGTACCACCCAGGCCACCCAGGCCACGCAGCCGATTTTGGCAATCAGTGACAGCAGGGTATTTTTCCGGGTCGTTGTTCGTTCCAAGAGATAGTGGTTGATTTCAGCGGCACTTGCGCAGTCAGGCCGATTCAACCATAAAGCTACGTAATAACTTTGTCGGCACAAAGCATTAGTGCCGGCCTTATCTTTTCAAGTAACTCATGCTCCGCCCCCGCAAACGCACCCTCTTCCTCGCCGCCGCCCTGCTCTTCCTCGCTTGGTGGCTCTTTCTGGCCCTGCCGGGCCGGCTGTTTACCGCCCCGCCGGCTACCGTGCTGGAAGACCGCGACGGCCGCCTGCTCGGAGCCTACATTGCCGCCGACGGCCAGTGGCGGTTTCCCGCCGCCGATACGCTGCCCGCGCGGCTGGCCACCTGCATTACGGCTTTCGAAGACCGGCGATTCTATAGCCATGTCGGTATCGACATCCGGGCCATCGGCCGGGCGGTGGGGCAAAACTGGCGGGCCGGCGGCGTGGTCTCCGGCGGCAGCACCATCAGCATGCAGGTCATTCGGCTGGCTAAGGGTAACCCGCCCCGAAACCTTTGGCATAAATTTCAGGAAGCCCTGCTGGCCCCCCGCCTGGAACTGCGTTACTCCAAGGCCGAGATCATCAATTTCTGGGCGTCCAACGCGCCTTTCGGCGGCAATACCGTGGGCGTGGAAGCGGCCGCCTGGCGCTATTTCGGCCGCCCGCCCGACAACCTGAGCTGGGCCGAAGCCGCTACCCTGGCCGTGCTGCCCAATGCCCCCGGCCTGCTGCACCCCGGCCGCAGCCGCGACGCCCTGCAAGCTAAACGCGACCGATTATTACAGTACCTGTTCGAGCAGGGGCTGCTGGACGAGACCGAACTCCAACTGGCCCGCGACGAAACCCTTCCCGCCGCCCCCCGCGACCTGCCGCGCCTGGCCCCGCACCTGCTCCAGCGGTTGCGCCTGACCCACGGCCCCGGCCGCTACCGCAGCAGCCTGGACGCCCACTTGCAGGCCGCCGCCAACGAGGTGGTGGCCCGCCACGCCGGTCGGCTGGCGGCCAACCTGGTGCACAACGCCGCCGCCCTGATCGTGGACGTGCGCACCGGCCGGGCCGTAGCCTACGTAGGCAACGTGCCCGATTTGGCCGATGAATACCGGCCCAATGTCGATATCGTCACCGCGCCCCGCAGCCCCGGCAGCCTGCTCAAACCCGCCCTCTACGGCATGGCCCTTTCCAGCGGCATCATCTTGCCCGAAACGCTATTGCCCGATGTGCCGGTCACCTACGGCGATTTCAGCCCCGCCAATTTCAGCGCGTCCTTTAGTGGTGCCGTCCCGGCCAACCGCGCCCTGACCCAGTCGCTCAACCTGCCCTTCGTGGAGTTACTGCGCGACTACGGCATCCCCAATTTTCACCGCGATCTGCAACAGCAGGGCTTCCGCCACCTCTACCGGCCGGCCGATGACTACGGGCTTTCCCTGGTGCTGGGCGGCTGCGAGATCACGCTGGAAGAAGCCGTGGGCTGGTTTGCCGGTACCTCCCGCCGCGCCGGAAATTACTACGCCGACCAGGGGCGGACCGACCCCACTGATTACCGCCCGCCCACCTACCTCAGCGGCCGGGATACCCTGCTGGAAACCGCTGCCACGGCCGACCCCAACCTCGCGGCCGGTCTCGATCCCGGTGCCGCCTGGTTCGTCCTCGACGTGCTGACCGAACTCGAACGCCCCGACGAGGAAGGCAACTGGGAGCGGTTCAGCAGCGCACAACACCCCTCCTGGAAAACCGGCACCAGTTTCGGATTTCGCGATGCCTGGGCCGTGGGCACCACCGGCCGCTATGCCGTGGGCGTTTGGGTGGGCAATGCCGACGGCGAGGGCCGCCCCGGCCTGATCGGGGTGCGCACGGCCGCGCCCATTTTCTTCGACCTGCTGCGCCAACTACCCGAGCGCGCCCCCGCGCCCCCGGAGGAGCCGTGGGACGAGTGGCGCGAAATCTCCGTCTGTACCCAGACCGGCCGCCCCGCCCGTCGCGCCTGCCCCGCTCAGCAACGGTGGGTGCCCAAAACCGGCCTGCGTACCGCCGCCTGCTCCGCCCACGAGTTCATTTACCTCGACCCCGCCACCGGGCTGCGCGTCAGCCGGGAGTGTGCCCCCGGGCAATTGCGGCAAACCACCCTCTTTCAACTCCCGCCCCTGCAGGCCTTCTACTACCGCCGCCGCCACCCCGCCTACGTACCCGCCCCGGCCTGGGACCCCGCCTGCGCCGCCGGTGCTACTGCCGACCGGGCCGCCATGCACTTCATCAACGTTCGCACGGGCGAAGTCCTCCGCCCCGGCCGCGAACTGGACGGCAGCACCAAGGCCATCGTTTTCAACCTGGCCCATTCCCGGCCGGAATCCACCGTCTACTGGCACCTCGACGACCGGATCGTGGGCACAACCGTTTCTTTTCATTCCATAAAACTGCAGCCCCCGCCCGGCGATCACCGCCTTACCGTAGTGGACGATTCCGGGGCGCGGATCAGCCACCGATTCAGGATAGAGTAGGGGAGGGGGGGATACTTTTAACCCCCGGTGATAATCAACCGCCGGGGCTAACGCTAAAACCCTATCTTTGCGCCGATTTTTAGTATTCCGGCCGCCGAACGGTCATCCGTCAGTAGTTCCCGGACTATATAATCCCACCCAAACCATGAAAGAAGACATCATCCAACAGCGGGTAGAAGACGTAGCCATGGTCATCGCCCCCCGCGAAAACGGCGTGGACGAAGAAGTCTGGGACACCTACCTCATCAACCTGCGCGACGAGCCGATGCACAACGTCCTCATCGCCTCCAAAGGGTACGGCCAGATCGACGGACGTACTAAATCAACGACCGTCCTGCGTCACTTTTTCGAGGAAGTAAAACCCTACTCCCTCATCAAGATCGAACCCATCCAGCGCGAACTCTTCGCCCTTACCAACGAGTACTGGATCAGTTTCAACGAGGGCGATTATATGTACGACAAAAAGTACGTCTTCGTCCCCGGCAGCATCGCCCCGGAGCACTTTACGCCCATTCCGTTGCTTAAGCGCGAGGGCGTGATGATCCGTTAGATTATTCGGCAGCCAATCAAATGAAGGCGGGGGGCGTGCCCCGTTCCGCTAACGCGCAAACGGGTCGGTCCCTTCCAGGCTCGCTGTTCGCTCGGTGCTCCGCACTGCCCCTGCCGGGTCACCTTCCAGGCACCTCACGCTGTATGAGGTAACGGCGATCGAAAGCACTCGTGGTAGCACGGCCGACCGTTACATATGGTGTTATATTTCACTACCTGTTCCCTATTCTGTAATCAACCCTTCCCATGTCCCGAGACCTTCGTCCCAAGCGCGTAGACGCCAGCAAAACCATCATGACCGAACTGGTCATGCCCAACGATACCAACCCCCAGGACAACCTGATGGGCGGCAACCTGCTGCGGTGGATGGACGTGGCCTGCGCCATCTGCGCCGGACGCCACTGCGAGTCTTCGGTGGTCACGGCATCGGTAGATAATGTGGCGTTCAGTACGCCCATCCGCAACGGCGAGGTCATCACTTTGGAGGCCACCGTCACCCGGGCCTTCCGTACCTCGGTAGAAGTGTACGTGGAGGTATTTGCCGCGTCCATGCAGGGCACCAACCCCCGCCGCAGCAACAACGCTTATTTCACCTTCGTCGCCCTGGATCGCGACAACGGCAGCCCCATCGAAGTGCCGGAAGTACTGCCCCTGCTGGAGATCGAGCAACAGCGCTTCGCCGCCGCCGCCCGCCGCCGCGAACTTCGTCTTATCCTCGCCGGCCGCCTGCGCGTGGAGGACGCTGATAACCTGCGCTCGCTATTCGAGGGGCTGCCCGAATTGAAGCGATAGGGTGCTAACCGGCATATGGCATTGTGCTGTTGCGAAAATGGAAAAACCAAGTTTCGTGACCGAAAACTTCCTGCATGAGCACAAAACAGGTAGTTTTACCCGTAGCGGCCCCGCAAAAACACCCGTTTTGTCTCGCCGGATAACAAGGTAACCGTCTATTCTCCCCACTTTGCGAGCGCAATCAATCAGCATTGCAAGATCAATTGGGGGGACAAGCTCTTGTTAGCTTTCCCATTAGGTGTCGCGGTACTGCCGCGACACACTTTTCCTCCCTGCAAACAACCCACCCATGAAAGTTGACGGTAATGACGTTCACGCCTACCAGCGCAACTGGCAAGTCTATCCCTTCGCGGAGCTGCCCCGCCTCTTTTACGTCTTCGATTCCGACGGCGATCAGAGTGAGCGCATTGCCGCATTCAATCTGGCGGATGAGGACGGTCAGGAACTGGTAACAATGGCTGAAAAATTAGGGGTTAAAAGCCCGAGCGATAACCCCGATCAAGAAATTGCGGACGTCCAACTCACCGTCCATTTTGGTGTCACCTCACTCGATCCCATTCGCTCCGCCCCGGAGGAAGCCCGCATACAGCTACTCGTAAACCTATATGACGGCAAGAATAAAACCTACTCCGAAACCTTTGCCATGACCTGGTGGAGCAACCCGCCGCTACCCGGCAACGGTCGGCAGGAAATCGACGATGAAAACCCCGTGGACGCCCTGCCCGCCGCCGGTGCCTACCTGTTTGTGTACAGCTGGCTGCAAAAACCTCAGGCGGAACTCGGTCTCCCCTTCGAAGCCAACGGCGGCTTTCTGGGCAAGCGGGTGAAAAATTATTCCTTCCTGCCCCACGAAACCGCACAGATCATTGCCCGCCTGAAAAACCGGGACACCAGCCGGTTATCCGTTTTTATGGGCATCGGGCCGTCCATTTTATCCCACCCATTTTCCTTCCGGCCCATTATCGAGTGCCGTGATCCTTCCTCCAATGAAACAAAATTATTGGCCGGTGGCGGCGGTGGTGGAAGTAACCCGTTCTATGATTACTCGAAGCCGGAACCACCACCCAAAGATTAACACGCTTGTCCCAAAGTAAACACCTTCGACTACGCCCTCACTGACTTAAAAATAGCCAATCTTCCACCGGCTGGTCGATGAAAAAACCCTCATGAATGACCTACAAGACATACTAGCCTCTCTTTCTCAGTATTCGATCGGCCTGCCTTTCATAATCGGATCTATTTTTTTCGGCCGCTTGATTAGAGAGCAGCGTATGGTATGGTTTTTTGTTATCGTTTCATTGTTCTTTGAAGTTGCAGCAGATTATCGAGTAGGTTTTATTGAGTGGGTATTCGGGGTTCCGGGTAATAACCTGCCGGGGCTGCACCTATTTACCATTGCGCAGTACGTCATGATACTGGTTATTTACGGCAGGTTTCTGCGGCAATTTATACCGAACACGGTATTTTGGGCCATCCTGATCGCCTTTCCAATTTGGGGGATTATGAGTGCCACCTTCATCGACGGCTGGTACAATTATAACCCTCACGCCCGGGCGGTCCAGATCATTTCAATTTTGATCCTGATTCTCTGCTATTTTTATCAGTTACTTAAAAACGTGGAAATAAACCGCCTGGAGAGTGACCCCTTATTTTGGGTAAGTTGCGGGCTGCTGATCTATTTCTCGGGATCGCTTTTCATCTTTTTGATGAGCAATTATTTTCTTGCCAATAAAAACTACGAACTACTGGATTCCATCTATGGAATGCACAGCATTCTGAATATCATTGCTAACCTTGCCTATACCATAGCCTTATGGATAAATTCCAGGAAACCGATCTCGCCCTGAGCCTTCTGCTCGGTGGCGTGATCGGGATGCTCGTCCTGGCCATCGGCTTAGTGGTTTTTTTCGTGATCTACCAAAAGATGATCTTCCGCAAGCGGCTGGAACGCCTCGACCGCGAGGCCGCCAACCAGCGCACGCTACTCCGGGCCTCCGTGGCCGTCCAGGAACAAGAACGCGAAAGGATTGCCGGTGACTTGCACGACGGAATCGGCAGCCTGCTTTCCGCCGTCCGGCTGCAACTCAGTCACGCCAATGAGGCCGGGAACGGCAATACCCGGCAGGAGGCCATCGACATCATCTCCGAAGTAATCCAGAACACCCGCCGCATTACCCATGACCTCCTCCCGCCCGTGCTGAGTAAATTCGGCCTGTTCGCCGCCGCCGAGGACCTGTGCGAGCGCGTGGAAAAAGCTTCCGGTCTACACATTGCGTTTGATGCCCCCGCCCAACGTTCGCTTCCCCTTATCAGTGAAAAGGCCCTCTACCGGGTCCTGCAGGAACTACTCAACAATACCCTCAAACACGCCGGGGCTACCGAAATATCCGTGACTTTCGCCAGGAAAACGGGAGCAGTAACCCTGGTTTATACGGATAACGGTAAGGGTTTTGCGGTAGATCAATCCAGCCCTTCCATCGCCGGCATTGGTCTGGGACTTCACAGTATTCAGACCCGGATCGAATTGATCGAAGGGAATTTAACCTGGTCCTCGCAACCGGGGCGGGGCACTCAACTGAATGTAACCGTTCCGGCCGGCATAGCATCTCCATCCGTATGAAAAACACCCCCATAAAAATCGCCCTAGTCGATGATCAGATTCTCTTCCTTAAGGGGCTTCGCCTAATCCTGTCCAATTTTCCCCGCTTTAAGGTCGTCCTCGAAGCCGGTAATGGGCAGGAGCTACTAAACCGCCTCCCCGATACGGCGGTAGATATCATCCTGCTGGATGTGGAAATGCCGCTACTGGACGGCACCCAAACGCTGGAACAACTTACCACGCACCACCCCGGCATCAGCGTCATCATGCTGACCATGCACGACAACGACCGCCTGATCAGCCAGTTGATGGAAGCCGGCGCGGCGGGCTTCCTGCTCAAAGACGAAGATCCGGCCATCGTCCGCGAGGCAATCGAGCACGTCTACGATAAGGGCCTTTATTTCCGCGACTACGTTTCCAAGGCCCTGCTGCGTAATAACCGAAAAAAAACGAAGGCCCTGCAACGCCCGTCCGCCTCTCGGGCCGTTAATTTCAGTGAGCGGGAGATTGAAGTACTGCTGCTCATTTGTCAGGAACTTACCTCCAAAGAGATCGCCGAGCGGCTGTTCATCAGCGTCCGTACCGTAGACGGCCACCGCCGCAAGTTGCAGGAGAAAACCGGTTCCCGTAATTCGGTGGGGCTGGTGCGGTATGCGATGCAGCACGATATGATTTGAGGATATTCGCTCGGGGCAGCCGCTTGGGGCAGCCGCTCGGACGCTCAGAGGACGGGCGGCGTTGCCGCCCGACGCTCCGAGGTCCTTGATCGCGTCATGAGGGAGCGCACCGGACCTCGGAGTGTCCGCGCCCCGGACCGGAGGTCCATCCGCGCACCGGACCGGAGGTCCGTTCGCGCACCGGACCTCGGAGCGTCCGCGCGCCGGACCGGAGGTCCGGGGATTAAGCGGTCCTCTGAGCGTCCCCCGGGGGAGGTTGCTCGGGGCAGCCGCTCGGACGCTCAGAGGACGGGCGGCGTTGCCGCCCGACGCTCCGAGGCCCTTGATCGCGTCATGAGGGAGCGCACCGGACCTCGGAGCGTCCGCGCCCCGGACCGGAGGTCCATCCGCGCACCGGACCTCGGAGCGTCCGCGCCCCGGACCGGAGGTCCGGGGATTAAGCGGCCCTCTGAGCGTCCCCCGGGGAGCAGTTGCTCGGGGCAGCCGCTCGGACGCTCAGAGGACGGGCGGCGTTGCCGCCCGACGCTCCGAGGTCCTTGATCGCGTCATGATGGAGCGCACCGGACCTCGGAGCGTCCGCGCCCCGAACCTCGGTCCATCCGCGCACCGGACCTCGGAGCGTCCGCGCCCCGGACCGGATGTCCGGGGGTTAAGCGGACCTCTGAGCGTCCCCCCGCAGCAGTTGCTCGGGGCAGCCGCTTGGAGGACGGGAACTCAGCCGCTCGGACGCTCGGAGGACGGGCGGCGTTGCCGCCCGACGCTCCGAGGTCCTTGATCGCGTCATGAGGGAACGCACCGGACCTCGGAGTGTCTGCGCCCCGAACCTCGGTCCATCCGCGCCCCGGACCTCGGAGCATCCGCGCGCCGGACCGGAGGTCCGGGGGTTAAGCGGCCCTCTGAGCGTCCCCCGCGCGCCGAGTCCCCCCGGCGGATGCGTGAGGTGCCTGGAGAGCCTGGTGCGTAGCACCGACCGGCAGGGAGCCCGGAAGGGACCGACCCCCCCGGCCCCAGCCGGGGGGGCACGCCCCAAAACATACGCCCGTAAAGAAAACCGGAAAACGAACGATCCGGCGGCCCTGAACCATGGTAGCGCAAAAAGCCTTATCCTTGGAGCAAATTTCCCGCTTCCGCCCATGACCACTGCCGCCGAACGACCGATCATCGACGACCTGCGCGCCTACCTGCAGGCGGGCCGTGCCGATAAGGTGCTGGAGGTGCTTGGCTACCTGCATGCGGCGCGGGAGGAGACGGCCGCCGGGGCAGAGTGCCGGGAAATGAAGGGTCAGCTGCGGGTGGCCGAAGAGCGGCTGGCGCGGCTGGGCGAGGAGGCGCGGCCGGGCCACGAGGCGGTGACGAAGTCGCTGCACGATCGGATCATCGTACACCTTTATAATTATTTTTCCGCCGACCAGACCTATGACCCCGTTCGGATCAGCGAACAGGTGCCGATTGAATTTACGCTGGAAGAACTGCGCGGCGAACTGATTGAACTGACCCGTGCCAATGGGGCCGCCTTCCCGCTGGAAATACTGCGGCTGCTGCTGAACGACACCCGCCGCCTGCTGCGCGCCGAGGCACTGGACGAAAGACTGGACCTGCTGGCCCAGGCCGTCAGGGCCGAGCGCATAACCGAGCCGCTGGAGTGGCAGGACCGGCGCACGCAGCTGGATAAAACCCTGATCCGTCTGATCGGGAGCCTGGAGGAGGAAGAACTGATCCTGCCGTGGCGATCGACTTATTTTCGCCTGGTCAACGGCGTGGAGAAAGAGATGGAAGCCCCGCGCTACGCTATTTTTCCCGCCGTGCGGGCGGTAGAAAAGGAAGCCTGGTCGAGCGAAGATTATCAGGAAAACCTGCTGTTGTACCAGGATTACTTCCGCGCCCGCGACTACCGCCTGGCTTACGAGCGCGCCCAGGCACTGCAGGCCATGACGGCCCCCGACAACCTGGAAGTATACGGGTGGCTGACGGCCGCATACTTCAAGTGCGTGGAGGCAACGGTGATCGAGGACGTGCTGGAGACGGCCGCTATCCAGCCGCTCAATTATTTGCTGACCTATGCCGCCCGGCTGCGCGACGATGAGGCCGATGAAGCGCGCTATGTGCACCGCGCCGCCCGCGCCAACCGCGCCGAGATCCGGCGTGGCCTCTACCGCGAACTGTACCGCGCCTACGCCGCCATCGACGTCAACGCGCTTAACCGCGCCGGCGAGGACCCCGCCCACCAGATCACTGCCGTGCGCTGCCTGCGCGCCGCGGCGCGCGTGGCCCGCTTTCTGGGCTGGGACCGCCTGATGAGCCGCCTGATCCTGAACGAACTGGCGGGCGGCGGCAAGTTTAGCTGGATCAAACTGGACGACGACGGCCGGCTGACCAACGTGCTGCCGCCCGACCGACTGGAAGACTTCGACGCCCTGCGTTTCCGCGACCGTTTGCTCGACGACCTGGCGGCTGCCGGCCGCCTGGAGGCGGGCCGCGCAGCGGCCCGGCAGACGGCCGCCGCCCTGCTCACGGTTTACTCCCGGATTCACCCCCGCGAGTCCGATTCCTGCTACGCCGCCATCGAGGCGGTACTGGCCCGCTGTTACCTGGCGGGCATTTTATACCCCTCCCACGCCGGGTTTTTTACCCTCATTTTGCGCGAACTGAGCGGGCACGGCAAGCTCAACTGGTTCGATCTGGGACCCAACCGCAGCCTGCGGGCCGTGGCCGTCCCCCACGCCATCGACCCGCGCGACCTCTACCGCCAGACCGCCATGCAGGTGCTCGGTCCCGCCGACGGCCGGGAACAGGAACGCGAACTCCTCAGCCGCGCCTACGCCCGCCTCAAAGACCACAGCCTGGCCGTTTACGCCGGTTTTCGTATTGCCGATTACGCCGGTCAGCGCATCGGCGGCCACAGCATGGACGACCTGGCCGATAACCTGCGGGACCTCTACACCTGCTTCACCTACGGCGGGGCCGACCGCGACCTTTTCAGCGACATGATCGTGCGCGAACTCACCGGCCACGGCCACGTGGCCTGGTACGGTCTGCGCGAAGGAAAATTCGTGCCCCGCCGCGAGAAACTGACGGACTTCGACCCCGACGACCTGCTGGCCGAGCTACTGGAACGCTCACTCGGGCTAACCGTGGAAAAACTCGATTCCCTGCGGGCCGATGCCGCTTTCGGCCGCCTGGTGAAACCCACGTATCAGGCCCTGCTGGAGAAAAAAAACACCACCTTCCTCAGCGGCCTCACGCGCCGGCAAGCCGTCTGGCGCCTGCTCGGTTACGCGGCCGACTTTATCGCCCTGGCCCCCCACGAGACCTACTTCGAGTTCCTCTGGCAGGAGATCATCAACGAGCGCATCTTTTCCTGGATCGACGTGGAAGAGAAGCAACTCATCCCCATCCGCGAAGCCGTCGAGGAAGACTTCGATCCGCTGGAATTGCTCCGCTCCGCCGCCGCCGACATGAACCTGGACCCAACCGAAGTGGACCTCCACATCATGCAGCGCATCGTACAAAACCGCTACGAGGCCGTCCGCTATGTCTACGACACCAATTTCAGCAAGATCAAACGCTACAACAACTCGATCGAGCACCGCATCGAGATGATCGAACTGCTCGACACCTGCCGCGCCTACTTCGAACTCACCGGCGACTACCGTTACCTGGAGTTACCTTATAAGGAGTACGTTTCCGGCCTCGGCCGCATCCGCTGGACCTACCAGGGCATCTTCCGGGGCGTCAATTTTTCGGGCCGCTTTCTGCATATATTCGAGGAAAACTGGCGCAATCACGAGATAGCCGACTTTGATTTCGGGGCCGAACGCGCCTTCATCTCCGCCCAGTTTCGTCACCAGAACGGCACGGCCCTCACGGCGGTCGAGATCTACGAGTTCTTCGAGGACCGCATCTCCGCGCCCGATTTACCCAGTGGATTATTGCGTTTGAAGTGATTTTTTCGGGCGTGTCCCCATCCCTTACGGGCGTGGGGCCGGTCCCCTGCGGGCTTCGCTATTCGCTCGGTGCTGCCGCACCCTCCCTCCGGTCGCCCCTCCGGGCACCTCACGCGGCTCGGGTACCCTGGTTCAAAGGCTAAAGCAGTTGCCATTTTTCGTTCGGGCAAGATTATTTTCTGCGTTGCATGAGATTTCTCTCTCCATGTTGGTTGGTCTATTGGAATGTTTACCTATATTTGCTGTCACATACAGCGACGGCTCTGAATGGTCATCCAACTATTCTATCGTTTCTTCTTGCTATGTTGCTGTTTTGTTTTTTAGAAGTCTAGCTTTCAAGTAGTTTTACTAATCTCATTCGAAAAAATCGATAACCTACCCGTTCATGATAAACACGTACCGATCTTTTTTTAACCGGATCCCGGCGGGGTTCGGTCATGCCCTTTTGGTGGCATTTCTCAGTTTTCCGCTTCTTCTCACCGCACAAGCGGCTGATTTTTTTGAAACCTACGTCGTTGTTGACGACGGTAGCGGAAATACTTTCTACGACGCCGGTGCCTCTACCGGAAATCCTGATTTTCAGGGTACGGACCTCGGTACTTTCGCCTGCGGCGACGCCCTGTTGGTCGGCGCCCAGTCCAAGACCTTTAAGTGTCCCCCCTGCGATATTACCGGTACGCGCCTTTTCTACCGCGTAAATAGTGTAGCAGTTACGGGAACGTTCGTTTCACTCAATCTGCCTTTTTCTTCCAACGATCCGGGTGCACTCTGTGGCGGTGGACAAAACCAGACCTGGCAGGAAGTAGCCGGCGGTCGTATCGACGTGCTGGATAATTTGGCCGGCGGCACCTACACGCTAGAAGTTTACTTTGAGGGTTCCGCAACTGGTGCCGGTTGCCCCGCTAACTTTTTTGCCGGCAACGGCGGTGCTAACTATCAGGCGACATTTACTATCGCCGGCGACATTGTCAATACGACTACCGGAGAGAGTTTCTGCTACCATTCAGGCCGCCATTGACGCGCCGAATACGGTGGCCGGAAATGTGATCAGCGTTGCCGCTGGAACGTACACGGATGATGTAGTCATTAACAAAGGTATCACCCTCAACGGCGCGAACGCCGGTGTTTCCGCCTGCGGTGCCCGCGCTGCCGATGCAATCATGATGGATGCCAGATTTACGATTGCCGCCGATGGAGTAACCATCGACGGTTTTGAGTTTACGGGAGCGAACGCCCAGATTCGTTCCAGTGTTGGTGCAACTACCAATGATGATATTGCTATCCTCAATAACTATCTTCATGCTACGACTGCGCAAATACCTATCCAGCATGGCCTTGGTGCCGGTGGTGGGGTTGCGAGCACGAATTGGGTAGTAGACAACAACAAGATCGAGGACATTCAGGCCGCTAATGCTACGGCAATAGCCTTATTCAATATCACCAATGTGCAAGTGACCAATAACTGCATTGATCACACGAATGCGGCTTTTAGCGGCCGTCGCGGTATCAATGCCGACGGACTGCAGGATGCGACTATCCAGATGAATGATATTGATTTGGGGGATGCTGCCGCCAATGGCGGGGCCTCACCCTGGGGGATCCAGATCAGTATGTCGGATCGTGATGCGGTAAATATTACCGTGGCGGATAACATCATCGAGAATACTGGTTTTGCCGTACTTACCCTTAGCCAACGTAATGTAACGGGATTGACCGTAACCGGTAATGAACTGCTAAACGTGAATTTGGGGGTAACGCTCAACACCGGTGGTACCGCACCCCAAATTTCTTCTCCGCTTCAGTCGGATATCACCATCGCAAACAACACGATTACCTCGAATAACCGGAGCATTTTTCTAAGAAATCTTCACGATACAGATACTAATGGTCCGGTTCGGTTTGAGAACGTAACGATCAATGAGAACAGCCTGATAAGAAATGGTACCGGAGCTGCGCTAGAGGCGCAAGTGGGTCTCATTATTCTGGACGGACCCATTGACGGTACCATGAACTGGTTCGGCACTACTGACCCTCAGGAAGTAGACGATCGGGTGGAAGGAGATATTGATTTTTCCAATTTTCTGGTTTCCGGTACGGATTCCGAGCCGGGCACGCGGGGCTTTCAGCCGAATAATACCCCTATGGCCGTATGCCAGCCAGTCGTAGTCAATGCGGACGCTAACTGCATGGACGTTACCACCGTGGCCGCAGATTTCGACGGCGGATCTACTGATGATGACGGTGATGTTTTAATGTTTACTACGAATGTGTCGCAACCATTTGCTCTCGGGGTAACGAATATTACGCTTACGGTTTCCGATGGTGTACTTAGTGATATGTGCACGACGACAATTACGGTTAACGATACGCAAGCCCCCGTCATTGTTTGCCGCGATACCACCGTTGCGCTCGACGCGACCGGCATGGCCTCGCTCGAAAACGGCGACGTGGTGACCAGCATCGACGACAACTGCGATGATACCCCCTCCGGACCCAACACCATGGGCGGTCCCGGTGCGCGTACTTTCGACTGCACGCAGGCCGGAACGGACGTATCCGTCACGGTTGTCTCTTCCGATGATGCCGGCAACCAGGGCAGCTGCACCTACACGGTGTCGGTGATCGACACGCTCGCTCCCATCATCATCTGCCGCGATACTACCGTTGCGCTCGACGCGACCGGCATGGCCTCGCTCGAAAATGGCGACGTGGTGACCAGCATCGACGATAACTGCGATGATACCCTCTCCGGCCCCAACACCATGGGCGGTCCCGGTGCGCGTACTTTCGACTGCTCGCAGGCCGGAACGGACGTTTCTGTCACGGTTGTCTCTTCCGATGATGCCGGCAATCAGGGTAGCTGCACCTATACGGTGTCCGTGATCGACACCCTCGCTCCCGTATTGGTATGCCGCGATACGACCGTGGCCCTCAACGCGGCCGGCACGGCCATGCTAGCCAATGCCGAGACGGTAACCAGCGTCACCGACAACTGCGACATGGACCCCTCGGGTCCCTTCACCATGGGCGGCCCCGGTGCGCGCACCTTCGACTGCACGCAGGCCGGAACGGACGTGGAAGTGACCTTCGTTTCCAGCGACGTGAACGGTAACCAGGGCAACTGCACGATCGCGGTATCCGTGATCGACACCCTCGCTCCCATACTGGTATGCCGCGATACGACCGTGGCCCTCAACGCGGCCGGCACGGCCATGCTGGACAACGCCCAGACGGTGACCAGCGTCACCGACAACTGCGACATGGACCCCACGGGTCCCTTTACGATGGGCGGTCCCGGCGCGCGCACCTTTAGCTGCGCACAGGCCGGCACGGACGTGGCGGTGACCTTCGTTGCCAGCGACGTGAGCGGCAACGAGGGCAGCTGCACGATCGCGGTATCCGTGATCGACACCCTCGCCCCCATACTAGTCTGCCGCGATACCACCGTGGCACTCAATGCGGCCGGCACGGTCATGTTGGAAAATGCCCAGACGGTAACCAGCGTCACCGACAACTGCGACATGGACCCCACGGGTCCCTTCACGATGGGCGGTCCCGGCGCGCGCACCTTTAGCTGCACGCAGGCCGGAACGGACGTGGCGGTGACCTTCGTTGCCAGCGACGTGAACGGCAACGAGGGCAGCTGCACGATCGCCGTTTCGGTGATCGACACGCTGGCTCCCGTCATTACCTGTACCACCGATTCCACGGTTCAGCTCAACGCGGCCGGCATGGTTGTTTTCGACCCCGCCGGTATCGTGCAAACCTCTTCGGACAATTGCACCACCGCGCTGACCGTCACGGCTAGCGCCCCCACGACCTTTGACTGCGGCGACGTGGTGGAGACCTTCCCCTTCACCGTTACGGTGGCCGACGCGGCGGGTAATGACACCACGTGCCTGGTAACGGTTACGGTGGAAGACAACATCGCTCCCACCTTCACGGTCAACAGCCCCACGGTCACGCTCAACGCGGGCGGCACGGCCACGCTGACCATCGAGGACCTGCTGGGTAACAACGTGACCGACAACTGCGGCATCGCGGATACCACCCTCTCCCGCGATCTGGTTTTCTCCTGCGAGGACATTGGCGACTCGGGCGTGGACGTCACGATCACGGACGTGAACGGCAACGAGACGACGCTGACCGCGACGGTCTTCATCAACTTCATCGACCCGTCTTTGGGCTGTAATGGCAACATCAACATCACGCTCAACGAGAACTGTCAGGCACTCATCGTCCCCTCGATGGTGCTGGCCGGTAACCTGGTCTGCCTGGATCAGGGGCTGTTCAACGTGGTGGTGCAGGACGGCACCCCCGGCGACGGCGGCATCATCACCGGCTGTGGTGAGTACACTTATATGATTAGCACGCCCCAGGGTAGCGGTGTGGTTACGCCTCCGGTCAGTGGTTTCACGGGTGCATTCGCGGCCGCTAACTGGACCGTTGTGGAAGACAACGATGGTGATCCCGGCGACATGGTCGACGTCACCTTCACCGCCACCGACCTGGTACTGAGCACCTCTACTTTCGGCACCAGCACCGTTTTTGGTAACGAGCCGTTCGCTCAGGCTAGCTATATGTTTTCCGCGCCGGGAACACTAAACTTCGACTATGATTATGACACCGACGATGGCGGCTTCGATGCCTTCATCATTGACTTCGAGGGTCAGATGACACCGGTAGACATCTCTGGTGACGATGACGCGAACGGTAGCGTTACGGCCCAGATCAGTTCCGGTGATATGCTGGTGGTCCGCGTCTCGGAAGACG
>CAVPZP010000055.1:0-39471 GCA_963710215.1 Lewinellaceae bacterium | reverse complement strand
CAACACCTCCCATCCCTCACGCAGGGGGGAGGGGAATTTATTCGACTTCCCACTGTATGTCTTCCGGGTCTTTTTTATCGTGCTTGATCGTCAGGATGCGAATTAATTTTTCAGAATTCAGCACTTGTAAAATTATTTTATGGGACTACTTTTTCGCGTAGCGTATCTCTTTTCCATCTCCCCCATCCCGGGATACGTGGGTCGGCCGGCAGAAGATATTGTTAGCGCGTGTCCAAAATTTTTAAGAACGGAGCATCAATGATTCGCTTCGCAGCTACTTCGTGGTGCGCGCATAGCGGGTTACGTAAGTCAGTTTTTATGACGCCAGGTTCTCACATGCCTGGTTCTCAGAAAGTAAAAATTTAGACACGCTCTTAGTGGGCCAAGTCCGCCAGTACGAACAGCAGTTGTTCGTCTGCCTTGCTCGATTCGCAGGTGCAGTCGTTCTTTAACTTATCGGGGCCATATTACCCGTTATTTTAGGGAGGTGATCGATTGAAGGCACCGATTTGCCCGGCAATGAGTTGCCAAACCCGCAGCCACCGACTTGCGAATCCCTCCCCCTCACTCCACCCGCAGCTGTACCCAAATACTATCCTGCCGGGGCGGGAACCACCGCAGGTAAGGGATAACCCCTATCTTCTCGTAACCGCCCACCGGGCCGAAGGTGACGGCATAGTCATCGCGGTCGATCCACCAATCGCTTTTACCGGCGGCAAAGCGTGGTTGATCGGGGCGGCGGTGCCAACCGTTAAAGGCGAAACCGCCGTCGATATGGCTGACGGGGACATCCAACTCCGTGCGTAAGTACTCGATTCCGGCCGTTTTTGCACGTTGCCAGGCCAGGTAATCGTGGGTACAGGTAATGGAAAACGCGGCCAGCGCAAGGGCGGCAACAATGGCCGGAACCGTGATCCTGATTTCCCGGCAATCGACCACCATACAGTAAATTACCGGCAAAAAGAGCAGCAACTGGATAAAATAACGGTCGAAAAAGAATAATTCCAGCAACAGGAAGCCGCCGTAGAGCAGGATAGCGGAAACGGCAAAAATGAAGACAGGGCGCCGTGCGGCAGTAAACCGAAAGCCGCGAAAGAGAGCGGGCACCAGTTGCAGGATGAGTAGCAGGCCGCCCAAAAAGAACAATGCCCGAAAAAAATAGCCCAGTGCCGCACCACGGTTGGGTAGGTTAATAAAGTATGCCCCGTCCTTAAGCAGCGGCGGACCGAGGCCGACCTGGTATAGGATGTTCCCCCCGAAAACATTCGCGTTCGCCTGCCAGAGTGCCAAGAATAACAACAAGCTCACGGAGCCGATACCCACGAGCCGCCACCGGCTAAACGATCGCAACCGCTCCACGAACGCCCGCCAACTGGAGGCGGCCAAGAGTAGCGGGAGCAAGTAAAACCCCAGGTGGTTGATCAATTGACCGATCCGCATAAGGCAGGCGGCCGGGAAATCCGCATCAATGCGCCGGGTCAGGCGGCCGATACCGTCAAAATTGTCCGGCAACCCCTGATTGGCCGCGAACCAGCCTTTGAATAATAGGTAAGCCGCCGTGGTGACCGCCAGCGGAAGCAGAGCCGCTATCACGTGCCTAACGCGCTTGGGGTTGGCTAGCAAATAGGCCGGTATGAAAGCTAGCGGGAGCATGAACCCGATCTGGCGAATGAGCGTAGCCGCTACCGTCAGCAACATGGCCGCCGCCAGGTAGCCGCCCCGCCGCATGCGTAAATACCGGTGGTAGCAAAAAATACCGGCCGCCGCAAAGGCGAAGAACGGCACGTCGGTCATAAAGGTAAACGAGAGTGAAAAGAACAGCGGGTTGAATACGACCAGTAGGGCCGAAAACAGTGCCGTGCGTGGCGGCACCTCCAGATCGTGCAGCGTCAGGTACACCAGCCAGCCGCCCAGCCAGGCCGACACCAGCGTGAAAAAACGCAACACCGTGAAGGAAAAACCAAACACCTTGGTAAACAGTGCTCCCCAGAGCACCTGAGTCAGCAGCGGCATCCCGAGCCAGTCGTCGAACAGGAAAATCCCGCGCTCACTGAGGTTATACACGCTACGCCCATAGCTAAAATCATCGTTGAGCGGAAAGTCTCCCAGTGGGTTCACCGCAGCTACGGCCAACCAGAAGACGGCGGTCAGGCAGAAAAAAGAAGGGAGGTGCTTGGTAGCCATGCGGTAAAGATAATGGTTGGGGGCGTGCCCCCCCCGGCACAGCCGTGCGGTCGGGCTGTGTGGCAATATCTTTGCTCTGTACAATTAAGGGGCTGCGTTCAAATAACGCTTTTCGCCCCTCGTGCGGGTAGCTTATGAAAAGGAAATAAGATTGGCGGGTCCGGTGCTGTAGCTATCGTTGTTCACGGTGAGACCACCTTAAGTCGTGGTAGTATACTATTAGGCTGTCCAATATATGTAGGTTTACCCACTACAGTTTCAACGGTAGGTCAACTTCCCGTCACCCCTCTCCTCCACGGCGGCCGGGGTTACCACGAAATAGCCGCGAAGCGAACGGGTACCAGACGATTAGCCGGACCGGGGGAGAGGTCTCCAAGAAGCGAGTGCAAAACCTATAGTGATTCAAGCCTGATAAACTGGACAGCCTACGATACGACATATTCAATCAGATTAATTTTTAAAATAAGAGTAATCTGTACTTCTTTTCCATAATGCAACACATATCCGATCGTACGCTTGTAATCGTCACGCACTTACTACTTTTGAATACTAAAGCTTTTACATGATATATTACTAATTGTATCTAACTTACCATAATCAAATCGAAGAAGTGTGATAAACACCAATACATTAGGGGATCTGCATTCTGGACTTGCCAAATATTCTATATATCCTTCCATTTCACTAGTGGGTTTACCTAGTAATTTGATTACCTGATCTTTCGTATTGTAGCCCGTGAGATACCTTCCATACCTTTCCGGAAAAGACTTTACAAAAGATGTTTCCAGATAACACTCAAATTCCCTGCTCTTCAACCATTTGGAATTTACATCATCGACAAGTTGAGGATTACAAAGAAAAGTATAATCCATGCGATCAACTTTGGAATGTTGGACATAATAGAAAAGAGTTTTGTCGATGGAATAACACGAAAGGTGAAGTAGCGTGAATATCAACGCCAGGATGTAAGTCAGATTTTTCATTGGAGGATATGCTAGTGTAGCACGTTGCAAGTTTCGTTACGTGGCCAAAATATTCAAGTGTCAGTCACTGCTTTATTCTGGCCAGATTTAAATATAACGAAATTTTTTGGTTAGTACCCTAGTGGGATAGCTATCATATCGGTGATCGCCTTTGTCAGAGCATTTCCATCTAGCGTGAATAATGTCAAAACACCTTTTACAATCATCGCTGATTTGCGTTTCAGGAGATTTTAGAGCGTGTCTAAAAATTTCAAGGGTCAATTTTTGCTATTGACAGCAGAACCATTTGAATGTTAGCCACCAAAATCCATGAGGCAGAATTTTCTACTGTTCTCTCATGATTTTTTGTGATCCTGCGGTAGAAATTGAACCACGCAAACGTCCTTTCTACAACCCACCGCTTGGCTTCCACGACGAAACACTTTACCCCTTCTAGTCGGCTAGGGCATTGGAAGACTACCTTGCCATCGGCTTTGCTAAGAAGATCTGCAAACTGTCCGCGATATGCTTTGTCCCCCATCACCTTTTCCAATCGCTCCATCTGATCAGTAAGGTTGGGGTAGACTAAATCCTTGCCGGCCACCCCATCGTGCACGTTTGCGGCGTGTACATTGACTCTCCAGATGCGACCCTGAATATCCGTTAAAATGCTTCGCTTTCGTCCATTGACATTTTTACCGCCATCAATACCACGTTCAGTGCCTATCCTTGGGTCCAGTCTAACTGACTGAGCATCAACCATGACTAAAGAAGGAAAGTCTTCTCTGTCAAAGACCTCTACTCTTTCCGCTCTCAAAAGTGCTTCGTTCAACTTTTCAATCGTGTTGTCCTTTGACCACCTATTGAAGTTGTAGAAGACTGACTTGTGAGGAGGGAACTGTGAATCCAGGTTTCGCCATTGGCAGCCAGTTTTAGCAAAACACATAGACTTTTTTATAAATCTAGACACGCTCTAAGATATATGATTTTCCCAAATTAAGAAGACAATTTTTCTATTAGCCGCGTGAGGCACCTGGAAGGGCCGCCGCGTAGCGGCGGAGTGCGCAGCACCAAGCCGACAGGCGCGCCTGGAAGACGCCGACCCGGCCCGCAAGGCCGGGGCACGCCCAAAACAAAAGGGGCAATACACTATAAATGAGTGCCTTACCACCCCATCACCCCTCCAAAACTCAACCCACCTTCCGCCGGTGAGCCTGCAGCTTGACCTCCCCCATTACGAGCATCAGGATGGAAGCGACCACGGTGAAGGCGGTGGCATAACCCAGCACGGGGGCAGCGCCCGGTAGCGCGAGGGCGAGCAGGAGGAAGGCCATGACCACGCCGAGGATGGTGAGGATGCTGAAGCGGGTTTCTTTGAGGCCGGGCATGACCTGGGGCAGGTATTTGTGGGGGAAGAGCCGCCGGTCGAGGTAGACGAAGAGGCGGTCCTGGGCGAAGCCGATGAGGACGATGATGATGAGCACGGCGTAGACGGAGGGGAGGCGGCCCTGGCGGGCGAAGATGTAGATGAGGCCGCCGAGGCCCTCGTCGCGGTTGAGGGATTCGGCGATGATGATGTAGGTCCAGGAGATGGCGGTGAGGACGCGAATATCGTCGATGATTTTGGCGAAAACGGAGGGCAGGTAGACGGAGCGGACGAGCTGCCAGTCGGTGGCACCGAGGGTGAAGGCGGTTTTGAGGTAGACGTCGGCGGTTTCGTCGAGGCGCTGCACGACGACGGGCAGGAGGTAGACCAGGATGCCGAAGGCGAGGAAGGAGACTTTGAGGGCCTCGCCGAGGCCGAAGGCGATGATGAACAGCGGGATGAGGGCCGTGATGGGCACGTAGCGGAGGGTGTCGATCTGGCGGGAGAACATGGCCCGCAGGGGCGGGATGAGGCCGATGGGGATGCCGATGAGCAGGCTGAGGAAAACGGCCCAGAAGTAGCCCTGGAGGTTGCGCCAGACGGAGACGACGGTGTTGGGTAGCAGGGCGGTGGCGGGGCTGCCGGGGTCGGCGGTGAACAGGCCGGGCAGGGCGCCGATGACGGCGAGGGGCGGCGGCAGCAGGGGGTAGACCTTCTCGAATTCGGTGGCGTTGGCCAGCCGCTCTTCGTCGGCCGCCAGCAGGGAGTCGCGGGCGGCGAGGGAGGCCGAGTCCATGGTGATGGCGGAGGCCGGGCGGGTGTCGTACTCGATAATGGCCCGGTTTTCGGAGAGCACCTCGGCCAGCCCCCACCAGACGCCCAGGAAGATGGCGAAGCCGAGGAGGCCGAGGAGAAACTGCCGGACGGGGGAGTAGCGGTGGTTGGTGGTGAGCATGTGGAGGTGGCTGCGCAATAAGGAAACCGGCCCACGCGCACCGATGCAGGTACGCGTAGGCCGGCTACAAATGTACTAAAATCACGGTTGACGACTCACTTATTCGGTCCTCAACACTGGTCGGTTACCGCCCGACCAGCACGCGCTTGGTCACCACCAACCGGTTGGCCGTATCGTAGAGACTTGCCAGGTAGACCCCGTTGGGCAGTCGGTTCAATTCAACGCGATCCGTGAGGCCGGCGGAGAAGCCGACCGGTTGGGTGCGCACCAGGCGGCCGAGGGTGTTATACACCTCCACGCGGTAGGTTCCGGTGGGCAGGGCGTCGCTTTCGAGGCGGAACCAGGTAGCGGCGGGATTGGGGAACAGGCGGATACCGTTGGCGATACCGGCATAGGGATTGCGGACGGAAACCGTCTGGGGGCCTGATTTGAAAGAGGCACGCTCTACCGTCTCTCCATCGGGCGAGGTAGTAATCTGCATCACCGGTTCCTTCACGCCGTCGGCCCAGTAGGTGTACTGGACGATGGTGTCCTGACCGAGTTGGTTGATGAGGTCGGGAAAGAGTCCGCTTACCTGCCCGGTAACGTCTACCCAACCGAAAACCGTGCGAACTTCGAGCGTGACCATGCGGGTCTCGTTGCGCTTTTCACGAATCACCTCGTACTCGGCCTCATCCACAAGGAGGGTGCCGTAGGCATCGACCAGATCGGTGGTGGTAACGGTGGTGCCGAAGCGGATGCTGTCGGCCCCTAGTAGCAGCTGGCCGATATCCGGAATACCGCTGAAAACGTCCGGCAGGCTATCCGTGGAGATCGTACCCGCGATGAGGGCCACGTCCGAATTCTGGTCGATAAAGGAAAGGGGTGCGCGGCGCTCCGTATAAGCATTGGCGAAAGGCAGGGCCAGATCGAAATCAGCCGCCAGATCGGAGGCGCCGATGGTGCCGACCAGTGAAAACTCGGTTGCGGTTTTGAGGTAGTAGTTGGTGGTCAGGTCGGTGACCAAAATTTTGAGGTTGGCCGTGGGGAAGGCATCGTCGGCCGTACCGGCTTCGGTGGCCAGCACGGGGCGGCGGAAGGTGGCAAAGGGTTCCAGGTTGCTGAAATCCCAGGTCTGGGGGCCGCCGGTGGCACCGATATCGATGGTAGCCAACGACTGGCTGTCCGGGTTACTCAGGATGAGCGTATCGCCCGCCGAGGGGAAGTAAGCGGCACTGAGGGTGATCTGGGCGGCCAGTCCGGAGGATAGCAGCAGGAAAAAGGAAAGGAGTAGAGCATTCCGCATAACGGTAGTTTTTTAGGGATGGATGAACGGCTAAAGGTACGTATTGTCTCGCTGAAGGTCAGTGAAGATGGTGTTAAAGTCGATCCGGGGACGGTAGATTAACGCACCGGTGCCAGCCAACGTTCGGCTTCTTCCGGGACCCAGCCCTTGCGGCGGGCGTAGTCGGCCACCTGGTCGTCCTGGATGCCTTTTACGGTGAAGTATTTGGCGTCCGGGTGGCTCAGGTACCAGCCGCTGACGGCCGCGGTGGGGTACATGGCAAAGTTTTCGGTCAGTTTAATACCGGTATTGGCCTCGGCGTCGAGCAGTTGCCAGAGCTTGGTTTTTTCGCTGTGTTCCGGGCAGGCCGGGTAGCCGGGGGCCGGCCGGATGCCCCGGTACTTTTCGTGGATCAGGTCATCGCCCGCCAATTCCTCGTCGGCGGCATAACCCCAGTACTCGCGGCGCACGCGGGCGTGGAGGTACTCGGCCAGGGCCTCGGCCAGGCGGTCGGCCAGGCTCTTGATGAGGATGGCATTGTAGTCATCGTGCGCGGCCTCGAAACGGGCCACGTGCTCCTCAATGCCGATGCCCGCCGTGACGGCGAACGCGCCCAAATAATCGGCCACGCCGCTCGCGGCCGGGGCCACGTAATCGGTGAGCGACAGATTGGGCCGCCCGGTCGCTTTCTTGGATTGCTGCCGCAGGTGGTTGAGGCGCACGAGTTCGGTGGTCCGGCTTTCGTCGGTGTAGACGGCGATGTCATCCAGGTCTACCGTATTGGCGGGAAAGAGGCCGAACGCGGCGCAGGCGCGCAGCCACTTTTCGTCGATGATGCGGCGCAGCATGGAGCGGGCATCGTTGTATAGTTTGGTACTCTCCTCCCCTACCACCTCGTCGGTCAGGATAGCCGGGAATTTACCCGCCAGCTGCCAGCTGCTAAAGAAAGGTGTCCAGTCGATATAATCGACCAGCAGCCTGAGGTCCACGTCCTCCCACACGTGCACGCCCGGTCGGGCGGGCACGGGCGGCGCGTAGGCGGACCAGTCGAGTTCCAGCCGGTTGTTCCGCGCGCCGGTAAGCGGGATGCTGCGCTTGCGCTGCGTCTGTCCGGCGCGGTGCACCCGCACGCGCTCGAACTCGTGCTTAATACCTTGCAGATAAAGTTCCCGCTCCTTCCTGTCTTCGCTCAGTAGCGAGCTGCATACCGCCACCGCCCGGCTGGCATCGTGCACGTGCACGATGGGGCCGGAGTATTCCGGCTCGATCTTCACGGCCGTATGCGTCTTGGAAGTAGTGGCCCCGCCGATGAGCAGGGGCGTGGTCATCCCGCGTTTTTCCATCTCGCGGGCCACATAGACCATTTCATCCAGCGAAGGCGTGATTAAGCCGCTCAGCCCGATGATCTGGACGCCGAGACGCTGGGCTTCGTCCAGTATTTTTTGCAGCGGCACCATCACCCCCAGGTCCACGATCTCGTAATTGTTGCACGACAGGACGACGCCGACAATGTTTTTGCCGATGTCGTGGACGTCTCCTTTTACGGTTGCGAGCAGGATGGTGGGGCGGGCGGGGCGGGCGGGGGCATTTGTTGCTTGGGACCTCTCCCCCGGCCCCTCTCCGGAGGAGAGGGGGGTCCTGAGTTTTGGGATTATTTCTTGCGGAGCGGCTGGTGAGGCTTGGCTCGTATCACGTGTTTCCCCCACCCCCGGCCCCTCCCCAGGGGGGAGGGGGGTCCTGAGTTTTGGGATTATTTCTTGCGGAGCGGCTGGTGAGACTTGGCTCGTATCACGTGTTCCCCCCACCCCCGGCCCCTCCCCAGGGGGGAGGGGGGTCCCGAGTTTTGGGATTATTTCTTGCGGAGCGGCTGGTGAGGCTTGGCTCGTATCACGTGTTTCCCCCACCCCCGGCCCCTCCCCAGGGGGGAGGGGGGTCCTGAGTTTTGGGATTATTTCTTGCGGAGCGGCTGGTGAGGCTTGGCTCGTATCACGTGTTTCCCCCACCCCCGGCCCCTCCCCAGGGGGGAGGGGGGTCCTGAGTTTTGGGATTATTTCTTGCGGATACGGTACTAGTCGATCAGTAGTGTTTTCAGCAATCGCTATAATTTTTTGTGCTACCCTTTTTGCACTGGTTAGTACTTCATCATTAGTATAGCGCAGGGTTATGTAGCCTGCATTTGAAAAATAAGACATTCTTTTCTTATCTGCTTCCATCATTTCCGGCGATAAGTGATAACCGCCATCGACTTCTACTACTATTCGCTTTTGGAGACATACAAAATCAGGAATCCATTGCCCCATAGGCTTTTGCCTGTAAAACTTCATTCCTTTTCTACGGCCCCGAAGATGCAACCACAACAGTTTTTCTCCTTCCGTAGGAGTTTTTCTCATCCGTTTCGCATAACCAATCAGCCTACCTCTAAACCTATTGTCAACGCTCCAATAGTCACTGACTATTTCCATAGTCATAGGCCACGCCCCGTCACCCCTCCCCCCTGGGGAGGGGCCGGGGGAGGGGGAGCCCGACCCACCTCCACCTCCCAAACCACCTTCAACCTCTCCTAACTCACCCCCCACAGGCCACGCCCCGTCACCCCTCCCCCCTGGGGAGGGGCCGGGGGAGGGGTAGCCCGACCCACCTCCACCTCCCAAATCACCTTCCACCTCTCCTAACTCACCCCCCACAGGCCACGCCCCGTCACCCCTCCCCCCTAGAGAGGGGCCGGGGGAGAGGTCTCCGGACCCACCTCCACCTCCCAAACCACCTTCCACCTCTCCTAACTCACCCCCCACAGGCCACACCCCGTCACCCCTCCCCCTGGGGAGGGGCCGGGGGAGGGGGAGCCCGACCCACCTCCACCTCCCAAACCACCTTCCACCACTCCTAACTCACCCCCCACAGGCCACGCCCCGTCACCCCTCCCCCCTGGGGAGGGGCCGGGGGAGAGGTCCCCCTCCCCATACCGCGCCCCGCCCACCATAAACACCTCCAAATATGCCACCGCCTGTTTCATCACGCGGGCCGATTTCACCACCTGCGGCAAAAACATTTTGCCCGCGCCAAACAGGTCGCCCACCACGTTCATGCCATCCATCAGCGGACCTTCGATCACGGCCAGCGGACTGCCGTACTCCCGGCGGGCGGCCTCGGCGTCTTCGGTCACGTAGGCGGTGATGCCGCGCACCAGGCTGTGGCGCAGGCGTTCGGCCACGGGGGCTTCGCGCCAGGTCAGGTCCTGGGCGGGGCGGCTGCCGCCCGACTCGCCGCGCAGGGTCTCGGCCAGATCGGTCAGGCGCTCGGTGGCATCGGGGCGGCGGTTAAACAGCACATCCTCGATGCACTCGCGCAGGTCGGTGGGCACGTCTTCGTAAACCTCGATCATGCCGGCGTTTACAATCCCCATGTCCATGCCGGCGGCGATGGCGTGATAGAGAAAAGCGGTGTGCATGGCCTCGCGCACCACGTCGTTGCCGCGAAAAGAGAAACTGAAATTACTCACCCCACCGCTCACCTTGGCCCCGGGGCAGGTTTCCTTGATCAGCCGGGTGGCTTCGATAAAGTTGAGGCCGTAGGCATTGTGCTCCTCGATACCGGTGGCGACGGCGAAGATGTTGGGGTCGAAAATAATGTCCTCGGGCGGAAAGTCCACTTCCTCGGTCAGCAGGCGGTAGGCGCGTTGGCAAATTTCCACCTTGCGCTCGGTGGTATCGGCCTGGCCCTCCTCGTCGAAAGCCATCACCACGGCGGCCGCGCCGTAGGCGCGCACCAGGCGGGCGTGGCGCAGGAAGGTGGCTTCGCCCTCCTTTAAAGAGATCGAATTAACCACGCACTTGCCCTGCACGCAGCGCAGGCCCGCCTCGATCACCTCCCACTTCGACGAGTCTACCATGATCGGCAACTTCGCAATATCGGGTTCGGCCATCAGCAGGTTCAGGTAGGTCGTCATGGCCTCCACGCCGTCCAGCAGGCCCTCGTCCATGTTCACGTCAATGATCTGGGCACCGCCCTCCACCTGGTGGCGGGCCACGTCCAGCGCGGCGGCGTAATCGCCGTCCTTGATCAGGCGGGCGAAACGGCGCGAGCCGGTGACGTTGGTGCGCTCGCCCACGTTCACGAAATTGGTTTCCGGGCGGATCACCAGCGGCTCCAGCCCGCTCAGGCGGGTATAGGCGGGCAGCTCGGGCAGGGCGCGGGCGGGCAGGCCGGCCACGGCCTCGGCCATGGCGCGGATGTGCGCGGGCGTGGTGCCGCAGCAGCCGCCGATCATGTTCACCAATCCGGTCTCGCCGAAATCATGGATGTAGCCGCGCATCTCCTCGGCCCCCTGGTCGTATTCGCCAAATTCGTTGGGCAGGCCCGCATTAGGGTAAGCGTGCACGTAGCAGGGGGCCGTCCGCGCCAGATCGGCCAGATAGGCCCGCATCTCGGCCGCGCCCAGGGCGCAGTTCAGGCCCACGCAGAGCGGCCGGGCGTGTGCCACGCTGATCCAGAACGCCTCCACCGTCTGTCCGGAAAGGGTGCGCCCACTGGCGTCGGTGATGGTGCCGGAGACAATGACGGGCAGCTCGCGGTCCACCTCGCCCCGCACCCGGTCCAGGGCAAACAGGGCGGCCTTGGCATTGAGGGTGTCGAAAATGGTCTCGATCAAAATCGCGTCCACGCCCCCGGCGGCCAGCGCGGTGATCTGTTCGTAATAGGCCTGCTGCACCTCGTCGAAAGTCACGGCGCGGTAGCCCGGATTATTTACGTCGGGCGAGATCGACAGCGTCCGGTTGGTCGGTCCCACGGCCCCCAGCACGTAACGGGGTTTGGCGGGGTTGCGGGCCGTATATTCATCGGCCGCGCGGCGTGCCACGCGGGCCGATTCCCGGTTGATCGCCTCCACCGCGCCCTCCATGCGGTAGTCGGCCTGCGCAATCGTGGTGCCGCTGAAGGTGTTGGTCTCGATCAGGTCGGCCCCGGCCTCCAGGTAGGCGCGGTGAATCTCCTCGATCACGTCGGGGCGGGTGATCGCCAGCAGATCGTGGTTGCCCTTCAGGTCGCCCGGCGCGGTGGCAAACGCATCGCCCCGGTAGTCCTTTTCCTTCAGTTGGTAGCCCTGAATGAGCGACCCCATCGCCCCGTCCAGGACCACGATATCTCCCTGCGCAAATCTTTCGGTAATGGTCATTTTCGGGGCTGCTTTAGTCTACGAAGGCGCAAAAATACGGCTTCCGGCTAGTAAAGCGAAGCAGGTTAAATAGGTTTTACGATTTGTTGAGCGTGTCTAAAATTTTTGAACTGAGAATCAATAATTTGAGGTTCTGCTAGATAAAAACTTACGCGCATAGCGGGTTACGTAAGTCAGTTTTTGACGCAGGTTCTCAAATACTTGGTTATCAGGAAGTAAAAATTTATACACGCTCTTAGTTACCGGTGGGTCCCCGCCCGCCGTATCCGGCGGGCGGCCGGGCCGTCCGCGGCTCGCTGTTCGCTCGGCCCCTACGGGTCTGCCTCCCTGCGGTCGGCCCCGCTACCACCCCTGGCCCGTTGCGGAGGGCGGAGGGTGATTCAGTTGATCCGAACGTTTTCCCAGAAGGCGGGGAAGTTGCGTACGGTGGATACGTCCTCGCTGTCAAAAAGGAAAAGTTCGACATCTTCCCCCAAAGCTGCAAAATTGAAGGGCGCAATGCGGTCACTTACCATTTGGCGGAGTCCTTCCGCTTCGGTCACTTCAAACCGATCATTTAAATAAGCATAATTCGGAGTAGTACGTTGCAGGATCCAATGGACATCGTAGAAATCCCGTCCCTTCGGTCTCTTACGTCCCATTATCGCGGCTATTTTCTGGCTGCAGAGCAGGGAGAGGGGCGTTACTAAAATATCGGTCTGGATACCGAATTTATCAAGCGGAAAAAGTTCCCGCTCATAATTAAAATGCTGCTTTTCCGTATCCAGTTTTATCAGCATTTTTGCTTCCTTGTGCCCGCTCAATTGGTAATCAAAGAGTAAGGCCGGAAAAACGATATTACAGTGAAATGCCCCTTTGTAAGCAAATTTTAGTCGGACGGTGAAACCGAGCAATTCGAGCCATTCTTTGATAATCTCAGCGGTTTCTTCAAATTCTGCTTGTGTCAATCCAACATTGTCAAAATCCAGGTCCTCACTAAACCGCCCTGTCCCATAGGCAATCCGTAGGCAGGTACCACCCAGAAAGGTGTAACGATCGGCGTACTTACTTTCAAATAATGCTTTTAGAATTTCGTACTGCAGGTATTCACGCAACATACTCTCGCCACGAGGATGAAGCTCTTCGGGAAAGAACCGACGTATTTCATTAAGTTCCATCATATATCGTAATAATTTAATAGTTTCGCTACTCGCATACCGACTTCCTGCGAACCGATTTTAACACCATAGTATAGTAAGTCATTCCAGTTCATGCGGTCCTTGACCTCATCACGGTCAAAGCGCATTCCCTCCAGCCAATCCGGCTCGCCAAAATCAGGATCAAAGTAGGCAAGATCCAAGAAAGCTTTTTCGGGCTTGGCCATATTAAAACTAGTCCCGCGCCATTCAACTACGGTATAACCGAACATCAGTTCCGGGATCAATTGCTTGTAGCGAAAAAGTGTGCCGGTATACTTGAAATCAATAGACTCACGGATTGTAACGGCAGCTATACCATAAACAGTTTCGGGAATAAAATTATAAAAACGCAGTGCACTCTGCAACGAAATGTAAGACGGTTGGTATAATTGATTAGAAATAGAAAACAAATCCCAATCCCCCCGCAGCTCGAACTCCCCGCTTAAATACAGGCCGTCGCGGATTTTATCCACCTTGCCCTCTTCCTGCCAGCGGGTGAAAATGGCGGGGTCGAAATCACCGTAGCGCTTGCGCAGATCGGCGGGGGTGATGAATATTTTTCCCGCGGGGACTTCGATGGCCATGAGACTAGCTTTCTCAGGAAAACGGGCGGTTAAAACAAATAGTTTCTCCTATAATAAGGATTAGCTAAGAGCGTGTCTAAATTTTTACTTTCTGAGAACCAAGCATTTAAGAACCTGGCGTCGTAAAAACTGACTTACGTAACCCGCTATGCGCGCAAGTTTTTATCTAGCCAGAACCTTAAATCATTGATCCTCAGTTCTTAAAAATTTTAGACACGCTCTAACGCTGCTTCTCTCGATCATAACTTATCTTTCGAGGTGAAGGATGGAGGGCGATATAGGCAGAACCCCCTGCGGGGGCAGGGGGAATTTTAATAAGTGAAGGTGGTACGAGCAGAACCCCCTTCGGGGGCAGGGGAAAACACAGACTGCCGCCCGCCCCGCGTGAGGGATGGGAGGTGTTGTCTGAACGGAGCGTAGCGGAGAGAGTGCCGGACAGCCCGGCCCCCCGCACCCTTGCGGGGGGACACGCCCTGATGTTTCTGATGATGCAGGTGCCCCCGCGAAGCACCCCCGAAGCGCCCACCCGATGCGCCCCCAACGCTCCGAGGTACTCTTTCGCTTGCGCGAAATGGTACGCTCGGAGGTTGGGGGTGAGGAAGCGGCTGCTGGTGATCCGCTAATAAAACTTTAAATTCGCCCTCTTCGTTACGCCAAACCCCGCCCCGGGCGCGTTACCGTTATTCAGAACCCGCATTACCTTATGGAAGCCACCCTCACCCACCGGGAAAGTACGAACCAGAAGAAAGGCCGCATCGGCGGTCTGGCCTCGTTGATTGTCCTGTTCATCATTCTGGTCGTACCGATCTTTTTTTTCCAGAACCCGCCGCCCGGCCAGCCCGGTATTTTGGTGAATCTGGGCCTGCCCGACCAGGGCCAGGGCGATGACAATGCCGCGCCCGCACCGGCCGCGCCCGCCGAACCGGAAACGCAGCCCGAACCTACCCCGCCCCAGCCGGACCCCGTGCCCACCCCGCCCCAGCCCACCACCCGGCCCGAACCCACCCCGGCCCCGCCCGTGGTGACCACCGAGGACCCCGCCGCCGTTGCCCTGCGCAAGCGGCAGGAGGCCGAGCGCAAGGAGCGGGAACGGCAGGAGGCCGACCAGCGCGAGCAGCAACGTCGGGAACAGGCCCGACAGGAACAAGCCAAGCGGGAACGCGAGGCCAAGGAAGCCGCCGAGCGTGCCCGCCGGGCCGAAGCCGACCGCCTGAAGGGCGAAGTGGGCGGCCTGTTCGGTAGCGGCGGCGGTAAGGGAAACACCGGCACCAGCGGCAACCAGGGCGACCCGAACGGCGACCCCAATGCCAGTGCACTGGAAGGTGTCTCGACCGGTAGCGGCAAAGTGGGTGGCGGTCTGGGCGGCCGGGGCGTGGAGTCCGCCCCCCGCCTGAACGAGCGGTTTACCAAGCAGGGCACGGTGGTGCTCAACGTGTGCGTGGGTGCCGACGGCCGCGTGGTGAGTGCCGAGCAGACACTGCGCGGATCGAGCGGTCAGACTACGCCGGACATGGTGAGTTCGGCGATCAGCAACGCCAAAGCCTGGCGCTTTTCGGCGGGCGACGTGGACAAGCAGTGCGGTACCATTACCTATAACTTTAAATTACAGTAGCCATCGCCGATCGACCCGACGCCTACGCGGCCACCCTGGATTTTTTGCTCACCCAGCTGCCGATGTACCAGCGGCAGGGCGCGGCGGCCTTTAAAAAGGACCTGACCAACACCCATGCCCTGCTGGAGGAGTTGGACCGGCCGGAACGAAAGTTCAAGAGTATCCACGTGGGCGGCACTAATGGCAAGGGCACCGTCTCGCACCTGCTGGCATCCGCATTGATGACGGCGGGCTACAAGGTGGGCCTCTACACCTCGCCCCACTACCGCGATTTCAGGGAGCGGATCAAGATCGACGGCCAATTGGTGGACGAGGATTTCGTGGTCGATTTCGTGGAGCGGATACGCCCCGCCATCGAGCGGATTCAGCCGAGCTTTTTCGAGATCACGGTAGCGATGGCCTTCGATGCTTTTGCTCGCGCGGGAGTGGATTATGCCGTGGTGGAAGTGGGTTTGGGCGGCCGCCTGGATTCGACCAATGTGATCGACCCCGTGCTGAGCGTGATCACCAACGTGAGCCTGGACCATACCGATATGCTGGGCGATACGGTGGAGCTGATTGCGGCGGAGAAATCCAAAATCATCAAGCCCGGCCGCCCCGTGGTGATCGGTGAGTACGACGAGCGGACCTTCCCCGTTTTCAAGGCCGAAGCCGCCGCGCAGGGTAGTCCGCTACTACTGGCCAAAGACGAGTTCCGCGCCGTGCCCATCGGCCGAACGGCCGATGGGGCTACCGTTTTCGAACTGGCCCGCACTTTTGCCGACCAGGTGATGACCCACGCCCAACTGATCGGTACCCGCCTGAGCGGCCCTTTCCTGAACCTTAACCTGCGAACGGCCTACGCCGCCCTGCACCAGCTGCCGGAGGTCAGGGATATTTCCTACCAATCGGCCTGGTCCAATCTGGACGCCGTTAACTACCTCGGCCGCTGGCAATTTATCGGCGAAAGCCCCCGCGTGCTGGTGGATAGTGCCCACAACCCCGGCGGTCTGCAACCCGTGCTGGAGCAACTGGTCAAATTGACGGATGCGCCCGAGCAATTGCACATCGTGCTGGGCGTGGTGAACGACAAGGACCTGAATGCCGCGCTGCCGCTCTTCCCCGTCGGTGCCCGCTATTATTTCTGTAAGGCCGACATCCCCCGCGGTCTGCCCGCCGAAGAACTGCAACGGGCAGCGGCCGGTTTCGGCCTGAAGGGCGCGTGCTATGAAAGTGTAGCCGAAGCACTGGAGGCCGCCAAGTCCGCCGCCGACCCGGAGAAAGGGCTGGTGTTTGTGGGCGGGAGCATTTTCACGGTGGCGGAGGTGGTTTAGGGGGGAGTAATTGTAGCGGGTGGATTGATAGTGGGTAGTTGAGTAACAATTGTAGTAGGTAGTTGTAGCGTCCCGCTCCTTTGTAGTAACATAACTCAAGATGGTAAATTTGTGGTAGACACCGTTGGATGAATACTCTCCGGATCGCGGAGGTATACATCAGTCCCGCTCAACCCTTTTTTCCCCTAACCTCGAAGGATCGCCTCGCGATCAAGAGAAGCAGCGAAGCTAATCCCTCATCCCCTCACCTCGAAGGATCGCCTCGCGATCAAGAGAAGCAGCGAAGCTAACCCCTTCAATCCCTCAATCCTTCAACCCTTCCTTCAATCCTTGTCTTCCCCCCACCATTCCCCCCATTCCCCACCCCACCATCCGCGCCAAAAACCTACCTTCGCATTTTCCAAGCTCCCCTACCCGATGAAAAACCTCTTCGCCCTCCTTTTGCTCGTCGCCTGCCTGGGCACCGCCTGCCGCGACGACTTCCAGCTCGAAGCCGACTACCAGGACATCCCCATCGCCTACGCCTACCTCGAAACCGGTGCCTCGCGGCAGTTCGTGCGGGTCGAGAAAGCCTTCCTCCAGCCCGGCGGAGACGCCCTCGCCATCGCCCGCATCGCCGATTCCATCTACTACGGCCCCGACCAGGCGAGCGTCTTCATCGAGCGCACCGACGGCAGCAACCGCACCCAACTCCAGCGCGTCAACGGCGAGGATTTCACCCTCAACCGCGTGCCCGGCATCTTTATCGAGCAGCCCAACGTGCTCTACACCTTCACCAACGACGAGTTCGCCCTCACCGGCGGCAACAACGTCCGCCTCGTCATCGAACGGCCCAACGAGACGCCCGCCGAGGCTGTCACATCCATCATCGAACCCATCACCATCCAGGTCCCTTCCGAAGACGACCCCTTCATCAACACCCGCGACTTCACCCGCGCCATCACCGTCCGCTGGGACGCCGGCCCCCAGGCCCGCGTATTCGACCTGCGCCTCTACTTCCAGATCCGCGAAATCTTCCCCCAAAGCCCCGATCAGGACCAAACCGTCACCCTCGAGTGGGTCATCAACAACGCCTACGTCCGCGAAGACGGCAGTTCGCGCACCGTCCGCCTCGTCATCCCCAACGAGTCGTTTTACCAGTTTCTCGGCAACAACCTCGAACCCAAAAACGGCGTCTTCCGCCTTCTCGACGGCATCGATTTCCAGGTCACCGCCGTCGGTTCCGAGATCGAAAGCCTCCTCCAGATCGCCGGTGCCAACGCGGGCATCACGTCCTCCCAGGCCATCCCCGCCTTCACCAACGTCACCGGCGGCCGCGGCATCGTCACCAGCCGCTCCGTCGATCTCGTCCAAGGCATCAACCTCGCCGCCGGAGACGCCCGCGACTCCCTCCGCAACAGCATCTACACCCGCACCCTCGGCTTCCAATAGCCTGTTTTTCAGCACATTATGATTATTTTTCGGGCGTGCCGCCTCGGCTAATCGCCTCGCCGTCGGTCCCTTCCGGGCTTCGCTATTCGCTCGGCACTTCGTGCGCTAACGCCCCTCCAGGCACCTCACGCGGGGTAGAGGGTAGTAATGGTAGAGGGTAGTAAGGGCGGCGACTGTTGGTCGCCTGGACGCAAGATGTTGCGTCTCTACTTATTCCTTGTCACCCCCCCTTCAATCCTTGTCACCCGTTCACCTATCATGTAAGGGTGGCGACTGTTGGTCGCCTGGACGCAAGATGTTGCGTCTCTACTTATTCCTTGTCACCCCCTTCATTCCTTCAATCCCTCACTCCTTCACCTCGAAGGATCGCTTTGCGATCAAGAGAAGCAGCGCAGCTAATCCTTGTCACCCCCCTTCAATCCTTCAATCCCTCACTCCTTCAATCCCTCACTCCTTCACTCCACCCCCTGGCTCCTCGCCGTCTCCAAACCCGGCGGCCTCAACGTAGAGCACCTCCCCCGCTACCCCAGCGTACAGGACTGGGCCGTGGAATACACCCGCCGCCCCGGGGCTACCAAAGAACCCTACATCGGCATCATCCACCGCCTCGACCGGCCCACCAGCGGACTGGTCCTCCTCGCCAAACGCAAGACCGCCCTCGTCGATCTCCAGGGGCAGTTCTCCCGCCGGGAGGTGCGTAAAACCTACCTCGCCCTTACCCGCACTCCCTTGCCTGATGCGAAGGGCCGCCTGCAACACTACCTTTTGAAGGACAACCTCAACCACCGCACCCACGTCGCCACCCGCCCCGGCGGCGGTGCCCGCGAAGCCGTCCTCGATTACGAAGCACTACCGCCCCCTTCCGGAAATTCTTCCCTGCACGCTTACCTCATCCGCCCCCACACCGGCCGCTACCACCAGATCCGCGCCCAACTGGCCGCCCTCGGTTCCCCCATCGCCGGTGATGCCACCTACCACGACCCCCTCCCCTGGGATGCCGATTCCGGCATCGCCCTCCACGCTTATTCCCTCGCTTTCACCGATCCCCAGTCCGGCAAACGGCAACTACTAACCGCCCCGCCCCCACCCCACTGGCCGAAGTTGGAATTGGAGAAAATCTAGCTGGATACCGAGCGACGACGGTTCAATAAACGGTTGAGGAGTTATACTCCGCTGTACTCATCATAATTAGTCGGAACATAGCTCCTCGTAGGAGTGCAACTTTCCAACCATCTGTAAGACAGCGTATTTAAAGGATAACTTTCCCCTACCCGATCCACAAATAATCGTAGTGTACCAGCGGCCGCTCCCCGCGCTTCCCCAGCACCGCTCGCGCCGTGCCGCTATCGTACTGCGCCAGTCCCAGGCCGACCGTCTCCCCGTCCGGGCCGGTAATCAGAATGACCTCGCCTTTCGTGAAATCTCCCGCCACGGCAGTCACGCCCACGGGCAGCAGGCTGCTCACCCGCCCGGGGTTACGTAGCTCGGCGGCGGCACCGGCATTCACCGTCACGCCCGCCCGGGCGGTGGGCCGCTGGGCCAGAAATCGCTTCACGCCCGAAACGCGCTCCTCCCCCGCCGGCACGTGGGTCCCGTGGAAATTCCCCGCCGCTAACTCCGTCAGCAGTCCCGCGCGACGGCCGTCGCCCAGGTATACGTCAGTGCCCAGCCGGGCGGTGCGCTGGGCCATGCGCAGCTTGGTTTGCATTCCTCCCCGGCCGAAGGAAGAGGTACCCGCCTGCACGTAGCGGGCGGCAATATCCTCGTCATCGGGGTCCACCCGCTCGATCAGGCGGGAATCAGGGTGGTCGGGCGGGCCGTCGTAGAGACCGGCCACCGTACTCAGGATCACCAGGGCATCGGCCTCCAGCATTCCGGCTACCAGACCGGCCAACTCGTCGTTATCGGTAAACATCAGCTCGGTCACGGCCACCACGTCGTTTTCGTTCACTACCGGCAGCACGCGGTCGTGGAGCAAGCCGGTGAAACAGTTACGCATATTGAGATAATGCTGCCGGTCGCGGAAATCCCCGCGCGTGGCCAGCACCTGGGCGCACAGCAGGCCGTGGCCGCCGAAAAGCCGGCGGTAGAGTTCCATCAGCCGCGGCTGACCGATGGCCGACAGTATCTGCCGCCGCACCACGTCATCCAGTTTATCGGCCGTCGGTAGCAGCTCGCGGCCCGCCCCCACCGCCCCGGAGGAAACCAGCACCACGGAAATTCCCCGCTGCTTGAGCGCGGCAATCTCGTCCACCAACCGGCTGATGTTGGTCACGTCCAGCCGCCCGTCGGGCCGCGACAGCACATTGGTGCCTACCTTTACTACGATCATTTTCATGGCCGGCAAAGGTAAGCGGCCCGTCGCAAATTACCGCAGCAACGTCGTCTGCCCGGAATGGCGCTCCGTCGTACCGTCCTCGTAGCGTACCTCCGCCTGCCACAGGTAGGTACCGCCGTTGAGCGGCTCGTCGCGGAAATTGCCGTCCCAGCTGTCGTCCGCATTCGCGGAGTTGACCGGAAAGTCAGTGGCCTGCCACACCAGTTCGCCCCAGCGGTCATAGACGCTGAAGGAAAGCACCTCGATACCCGGGCGGCCGTGCAGGATCAAACGGTCGTTGCTCAGATCGCCGTTGGGCGTGAACCCCGTCGGTACGGCTACCACAAAGTCCTTGTCGATAAAAATGGTGACAAAATCCTCCACCACGCAATCACTCGCGTCCACCACGCGCAGGAAGAAGGTGGTCTGATTGGCGGGCTTCAGCCACGTATCGGGGCACTCGGCGCATTCGATGGTCAGGCTGTCGGCCCCCGTCCACTGGTAAGAAAATTCCGGCACGCCGCCGGTAAGCAAAAAGGGCAGCTGAATGCTGTCTCCAAAAACCAGGTTGAAGTTCTCGCCCAACTCTAGTTCCAGCAGCTCGGGATTGGCGATGGTGATGTCGCGTAGCCCGGCTTCGCAGCCCTTGGCATCCCGAATGCTGACGGCGTAGGTACCGGCGGCCAATTGGAGGAAGGCATTCACGCTCCCATAGGTGGTCCCGTCCAGCCGGTACTGGTAGCCGGGCGTACCGCCGCTGCCCGCCAGGCGGATGATGCCGTTATCCTCATCGTGGCAGCGAATATCCTCCGCGCTCACCGCGATCTCCAGCCGGTCCGGCCGGCCGATGGTAACGCTGGTGTCGATCCGGCAACCGAAGGCGTCGGTAACTTCCAGACCATAATCACCGCCCAGTACATTGAGCAGGCTATTCTCGGTGCTGCCGTTTTCCCAGTTAAAGGAATAGGGCGGCACCCCGTTTTCCAGCGCCACGAAGGCGGCACCGTCGGCCCGCTCGAAACAATCGGCGGGGTCGATGGTAAAGGTGGCGACCATCTGTGGATTTTCCGGCACGAAAAAGGAAGTGTCCAGGGGGCAGTTATTGTCATCCCGGATCGCCACATTGTAGGTGCCGCTGAACAGCTGGTTCAGGTCGGCCGAGGTCGGACCGTTATTCCAGGTGAAGGTATACGGACCGGTACCGCCGCCGGTAGTCAGGTCGATGGCACCGGTCGCCTGTCCGCCGCAGGCGACATTCGCTACCTCGGCGGTCGCAAAGAGCCGGCTCGGCTGGTCCACGAAGATCAGGGTATCGAAGATGCAATTGCGCTGATCCTGTAATTGTAATTGGTAGTTGCCGGTCGGGATATTCTGCAGATCGCCGCCGGGCACCGGCTGGCCGTTCCAGTTGAAGGTATAGGGAGCGTTACCCACCTGGACGGTCACGTCGATCGCACCGTTCGATCCCTCGAAGCAGCTCACGTCCTGCGTCTGGGCACTGAGCCGAATATCCGACTCGCGGTCCAGGAAGATCGTCGTATCCACCACACAGTTACCCGCATCGCTGATGGTGAGCTGGTAAGTACCGGAGACCAGGTTGGTCGCATTAGCCGTATTGCCGATGGCCGGATCGCTCCACGCGTAGGTATAGCCCGGCACCCCACCCTGGGTCGTAACCGTAATTGTTCCATCCGCCGCACCGGTACAGCCCTGAATCGTGGTAGCGAGGCTGACCACAATGGGAGGGTTGCCATCGAGTTGAAAGAAAGAGGACGCCATGCAGTTGTTCGCGTCGCGTGCGGTCAGGGGATAGAAATTTTCGGTCAGCCCGGTCACGATGCTATCCGTACTCCCCGGACCCACCCACGTGTAGGTGTAGCCGGGCGTACCGCCCACGGGTAGGGCAACTAAACTACCGTTCTGGCCGTCGCAGTCGAGTTCTTGTTCCACCGCCACCGAAACGGTAAACTCCTCCGGCTCTCCGATCAGGAAACTGTCGATGGTTTCGCAACCCTCGCTGTTTTCTACCCGGAAAACATGGTAGCCTGGCGGCAGATTTTCTGCCAGTAAATTGGTAAGTTGCATTCCGTTGCGGAAAAAAGTGAACGGCCCGCGCGGCCCGGTAGCAGCCAGCAGAATACTGCCATCGGTATCGTCTTTGCAGCTCACGTCCGTGATCGTTACGTCGAAAGTCGGCGGGACGCAGGGTAGCGTCATGCACTGTACTTCTTCGGGAATGGAGGGGCACTCGTTGAAAATGGCCCGAATGTAAAACGTGAGCAGCGAGTCGGCCGGAAGGTTCTCGAATGTATAATCGAAAGTAGCGGCATCCAGTACGACCCAGTCGCCCGTGTCGATTCGGACCTGATAGGACAGCGCACCGGGCACGGCCTCCCAGGTGATCTGAATGGTCGTATCGCTGGTCTCGCCGCACAGCGGTTCCGGGCTGGGCGGGTTGGAAGTGAAACTGATGAGGACGGAGTCCGTCACTACACAGCCGTAGCTGTCTTCGGCAACTACGGGATAATAGCCTTCCGTCAGCGGCACCAGCGAGGTTTCGGGGCAATCGGCGCAGAGGGCGCGGGTGGTATCGGTCCACTGATAAGTGATCTCGTAGGTCGGCTCGAAGGTAATGGACCATTCATAGAGGTCCCCGATCCCGCCGAAGCTGTCGTCGATCACGCGCAACTCCCAGGTGCCGTTGGTGCTGTAATTACCGTCGTAAATATCGGAAAAAACCCCCTCGGGCATCCAGGTACCGGTGAAGGGGACAAAACTGGCCGGGGCAAAATTACCCGGCCCGGTAATGGGATTAGTGGCCGTTTCGGTAAAGCAGGTACCCAGGTAAGCATCCCAGCCGAAGCCGTTGCCGCCGTCGGCTCCGTTATCGGTGGTCAGTTCGAGAATCTGACCGTCGGGGCCGATGAGGAAAATATCCAGGTCGTCGATCCAGCGGTGTTCCAGGTTGTCGATACAGATAGACCGGATCACCCCCGGACCCAGTTGTTCCGGCACTACACCGGATACATCAAGGTAGGAATTGAACGTACCTCCGAAGGTATTGATATTGACGGGGTCCGTCTGTACGAATCGGGGCGGTTCGGGAAAAACCACGGGTAGGGTCGCATTCACCGGCACCGTATCTCCGGGGCAGACGGTGGCGTCCATCAGCAGATTGGGAGGAACCAGTTCGTTCTCCTTGATCCTGATGATAAAGGTATCCCGAATACAGGGGTTGATTTGCACAATGATGTCAATCGTCTCTTCACCCTCCGTGATTCCATCCTCGAAAACTTCCACCTCGATTACTACGACACTATCGCCGCGCGGAATCCAGATGCTGTCCGGTAGGGTAACATAGTCAATACCGGGCGTAGCCGAACCCATCACCTCGGTATCCAGCAGTAAACTATCCAGCACCGGGGCGGGCGTGGAGAAAATGATCTGCGAGTTCCGGCAACCCTCGGCCATGGTGCCGTCCACCGCCAGCCCCTGAAATGCCAGATCGACGGAATTTCCACCGAAGGATTTGGCCTGTAGGAATACCCCGGAGTCGAAGGCCCCGTCACCCACGTCGGCGATCACCAGTTTAATCGTATAGACCTGGCAGGGTTCCACGATTGCTTCCGCCTGCAGTACCTTGGTAAAACCGTCGAATACCGGCTGTTGGGTGCTATTGTTATTATCGACGTAGAAACTGCTAAAGGCCAGAGAGCCGTCCGGGGGAGTACAGTTTTCGATGTCTCCGTTATTGCCCACCACTCCGGGGTTGACGTTGTTAATTCGCACGGGCAGGTCGGTACCGGGAATCAGGGCGATGTTTTCCGCATTACCGGCGTAAGGGCCGTTAATCCCGGGCCCGCTGATGAAAAAACCGAAGATATCGTTGAAGTTGCTACACGAGTATTCCGGGTATTCTTCCGAAGCAAACGAATAGTTGAACCGCAGCGTGTCGCCGTAGGGACGGAAGGTGATGGTGAAGGTGGTAATGTCGTTCACGTCATTACTTCCCGCAATATCCTCCAGATCGGGATCGGAAAAGTTAGTGTTGAGCGGAACACTCATCTGGTCGTCGCCCGGATTATCCACGCCCACGTTACCCGCGCTTCCCTGGGTGTTACCGGTAGTCATGAGTACGCCCCGGTCCATGCCGATGAAGGGCATGGCGTCTTTGAAAAAAGCCACCGAACGGGCATCGCCCTGATAATTTACGCTGATGACCTCTACTCCGTCGCCGAGAAAGACGTTCTCGATCAGGCCCTCCGGTGTGTAAGGTGGACCGTTGGTCACTTCCATCTGAGCACTCAGGTAGCGAGGCAAGAAAATGGTGAGGATGAAGAGGACTAAAAGAAGACTGCGAGTAAAGCGTAAGCTCATACGACGGCGTTTTGACGGGCGACGGAAAATCCGGCTAACCGGACCCCAATATCGGCAATGGGTGGCAGGAACGAATATATAATAGGCTGCTATTCGACTATCTGCCGGTTACCGGACAGTAGGAGGTAGCGTGGGGGTGGGTCGGTCGTCTTCAATGTCAGGCTGTGCCGCAAGGGGCAATTCGCGCCGGGCGGCTCCCAACGGATGCACCAAGATAGCATTTTTATCAATTCCAGTACACCGCTTCCGCAAATCCCCCCCTACCGCTTACTCCTCCTCAGCGTCCGTTCCGTCACCGGCGGGGGCTTCCGGCTCGAAAAAACTGAAGATGGTCTTGCCGTAATTGCGCACGTCCGTCAGGCGCGGGTGGTTGGAAAAATCGTGGTGCGGGTTGTGCTCCAGCACGAACAGGCCGTCGGGTAGCAGCAGTTCGTGCGCGAAGATCAGATCAGGAATCTCCGGAATATTCGGCAGCGGATAGGGCGGCCCCGCAAAAATATAGCCGTAGGGCTGCTGTGCGCGGGGGATGAATTTGAACACATCCGATTTCACGATGGTCAGCCGGTCTTCCACAGCCAGTAGCTTTGCCGTCTTCCGTACAAACGCCACCGCCGGCCCGTGCTGATCCACATAGGTCACATCCCGGCACCCGCGCGAGATAAACTCGTAATCGTGGCTCCCCGTCCCGCCGAACAGGTCCAGCACCCGCAACTGAGCAAAATCCAGCCGGTTCAGCAGGATATTGAACAGCCCTTCCTTGGCGTAGTCCGTAGTGGGCCGGGTGGGCCATTTGTCTGCCGGCGGGTGAAAGCGGCGGCCTTTAAATTCTCCTCCGATGATTCGCATGGTGGGGGCGCTGCGCGCGTATTTTAGTAGGCGGCGTTGCCGCTGGTATTTTAGTATTTCCTGCGGTGATCGTCGCAAGCTCCTCGGAGATCAGCCCATGCGTTGGTGCTGCGCACGTATTTTTAGTAGGACGCTGCGCATCTGTAGGCTGGTATTTTCGAAAAGCCTACGCGTACATGCTCCACTTATTGGCTGCGCCGCTTCTCAATCCGGTAGAGCCGTTTTCGAGGTCAGTCATTAGCTACGCTGCTTCTCAATCCGCCAAAGCCGTTTTCGAGATCAGTCATTGATTACCGCGTGAGGTGCCTGGAGGGGCGTTAGCGCACGCAGTGCCGAGCGATCAGCGAAGCCCGGAAGGCACCGGCAGCGGCGTTAGCCGGTGACACGCCCGAGTTAGTAGGGTAGTACGTAGTTGGGTAGTAGGGCGGTTATTATATAATCTCGCTTCGTTTCCCCCTGCCCCCGAAGGGGGTTCTGCACGTACCACATTCACTCATTAAATTTCCCCCTGCCCCCGAAGGGGGTTCTGCTGTTAATACATTCAGTCATTCAGTCATTCAGTCATTCAATCATTAAATTTCCCCCTGCCCCCGAAGGGGGTTCTGCACGTACCACATTCACTCATTCACTCCTCCACTTCTTGTCAAATAGCCAGCAGATCGTAAAACAAGTGCCCCGGCAGCTTATTCAGTTCCGGCCCCAGGGTGCCGGTGCCGGCGGGCGGGGCGAGGAAGCGGATGTCCTCGATGTAGGTGAAAAGGCGGCGGTAAACCTCCGATTCGCGCATGATTTCGCCGCAGAGGAAAAGCGGTACGGTGTGGGGCGGCAGGCCGGTCTGGCGGAAGGCGAGCAGGGTAAAATAGAGCACGTCGTCGGCCGTGGGCGTCTCGAAAACATTAACCAGCAGCACTTTACCGGCCTGGCAGACGGCCACCAGCAGGCGTTGGTTGCGAAGCAGGGCGAAGACGCCCCGGCTGCCGTGCGCGCCCCCGGTGAGGGCGGCCCAGCGGGGCAAAAGCGTGGTAGCCAAATGGCGCACGTGGCGCGGCAACAGGCGGTGCTGAATCACTTCCATGCGGTCGGCGGCGATGGCGAAAACCAGCCGCAGCGGAAGTTCCTCCGGCTCGTCGGCCCGCACGCGGTCCTCCAGCGACAGCGTGGTCAGCTGCTCCAGGTATTCGCGGGCGGCACCGGGGTCGTACAGGCGGCTGGGCACCAGCGTCAGGCGGGGGGTGAGCACGGCCACGCGGGTGGCACGGAACAGGTTGAGCCGCAGTAATTCGTCATCGCTCACCAGCACGGAAAAAGCATCGGCCCACTGGCTCAGGTCGTCCGTTTGCAGATCCACGGACCGAAAAGCGACCACTTCGGCGGTGGCCGTATCCTTGACCACATACGCAAAACTGTCCATCCCCAGCAGGATGGACAGTTCGTAGAATTCCGCCCGGCTACGCCGGAAAGCGGATTCGCGTATGTCGTACTTGATTACTCCCAATTGCCCGACAGGTTAGGCTTCTGCAGATCGCCGAATTTGATCACGCTGTTCGGGTCGTAACGGGGGTCATAGCGGGCAAAACGCGCGCCGTAACCTTCCATGAACTTGTTGCGCACCACGCCCACTTCCACCACGGGTACGCCGGGCGTAGACTGGTAGGTGATCGTGTCGGCCGCAATCTCGAAAGTAGCTCCCTTGCCGTAGGGGACGTAATTTAGTGAATCGAGGTTGAGCTTCAGGCGGTTCACCTCTTCGATGGCGGGCGTATAGGTGGTATCGTAGGTGATCGTACCGGTGAAGTTGGGGTCATCGGGGTCACCGTTTACCACGATGTTGCGCACCTTGCCGTTACGGAGCACCTGGATCAGGGTATCGAAACGGGGCGCGTAATTACCGGTCACGTCGCGGTAGATCTCCTGCGCATCGCGGATCTTTTCCAGCTTGGCGGATACGGCATTTTCCCGCAGCGTACGCACGTTATTGAACGCGATCGGCTCGCTGATACTGGAATAGAGCGCCCAGGCCAGACCGGCGGCGATCAGAAGTAGCACTATGTTGAATACGATTCGCATCTATCGGGTTTGTTTTGCTGCAATGTTACGAAAATACCGGGACAAGATAGCCCTTAGCCGCCACATGGCCGCCAACTTTGGCCCCACAAGTTGCTGAAAGGCTGATTTTGAGGGAGAAAAGTTTAATTTCACCTACTCCCGAAGATGCCCATTCCGCCCAAAATGGTGCATCACCTGCCCCGCCGGCCTCCCGGTTTTAAGCTTTTATTTGCACCATTATCCCTGCGGCCCGCGTTTCTCTTACCTTTGGCCGCCCCGCCCACACCTTATATCATACCTCTACCTCTCCGCCCATGCGCTTCTTCCTCTGCTCCACCCTCCTGGCCCTGCTCCTGCCCGCCCTCGCTTTCGCCCAGGTCGGCCGCCAGTTCCCCACCGATATTCAGGTCAGCACCCTCGACGGAGAAACCGCCTCCCTGAGCGACTACCTCGAACCGGGCAAAACCACCGTCATTTCCATCTGGGCCACCTGGTGCAAACCCTGTCACCTGGAACTGGACGCCATGATGCCCTACTACGAAAGCTGGACGAACGACAAAAACACCAACGTTCTCACCATCAGCATGGACCAGGGCTACCAGATCAAAAGCGTGGTCAAACTGGTCGAAAAACACCAGTGGCCCTACCCCGCCCTCGTGGAATCCAACCGTAAATTGCAGCAGGCCCTGGGCTTCACCACCATCCCGCAGCTCTTTATCGTAGACGGCACCGGCAAGATCATCGAGCACCACGACGGCTACGAATACGGCCAGGAAAAAAAGCTGGACAAGCGGCTCGATAAAATCAGGTAATTCCTATTTCCGCTCATACTGGTTGGCGCGCACCTTGTCCTGCGCCAGCCGTGCCGTTTCGGCAATCCGTTTGGCGCGCGTCGGCTCCCTTTTTGCGTTCAGTATCCACTCCAGTATTCCCCGTTTCACCGAGCGGGGGAAAGCCTCGAAGTGCGCACGCGCCGCCGGGTATTTCGCCAATTCCGCCCCCAGATCGTCGGGTATCACGCCGTCCTCCACGTCGTTCAGCGCATCCCAGGTGCCGGTTTCCCGGGCTATCCGCACCATCTCCTCCCCGGCCGGTTCCAGCCGCCCCTCCGCGCGCAGGCGGGCAATTTTTTCCTTGTTCACCCGGCTCCAATTGCTCTTCGGGTTACGCGCCGAAAAATACTGCAAATAGCTCTCCCCGTCGCGCTTGCGGATGCTGCTGTCCACCCACCCGAAACACAGGGCCGTGTCCACCGCCGCGTCGTAATACACGCTCTCCACGCCGCTATCCATTTTATAAATGATCAGCCAAACCGATTTTTCGGTCGCATGGTTTTCCGCCAGCCACTCCCGCCAGGCCGCCTGCGAAGGGGCGTGAAAAGTAGGCTGGTATGCGTCTTTATCTTTGCTCATCTCCTCGTTTTTTGGGCGTGCCCCCGTCCCTGCCGGGCCGGGGTCGGTCCCCTGCGGGCTTCGGCATTCGCCTCGGTCCCTCCGCTCCGCTCCGGCACTAATCCCTCCGGGCACCTCACGCAACGAAACCGGCCCGCTACCGGTTGATCCGGGTAAATCAAAAAACCTACCGCTATGGCCCGAAACAACAAACGCGGCGGTCTCGTCTATTCCTCCGATCCCAACTTTCGTCTCGACGATAAAAACGACGACACCCCTACCCCACCCCCCGCCGAGCAACGCCTCCGGGTCCTCCTCGACCGCAAGCAGCGGCGCGGCAAGGAGGTCACCCTCGTCACCGGCTTCACCGGCACCGATGACGATCTCAAAGACCTCGGCAAAACCCTCAAATCCAAATGTGGTACCGGCGGCGCGGTCAAGGACGGCGAGATCATGGTCCAGGGCAATCACCGCGATAAGGTGGTGGATCTGCTGATCGAAATGGGCTACGGCGATGTCAAAAAGAGCGGTTGATCTTACCGTATTCATCCGGCTGATCGGAAATAATCCGCCCGCCGCTCCGCCCGCCCACGCACTGCTAACTTTTCCCGGCCTACCTTTGGCTCTTCGCCCACCGCTCTGTCGCGGCCCCGCCCTCACCGGCGGGGGTGAGGAAAGTCCGGACAGCGTAGGGAGCCGCGCCACCTAACGGGTGGGGCGCCGCAGGGGCCTCGGCCCCGGCGGCGTACGGAAAGTGCCACAGAAAACTATACCGCCCGCTTCGGCGGGTAAGGGTGAAAACGTGCGGTAAGAGCGCACGCTCCGGCCCGGCAACGGACCGGAGGGGTAAACCCCGCGGGCTGAAATACCAAGCATCAGTGCGCCCGTTCCCCGGAACGGGCGGCGGCCGTCCCGGTCGCTTCCCTGGCACTGAGGGTAGGTAGATGGACCCCACCGGCGACGGTGGGGCTAGATAAATGACGGAGCGGGCCCCGGCCCGAACAGAATCCGGCTTATGAGTGGGCGAATTGATGACGGGCGGCCTCCGAAAGGAGGTCGCCCGTTACCTGTTTAAGGATTGAAGGAGTGAGGGATCGAAGGATCAGCTGCGTCGCTTCTCTCGATCATAACTGATCTTTCGAGGTGAAGAAAAGTAGGGCTGAACGGGATTGAGGTGAGCCTCCGCGATTTGGGAATCACACCCCTAGAGGCTACCTTCAATCCCTCCATCCTTCATTCCCTCATTCCTTGTAAGGACTGAAGGATCAGCTGCGTCGCTTCTCTCGATCATAACTGATCTTTCGAGGTGAAAGAAAGTAGGGCTGAACGGGATTGAGGTGAGCATCCGCGATCTGGGGATCACGACCCTTGAGGCTACCTTCAATCCCTCCATCCTTCATTCCCTCATTCCTTGTAAGGACTGAAGGATCAGCTGCGTCGCTTCTCTCGATCATAACTGATCTTTCGAGGTGAAAGAAAGTAGGGCTGAACGGGATTGAGGTGAGCCTCCGCGATCTGGGGATCACGACCCTTGAGGCTACCTTCAATCCCTCCATCCTTCATTCCTCATAAGGCGTGAGAGATGAGCTGCGCTGTTTATCTTGATTGCAAAGCGATCAAGAGGGGTAAAGGGCAAGGGGCGGGTACCGATCATGACAACCACCTCCCCTTCGGGGAGGTCGGGCCGGTAGGCCCGGGTGGGGAAGTGTACGTGTAGAACTATCAACCCCAAAGAGCTTGCGACGATCACCGCAGGTAACGTACGGATTAGCGGCTCCGCCGCTAATCCTTCATAATATCATGCTGCGTCAAAAAGCTCGTATCGAAATTCCCGCTCCGAAAATCGGGGTGGCGCATCAGACGCTGGTGGAAAGGAACCGTGGTCTTCACGCCCTCGACGATAAACTCATCCAGCGCACGCTCCATTTTCAGGATACACTCCTCGCGGGTGTGGGCGCGGCAAATGATCTTGGCGATCATGCTATCGTAATAAGGTGGGATGGTGTAGCCCGCGTACACGTGCGTATCCACCCGCACGCCGTGCCCCTTAGCCGAGTGAAAGCTGTTGATCTTGCCGGGGCTGGGGCGGAAATTGTGGCGGGGGTCTTCCGCATTGATGCGGCACTCCATCGCATGGCCCTTGGGCATATAGTTCTTACCGCTGATCTTGTGACCGGCCGCTACCAGGATTTGCTCCTTGATCAAGTCGTGGTCGATGACCTCTTCCGTTACGGGGTGCTCTACCTGGATGCGGGTATTCATTTCCATGAAGTAGAAATTCCGGTACTTGTCTACCAAGAATTCGATGGTACCCACGCCTTCGTAGTTGATCGCCTTACCGGCGGCCACGGCTGCGGCACCCATTTCCTCGCGCAGCTCGTCGGTCATGAACGGTGAGGGACATTCCTCTACCAGCTTCTGGTGCCGCCGCTGAATAGAGCAATCCCGCTCCGACAGGTGGGCGACGGTACCAAACTGGTCGCCGATGATCTGGAACTCGATGTGGCGCGGCTCCTCGATGAATTTCTCCATATAGATACCGTCGTTACCGAAACTCGCACGGGCCTCCTGTTTCGCACTGTCCCAGGCCGCCTCGAATTCCGCCGGTTTCCAGATCACGCGCATGCCCTTACCACCGCCGCCGGCCGTGGCCTTGATAATGACCGGGTAGCCGATACCTTCGGCCAGCTTGATACCTTCCTCGAAGGATTTCAGCAGGCCCTCCGAACCGGGAATAACCGGCACACCGGCGGCGATCATGGTTTCCTTGGCCGTGATTTTATCACCCATGCGCCGAATGTGCTCAGGGGTCGGGCCGATAAACTTGATCCCGTATTCCTGACATACCTCGGCAAAATCAGCGTTTTCCGACAAAAAGCCGTAGCCGGGGTGGATCGCATCGGCATTGGTAATTTCTACCGCCGCCATGATTTTCGGAATGGCCAAATAGGATTCCGACGAAGGCGGCGGACCGATGCAGACGGCCTCGTCGGCAAAGCGGACGTGAAGGCTTTCGCGATCGGCGGTGGAATAGATGGCAACGGTCTTGATGCCCATTTCGCGGCAGGTGCGAATCACGCGCAGCGCGATCTCGCCGCGGTTGGCAATCAGTATTTTCTCAAACATAGCTGGCGGTTGTAAGGCACGCAGGAGCGATTAGCCCCTGGGGTCGACGAGGAAAAGAACTTGGTCGTATTCGACCGGCTGGGCGTCTTCGATCATCACTTTGACGATCTTGCCGCTTACTTCCGTCTCAATTTCGTTAAAGAGTTTCATCGCTTCCACGATGCAGACCGTATCGCCCTCGGCAATGGTATCGCCCACCTTCACGAAGGCGGGTTTATCGGGAGAGGAGGAGCGGTAGAAGGTGCCGATCATCGGAGATTTTACCGGGATCAGGTTAGCCTCCGAGTCCGGAGCGGCGGCGGGTGAGGCCGGCGGTGCGGCGGCGGCAGCCGGTGCGGGAGCAGCGGCCGGGGCCGGTGCGGCGGGAGCGGGGGCATAAGCCGGCATACCGCCGCCGGGCATGTTGATGATGCTGGGCTGGGTATTCATTTGGCGGTTGTCATTGCCAACCGCCTCGTTGTAGCCTTTGGAGCGAATGTGCAATTGAAAATCGCCCGTCTTCATTTTAAATTCCGCCAATTCGGTGCGGTTGATCAGCTTTATCAGCTCCTGAATTTCCTTAAGGGTCATACCTGATGATTGGTTCCGTGACAAGATAGCAATTTTGGCGGTTTCGCCGGAGGGCAAGGTACCTTATTTTTTTACCCGCTCGACATAGGCTCCATTGCGCGTATCGATCTTGATCCGGTCGCCCTGATTCACGAACAGGGGCACGCGCACCTCCTCGCCCGTTTCCACGGTGGCGGGTTTCAGGGTGTTGGTGGCCGTATCACCCTTCACACCGGGTTCGGTATAGGTGATGTCCATCTCCACGTACTGAGGCAGGTCCAGGGTAAGGGCCGTGTTGTCTTCCGTGGAAAACAGTACTTCCACTTCGGCACCTTCCTTCAGCAGGCCGGGGCGGTCGATCAGTTCTTTTGCCAGGCGGGCCTGCTCGAAAGTCTCCGAGTTCATGAAGTGGTAGCCCAGGTCATCGTTGTAGAGATATTGCATTTTGTGCCGCTCTACGCGCACTTCCTCGATCTTGTGGCCGGAGGGAAACGTATTGTCCAGTACGCGGCCGGTGGTGAGGCTCTTCATTTTGGTCCGCACGAAGGCGGCACCCTTGCCGGGCTTTACGTGCTGAAACTCGACGACGGATACCACGTCGTTGTTGTACTTGAAACAAAAGCCGTTACGGATGTCGGAGGTACTGGCCATGGTCTTATCGGTTAGGTGGCCGCTGGGGCCGGTGGTGGGGCGGATGAGAATCGGCAACGACGGAAGGCCGCGCTTCGGGGGCCGCTCCAAGGTAGGTAGTACCTTTTCGGCAGCGGGCGCAAAGATAGCAATTTCGGTATATCAAGGAATGAAGGACGAAGGGAAGGAAGGATTGCAGGATGCGTCTTACCGATCAAAATACGGGTCGCTCGATCCAACTAAAACTCCTAAAACGGAATATCATCGTCACTATTCATCTTCGACCCAATTGTGATCGTACCACTATAAGGTGCGTCTTCCCCGTCGATCGTACCGGCCGGCAGCAGGCTGAAATCGGGATCATCCAGATTAGTGAACTGCGCAAAGCGGTCGATGAACCGTAAACGGATGTTGGCCGTGGCCCCATGACGGTGTTTGGCCACGATGACTTCCGCCACCCCCTTGTTCGAGTTCCCTTCCTGGTCCTCCATGATCTGGTAGTATTCCGGCCGGTAGAGGAACATCACGATATCGGCGTCTTGTTCGATCGACCCCGACTCACGTAAATCACTGAGCTGCGGTCTTTTATCACCGCCCCGCACCTCCACGGCACGACTGAGCTGCGCCAAGGCCACCACCGGTACATCCAGTTCTTTGGCGAGGCCCTTGAGGGCACGGGAGATGGCACCCACTTCCTGTTCACGGTTGCCGCGGCTGTTGTCGCCGCCGCCGGTCATGAGCTGGAGGTAATCGATAACGATGAGCTGAATATCGTGCTGGAGTTTAAGGCGGCGGCACTTGGCCCGCAACTCAAAAACGTTGATGGCGGGCGTATCGTCGATGTAGACCTTGGCATCGCCCACCCGCTCGATGGCCCCGTGCAGGCGGCCCCATTCGTCTTCGGTGAATTTGCCACTGCGCATCTTGCTGCCCTCGATCTCGGCCTGCTGGGAGACAATGCGGGTAGCCAACTGGAGGCTGGACATTTCCAGGCTGAAAAAAGCGACCGGCCGCTCGAAATCAACGGCGGCATTTTTGGCCAGCGAAAGCACGAAACTGGTTTTACCCATGGCCGGGCGGGCGGCAATAATGATGAGGTCGGACCGCTGAAAGCCGCTGGTGAGCCGGTCCAGATCGGTAAATCCGGTGGGGAGGCCGGTTAGTCCTTCCTTGGTATCCTTTAATTTTTCCAGTTCTTTGAGCAATTTGCTCGAAAGGGTGGTCATATCGTCCACCTGGCGGCCCATGTTCTTTTCGGCGATGGAGAATAGCCCTTTTTCCGCCTCGTCCAGCAGGTCCAGCACATCGGTAGAATCCTCGTAGGCACTCTTGATGATCTCGTTGGACACCCGAATTAGTTCGCGCTGGATAAACTTCTGGGCGACGATCCGTGCGTGGTACTCGATGTTGGCCGACTGGCTGACCTTGTTGGACAAATCCGCCAGGTAAGCGGGTCCGCCGGCCAGTTGCAGGGCGTCCATCTTCCGCAGTTCCTCGGCCACGGTGAGCAGGTCGACCGGCTGTGACCGCTCGAAGAGGTGCTGCATGGCCCGGTAGATCTGCTGGTGCGCATCGGAGTAGAAGGACTCCGGTTGCAGGATGTCGACCACTTTGGTCAGGGCCTCCCGTTCCAGCATGATGGCACTCAGCACCGCCTCCTCCAGCTGCGGGGCCTGCGGCGGCAGGGTACCGAACAGGTAGGCCGACATATCCTCGCCGCGTTGTTTGCCCGGCTGTTTTTTGCCGGCGGTGCGAGTAGACTTGTCGGGAAAATCGGGCATAGGGATTGGAAATTTTGGGTGGGCGGGCGTCCTCGGGGCGGGGGGCAAAGATACGGATTATATAGGGCTTCGCGGGGCTTCGCCCGTACTTTTGTAGGCGGCGTTGCCGCTGGTATTTTACCTGCGGTGATCGTCGCAAGTTCCTCGGAGTTCAGCCTATACGTACACTTCCCTACCCGGGCCTACCGGCCCGACCTCTCTGAAGGGAAGGTGGTCATCATGATCGGTATCCGCCCCTTACCCTCCACCACGAAAATTGCTAGCGATTGAGAGAAGCAGCGCAGCTAATCCTTCACTCCCCCATCATTCCATAACGCGCAAATGCCATGCATTCAGTCGTTCATTCAATCAATCAATCAGTCATTCAATCATGCATTCAATCAATCAGTCATTCAATCATTCACTCATCGACCTCCCCCGCGTGAGGGATGGGAGGTGTTGTTTGAACGGAGCGTAGCGGAGAGAGTGCCGGACAGCCCGGCCCCGGCCAAAGCCGGGGACACGCCCGAAAAAGCAGCCTTTAACCAGGTGCCACCACCTAAAAATCGTAGCCGAGCGAGAAGTGCCACTTGCCCTCGCCGCGGATGGCGGTCTCGGTGCCGAAACCATAGTCGACGCGAATGAAGTAGCCGAAAAGCGTGGTGCGCGCACCGAGGCCGTAACCGTAGACGATGGGGTCGCGGAAGCGGGTGACCTGGACGGAGACGGGCGAATTGTTGTCGATACTCGGGTCGGGGTAGGTGATGATGTTGGCGGGATTGTCGGGGCTGTAGGGGTCTTCACCCACCCAGGCGGTGCCAATGTCGAAGAAGCCGACGAGTTGGAAATCGCGGATGAAAGAGGAGCGAATGCGCTTGAAGAAGTAATTGAAGACCGGGATGCGTAGTTCGGCATTTCCGAGGACGTAGGTGGTGCCGTTGCGGATGTTTTGGTCGAAGCCGCGCAGGGGGTTGGCGAGGGCCTGGAAAGCGATGTTTTCCTCGGTGGGCACGGGGACGGCCTGCCCGAAGTTGGCTCCCAGTTCGTTATCGGCCCCGCCCAGGTAGTAGAGGATTTGTTGCTTGCCGAAGTTGGTGACGCCCGCGCCGCGCAGGGCCAGGATGGACCACTTGTCGAGCCGCTGGTAGTGGCGGAAGTCGATGCCGATAATGCCCAGGATGCCGGGGATAAAGGTTTGCTCGTTGGCGTCGTTGCCGTTGAGGTCGAAATTGAAACCCTTATAAACGTCGGTGTACACCTTGTAGCGGGTGCCCCACATGATGTTGGGCGAGACGGGGATGGTGTTGTCGAATACGTACTCCAGGCGCAGGCCCACGCGCTGATCGCGGGCGGGTTTGCTCTGTAAGGCGATGATCTCGGTGGGGAGGGACTGCACGCGGTCGCGGCGCAGGGTGGCGGTGGCGCGCAGGGAGCGGAACACGTCGAGCGGATAACGGACGCCGACCTGGCCGAGGAGGGTATTTTCGTCGATGCGGCGGGGGCCGAATCGCAGGTTCCCCTCGTCGCGGCGGCGGTTGCGGCGGTAGACGGCGTAGTTGATGTCCAGCCGCTTTTTGCGGTTATGATAGATCATGAAGTACTCGGTACCGTTGAAACTGGTGGGGATGCGCAGGCCGCCCTCGATGACGTGGTCCTCGAACAGGTCTTTGACGTTGCCCTTGAACAGGATGCCCAGCGGCTGTTGCGTGAATCCGTCGGGGTTGCCGGCGAAGGTATTGAGGCCCTCGAAGAGCGGATCGTTGTCGGCCGTGGTCCTGACGTAATCGACCCGAAACTGTGTGCGGTAGGGCGTGATGCGCGAGGGCAGGAAGCGGTACACCTCGTTGGGTTGGGCGTAGACCTGCTCGCCGCGCAGGCTAGGGTTGACGGGCCGGGGCACGGGCAGCGGATCGCGGGGCGTGGTTACCACGGGTTCCCTGCCGGGTTCGCGGCCCAGGGGCGGGGGCGGTGTATCGTCCTCGAATTCGCTCTGGAAGAGGTAATTATCCAGGTCTATTTTGGGTTCCTGCGGGGTGGTTTCCACGGTATCCTGCGCGGGCGGCACAATGGTATCCAATTCGGCCGGGTCGGGGGTAAGATTGACGGGCGGGGCCGTGGGCCGGTTGGAAGGTAGCGGGCGCGCCAGCGCGCCGGCGGTGGCGGCTGCGCCGCCCCGTGAGCGTGGTTTTGGCTTGGGGCTGACGACGCTACTTGGGCCGACCCCTCGCGCTGGAAACGGCCGAAACTGGTGGGGCGGGCCTCCACGATGGGTCCGACAGCCAGATTTTCCACAAAGATGCGCGGCTTGCCGCCGTCCACGTACAGGCGGGCCTGGCGGCCCGCGCGGGGCGCGGTGGCCTGGGCATGGATGTTGGTGGGCAGGTTGGTCTTGGGGTAGAGCACCGCCCGCTCGCGGATGATCGGTTCGATCACGATGGTGTCGATCAGGCTGGTGTCCAGGCTTTCCAGCGTGGAATCGGCGTTGAGGTGGATCTCCTCGCCCGTGGTGAGGGTAATGACCTGGTCGTAGTGGTGGATATAATCTTCCAGCCGCGCGGCGGTGGCGTTGTGGATGCCGCTTTCGTTGGTGACGAACTGAAAGTAGGTGGTGTCGATGGCACTGGGCAGCCGCTCGTCGGCAAAGGGGGTGTTGGTGATACGCACCAGTTCGTTGGAGCGGTTCTGCAGGTCGTAATAAAAGAGGTCGAAATTGGCGATGGGCAGAATCGTGTCCAGCCGCAGCGATTGGAGCAGCGTATCCGTACGGTTGGAGGCAAACACGATGCCCCGCCGCCCGCGCACATTGACGGCCCGGGCGTCCAGGTCGTCGTAAAAATCATTGGTAACGGCCTGAAACTGGCGGGTGGCGGGCAGGTAGGTGAATACGTTGGAGTAACCGTTGACCGTGGCCGTTATCACCATGCTGCCGGGGTCTATATAGTCCAGGCTGTGTACCCGTTGCAGGCCGGGGGCCAGTTCTTCCACTAGTTTTTTACCCGTGGTCAGGCTGTAGAGCAGCAGTTTCGGTTTGTCGCGCACCTCATAGAGCACGGCTATTTCCTGCCCGCTGGGGTTCCAGTCTACCAGTGGGTAGCTGTAATCGGTGGCCTGCAGGGCGTTGCGATTGCCGCCCTTATAAATGAGTTCGCGCTTGCCGGTGGCGATCTCCTGGCGGTAGACCTTCACCTTACCGATCTCGTTGAGGACGTAGAGGATATTCTGCCCGTCCGGGCTGAGGCGCAGCTGGGTAACGGGCGAGTTGCGGCGGTTCTTAAACGCCACTTCCTGCCCCGGCAGAGCCGGCCGTCCGGCCAGGTCTTGCTGAAAACGGCCCTGGTAAAATTCCTTCCAGTTGTAGAGCACCGTCTCGTAGGGGCTGCCCAGCACGTACAGAAATCCACTCTCCACGCTGCGGTTGATGCGCGTCAGGTAAAGCAGGTTAGACACGGTGGATTCGCCGTAGTTGCGGGCCACAAAAAACCAGAACGAGTGGCCGGCCAGCGCGGGATACTCCTCGGCCAGTTCAAAAAAATCGTCGTAGCGGCCGCTCGCCATCAGGCTGCGCAGCTGGTCGTCCAGTTCGGTGTTCCAGGGCTGGCCCATGTAAGACACCAGACCCTGCTTAAACCAATCGGGCAGGTTCATCAGCACGGCATTTTGCACCACCTCCTGGATGTTGCTGCCGTAAAGCATATTTTCCAGGTATACCCCGGCCACGGCCTCGCGCACCTGCCGCCGCAGGTCGGTATGGTCGCCGTTGAAGTACACAAATGCCTTGTTGCCCAAAAACTTGGCCTGCGACCCACTTACATAGCCGCTGCCGCGCAGCCGGTTCAGGTTGCCGCCGGGCAGGGTAAAAACCTCATCGGAGCCGATATTGCTCTGCTTCACGTCCGTAATGTCCGCATACACGATCAGCTGCACCTTCTGGTTCATGCGGTGCTCCAGCATCCCCTGGATGTAGGCAAAATCATATTCCGCGCATCTGCACCACCGACTGCCCGATGGTGCGCCCCTGCCCGTACCAGTAGGTGATAAAATTATCGCTCTCGAAGCGCGACCACTCGTCAAAGTCCTGATCGTACTGCACACGGTTCTTGCCAAAGGTGACCTGCGAGGTCTGGGCAACCGTGACGGAGGCAACAAAAGGAGCAAAATCAGGAGGGTAAGCTGGCGCATGGGCGGTAGTTTGATCGGCATATCGGCGGGTGGGTACCCATACCTACGATACATAACGGTACTAAAGCGGTTTATCCCCTGCGATTGTTGAAAAAGTTGGTGTTTTTGCCGTAGGGGGTACGTTTCCGGCGGGCGGGTTGGGCGTGCCCCGTCGCCTGACGGCTCCGGGTCGGTCCCTTTCAGGCTCGCTGTTCGCTCGGTGCTAGCGCACTGCCCCGCTGCGCGGGCCGC
>CAVPZP010000054.1:0-32387 GCA_963710215.1 Lewinellaceae bacterium | reverse complement strand
CGGGGCGGTCGGATTTTGACATCAGCACCGCACGGGGTAACGATAAGGTGACCGACGGCCGGCCCTCGGGCGTGCCGCACGGCTCGATGGTGGCGGGGATGATCGGTGCCAAAGCGGCCGATCCAGCCAATGGGCTTACCGGCGTTTGCCCGGAGGCGGAGATTACCATCATCAAAGCGATTGATAACGACGCCGAATTTTTTGAACCATACTTTACCAACGCCCTGGAAGTAGCCCTGCGCGAAGAAGTTGATTTGGTATGCGTCAGCGGCTTCCCCGTGGCAGTGGGCCGGGTGGATACAGCCCGCCGAAAAGAACTGTTCAAGCGACTGAAAGAGGCGGGGATCGTGGTATTCGGCACCTTGCTAAATACCAAATTCACGGATGAACTAAATGCCTTCCAGTACCCCTGTGATCAGGACACGACGATTGTGACCGGGGCCGTGGGTAGAACGCTGGTAGAAAGTCTGGGGCAGGACGGTACCGACCCCATAAGCGACCGGATCGACTCTAGTGTGGCCGCAGGTTACCCTGAGCCACTGCGTGGACACCGAGGACGGTCTCTACCGCGAGGACGAACTGAGCAGTTCGCTGGCTACCGCCCTGCTAACCGGCGCGGCCGGACTGGCACTGGCCGCAGCGCGCGCCGAGCGCGGTGACCCCACCCACCGCATGAGCCGCGCCGAACTACTGCAGCGCACTGGCCCCCCACGCACTGGCCTTCAGTGCGGCAACCGTACTGGCCGAATCGCGGCTGGTTCCTTTTCACCTCCGTAATCCCCTGGTTTAATGCGTCACCTGTTACTGCTGTTTTTAGTCCTTCCACTGTTGGCGGCCGGTCAGTCGTCCGGCTCCTCCATATTTGAGGATGCCCTGGAATTAAGAAGCTACCTGACCGTCCTCTCCCTCGATCCCGAGGCACCGACCCTGGCCAAGTTCAGCGAACGGGAGGAAGACCAGTTTCGGATGCGCCAATTGCTGGCCCGCTACGCCGAGGGTGATGCCGCTCCCAGTGATCCGATCGGGGATTTTTACCGAAAAAACCCTTACTTCACCCGGATTCAGGGAAAGGCCAAGTTACTCCTGCCGGGGTCGGTTTTTCAGTCGGTCGTAAGCATGGAGGGAAATGTCGTCACCCCGCCGCTGGTCGGTGCGCCGGGTCCCGGCGGGATCGGTGGGATATTTTCGGCCACCCGCGTGGCGGACGGGATCGCCCGCTTCCTGGTGGCCCGCACCAAAGAAGAGTTGACGGCGAGTTTTTCCGCAAGTTCCAAGCCGCGCTCACCGAAAATCCGGAAATCGGGATCATGTTCCCCGCCACGGAAAACCTGCTGGAATCCATCGACAAGGACATCTACCAGTACAAGGCTTACCTGAGCAGCCTGCGTTATACGTTTCTCACGGACCTTAACCTGCTACCGGCCAATCTGCGCACCCTGCTGATTGTTAAACCCGACCTGATCAACCTGCCGCCGCAAACCCAGATTTTGGCCGAAGACTTGCTGGCGGTAAGTCAGCAATTGCTGGACAAGAAATCGGCTCCCGAGGCCCTGAACTTTCTGGCCACCACGGCGCAGCTCCAGCAATCGGGGCGGCTGTCCGCCATCGGCGATACCACCAAGCGTAAACAGCTGGCCGACGTGGCGGCGGGCTTCCAGCTCGTCAACCTGATCAGTGGAAGCCTGCTCGATTCTAAATCGGAGGAGGATCATTATTTGCCCATGGAAATGGTGGCGCAGCAACTCAACGACCCGGCCTTTGTCTACGTCTACCTGGGCCTGCTGTGGCAACGGGCCGAGGGCATCGCTTTCAGTAACGGCAGTAGCGTTCGCAACTACCTGGGTACCCTGGCGCAGGGAGTGGCCCAGTACAACCAGTTTCGTAACAGCCTGCGCCTGCTCAGTTACCAGACCGGCGAACTGGATACCAGCCTCGACAGCCTGAAAGCCTATGCCGATAGCAACAACCTGGCCTACGACCACTTCTACCGCTATTTCCGCGCCTTTAGCGGGATCGCCGAGCAGGGCCTTACCCTGTACACCGATTTTACCGGCACCACCGACAGCCCCGATAACCTGACCGGGCGCACACTGACCATCCTGCGGTCGGCCAACGAACTGAATTTCAACATCCGCAAGAAAAATTACGTCTACGGCATCACCAACCTGACCGATTTGCTGAACGCGCTGGTTGTCACAGAAGGCGGGTTTCCCCACATCGAAGAGATTCGTAAATACGGCACCTTCATTGCCACCGTCGCCCAGACGGAGGATTCGCAGGAGATTTCGGATGCCATTGCGCTCATTGCCCTGCCCGCCGGTAGTGCCAACCTGAAGAAGAGTAGCAAGTGGTCCTTCGCCATCGGTGCCTACAGCGGCATCAACTACGGCTACGAGGACCTGGATGAAGGTCAGGGCGGCAACGTGGTAGCGGTCTCGGCACCGGTCGGTCTCACGGTCAGCAAGGGTCTGGGGCGGATCGGCAGCGTGAGTCTTTACGTGCCCGCCATCGACGTGGGGGCCTTCACTGCCTACCGTTTCAACAACAACGATAACGTACAAAAACTCCCCGAATTGGAGTGGGGCAACCTCTTCGCCCCCGGTGCCCACCTGATCTACGGCCTGCCGGGCAACCTGCCCATCGCCGTGGGCGGCGGTTTTCAGCGCGGCCCCAATATTCGTAAGATCGACCTGGCCCTGGGTAACGGTTTTGACAATACGGGCGGCTACCGCTGGCTGATCTTCGCGGCGGTGGATATACCGATTTCTTACTTTTATTCGAAGTGATGGGGGGCTAGGCCGGTTGAAACGGAGGTTTTTCAGGTAGAAACATTGAATCTTTTGTCGCGTTGAGTTGACAATCCGCTCAGGACGACAAAACCCGCTCGCATGAAACCACTGATCTCACTCCTGCTCTTACTTTTCCTTGCCGCCACAACCGGCTTTTCCCAGAACCGCTACGTGGCCCGAAACAGCCCCGGTGCTTCCGACGGAAACCCCGGCACCGAGGCCCAGCCCTGGCTGACCATCCAGCACGCGGCCAATAGCGCCACGCCGGGTACGACCGTTTTCATCAAGCAAGGAACCTATTTCGAGTCGGTTTACATCAATGTATCCGGTACGCCGGGGCAGTACATCACGTTTACGAACTTTGGTTCCGATCAGGTCATCATCGACGGGAGTAATACGATTGGGAGCCAAACCATTTTGGTGGGAATCTACCAGCAGAGCTACATCAAGGTAAACGGCCTGAAACTACAGAATGCCATCGGTAATTTTTCGGCGGGCTTTTACATCGGTCTGGGTTCCGATTTTATCGAAGTGACCGATAACCTGGTTGAAAATATTCATTTCGATAATAATCCGAACGCACCGGTGAATTCGGTCACCAACGTTAATCCATTCGTAGTGTATAATACGGCCGGAAATAACTCCTGCTCCAATATCCTGGTAGCGAATAACGAGATCCGCAACTGCCGCACCGGTTTTTCCGAGGCCCTGACCCTGAGTGGTAACGTGGAAAATTTTACCGTCGCGAACAACGTAGTACACGACATCACCAATATCGGTATCGACATTGCCGGCGGCTACGGCGTGAGTACCAACCCCGCTACGGATATGGCCCGCAACGGAACGGTACGAAATAACGTGACGTATAACTGCGTGAGCGCCTACGCCGTCTCGGCCGGTATCTACGTGGACGGTGGGCACAACGTGGTGATCGAGCAAAATACCTCCTACGGCAACGGGCGCGGCTACGAGGTGGGCTGCGAGCAGTTAGGGCATACCGCCACCGGCATTATCGTGCGGAACAACCTGTCGTTTAATAACCTGGAAGCGGGGATTGGGATCGGCGGCTATAATTTTACCGGCGGTGAAACGGGAAAGGTGACCGACTCGCAGGTGCAGAACAATACCTTCTACAGCAACAATACCAGCGGCATCTATAACGGCGAACTGCTGGTGGAATACACGGAAAACTGCGTGATCGAAAATAATATCTTTCACGGCCTGAATACCCAGAACCTGCTGGTGGTAACGCGGGAGAATTCCACCGGCCTGACTATTGATTACAACCTTTACTACAGCCCCGCCGGGGCAGCGGCAGCCGTGGTCGATTACGAAGGCAACGTGTATACCGGTTGGTCTACCTACCGCCAGAATACCGGCCTGGATGCCAATTCCACCTTTGCGGCCGCCGGTTTCCTGGATGCGGGCAACCAGAATTTCGACCTTGCCAATAATTCTCCCGCCCGCGACGCCGGTAATCCGGCCTATGCGCCCGCCGCCGGCGAAACTGATTTTAACGGTGCCAGTCGCCTGGTGGGCGGCCGGTTAGACGCGGGTGCCTACGAAATCCAGTCGCCGCTGCCCGTTGACTTTACCTCCTTTACCGCTCGCCGGGAAAAAACGACGGTGGAGTTGCACTGGACCACCGGCAGCGAGTCGGCCAACGACCGTTTTGAAGTGGAGCGCAGTGCTGACGGAATTACTTTTAACAGTATCGGCAGCGTAGCGGCCGCCAACCGCGCCGCCGACTACCGGTTCACGGACGAACGCCCTCTCCCGGCCGTCGCCTATTACCGCCTACACCAGATAGATTTTGACGGAACCGCTACCTACAGCACCATCGCGACGGTCGGCATCGCTCCGCGCAGTTTCACGGTCTACCCCAATCCCTTTACTGATTTTATCACCATCGAGCTGCCCGGCACCGCTTCCCTGGATCTGGAGGTTGTCGATCTGCGGGGTGCCGTGGTGCTACTTACCAAGGCGGTAAATGGTGAGCCGGTTGATTTGCGTGGACTGAAATCCGGTACTTATTTATTGCGCGTGGCGGGGAGTGAGGAGGCAATTAAGGTGGTGAAGCGATAATCGAGATCAAATTGGTGTCCGCCCTAAGTGCTCCAGGTGCTTTACCATATGATACGTCAGTGCCATCTCGATGCACTCCCCTAATTCATTTAGCGGAAGCAGATCATCCTCGCTAAAGATTAGTGCGCGGTTTTTCTCGTAGCGAAACGTATTGCCGTATACCTCCTTAAATACCGGCACCAGGTGGCTGGTGCACTTGAAAAACAACTAGTAATTATCCGGGGTTTTGGCTTTCCAATCGAGGCGAACGGTGCTTCCGCCGTGGACGAGGTAGCTCGGCTCGTTCCACTTGAGGGTTTCAGTTGATTCGTCTATTGACTCCGTTTGGGCGGCCGTTGCAAAGATCAGTTGCCGCAACGCCCGAAGTTTTTCGGCGATGGCCGGCGGGTAGGTCTGGAATTTTGCCTCGATGCGGGGGTCTTCGTTGATTAGTAAGTCAGTCATTAGACACGCTCTAAGTTGAGGGTTAGCGGCATCATTTGCATCGTATCGCTCATTGCCCACCGATCATCTTCTGATCGACGAGCGTTTCCTCCGCCGGCTGATGGATATTGTTGATCATGTCATCGGTGATTTCACCGATCAGGGCTTCAAGTTCTGCGGAATAGTGGAGGTACTCTTTCCAGAGCACTTCATTCAAATACTCTTCATTTACTTTCACCATCACCGTGGTGTATTTTTGGCGGTGATAGCGGTAGGGTTCCAGGCCGCGTTTTCTGCACAGGGCCAGGAGAAGTTTCTTATGCCAGGAATCAGGAGTGTACAGGCGGTATTCCGTGGCATTCTTGTCTTTATCGAACCCCAGCTCCCCGTAACGTTCAACGAGGCGTTCCTTGGCGGATTCAGCGGCCTCCTTTTCACCGACGTAATCCGTACCGGCGATGAGGGCTTCAATCTTTTTGAGCCGTTCGGCTAGTTTGTTTAGGTCCATGATGACGTTTGTTAGAATAACTCCGTGCCAAAGATAAGATTACACAGTTGCCGAACCAATTTCTCCGCACCACCGCCCACGTGAGGTGCCTGGAGGGGTCGTGCGCAGCACCGAGCGACAGCGAAGCCCGTAAGGGACCGACGGCGGCGACAGCCGGCGGCACGCCCAAAAAACAAACCGCCCCCAAAACTTGTTAGCACCATCTAACTTATTAATTTTGCGGTTCTAAATCGCACCACCGGAAGACTACCCTCCATGAAGCATTTCTTGATCGCTGTCCTTTGCCTACTGATGTTAGTTAGTTGCGGCGGGGAGGAAACCGAGCGCAACCCGGATGGGCTGCTCAACATCGTGACCACCACCACCATGATTACCGACCTGGTGAAGAACATCGGCGGTGACTCGGTGCGGGTGCAGGGGCTGATGGGCAGCGGCGTGGACCCACACCTGTATAAGGCCGGCGAGGGCGACGTGTCTAAACTGACCGGTGCCGACGTGGTGTTTTACAGCGGCCTGCACCTGGAAGGCAAGCTGGTGGATGTGTTCGAGCGGATGGGCCGCGATGGCAAGACCATTGCGCTGGCCGAAGTGCTGGATAAAAGCGGGCTGATCGGCTCCGATTATTTTGCCTCCAATTACGACCCGCACATCTGGTTTAATATCGAGTACTGGAAGCAAATTACCACCTACCTGACCGAGGAAATGAGCAAACTGGACCCCGGCCACGCCGAGTTTTTTGCCCAAAACCGGACCGCCTACCTGCAACAACTGGATGCCCTGGAGGCCGAAGTGCGCCAAACCATCGCCACCCTGCCCGAGGATAAGCGGGTGCTGATTACCGCCCACGATGCCTTTAATTATTTCGGCAAGGAATACGGCTTCGAGGTGGTGGGCCTGCAGGGCCTGAGCACGGCCACCGAGGCTGGGGTGCAGGATGTGCAGAAGTTGGCCCAGCTGATCATTGAAAAGCGGGTGAAGGCCATTTTCGTGGAAACGAGCGTACCGCGCCGCACCATCGAGGCCCTGCAACAAGCCGTGAAAGCGCAGGGGTTCGACGTGCAGATCGGCGGCACCCTTTATTCCGATGCGCTGGGCAGCGCCGGCACCGAGGAGGGAACCTACATCGGGATGTTTCGGTATAATGTGCAGACGATCGTTAATGCTTTGAACTAATGAAAACGCAAGCCCCGCTGACCGCTCCCGTGCCCGCCATTCAGGTGGACGACCTGACCGTTGCCTATAACTATAAACCGGTGCTGTGGGACATCGACCTCGTTATCCCCGAAGGGGTGCTGATGGCCATCGTGGGGCCGAACGGCGCGGGAAAATCCACGCTTATCAAATCCATCCTCGGCATCATTAAGCCGCTGGCGGGCAGCGTGAAAGTGTTCGGCCAACCGTATAAAGACCAGGTGGACAAAGTGGCCTACGTGCCCCAGAAGGGCAGCGTGGACTGGGATTTCCCCACCACCGCGCTGGACGTGGTGATGATGGGCACCTACGGCAGTCTGGGCTGGATCAAAAGGCCGGGACGCGAGGAGAAAAAACGCTCGCTGGAAGCCCTCGAAAAAGTGGGGATGCTGGAGTTCCGCAACCGCCAGATCAGCCAGCTCAGCGGCGGGCAGCAGCAGCGCATCTTCCTGGCCCGCGCCCTGGTGCAGAACGCCGCCATCTATCTGATGGACGAACCCTTTCAGGGCGTGGACGCCACCACCGAGCGCGCCATCGTGCTTATTCTGAAAGAACTGCGCGTGGCCGGCAAAACCCTGATCGTGGTTCACCACGACCTGCAAACCGTGCCCGAATACTTCGACTGGGTGACGTTCTTGAATGTAAAAGGCATCGCCTCCGGCCCGGTCAAGGACATCTTCAACGACGATAACCTGACCAAAACCTACGGCATCAATTACAAAGTGGCCGTTAACCAGTAGGACCGATGCAACTCAGCGATTTTTTTACCGATTATACCCTGCGCACCATCACCCTGGGCACCGCCATCCTGGGTGCCGTCTGCGGCATGCTAGGCAGTTTCGCGGTGCTGCGCAAGCAGAGCCTGCTGGGCGATGCCATCTCGCACGCCGCGCTGCCGGGCATTGCACTGGCCTTCCTGCTCACGGGCGTCAAGGACGCCAACATTCTCCTTATCGGTGCCTTGGCCAGCGGCCTGGTGGGTACCTTCTGGATCAGGAGTATCGTGAAACGCACCCGCCTGAAAAGCGACACGGCCCTGGGCCTCATTCTCTCGCTATTCTTCGGTTTCGGGATGCTGCTGCTCACCTTCATCCAGAAAATGCCCAACGCCAATCAGGCCGGACTGGACAAATACCTCTTCGGCCAGGCCGCCACGCTGGTCGAGCGCGACGTGTGGGTCATGGCGGCCGTTACGGGCGTCAGCCTGTTCGTTGTACTGCTGTTCTGGAAGGAACTCAAACTCCTGCTTTTCGACGCCGACTACACCAAAACGCTCGGCTTCAACACCCGCTTTCTGGACGTGCTCATCACCAGTTTCATCGTCATCGCCATCGTGCTCGGCCTCCAGACGGTGGGCGTAGTGCTGATGAGTGCCATGCTGCTGGCCCCCGCCGCCGCCGCCCGGCAGTGGACCGACAATCTGGCGGTCATGATCGTGCTGGCGTCCATTTTCGGGGCACTCTCCGGTGTCTTCGGCACGGCCATCAGTGCCGGCCAGAACAACCTGTCCACGGGGCCGGTCATCGTGCTGGTGGCGGCGGGGTTCGTGTTCATCTCCTTCGTCTTTTCGCCCGGGCGCGGACTACTGTTCCGCGAGATCCGCTTCCGGCGCAACCGCCAGGAACTGCACCTCAAAAAGACGCTCACCTTTATGTATCACATCGTGCAGGACCACGACAACATCTCGCACCCGCACGCCATCCGCATCCTCAACAATTTCCAGGGCTATACGCGCAAGGCCCTCACCAAATTGGAGGAACAGCAGTTCATCCGCATCCAGGGCGACCAGTGGTCGATGACCCAGCGCGGTTACGATGAGGCCGCCACGCTCTATAACCAAAACGGAACCGGCCATGAGTAGCACCCAACTCGAGATCCAGCTCATCGCCTCGCTGGTGGCCGTGGCCTGCGCCATCCCCGGCACCTTCCTCGTCCTGCGCCGCATGGCCATGATCAGCGACGCCATCAGCCACTCCATCCTGCCCGGCATCGTACTCGGTTTTTTCATCACCCAGGACCTCAACTCACCCCTGCTCATCCTCCTGGCCGCGCTCACGGGCGTCATCACGGTGGTGCTGGTCGAGTACATCCAGAAGACCGGCTTGGTCAAAGAAGACACCGCCATCGGCCTGGTTTTCCCGGCCCTATTCAGCATCGGGGTCATCCTCATCGCCAAAAACGCCAACGACGTCCACCTCGACATCGACGCCGTCCTCCTCGGTGAACTCGCCTTCGCCCCCTTCGACCGCCTCCTTTTCAGCGGCACCGACGTGGGGCCGAAGTCACTCTGGGTCATCGGCATCATTCTGCTCGTCACGCTCACGCTCTTGGTCCTCTTCTTCAAGGAACTCAAGCTCAGCACCTTCGACAAGGGCCTGGCCGCCACCCTGGGGTTTTCGCCCGTCCTGCTCCACTACGGCCTCATGACCGTCTCGTCAATCACCGTCGTCGGGGCCTTTGACGCCGTCGGCGCGGTACTGGTCGTGGCCCTCATCATCGCCCCCGCCGCCACGGCCTACCTGCTCACCGACGACCTGAAAAAGATGCTCGTCCTCAGTTGTGTTTTCGGCGTTTTCGCCGCCATCGGCGGCTACTGGATGGCCAATGTTCTGGACGCTTCCATCGCCGGTTCCATCACCACCGTCCTCGGCCTCGTCTTCCTCTTGGTCTACCTATTCGCCCCCAAACAGGGCGTCATTTCCACTTTTTACCGCGAGCGGCAACAGCGCAAGGAAGTCTCGCTACTCGTCTTCCTCCTCCACCTCCAGAACCACGACGACATCGCCGAGCGGCACGTCAATCACCTACAGGAACACATCAACTGGCAGCGCGTACAATCCAAAACCGTCCTCGAACTCGCCGGCCGCAACAACCTCATCGTCATTCAGGACAGCATCGTTTCACTCACGCCCAAGGGCCGTCAATTCACCGACGAGGCTCTCCAGTACATCACCACCAACAAGCAGACGGCCATCGAGGAACTGAAAGATCGGTTTTTCCTGTTCCGGGGGTAGGCCGGGGAAGGAAGGAGTGAGGGAAAGGAAGGATTGAGGGAAGGAAGGTGTGAGGGGGGGAATGAAGGATTGAGGGTTCCCGATACCATCTTCCTTCGGGGGGCCGGGGGTGAGGGCATACCAGGGATTGAACGATCGAATAGGTATATCTTTTTGCGGTTATGGGCGTGCCGCCTCGGCTAACGCCTCGCCGTCGGTCCCTTCCAGGCTCGCTGTTCGCTCGGTGCTACGCACTCTGCTACGGGTAGGGGCAAGCCCTACCCCTACGCCGCCCTTCCAGGCACCTCACGCGGGTGAAGGAGAAGGTGCGTGTTTTAATACGGATGGTGCGTGTGCTTTAGATCTAGGCTGTCCTATCTATTTAGGCTTACCCACTACAGTTTTAACGGTAGGTCAACTTCCCGTCACCCCTCTCCTCCGCGGCGGCTGGGGTTACCACGAAGTAGCCGCAAAGCGAACGGGACCCAGACGAATAGCCGGGACGGGGGAGAGGTCTCCAAGAAGCGAGTGCAAAACCTATACTGGCTCAAGCCTGATAAACTGGACAGCCTGGTTTTAGATCCGAATGGCGCGCATGCTTTAGATCCAAATGGCGGGTGTGCTTTAAATCCGAATGGCGGGGCCATTCGGAGACTCAAAATTTTGCGTCTCTACTTCTAATACTGCTATCTTCCCGCTTCTTTTTAATCTACCGCCACCTTTCACTGACCCCTTCATGCTACTTAACAACCTCGACTGGACCATCATCGGCACCTACTTTATCATCGTGCTGGCCGTGGGACTTTTTTTCTCCCGCAAGGCGGGTTCCAGCCTCTCCGAATTCTTTCTTTCCGGACGTAACTCGCCCTGGTGGCTGCTCGGTGTGTCCATGGTCGCCACCACCTTTTCGGCCGATACACCCAACCTGGTTACCGGTCTCGTGCGGGTAGACGGTGTGGCGGGCAACTGGGGCTGGTGGGCCTTTCTACTCACGGGGATGCTGACCGTATTCGTATTCGCCAAACTGTGGCGACGCAGCATGGTCATGACCGACGTGGAATTTTATGAACTTCGGTATAGCGGGAGGACGGCCGCCTTCCTGCGCGGTTTTCGGGCTTTATACTTGGGGCTGATCTTTAACGTGCTGGTCATGGGAGCCGTATCCCTGGCGGCCGTCAAATTCGGCGAGATCGTGCTCGGTTTACCGGGCTGGCTGACGTTACTAATCTCGGGTTCCATTACCCTGGCCTACAGCACATTCGGCGGCTTGCGGGCGGTGGTTATTACCGATTTTGTGCAGTTTTTCCTCGCCATGATCGGTGCCATCTGGGGGGCTGTCTACATCCTCGGCCTCCCCGAGATCGGCGGTCTAGACGGCCTGCTGGCACACGAGAACGTGATCGATAAAATCGACCTCCTGCCCTCCTTCGACGACCCCGCCGTGTGGGTACCCGTGCTGCTGGTGCCGCTGGCCGTACAGTGGTGGGCGTCCTACTATCCCGGTGCCGAACCCGGCGGCGGCGGCTACATCGCCCAGCGGATGTTTTCCGCCAAGGACGAACGCAATGCCATCGGGGCCACGCTCCTGTTCAACGTCGCTCACTATGCCCTCCGCCCCTGGCCGTGGATCATCATCGCCCTGGCTTCACTGGTCATCTTTCCGGAACTGTCCGATATTCAGCGGGTTTTCCCCAACCTTTCCGAGGGCAAACTGGGCCACGACGTTGCCTACCCCGCCATGCTCACCAAGCTGCCTCCCGGTTTGCTGGGCTTGGTAGCGGCTTCGTTAATTGCGGCTTTTATGTCCACCATGTCTACCCAACTCAATCTGGGGGCTTCTTATCTGGTCAACGACTTTTACCAACGCTTTATCCGACCCGAAGCCACCGAAAAGCAACTCATCTGGGCGGCGCGGCTGTTTACGGTCATTTCCGCCATTCTCGGTCTTACGCTGGGCTTGCTCCTGACCGATGCCACCCAAGCGTTTGATTTGCTTCTGCTACTCGGTGCCGGCACCGGTCTCATCTACATCCTGCGCTGGTTCTGGTGGCGCATTTCCGCCATGACGGAGATCATCGCCATGATCGCCTCGCTGGTCATCGCCGCAGGGTTCACCTTTATCGATCACGGGCTGGCTAGCTGGCAAACCCTTGTCATCGGTGCCCTGCTCACCACCGCCATCTGGGTCGGTGCCACCTTCCTCACCCGCCCCACCGATCAGAAGACGCTGATTAACTTTTATCGCCGTATCCGCCCGGGCGGCCCCGGATGGGGTCCCGTGCGCCAGGCAGCCGCTTTTTTCGAACCCGGCCTGCCGCTGCCCGCCGTCCACAGTCAGCTGCCGCTGGAACTGGCCTGCGTACTCATCGGTAGCATCACGGTTTACGCTGCTCTTTTCGCCACCGGTAACTGGATCTACGGCAATGTTCTCACCGCCGGGCTGCTTACCGCCCTTGCAGCCGCCGGCGTTATCTTTCTTTTCTCCGCCTGGCGGCGGTTGCGTACCGAATGATGGGGCGCGTGGATCGGGGCGTCGATTGGGAATCTCCTAGACGCGAGGTGTCGCGTCTGGATGGGACGCGAGGTATCGCGTCTGAATGGTGCGGTATTTCGGGGCGTCGATTGGGAATCTCCTAGACGCGAGGTGTCACGTCTGGATAGTGCGGTATTTCGGGGCGTCGATTGGGAATCTCCTAGACGCGTGGTGTCGCGTCTCTACTTAATCTTTCCATCCTTGTCCTTCGGCACGGCCCCCGTCTGCTCCCCGAAATACTGGACAAACCGTTGCATATCCTCGGCCACTTGCTTGTTTTGCGTGGCCCGGAAATACGTATCCGCCAAGCCGCGCAGGGTCTGGTAGAAGAACCGGTCCATTTCCAGTACTTGCATGTCTTTGGTCCAGAGGTCGATCTTGAGGGTCTCCTTGTGCCGGGCGGAGAACAGGGACAGCAACATTCCTTTGCAGGGCTGCGGGGTTTTTGACTGCGGGTCATCGTCCGATTCCCAGGTGAGGACTATGGGCATCTTTTCCTCGTTCAGGCCGATCTTGATACGGATTTCGCTTTCTTTGATTACTTCGTCTGCCATAATTAATCGGTTGTTGTGGGAAGGTGAGCAGGGAGGAGTTCGGGAATTGCCGCTCCCTCGTAAATGTGCAGGCCGGGGTCTAGTGATTGCGCAGCGGCGACCATGGCGTGGGCCAGGTCTTCCGCTTCCACGGGCGCATAGCGGCCCAGGGCTTCGGCACCCGTAAAAAAGCGCAGGCTCCGCATGAAGCCGATGGCGAGGGTCTCGCCCCAGCGGCTCTCACTTCGGTCACCCAATAATAGGCTGGGGCGGAAGATGCGGGCGGCCCAGTAGTTCAACTGCATGACGGCCTGTTCGGTTTCGCCCTTGGTGCGGGTATACAAGAAAGTCGATTCCGCGTCCGCTCCCGCGCTGGAAACCAGTAATAGTTGCGTACAGCCGGCCGCCAGCCCCGCTTTGGCACAACCGACAATATAGTCGTAGTCGACCCGCCGAAAAGCTTCGGCCGATCCGGCGGCGGCCCGCGTGGTGCCGAGGCAAATAAACAAATCCTGACCCCGGAAAGCCGCGTCATAATCGGAAAGGCGGTCGAAATCAATCACTATTTCCTCCAGCCGCTCGTGCTTGAAATCGCCTTTTCGTCGTACCAGACTGCGCACCTTGCTATAGGCTGGATGATCGAGCAACTGACCGATCAGGTGACTTCCTACCATACCGCTCGCGCCTACGATGATAGCGACCTTTTGTCCTTCCGTAATTTCCATGGCGCGAAGGTAACAAGGTTTGCAGCAATGTTCAGCGGCGGGCCTCGCCCAAATCCAGTAGCCGACCGCAGTGCGCCAAGTCCTCTTCCACGTTGCTGGCGATGACTACCGTTCGTCCGGCCGTACACCGACTTAAAAGTGCGGAAAACCAGTCGATCCCCGCCCGGTCGAGGGTAATGGTCGGCTCGTCCAGTAGCAAGATTGGCGCGGTGCTGCAGAGGGCCAGCCCCAGTTGCAATCGCCGCTGCATCCCCGAACTGAATTGGTGGATGTATTTGTCGCCCGTATGTTCCAGTTGCCAGGTAGCGGGCAAATCGGAGCGTTCAAAACCGGGCAGTAGCTGCTGAAAAGAATAATGAAAGTCGATGGCTTCGGCCAGCGTCAGTTCTTCCAGTGGATCGATGTAGGGGGCGGCATAAGCTACCTGGCGGTAGATCGTGTCGATGGAGACAGGCTCGTCTGCGGCCGTATCGTGATAGGTAAGGCGACCCCGGCTGGGGGTGAGTTGCCCGGAAAGCATTCGTAATAGCGTGCTCTTACCCGAACCGTTCGGCCCCGCGACACCCGTGACCGTCCCCGGCTCGAAGGTGTCCGTTAGGTCCCGGATGATCCAGTCGCGCCGGTAGCGTTTACTGACCTGTTGGAGGGTGATTTTTACCAAGGGGGCTGCGCACATCTCAGTGATTCACCTTATTCCCGTTCACCTGCTGAAAACTGCGCAGAATGCCGGTTTTTTCGGTATCGGCGATGAAGTCGAGGATTTCGTTTCGGTCGGCGCATTCGCTCACATTGGCCTCAATGTCCTCCACGGCATTACGCAAGTTGAGGCCCTTGACAAACAGGATGCGGTAGATGTCGTGCAGGCGGTTGATGCGCTCCACGTCGAAGCCGCGGCGTTCCAGGCCCACGCGGTTGAGGCCGATGTAGCTTAACGGTTCGCGGGCGGCGCGGATGAAGGGTGGTACACTCTTGCGGACCAGGCTACCGCCGGCGATGAAGGCATGCTGGCCGATGCGGGTAAATTGCTGGACGCCCACCTGTCCCTCGATGATGACCCAGTCTTCGATGATGACATGGCCGGCAATGTTTACGTTATTGGCCAGTACGACGTTATCGCCCAGGATGCAATCATGGGCCACGTGTACGTAAGCCATCAGCAGGCAATTCTTGCCCACGCGGGTCACGTTAGCCGCAGCGGTACCCCGGTTGATCGTCACGTATTCGCGGACGGTGGTATTGTCACCGATGTAGGCCAGGGTGTGCTCACCCCGAAATTTGAGATCCTGCGGGATACCACTGACGACGGCACCGGGGAAGATTTTGACGTTCTTGCCGATACGGGCACCGTCGAAGATCGTCACGTTCGGCCCGATCCAGGAACCCTCTCCAATCTCGACATCGTCGGCGATAAAAGTAAAGGGCCCCACTTCTACATTGGCACCGATTTTGGCCTTTGGGCTGATGACGCTGAGATTAGGATGCGACATAATTAGGAGCGCTTTACAATTTGGGCGGTAAGTTGGGCTTCACTGACGATCTTGTTGCCGACATAGATCGTACCGATCATCTGGCAAATACCGCGGCGAATGGGCGCGGCAAGTTCCATCTTGATTAGCATCGTGTCGCCCGGGACGACCTTTTGCTTGAACTTCGCCGATTCAATTTTCAGAAAGTAGGTGTCGTAGGGGTCGTCGTCGTCCTTCTGGCTCAGTACCAGCAGACCGCCGGTTTGGGCCATGGCCTCGATCTGGAGAACACCCGGCATCAGCGGATTATTAGGGAAGTGGCCCTGGAAAAATGGTTCGTTGAAGGTGATATTCTTCACCCCTACAATGTGCTTATCGCCCCGCTCGATGACCTTATCGACCAGCAGAAAAGGATAGGCATGGGGTAGCCACTGCTGAATGCGGTTGATATCGTAGAGCGGCGGCACGGATGGGTCGTACCTGGGCCGTCCCTTGAGGCGCCGTTGTTCTACCAATGCTTTTTTTAGCAGCTTGGTAAACTCGACATTAACGCGGTGGCCGGGCTTGGCGGCAAGAATGCGCCCTTTGATCGGGCTGCCGAGCAGCGAAAGGTCGCCGATCACGTCGAGCAGCTTATGGCGGGCAGGTTCGTTGTGGAACTGGAGATCGAGGGTATTGAGGATGCCCTGCTCATTGACCTCGACCGTTTCGCGTTCCATTCGTTTGGCCAGACTATCCAGTCTTTCCTGAGGAATGTGGCGGTCGGCGATCACGATAGCATTACTCAGGTCGCCGCCCCGGATGAGGTTGTGCTCGAAGAGTTTTTCCAGTTCGTGGAGGAAAACGAAGGTACGGCAGGGGGCGATCTCGTCGGCGTACTCATTCAGGCTGCGCAGGGTAGCGTACTGCTGGCCGAGAACGGGCGAGTCGAAGTCGATCATGGCCACCACCTCGAATCCGTCGTAGGGCAGGGCCACCAGTTCGGATCCTGTTTCCTCGTCGCGGAAGGTAATGGGTTCTTCCACCACGAAGTAGTCGCGATCGGCCTGCTGTTCCTCGAAGTCCGCCTCGCGGAGGAGGTTGACAAAGGGCAGTGCACTACCGTCGAGAATAGGAACCTCGGGGCCGTCGATCTGAATCAAGACGTTGTCGATCTCCAGACCGGCCAGTGCGCTCAGTACGTGTTCGACGGTGGACACCCCGGCCTCGTTGACCTGGAGGGTCGTCGAGCGGTCGGTGCTGCAAACGATACTAACATCTACATTAAAGACGGGTTCCCCTTCCAGGTCGGTCCGTTGAAATTTGATTCCGTGGTCGTCGGGTGCCGGGTGAAAGCTCAGGTTGACGTAGGCACCAGTGTGCAGGCCCACTCCGTCGATTGCTACCGCCTGTCGGATGGTGCGTTGTTTCATCGAATAATTGCTCAATTGGCCGCAAAGATACACATTTAGCCCGGATAGGCTTCGGGTGCGCCGGTCTTCCAATTAACGCGTTGGTAACCAACCCGATCGCTATCCGCAAGCAGTTCGAGTAGCTGCTGATAAACGGTGGGATCGCGGATAAAATCGGCGTCCTCCAGGTTGATGACAAGAGTCGCGCCCTCGCGCCGCAGTTGGAAATAATCGAGGTAGGCCCGCTGGATGCCCCGCAGGTAGTCCGCTCCGATCTCAGCCTCATAGTCCCGCCCGCGCCGGGCGATCTGTTCCAGTAGCACCTCTACCGGCCGGAAGAGGTACACCAGCAGGTCGGGCGGCGGGAAGTGACCGGCCAGGGCACCGTGCAGGCGCTGGAAGAGGCGGAATTCGTCATCGCCCAGGTTGTTGCGGGCAAAGAGGGTGGTCTTGTCGAAGAAGTAATCGGACACTACCCCACCCTGTTCGAAGAGCGTGGACTGCCCGAGTTCGCGCTGGAGTTGCTTGTGCCGTTCGGTCATGAAGAACAACTCTACCGGAAAGGCGTAGCGCTCGGGTTCGCGGTAGAAGTGCGGCAGGAAAGGATTGTCGTCGAATTGCTCCAGGATGAGCCGCCGCCCGTAATCGCGGGCGATCATGCTGCTGAGGGTGGTCTTGCCCGCCCCGATGTTTCCTTCGATGGCGAGGTAAGGGACGGTGATGGGAGGAGTCAATTTGCGGGGTGGTTCGGTGGAGTGACAAGACGGGCCGGTGGAATAGCCCGTTGCGTGAGGTGCCTGGACGGTGATCCGGCCGGGGCGGGGCTTGCCCCCGCCCGGCCGGGCAGCCCGCAGGGCCAAGGCGACAGCCGCGCCGGGAAGGGACCGACGGTGAGGCGTATAGCCGAACCGACACGCCCGAAAAATGCGGAACGCGAAGGTACTTATTCTATCCTCCTAATCCCGGAGTGCTACCGGTGCCCGCTGTTCGTTGAGTCGACTCAGATAGACATCGAGCAGGCGAGCGGCGGGGCGGCGGCGGTCGTATACCTCTTCGAACAGGGTGCGGGCCGAGCGGCCCATGCGCTCCAGGCTGCCGTTCATGGCGTGAGTGTCCAGGAGGGCCTGGACGAATTCCCGGGGCGTATCGGCTACCAAGACATGGCGGCGGTGCTCGGCGGCGATGCCCTCCAGGCCGAGGCTGGTGGTGATGACGACCTTGCCGAGGGCCATGGCTTCCAGGATTTTGGCGCGCATACCGCTGCCCGAAAGCAGGGGAACGACCATGACGCTATGGGCGTTGATGAACCCTTGCGAACAGGGGACCTCGCCATGAAACTGGACACCGGGCGTACGGCGGCGGCGCATCCGTTCGGGCATATTGCGGCCGGCGACGTGAAATTCGAGGGCGGGCAGGCAGCGTTTGGCGGCCGGCCAGACATCGCGGAGGAACCACTCCAGCCCCTCCAGGTTGGGCATCCAGTCCAGGGAGCCGATGAAGGAAAGCGAGATGGGGCGGCGGAAACTGTTGTAGTCCGGTTCGAGGTGATCGGCGTCGAGGCCGAGGGGCAGGGCCAGATAGTTGCCGCGGTAACCCATTTGGCGAAAGCGGCGGCCGTCGCGCTCGGTGATGGGAAGCAGGAGGTCGTAGGCGGCCAGTTGCTCGTGCTCGTAGCGGCGCAGTTTGTCGGTCAGGTAGCGCAGGTATATGCGCTTGGGGCCGAAGGCGAGGTTGGCGCAGGTGCGTTCCCAAATTTCATGCTCCACGTTGTGGGCCCGCATGGCGACGGGGCTGTCGGTGAGGCGGCGCAGCAGGGGTATGTAGGGCGCGAGGTAGAGGGTTTCGAGTTGGATGAAATCGAAGGTCTCGCGTTTTAGCTTGCGTTCCAGCGCGGCGGAGAACGCGGGAGAAACAAAGCGGCTGACGTGATACGAATCGCGAGAAAAGAGGTTGCCGACCGCCCCGCGTAAGGAAAGGCGGTTGTCGATGGTGACGGCCTCGACCGACGCATAATGGTCCATTTCGGGCGGCAACGTTCCACTTTCGTAGAAGTGCTTACTGGTATTCATGGCCAATAAGTGGACCTGACAGCCTAGTTCGGCCAGACTCTTGGACAAGCCGTGAATGGCCTGGGATTCCCCGTCTTTGAGTGGAAAAGGAAATTTTTTGCTCAGCAACAATAGCTTCATAAACTCGATTTACCTCCCCGCTGTGGGGTTCGGAGAGTGAGATCCGAACGCCGTGGGGGCGATCGGACCGGCGAAAGTATAGCGGGGGCACGGCTGATAGGTGGACGAAAACAAACCTCCCGACTGCTCTTCCATTAGAACGGGCAAAGGACGCGTTTTGTCCCCGCTTGTTCGTCGGAAAAACCATCGAAATGGCTCCTTTATCGCTCTGGCGGAGTTTAAATTTGCGTTAACTCCCCGCCGCCGGCTCCCTCCTTATTTCCCGAATCTATTTTCTGAACCTCATACCGGACCATATACCGTCGGTCCTTCTCAACTGCTCTCGGCGCAATAACACTTACACTACGGATTATCCAACCGGTTGTTCGTCGGGTCCTCGTCGTAGAGTCCGCCGGTAGGGTCGATCGTTACCGCTAGAATATCCGCCGCCGGCACCGGCACCCGCAACTGGTAGGTGGGGTTGGTCCACGGCCAGTCGGGTGCTACCGCCAGGCTGGTTTCCTGTTTGGCACCCCGCATCATTTCCAGCGGGATGGTGTAGCGCAGCGTCGATCCGTCGCGTTTTTCGATCACCAGATCGACGGGCATCGGCATGGGGCCGATCTTTGCAAGTTCGATCGTGGCGGTGCCGCCGCCCGCGTCCGTCAGGTTGGTTACCGCGTAATCCGACATTTTGGTGGTGTACACCCAGTACTCCTTATACCAGTCCAGTTCCAGGCCGGATTCTTTTTCCGCCACGCGGATGAAGTCGTTGGGCGTGGGGTGGCGGAATTTCCAGTCGTTGAAGTAGCGGAGCATGGTGCGATCGAAGGCCGGCTCGCCGATGATGTAGCGCAGTTGGTTCAGAAAGACCGAACCGTTCACGTAAGAGGCCACGCTGTAGGCGGCATTGGTGGAATAGTGGTCGGCGTGGGTGCTCAGGGGTTCCTGCGCCCCGCTCTGGCGGAATCCGCGCAGGCCGGCGTAAGTGCGGGTGTGGGGGTTGGGGTCCGGGTTGCCGGGAATGGCCCGGATGGACTGGAGGTGGTTGCTCACTTCCGTGCTCGCCCAGCTGGTGAATCCTTCGTCCATCCAGGGGTAGAGGGCCTCGTTGGTGCCCAGTACCATCTGGTACCAGGAGTGCATCAGTTCGTGGATGGAGACGCCGATCAGGCTGTTCAACTCCCGTTCGCCGGTGATCAGGGTACCCATCGGGTATTCCATGCCGCCGTCGCCGCCCTGGATAAAACTATACTGCCGGTAAGGATAGCGGCCGTAGTGCTCGTTGATGTAAGCAAAAGCCTTGTCCATCACGCCGGGCAGCACTTCCCAGTTATCTTTGGTTTTTTCGTTCGACTGGTAGAAAAAGTGCATCACCATGCCGTCGTCGCGGGTGCGGGTGGTGTGGGTATAGTCCGGGTCGGCGGCCCACATGAAGTCGTGGACATTGGGGGCCAGAAAGTGGTAGGTAATGGTCTTGCCCCTGCGCTTCACGTCCTTTTCCGTGTAACCGTAGCCGATCTCCTCGGGGTTCTGCAGATAGCCCGTACCGCCGATGATGTAATCCTTATCGATGGTGATGGAAACGTCGAAGTCTCCCCAGATGCCGTAAAACTCGCGGGCGATGTAGGGGTTGGCGTGCCAGCCCTGATAGTCGTACTCGGCCATTTTGGGGTACCACTGCGCCATGCTGTACTCGATCCCCTCTTCATTGTCGCGGCCGGAGCGGCGAATCTGCAACGGCACCTGCGCGGTCCATTCCATGGCAAAGGTGGTGGAGGCTCCCGGCAGGATCGGTTCGGCCAGTTCTACTTCCAGAATGGTGCCCACCGTTTCGTAGGTTAAGGCTTTGCCGTCCTGCGTCAGTTTAGCCACGCGCTGGTAGCCGATCTCGTCGGGCGCGAGCTTACTGATGCGGTCGCCTACGCGGCGGTCGGGATCGGCGATGGTGCGTGAGCGCACGTCCATCATGCTGCCCGGCTGAAAGGCGTTGAAGTAGAGGTGGTAGAAAGCCCGCGTCAGGGTGTCGGGCGAATTGTTGGTGTACACCAGTTGTTGCGTGCCGCTATACTGGTTCATTTTTACGTCCATGTAAATCTGCATGGTGTACTCGGCGGCCTGCTGCCAATCGGGGTGACGATCCTGGGCCGTCAGGCCGGTGGCGGTAAAAAATAGGCTAAGGATAAAGAACGTGTAGAAGCGTGAGCGTAGTAAGTTTTGTGTCATCGTTGGCAATTGGTTAGCTTTTCAACGCAGCCGCCCGCCGAATATTGAGCCGTGCCGTTGCGTCTGCCGGACAAAGGGGCCATCTTTTTGCGGGCCGCCCGGCTAAGAACCTGACTACCATTTGCTTGCCCGGCGGAAAAAAATCGGCTACTCCCCCGCCGTCACGGTGCCGGCCCCGAAGTACTCCTTAACAATCGCAAAACCGATGGGCAACTGATTCTCGATCTCCTGTAGCGGCAGTCGGTTGCCGGGCACGTCGGCAATGGTACTCAGGTATTCGTTCATCTCGGCGAATTTCTCCACCGGGTACTCGAAGTTGGCACTGCCCAGCACCAGTTGGCTTTCGGGTTCATACAAGAAGTCGATAAGCCGCAGGGCCGCATCGCGGTTGGGGGCATTTTTCAGCATCGTTATGCAGGTGGCGTTCGGCAGGTTGATGCCCTCGGCGGTGGTAGGGTACATATACCGAAAACGGCTGTTGGCCTCGAAATCCGCCGCGTTGCCGCTCAGGAAAAAACGGGTGGCGGCCGCCGAACTCACCAGCACGCAGTCAACCTCGCCGTTCAGCAGGCGGCGCATCTGGTCGTAGTCGTTGCCGAAGGCACCGTTCGGCAGGTTATTCGCCAGGTACCGGCCGTAAACGGATGCCGTCTGGGCATCGCGGCTCATGGCCATGCCCGCCAGCAGGCCCGCCAGCCCGGAACTGTCGGGGTGGGCAATGCCGATGCGTCCCTTCAGGGCGGGGTCGGCCAGGCGGTGGTATTTACTCACTTGCCCGATGGCCACCCGCAGCGGATCGTAAAGTACGGCCATCGTCCAGCGGGTCAGGCCCGCGTAGTAGCCCTCGGTATCCAGGTAAGCATCCAGCACGTTGCCGGTCGAAAAGTAATCGGTAAAAAAGGGTTGCAGTGCGCCGGCGGCGCGCAGCGCCACGGCATACTCCAGGTCGGGCGTTATGGCCAGGTCGCCGGTCAGATTTCCCTCGGCGGCCAGCCCCAGCATTTCCCCCGGTTGGCGGCGCAGCACGATCACGCGGGTACCGGTACGCTCTTCAAATTCCGCGAACAGTTCGGCGTGCTGCGGCTGATACAGGCTCATGTACACGGTCACCGCCGGGCCGCCGTGCGGCGCGGCGGCGGGCGGCGCGGCAGCGGCTCCCGGCTTGTCTCCCCCGCAGGCGGTGAGGCACAACAGGCAGAATAACAGCAGGCTCAGGGATACTATTCGGTACATGGGACATATTTTGAGGGCGCAAAAGTAGGGAAAATGCCTTATCTTTGCATCCCATTTTACCGGTCGTCATCCCCTGCGGGGCGTCCACACAACCTCATTCTTCCGCCATGCCCCAGCCCACCACCACGCGCCTGCTGCTACCCGTTCTGCTCCTGCTCACCGCCGCCGCCACGCGCCTGCTGCCCCATCCGCCCAACCTCACGCCCCTGGCCGCCATGGCGCTGTTCGGTGCCGCCTACCTGCGCCCGCGCGCGCTGGCCGTCATCATCCCGATGGCCGCCCTCTACCTCAGCGACCTGGTGCTCAATAATGTCGTTTACGGTGCCTACTACCCCACCTTCCACTGGGGGGGCAATCTTTTCGTTTACGGCGGTTTCCTCCTCATCGCCCTGCTCGGTTTCGTCCTCCTGCGCGGCCGCGTCACGTGGTTGCGCGTCGGCGGCGCGGCCCTTTTCAGTTCGGTCCTTTTCTTCGCCCTCACCAATTTCGGCGTCTGGGCCGCCGATCCCTTCCAGATGTACCCCGATAATGCGGCCGGACTGCTCCTCGCCTACTCGGCCGGGCTGCCGTTCTTCCTCAATACCCTGGCGGGTGACCTGCTATTTTCCGGCCTGCTTTTCGGCGGTTATGCCCTGGTGACCAGGGGTTCCTTACAACTGCAAGCCCGGACGGTAAGGGCCTAAATAGACGAGTGTGTTACGCGACTAACCCCCTGAAATACTAATTCGGGCGTGCCCCGGCCGAGGGCCGGGTCGGTCCCTTGCGGGCTTCGCTGTCGCTCGGTGCTACGCACGTCCCCTCCAGGCACCTCACGCAGGCACACCGGTGCGAAACCTCCGGTCTCACGATACCGGGATGCCGCCACCTTCGGTCGGTATATGTGAGAGCGAGCGTAAGCACGCAACTGCTTACCTGGCACACGCCCCTGAATCGTCCAACCGCCCGGCCCAGCCCACCCCCCCCAATTTGACACTCCAGCGAAAATTCGCTAAAACCTTTTATTCCCCCGTCACCTTATATATATTTGCCGGGCAAAATAGCACTATGAATATACTGGTCTGCGTCAGTAAGACGCCGGAAACGACGACGAAAGTCAAATTTACGAACAACGATACGGAACTGGATACCGCTGGCATCCAGTACATTATGAACCCTTACGACGAATGGTACGCCCTGGTGCGCGCCCTGGAATTGAAGGAGGCCGCCGGCGGTGAGGTGACGATCCTGAACGTGGGAACGGCCGCCAACGACACCGTGATCCGCAAGGGGCTGGCCATCGGGGCCGACAAGGCGGTACGAGTGGATAGTGAGGGCGACAGCTCACTCTTCGTGGCCAAACAGATCGCCGAATACGCGAAAGACAAGAACTTCGACCTTATCTTCTGCGGTAAGGAGACCATCGACTACAACGGCTCGGAAGTAGGCGGCATGGTGGCTGAGTTCCTGGATCAGCCGTTCATCAGCTACGCCAGCCACCTGGAACTGGATGGCAACACCGCCAAAGTGACCCGCGACATCGAGGGCGGCGAGCAGATCGTACAGGTCGATACGCCCTTCGTGCTGAGTGCCGCCAAGGGGCTGGCCGAGCAGCGGATACCGAATATGCGCGGCATCATGATGGCCAAGCGCAAGCCGCTGGACGTGATTCCGGCCGTGGACTTCCCTACCGTTTCCGAGGCCGTCACCTATGAGTTGCCGCCGGAAAAAGGCGACACCAAAATGATCGATCCCGACAACATGGACGAGCTGGTGCGCCTGTTGCACGAGGAGGCCAAAGTCATTTAGCCAGGCATTTTGCCTCTCCCCCCCCACCCTTCCTTTAATTCTCCGGCACCTGCGGGTGCCTCAATATACCTCCCTTATGGTTCTCGTATTCGCGGAAAACGTCAACGGAACATTTAAAAAGGCTGCCCATGAGGTGGTCACTTACGGCAAGAAAACCGCCGAGCGGCTGGGCACGGATTGTGTGGCCCTGGTGCTGGGCGAAGCGGATGACGCCGGCTCGCTGGGCACCTACGGGGCCGATCGCGTGGTGCAGGTCAAGCACGCCAATCTGACTGATTTCGATGCGCAGGTGTACACCGCCGCCATCAGCGAGGCCGCCAAGCAATTGGAGGCTAAACTGATCGTATTGTCTTACAGTTCTACCGGTAAGAGCCTACTGGGCCGCCTGGCGGCCCGGCTGGAAGCCGGCTCGGCTCCCGGTGTCAACAGCCTGCCCGAAGTGGATGGTGATTCGTTCACGGTACGCAAACCGGTTTTTTCCGGCAAGGCCTTTGCCGATATCAAGATCACTTCCGAAGTAAAACTGATCGGCGTGATCGGCAACAGCTTGCCACCCGAGGAAATGGGGTCGCCCGTTAGCGCGGAAAGCATGGATCTCGATCTGCCCGCCGGCCGCACCAAGGTTTTGGAAACCAAGCGCGTGGAAGGGATCGTCCCCCTGCCCGAAGCCGAACTGGTGGTTTCCGCCGGCCGCGGCATGAAGGGTCCCGAAAACTGGGGTATCATCGAAGAACTGGCCGACGTACTGGGTGCCACCACCGCCTGTAGCCGCCCCGTGGCCGATGTGGGCTGGCGCCCTCACCACGAGCACGTCGGACAAACGGGTATCGCCATCCGGCCCAACCTGTACATCGCGGCCGGTATTTCGGGTGCGATCCAGCACCTGGCCGGGGTAAATAACTCGCAAACCATCGTGGTAATTAATAAGGACCCAGAGGCCCCCTTCTTCAAAGCCGCCGATTACGGTATCGTGGGTGACCTGTTCGAGGTAGTACCCCGCCTGACGGAGGCCGTGAAGAAGTATAAGGCAAGTCACTGAGTTTAGGATTAGCCGTACGCTCTAAAAAGCTCAATTCCGCAGGGTGCGGAGTTGAGCTTTTTTGTTTCGGCCCAGGGCATCGGCGTTAAAATTCACGAATCCGAATCGAACGTAACTGGGTCGTTTCAGTTCCCGCAGTCAGGACGATCGCTCCACGCAGGCGGTTCGCCAGATCGGTTCGGCTGCCGTAATCGCTCAGACCCAGCAGTGCTGAAAAAACCTGGCTATCCCGATCGTACTCCACTATTTTTTGCTGGTTGAGCCAGTGTTCCACCCGGCCGTCGCGGACAACGATGCGGGCCTGGTTCCACCGGTCAGGACCATTATAGCCCTCGTCTCTTTCCGGGTGGTATAGATTTTGGGCGGGAATGAGGTTGCGCAGCGAGCCGACAGTCGCATGGTCCCCTTCTCCCTGCGGTCGGCGTTGGTCATCGGCCAGTTGGTAGACCAGGCCGGTGGTCGTTTGGCCGGTATCCATCTCCATCAGGTAATGAATGCCGCCGCCCGTGGTACCCGCGCGGATGTTAAAATCCAGGATCAATTCAAAATCGCCGTAATCACGGTCGGTTTTTATCGCCGCAAACTTGCTTTTGGAAGTCAACACGCCGTTGGCTATTTCCCACTGATTACCCGGCAATGCCGATCCCCATTGCCCCTCCCAACCATTCCACGTATTGCCGTCCCACAGCAACCGAAACCCCCGCCTTTCTTCCGACTCCGTCAGTTGGTTCACCAGATAACTTACCTCCGGCACCCGTGGATCCACCGTCCGCTGGAAGCGCTCGGGCCGGTCGGTGATGATGCGCACGTTGCGCCACTTGACCAGTGTACCTTCCTGCTCGGGTTCGGAGATGCCGTGAACCTGAAAACCAATAAAGCCCGTCGCCGTCCTATCGTCCACCAGATTAGCCGCCATCTGCCCGTTGACCCAGGTTCGGATAATGGGTCCGACGGCCTCGATCCGGTAGTGGTTCCACTGCCCGGTCACGCTCGCCGCACGGGCGGGCTGATAACGCGTGAGCGGGTAGAGCCAACCGCGCCGCCCCTCGTCGTAGATGCCGCCCGACCAGCCGCGCGGACTCGGGTCGGCATCGGCCTGATAGCCATGCACGCGGCCATCCTGGTAGTCGGGTTTACTGAGGCTGCGAAACTGTACACCCGAGTTTAGGCGCGGGTCGTTCCAAAGCTCGTATTCCAGGATAAAATCACCGTAATTCTTATCCGTACTCAGAAAAGTATTCGGCGAGTTCAGGACGGCCGTACCCACCACGGCCCCGCTGCTATCGTAGTGAAAAGGGGCTTTGCCGTTCAAAGCAGTGAAACCGCTAAAATCAGTTCCGTTAAACAGCTCTTGCCAGGGGGGCGCGGTCTGTTGCCCACTAAGCGAAATCAGGGTACCGCAACATAATAGCAGCGGTAGCAGTAAGCTAATCAGACGATTGGGTAGCAAGTGCATAGTCGGAAATTTAATGAGGAACTAATCTACGAACTACCGAGTAATATTTCAACTCACTGCTCCGTCATGGTTGAGGATAATTCGGGCGTGTCCGTCCCTGCCGGGCCGGTCGGTCCCTTACCGGCGCGCCTGCCGGCTTGGTGCTGCGCACTCCTTCCTTCGGGTTGGGGCAAAGCCCCACCCCTACGTCGGCCCGTCCAGGCACCTCACGCAAGTCACCCCACAGCGGTAATTCACTCCTCCGCCAGCGAATCCAGCACGCCCCGCAGCGGAATGGACAGCCAATCGGGGCGGGAGTTGAGTTCGTAGGCTACCTCGTACATGGCCTTTTCCAAACTGAAGTGAGCCAGCAACTGCCGCCGTTGGTCCGGGTCGGCGGGCAGAAAATCGGCATCTCCGGCGGTGGCGTGGTAAGCGTCCAGGTAAGTGGCGCGGGCCAGGCGCACCCAGGCGGCCGACCAGGGGCGCAGCGCGGCGCGTTCCTCGTCGGAAAAAGATTCATCCAGCAGCAGACAGCCCTCGGCGGCGTAATGCAGGGAGCGAAGCATTCCCGCCACGTCCTTGTAGGGCGGGCGTTTGCGGCGGCGTTCGGGAATGGTGAGCAGGGGTTCCCCCTCGAAGTCGATGATGGCAAAATCATCGTCCGTGACCAGTACCTGCCCCAGGTGATAATCGCCGTGGATGCGGGTGAGCAGGGCCGTGAAATCGGTCTGGAGAATGGCTTCCAGGCGGCTGTTCATCTCGTCCCAGCGGGCCAGCACCTCGTCGGCAATGGGGCGCACGGCGGCGGGCAGGTCAGCGAGGCGGTCTTTGAGCGGGGCCAGTTTTTCGTCGCGGATGCGGCGGGCGGCGCGGTAGAGTTCCTCGCGATAATCGGCGGTGAGCGGTTCGGGGAGGAAGTCGTCGTCCTCCCGGTCGGAAGCCAGGGCGAGGTGCATCTCGGCGGTGCGCTTACCGAGGAGGGCGATCCGGTCACGCATGGCTTCGCCCATGAAATTGAGGGCGGCCGCTTCCGAGTAATCGGCGGGCGGGGCACCGTTTCCGCGCTCCAGTTGGCGGCGGTAGGTTTGGGCCAGTTCGGCCTGGCTCCACTCCCAGGCATCGCCCCGGTTGTCAATCTTGTTGAGCAGCAGGCCGAGGTTGATATACTCGTCGGTGCCTTCGCTGCCCACCGTCACGCTGCCGCCGTAGCGGGGGCAGTTTTGGAATTCCGTTCGGTCGGAGAGAAAACGGATCAATTCCAGGTCGGGATTAAGGGCGCGTTCTAGCTTGCGGAAGAGTTTGAAAAAGTAATTGTCGTTGTAAAGCAGGGCGGTGTTGGAGGAAGTTTCCGGCAGGGCGCGGCTGCTTACTTCCCCGGTCTCGGCACCGAGCACCGCCCCGGCCTCGAAATTGAGTCCCCGGCCGTCTCCGCGCCGGTCGCGCATGGCCCGAAACAGTTCGTCGCGGAAATCCGGCTCGTGCACGGCATCCACCAGGATCAGGGTGTCCGTTCCGGCAATGATTTGTCGGGGTTTTTCCTGCTTATAGTATTCGATCCGCTCCGGGTCCGTGATGCGGGCCACGGGCAGTTGGTACAATTCGCGTCGCGGCTCTCCGGCGGCGTAGGTAAGTTCCACTACCAGGATGAGGTAATCCTCCCCCAGCGCGTGGGCCTCGGCAATGGCGCAGTCTTTGATCGTGCTCCCCTTACTGGTAAACCAGCGGTGGCGGGGAAAGAAGCCGGGCAGGGCATTTTCGGTCAGCCGAGCAGCGGCCTCGGACAGAGGATCGGTGAGGTGGTCGAAGGAGAAGTTAGCGGGCAATCGGGTCATGGGGTAAAGGTAATAAGGGGAGATTTAGTGGGAGGAGCGGGGATGGGAAAAATTCACCGCCCTCTCCACCGGACCAGGGATGGGAGCCGGGCCGGAGCGCAGCGCAGGCAGCCCGCAGGGCCAACCGACAGGGCGCGGCGGAACAGCCCGGCCGGCCGCCGGCAGGCGGGCGGGGGCCCCACTGAAACGGCTTTAGAGCGTGTCTAAATTTTTACTTCCCGAGAACCAAGTATTTAAGAACCTGGCGTCATAAAAACTGACTTACGTAACCCGCTATGCGCGCAAGTTTTTATCTAGCCAGAACCTTAAATCTTTGATCCTCAGTTCTTAAAAATTTTAGACACGCTCTTAGCATTACCTTAACGCGGCTGACCACCACCCTACCGAAAAAACACCTACCTTTGCGGCCTCAAATAACCTTTTGACGTTTAATTAGCTGTTTTTTCAAGTAGCCTTGACCTAAATTCAATAAACTACGCCCCGCCCAAAAATCGGGCAGGCCGGCTGAATAACTACCTCCGAAGGTACCACCAACCAATGAGTCGCTTAGGGTATATCCTTCGGACCGGCTCGACTATCCACCAGACTGAATGACGTTTAACGATCTGGGCATCATTGCCCCCATCCTCAAGGCGGTTGCCGCCAAGGGGTACACCCATCCTACTCCGATCCAGGAGCAATCCATCCCGATTTTGCTGAAGCGCAAGGACCTGCTGGGCTGCGCCCAGACGGGCACCGGCAAGACGGCCGCTTTCACCATTCCCATCATCCAGCACCTGTATAACGACCTGGACGAGAACGAGCGCGGCCGCAAGGTGCGCTCCCTGATCGTGACACCCACGCGCGAGCTGGCGATCCAGATTGCCGAAAATATCACGGCCTACGCCAAGCATACCGGCATCCGCAACACCGTTATTTTCGGCGGCGTGAAGCAGGGCAAGCAAGTGGCCGCGCTGAAGCGCGGCGTCGATATCCTGGTGGCCACCCCCGGCCGCCTGCTCGACCTGATCGGCCAGGGCTACATTACGCTCAAGGACGTGGAGTACTTCGTGCTGGACGAGGCCGACCAGATGCTGGACATGGGTTTTATCCACGACATCAAGAAGATCATTGCCAAGCTGCCCGAGCAGCGGCAGTCGCTCTTCTTTTCGGCCACCATGCCGCCGGCCATCCAGGAGCTTTCGACCAAAATTCTGGGCGGCTACGAATCGGTTACCATCCAACCCGAGCAAGCCACGGCCGAGAAGGTGGAACAGGGCGTTTACTTCGTGTCCAAGCACGACAAGATCGACCTGCTCACGCTGCTCATTAAGGAAGAGAAGCCCGATTCCGTCCTCGTTTTTTCGCGCACCAAGCACGGTGCCGACAAGATCGTGAAGAAGCTGGGCCAGTCCAACATCAAGGCCGCCGCCATCCACGGCAATAAATCGCAGGGCGCGCGCCAGCGCGCCCTGGGCGGCTTCAAGGAAGGTGACATCAACATCCTGATCGCCACCGACATTGCCGCGCGCGGTATCGACGTGGCCGAGCTGGAATTGGTCATCAATTACGACCTGCCCAACGTGCCCGAGACCTACGTGCACCGCATCGGCCGCACGGGCCGCGCCGAGGCCAGCGGTACCGCGCTATCGTTCTGTAACATGGAGGAGCGCGCCTACCTGAAGGATATTCAGAAGCTGATCAACCAGAAACTTCCCGTCGTGCGCGAGCATCCCTTCGCCGCGGCGGCCGAGGAGGAGGAATTCGACCCCAAGAGCAAAAAGCAGCAGCAGGGCCGCGGTCGCGGCGGTAATCGCGGCGGCGGCGGTGGCTACGGCGGCGGTCGCCCCGGCGGCAATCGCGGCGGTAGCGGCGGCGGTGGCAATCGCGGACGAAATAGCCGTTCGGGAAACCGGCGTTAAGAGCGTTTGCTTATACACGATTTAATTCAAGAGAACCGGGTTCTTCCATTAGGGAGGGTCCGGTTTTCTTCTTGTAATCCCGCCCCGCAACAATCTCCCGCCTTCCCAGTTATACCAATCCATCCTCACCCAGCGGCAAAAGCCGCCTAAAAATTTTATCCCATGTTCGGATTATTCGGTAAGAAAGACCCCCGCAAGCAACTTGAAAAAGAATACGCCAAACTCCTCGAAGAAGCCATGACCCTCCAGCGGGGTGGTGACATCAAGGGTTATGCCGCCAAAACGGCCGAGGCCGAGGAAGTGATGAAGCAAATGGAAGCACTGGAAGAAAAATAACTATCCTGCCGTGGCCCGCACACCCAAAAAATCCGACCTGCCCACCAAGACCTGCGCCACCTGCGGCCTGCCCTTCACCTGGCGCAAAAAATGGGAACGCAACTGGCCCGACGTGCGTTACTGTAGCGAACGCTGCCGCCGCAACCGCAACCGGAAAAATCCCGATAAACCGAACGAAGATGGCTGACCACAACCGCCGCATCAACTATTCCGAATCCATCGCGGCCGCCGAAGGCGGAGACAACCTCACCTTCCACCCCAACCGCATCTACCTCACGCTGCTGCTCTTCAGTCTCAGCATCCTCTTCCTCGCCCTCACCGGCGCCTACCTCTACAACCGCTTCCAGGCCGGCCTGCCGCCCCTGCGCCTGCCCGTCATCTTCCTCTTCAACACCTTCGTCCTCCTCGGCGGCTCCTGGGCCATGAGCCGCGCCAAAACCGCCTACCGCGACGACGACACCGTCGGCTACCAGCGCATGCTCTTGGCCACCCTCATCGCCTCCCTCCTCTTCATGGCCCTCCAGTGCGTCGGCTGGTACCAACTCTTCTCCCAGGACCGCTTCATCAACTCCGACAACTCGGCCGGCTACCTCTACGTCATCTCCGCCCTCCACTTCGCCCACGTCATCGCCGGCCTGCCGTTCCTCATCGGCTTCCTCATCGTCGCCTACCGCCGCATGAAAGAACCGGTCAGCGTCCTCGTCTACTTCTCCGATCCGCAGAAGCGGCTCAAACTTCAATTGCTCACGCTCTACTGGCATTTCCTCGACGGCCTCTGGATCTACCTGGTGCTGTTTTTCTTCGCCAACCAGCTGCTCTTCGGCTAGGCTGCGGCTGGCGGTCGCCCCGCTTTTTTGGGGTGCGTTTTTTTGGGCGTGTCCCCTCCCTGCCGGTCGGGGCCGGTCCCTTCCAGGCGCGCCTGCCGGCTTGGTGCTGCGCACTTCGAGCTTTCGCCCTCCCCTTCCAGGCACCTCACGCTAGGCAAGGATTGAAGGATTGAGAGAAAAAAGGATTGAAGGAGAAAGGAAAAAAATGGATTGAGGGAGAAAGGAAAAAAGGATCAAATAAAATGGCCCCTCCAAGGCATGAGCCTGAAAAAATCCCCCCCCCCCCGCAATCTGTACGGGCGGGGCTTGCCCCCACCGGAGGCGCAGCAGCGCCTCCCCCCAAGCAAGGATTGAAGGATTGAGGGAAAAAAGGATTGAAGGAGAAAGGAAAAAATGGATTGAGGGAGAAAGGAAAAAAGGATCAAATAAAATGGCCCCTCCAAGGCATGAGCCTGAAAAAATCCCCCCCCCGCAATCCGTACGGGTGGGGCTTGCCCCCACCGGAGGCGCAGCAGCGCCTCCCCCCAAGCAAGGATTGAAGGATTGAGGGAAAAATGGATTGAAGGAGAAAGGAAAAAATGGATTGAGGGAGAAAGGAAAAAAGGATCAAATAAAATGGCCCCTCCAAGGCATGAGCCTGAAAAAATCCCCCCCCCCCGCAATCCGTACGGGTGGGGCTTGCCCCCACCGGAGGCGCAGCAGCGCCTCCCCCCAAAGACATAAACCGAAGCAAAACATTTTAGCCTATCTTTGCCCATCACCTGACAAACCATTTTGAACCCGGCGGCAAGGCCGCCGCATCGGAGTAAAACTCCTCCACCGTTTGCCTGTGTTATTCACATCTCACTCACCCCGGTAATCAGTCATTAATCATTCAGTCATTCACCTCGAAGAATCGCTTTGCGATTCAGAGAAGCAGCGCAGCTAATCCTTGAATCCCAACCTCGACCCCACCGCTGACCAAA
>CAVPZP010000053.1:0-83288 GCA_963710215.1 Lewinellaceae bacterium | reverse complement strand
GAGAGTGCCGGACAGCCCGACCCCGCCGGTAGGCGGGGGCACGCCCAAAATAAAGCATTACAACAAGGCGGCGTTGAGCAAACCCCCATCGGCAATGATGACGGCACCGGTGGTGTAGCCCGCTGCGTCGCCCGCGAGCCAGACGACCTGACCGGCCATTTCTTCGGGCGTGCCGAGGCGACTGAGGGGAATGACCCGCTGGGCGCGCCGGAGTGATTTTTCGTCGTCCCAGAGGACCTGGCTGAGCTTGGTTTTGATGAGACCGGGGCAGACCACATTGACGCGGATACCGTCGGGTGCCCATTCGGTGGATTGGCTTTTGCCCAGCATGATGAGGGCGGCCTTGCTGAGGTTGTAGCCCGCCAGGCCGGGGGTGGCGTGGATGCCTTCGACGCTGCTGATATGGATGATGCTGGCGTTGCCGCTCGCTTTAAGGTGCGGATAGGCGAGGCGGCTGAGTTCCATGGCGGCCGTGAGGTTGGTGTCCATGGTTTTGTGGTAGGCGTCGAGCGGGAGTTCCTGGATGGGGCCGAAGTGGGGGTTGGTGCCGGCGTTGTTAACCAGAATATCGAGGCGGCCGTAGGTTTGGATGGCGAACTCGATGAGGGCGGCGCGTTGGTCGGCATCGCCTACGTTGCACGCTTTGGCGGAAACGTCGAGGCCGTCTTTGCGCATTTCGGCGGCTACCTCGTCTACGGCGGCCTGATTACGTGAGCTGACGATCACCCTGGCCCCGAATTCCGCCAACCCGCGCGCGATGGCCTCGCCGATGCCTTTGGAAGAACCGGTGACGATGGCGACGCGGTCGGTGAGGTCGAAAAGGGGGCGAATGGCATGGGCCATGGGGGCGGAAGTTTGGACGGTATAATCGGGCCGGTCGGATGATGATATCCGACCGGCCCGGAGAGAAATATGCGGTTACGAACGGTAGGAAAACGGAGTTTACTGCGCTTCTACCGTAGCATCCATGGCAGTTTTGGCCATTTCAATGCTCTGGTTGATTTGCACATCGACCTGGTTGGCCCGCTCGATCTGCTCCATGTAATGCTTCATTACACGATCATGCTCGCCACTTTGCAGCAGATCGTCGGCGGGGCGCATAGTGGGCATCCACTCCATCATGTCGTCGTTGGCATCGGTCAGTTTTTCGAGCACTGCTTCGAGTTGAGACTGACGATCGGGAGTCAATTCGCCGGAGGCCAGTTCTTGGGTGACGGCTTTTTCGTAGCTGGTCATCTCACCCATGCGGGCCATGGCCTCGTCGTGGATGGTCATCATTTTAGCGGAGGCTTCCTGCTGCTCGGCCAACTGGGCCTCGGTGTAGGAATTAACGCCCTCTTCGCCTTCGGTAGCAGCCGTGTCGCCGCAGGCGGTGAACAGGCAGAGGAAAGAACAAAGGATCAGGTAGGAAAAACGTGACATTGGTAAGTTTTGGTTGTGGTTAACAGGCTGCAATATCGGAATTAAACCAGAATGGCGGCGCGTTATTCGTTGCGGTTAAAAAGGTTCGCCGACCCGGATGTTTAGCGGATTACCTACTTTCGGGCCGTGCAGTCGTACTGGATGCGCGGGATCGGCTCCGAATTTCAGGGGCGGTGCGCGGAAAGGAGGTGGCGTAAGAAGAATAGCAAACTACAAGTCCGTAACTTTACCCCATGATCGGCTGGTTCAACAACCTCATTTTTTCCTATCCCTGGCTGCTACTGCTACTGGCCCTGTTGCCGGTGGGGGTGTGGCTGTACCGGCGTAACCGTGCCCGCCGCTACCCCGACCTGCGGCTGCCCAGCCTGCGCGGTCTGCCTACGGTGGGTTCGTGGCGTGGGCGGGTGCGCCCCGTGCTGCCCCTGCTGCGGCTGGCGGCGGCGGCACTGTTCATCATTGCCCTGGCCCGCCCCCGCCTGGACCTGAGCGAGGAAAACGTGACCGCCGAGGGCATCGACATTATTCTGGCCATGGACCTCAGTTCTTCCATGCTGGCCCAGGATTTTCCGCCCAACCGCCTGGAAGTCTCCAAGCAGGTGGCGATCAACTTCGTCAACAACCGGCAGCACGACCGCATCGGGCTGGTGGTGTTTTCGGGCGAGGCTTTTACCCAGTCGCCGCTCACGACGGATTACGACGTAGTCAAGTACTTCCTCGAACGGCTGAAACCCGGCGTGCTGGACGACGGTACGGCCATCGGTACCGGTCTGGCCACCTCCGTCAACCGCCTGAAGGACAGCGAGGCCGAAAGCAAGGTCATCATCCTGCTGACCGACGGGGTGAATAACACCGGCTATCAGTCTCCCGAGCTGGCCACACAGCTGGCGAAAGAATTCGATATCCGGGTCTACACGGTCGGTGTGGGCACCACGGGCGAGGTGCTGGCCCCGGTCAGCCAGCGCAGCAACGGGCAGTACATTTACGGCGTGGCCCGGGGCGAGATCGACGAAAATCTACTCCAGTTTATTGCCGATCAGACCAACGGCCGTTATTTCCGTGCCAAATCCGCCGGGCAATTGGAAGAGATCTACGAGTACATTAACGAACTGGAAACGACGGAAATCCTGACCACGGTGGTTAAGCGGTATAGCGAGCAGTTTCACTGGTTTCTGGGCTGGGGGCTGTTGCTGTTGCTGATTGAGTTGGGGTTGAGGTATACGGTATTGCGGGCGATACCGTGAATAATGATTGAATGATTGAGTGAGTGAATGATTGAGTAGCTGACCTTGGTAAATCGCTTCGCGATTTGGATAAGCAGCGCAGCTAATGAGTGAATGACTGAGTGGCTGACCTTGATGAATCGCTTCGCGATTTGTAGGAGCACCGCCTGTAATGACTGAGTGGCTGACCTTGGTAAATCGCTTCGCGATTTGGAGGAGTACTATTTAACGAGTGGATGAGTGGGTGGAGTAGATCAAGATGCACTCACTTCTATCACATTTAGGAAACGTTTTATCAGAAGGCTGATCGTTAGTTAAAATCGCACGAGGGTGCGGCTCTTATTTTGTCGTTACCAAATTAAATCCCATGTCTTCCCAGACCTCCTTCCAGTTACGTGCCCGGCCGCGCGGTTATCATATCGTTACCGAAGAAGTAGTTCGCCGACTACCGCCGCTACCGGATAGCGGTGTGCTCCATCTTTTTATCCAGCATACTTCGGCCGCCATTACGATTAATGAGAATGCCGATCCGGACGTACGGACTGATTTTGAGAGTATTTTCAACCACCTCGTTCCGGAGCAGATGCCTTTTCTCACCCACACTCTGGAAGGGCCGGACGATATGCCGGCGCACATTAAGGCGGCCATGATCGGCAACAGCCTGACGATTCCTATTACCGGCGGGCGTGCTCAATCTCGGTACCTGGCAAGGAATCTACCTCTGTGAATTTCGCAACCGTGCTGCCGGGCGGCACCTGGTGGCGACGGTGATGAGCTGAGGAGGCAAAAAATCTTTCTACACGCAACCCCCACGCTAATGGTAACGTACACCGATTTTTACGGCCCCATCCCGTAGCCTACGTAGTTTAACTATCTTCACGCTGCCCAAAAACCACTCCAGTTACCAGACTTCCGGCGAAAATGAAATTTCAACTCCTTTCCTTACTACTTATTCTCCTGGCTACCGCCACCGCTTCCGCTCAGGTAGCACCGCCCGAGAAGCCGAATAACCCGAATGCTTACCACGCCATTTCGGCCCGGATTCTTAGTATTGATTACGGTATCGACCGTGAAGAAGATCTTTCCCGCACCTTCGGTCTCGAACTAGGCTACCGGCGTCAACTGGGGAAATACCTCGGGCTGGCCGTTCCATTCAAGATCGGTCTGATTGACGTGGGCGGACTGGAAAACCTGAATTTCTTTTCGGCCGATCTACTGGCACATATTTACCCCGCTGGTTCCGATTCACGTATTAGTCCGTACTTACTGGGGGGCATCGGCATTGTAAGCGAGGATTTTGATCGGAGCAACCGACAAATCCCGCTGGGCGCGGGACTCAACCTACGCCTGGGTGAAAGTTCTTATCTCACGCTACAGGGCGAATACCGGCTATCCAGTGAAGACCTGCGTAATAACCTCCAGATCGGTCTTGGCTATACTTACCGTATCAGCAGCCTGGATGACGACGGTGACGGCATTGTGAATCGTAACGACGCCTGCCCCCAGCAGGCCGGACCCGCCAACCTGGACGGCTGCCCCGACCGTGACGGCGACGGCATCACCGACCCCCGGGACGCCTGCCCCGATGCGCCCGGCCCCGGCACCAAAGACGGTTGCCCCGATACCGATGGCGACGGCGTGACCGATGCCCTGGACGACTGCCCCGAAGTACCCGGTACCCTCAGGGGCTGCCCCGACTCCGACGAAGACGGAATTACTGATGCCGACGACGCCTGCCCCCTTTTCGCCGGTACGGCCGAGCACCAAGGCTGCCCCGATACCGACGGCGACGGAATTTTCGACGACCTGGACAAGTGCCCCACCCAGCCCGCGCCCGGCACCGCCGACGGCTGCCCCGCCGCCGACCGTGACGGCGACGGCATTGCCGATGCCGCCGACCGCTGCCCCGATGCAGCCGGCTCCGCAACCACCGGCGGCTGCCCCGATGCCGACGGCGACGGCGTGGCCGATCAGGATGATGCCTGCCCCGACGTGGCCGGCCCCTTTCGCGGCTGCCCCGATACCGACGGTGACGGCGTACACGACGGCGACGACCGCTGCCCCGATGAGCCCGGCCTGACCAACAACCAGGGATGCCCCGCCGTGGAAGAAGAAGTACGCGAAACCCTCGCCTTCGCCGCGCAGGCCGTCCAATTCGAGACCGGCTCCGCTAAACTGCGGGCTTCCTCCGATGACATCCTGGATCAGATCGTTACGATCATGCAGAACTACCCCTCCTACAGCCTGGTCATCGAGGGTCATACGGACGACGTGGGAGAGGCCGATTCCAACCTGCGGCTGAGCGAGGAACGTGCTCGTTCCTGCTACGAATATTTGCTCGGGAAAGGGATCAACCCCCGCCGTATTTCCTACCGGGGCTTCGGGGAAACCCAACCCCGCGATACGAATAAAACGGCAGCGGGCCGTAAACGCAACCGGCGGGTAGAGTTCGATCTGCGGTTACTGTAGCGGCGGGGTTACTTGAAAATCCTCTGCCCGACTCGATACAAAAGTTGTCCGTCAGTTTGTGTTGCGTCGCTTTTCCGCTGAACCATTTGCGCGGCGGGTTTATTTACTCACCCTATGCAAATTGTCCTCCACCCCGATCGTGCCGATTGGGTCGAACTACTGCGACGCCCCGCCAAGGATATTGTCGCCCTCGAAGCACCCGTTCGCGCGACGCTGCAAGCCGTCGCGCAGCGCGGCGACGCCGCGCTGCGCGAGCTGACGGCCCGCTTCGACGGCGTGGAGTTGACCGACCTGCGGGTGCCGTCCGAGCAACTGCTTGCCGCCGAAGATCAGCTAAGTGATGAACTGAAGGATGCTATTCGGCTGGCATATGAGAACATCAAGACTTTCCACGCCGCTCAGGCAAGACCGGTGCAAGTGGTAGCAACCATGCCGGGGGTCAACTGCTGGCGGCGGCAGGTGGCCATTGACCGGGTGGGACTGTACATTCCGGGCGGCACCGCCCCGCTTTTCAGTACCGTGCTTATGCTGGCTATTCCCGCCCTGCTGGCCGGATGCAAGCAGATCGTACTGTGTTCGCCGCCTACGCACGAGGGAGGTATTCACCCCGCCGTTCTGTGGACCGCTCAATTATGTGGGATAACGGACATCTTCCAGCTTGGCGGTGCGCAGGCCATCGCAGCCCTGGCGTATGGGACGGAGAGTGTGCCGCCGGTGGATAAGATTTTCGGCCCCGGCAATGCCTACGTGACCGTGGCCAAGCAACTGGTATCGCAGGGCGGCCCCGCCATTGATATGCCCGCCGGCCCCTCGGAAGTATTGGTTTGCGCGGATGCCGCCGCCCGCCCCGCCTTCGTGGCCGCCGACTTGCTGAGCCAGGCCGAGCATGGTCCCGATAGCCAGGTTATACTGGTGTGCTTTGCGGAAGAGCAGGCCCATGCCATCGTAGCTGAAACGGAGCGGCAACTGGCCGTCCTTCCGCGCCGGGAAGCGGCTGCCGCCAGTATGGCCAATAGCCGCGCCTTCGTGGTGGCCGACCGGGGTTCCGCCGCCGATTTGATCAATGCTTACGCGCCTGAGCACCTGATTCTGGCAATGAATGATGCCCGCTCATTCAGCGAAAAAATCACCAACGCGGGTTCGGTTTTTCTGGGCCACTTCACGCCCGAAAGCGTAGGGGATTATGCCTCCGGTACCAATCATACGCTTCCTACTTACGGTTATGCCCGCAGTTACAGCGGTGTTTCACTGGACAGCTTCGTCAAGCAAATTACCTATCAGGAAGTGAGCCGGGAGGGACTGGAAAAGCTCGGTCCTTCGGTAATGACCATGGCCGAGGCCGAGCAACTGAGCGGCCACGCCCGCGCCGTGGCGGTGCGTCTGGAGGAGATGAGCAAGGGATTAGCGAGTTAGCGTAATTATATCTCCTCCAGCGCGGCGATGGCGGCGTCTACCTTTCGCCGTTTGTCCCGTTGCATGATAACGGTAGGCGGCACGGCCCGTTCGGCACAATCGGTCAGGGGGCAGCGTTCGCAGGTGTTGTTGACCACGCGGCTATTGATGGCCGGATCGTCGAGCCAGGCGATGCGCTGACGAACGTCCTCGTTGATGAGTAAACCTAACGTGACACTGGCATTGGACTGGGGAGCGGGAAATCCGGGGCGGGCCAGGGTGATGCAGAGGTATTCGTCTTCGGTATCAAGGTAGCGGCTGCGCTGTACCATGACGATCGGATCGCGGCCGGAGCCGGCATCCTGATCGTTTTTCAGTGCCTGGAGTAAACCCACGCTGGCCCAGCGGCGGCAGTAGTGTTCGTTCAAACTGTTGCCGTGGGGCTGGTGCCGCCGGTTGAGGTGGAGTTCCCGGTCGATCTCGATCGCTTCGGTCCGCAGGTCTTGCTTGACGCGCAGGAAAAACAGTTTGGGAATGCCGAAGTAGCGGGGGATAATATTGGTGAGCCGGTGGTAAAACATCTCCGGGCTGGCCGAGTAGCGGTGCATGATCGCCAGAAATTCTTGCCCATCCCACCGGGGCAACCGCATGAATGCCTCCATATCCTCCCGGATACGGCGAAGCGGTAGGTGGATCGCGTCGGAAAAGTAGGTCGCCCGGCTATGGTTGAGGACTTGCTCGAAAGACGTAGCCCGCCGGACACTGCCCGTGGCGGCGCGTTCTTTCATGCCCAGGTAGTTGAACGCCGCTTCCTTGCCGTACTGAAACCCCCGCTGCATATCGGTCAGCGACCCGCTGAGGAGCAAGCGTTTTTCGCTGGCTAAGTAGACCGACCGCAAGTCGATCAGATCGGGATCGTGGTCGAGGCCGTTGACGGTAATTTTGTAACCGTACTCCTTACGCAGGATGGCGGCCAGTGTTTCCGGTGGGAGCGGGCGCTCTGCCGGTAGCTGGAACTGTGCGCAGAAGCGGTCGGCCGCTTCTTCCAGATCCTCGAAGTAGTTATCGTGTAGTTCCAGGTAAGCCCGGAGGGCGGCAAAATAAAAATGCTCTTCACGGAGCGCGTAGGATCGGCTTAAATCCAGGAGGGTGCTGATAAACGCGCCCACGCGGGCCGGTGCCCCGGCCACCAGCTCGGCCACCTTATTCAGGTCGATGGCAAAAAGGTCCAGCGGGAGTTCGTTGAGGAAATTGGACCGCAAGAGTTGTCCCACCGGGGCGAGGCCGCCGCTGAGGTCGCTGCTGGTCAGTTCTTCCACGGTGGTATTCAGGCCCGCAGCCAACTTGGTAAGCCGCTCGGATTTGGGGAATTTCTTGCCCTTCTCGATCTCGTTCAGGTAGGAGCCGGAGATGCCGGTGTAGTCCGACAGCTCCGCAAACGATAGCCCGAGCCGCACCCGTTGCTGCTTGACCTTGAGGCCGAAAATGATTCGCTCGTTGGGAGTGAGTTGCCGCATGGGGTGAAATTACGGCGTTTTAGCGAATTTTCGCAAGTGGGGCGGCGGGCTTGGAGGAAGCGTGAGGTGCCTGGAAGGAGACGACCGGAGGGAGGAAGCCCGCAGGGCCGAGCAGACTTGCGAGCCTGGAAGGGACCGACGGCGAGGCGTTAGCCGGGGCGGCACGCCCAAAAAGGTCCCATTACTCAGGGCAAAAGCTCTTCAAGGTAGTGTCGTTTCAGCCCGAATTCCTCTTTGAGGGCCGCGATCTCTTCGGGGACGCCGGTGCGGGGGTGTTCGGCTCGCTGGGCGGTGATCATGACGTTTTTGGCGGTATGTTCCAGCGGGATGAACTCGAAAAGTTTGGTGCGGTAGCCGGCGCGTTCGAGGTAGAGGGCGCGCAGGGCGTCGGTGAGCATGGCGGCCTGGCGTTCGAGGAGGATGCCGTGGCGAAGGAGGGGTCGCAGGCGGCCGGGCGGTTCCAGGTCGCGGCGGACTTGTTTTTGGCAGCAGGGGGCCACTACGAGGGTGGCCGCGCCGTTGCGGAGGCCGTAGGCGAGGGCGTCGTCGGTGGCGGTATCGCAGGCGTGGAGGGCGATGAGCAGGTCGGTGGGCTGGTCGGGGAAAGCGTCGATGGCACCCTCGGTAAACGTGAGGCCGGTGAAGCCGCACTGCCCGGCGATCTTGTTGCACTTGGCCACCAAATCGGCGCGTATTTCCACGCCCGTGACCCGAATTTTTAGCTCGGCCTGGCGGGTGAGGAAATCGTAGAGCGCGAAGGTGAGGTAGCCCTTGCCCGAACCCATGTCGAGGAGGTGACCGCCGTCGGGCAGGGGCTGCTCTTTGATGAGACCGTCGAGTATTTCGACGAATTTTTCGATCTGGCGGTACTTGCGCTTGCCGTCCGGTTTGACCACGCCGTCGGCCGTTGTGATGCCCAGCAGCCGGAGGTAATCGGCGGCGGGGTCTACGCGGCGGTGGCGGGCGCGGTCGTGACTGGTATCGGCGGGCCGTTCGTGGCGGGCGGGGCCGCGGTTGATGCGGGCACGCCGTTTGCGGCTGAGTTGCAGGGAAACGTGCTCGTGCAGACCGAACAGGTCGCCGTTGGCGAAATGGTCGCCGAGTTGGCGGTGGAGTATGTCCCGCGCCTCGTCCAGTGGAAGATTACGGGTTTCCTCGCGGTAGCTGTAGGTATAAAGGAGTTGCACCAGTGCGCGGCCGTCGATCTCGACGGGCCGGGCCGTCAGGCGCGTCCAATCGGCCGAACCGGCGAAGGGTTTGCTCAGGGTGAGCTTGATAAAATGACGCTGGGCGGCATTTTGGTCAAATGCCGCCCAGAAGTCAGTGAGCTCGTCTTGCGTGCGCCAGTCGTCGGTCATCAATTGCTTTTGATGACTCGTAACGTCTGACTGCGGTCTCCGGCCCAAACCCGGAGGAAATAAATGCCGGCGGGGTAGTCACTCAGGTCTACCGATTGGCGTAGTTCGTCCACCCGTCCCATCGTACGCTGGAAGAGCGGTTGGCCCAGGCTGCTGAACAGTTCCAGGCGCAAGTCGTTGGTCTCGGTCAGCTGAACCAGCAACTCTACCTGGCCGCGCGTGGGGTTGGGAGCCACGCGCACCACGCCGATGGAGGAATCGAAATCGTTGGCACCGACCATAAAGTCGACGAAAAGGTTGAGCGTCTGCGAGCAGCCCAGTCCATCGGTGATGGCTACGGTGTAGTTGCCGGTGGGCAGGCCGTCCTGGAAGGGGACATCATCTACCAAGTTTAAAGTACTGTCAGCGGAAGACCAATCGAAGGTAAACGGACCCTGGCCGAGGCCGGGGGATACGCTGATCGAACCGTCGGAACTGCCGTTGGTGGAGGCGGGGTCGATTTCTACGTTGACGCCCAGCGTAGCGGGGCACTGGAAGAGGTTGATGTTGTCCAGTTCCAGCCAGTAGTCGTTACCGCTGCCATCACCCCAACCACCCAGAAATTCTACCTGGATGTTGGAGCCGGCGTAGGGGCTGAGATCGATACTCACCGTGGTGAATGCGGCGGTGGTAGTGTGGTTAGTGGAGTCGATGACCAGGGCGGTGGTGAATAACGTGTCGCAATCCACGTAGATGCGCACCGCCAGGCTGTCGCCGTCTAGTTCGGTTCCGATCAGGCCGGCCGACCAGTCGGCGAACCGGTAATCGAAGAAAAGTGAATCGCCTTCCTGAATGGTACCGATATTTTTGGTGCGTACCCGGAAGATTCGGTCGCCCGACCAGACGTTATCGCCCACCACGGATGTGGGGTTGTTGTGGGCACCGGGGGCAAAAATGGTCAGGTCGTTATCGAGCGTGAGCAGTTGGGCGACGCCGTCTTCGAAGTCTTCCACCAGCGGCAGATCGAATACCGTCCGTACCTGGGTGGAAGTGGTATCGTTTATGCTCACTTCGTCGCCCTCGGCATCCGTCCAGGCGAGGATGTTTTGTACGTTGGCCAGCGTTCCGTCATAGGGGGTCATGAACTGATACGTGGCTTGCATAAGGGGCTGCAGGGTATCGGGGTAAGTTTCGGTAACCACGGCACCTCCGTTTACGCTGTAATTTACGCTGAACCCACCCACCGGAGCGGTGCCGAGGTTGGCCAAACGAATGGTCAGGGTGTCGCTGACAGAGCCGCAGTCCGATACGGACAAACCGGTCGTTTTGGCGGCGGCGGCGTCGATTGTGCCGCGCGCACCCACGTAAATGTCATCCACGGCGACCCCCTCATTTTCGGTGAATCCGCTGGAAACAAATACAAACCGCAAACGGGCGTCAGCCTGGCCGGCCAAACCGGTCAAGCGGTTGAAGACCAGATTCCAGCCCGGAGCCGGCCCGGTGCCGTCCCAGAAATTGCCGAAGGTATCGTTGTACCAGTTTAGGCCGGTGCCGCTGGTGCCTACTTTGGTCCAGGTAACTCCGCCGTCAATCGTCGACTCAAGGAAAAATTCCTCGCCGAAGGTGGGGGTGAAAATATTGAGCTGAAAACTGATGACCGGGTCTACGTCCAGGCTGCTGAAATCAAAGCAGGGGCTGTAGAGGTAAGACCGCTCATTGGGGTTATACTGGCCGTCCAGGTTGGTTGCCCAGGCATTCTGGCCGCTAACGGCCGAGTTGATAACGGCGGCATTGGGCTGACCGAACTCCCAGGTAGGTTCGCCCAGGGCATCAGGTTCTCTCACTACGGAAAACTGCCCGTTGTCGTTCTCGAAATCCTGGAAATAGGGGAAATTGGAAATGATGGGCGAGTTGGTGATGACCACCGTAAAGGTGTCGTTGAGCAGCACGGTGTCGTTTTCTAGTTCGGTCCACGCCTTCACAATATAGGTGCCGGGGCTGCTAAAATCGAAGGGCGTATCGAAGTCGATGATGTCGGTACTATCCACGCCCACCACGCCGGTGTAGAGGCCGTCCTGCGGCATCGGCACGGGCACGGGCACGTCATTGATACTAAAGGAGAAGGGGATGAAGGTCTGCGGCACCCCGCCGAAATTGCTGATGGCCACGCGCAGCCGCTCCTGGCCGAGTTCGCAGGAATTGGCGTCCGGCATGGTGATGGCCGAGATGCCTACGTCCGTGGACTTTTGAGTAACGACGGTGAAGGGGCCGCGGTAATTAGCGGTGTCCGCACCGGGGCAGATTGCGGTCAGATAGATATCGTATGTCGTGTCGGCTTGCAGGGGTTGGATGCGGAACATCGTATCCTGGGTCAGCACCTCGGTTCCCGTTCCGTCGGTGGGGTCGAAACCCTCGAAGCCGTAGACCAGCAGGTAAGTCTGACCCTCCGGGCCGGAACTACGCCAATTTACGTTGGCCGAGAACGAACGCACGCGGCTGATAAATACCGAACTGCTGCGGGGGGCAACGCAAGTGGGGCAGGAGGCCACATCGGCGTATACCTGACCGGGGTCAGGAAAGGTACCGTCGGCAAAGACTATTTCACCGTCACTGTCCAGCAGTTGGTAAGTGACCTCGTTCTGGAAAGCTCCCGAGTCATCATAGAAGATGAGAATGGAATCGCCTTCCGTGACCGGAATCTCGAAACTCTCGAACGATCCGCTCTCCGGGTCGGTAAAATCATTCAGGATGGTATAGGTAGTAGCCACGCCGTCTACCGTCACGATCAGGTTATTACCGTTCCAGCCGTCCCCGAAAGTATCGTTTAGTTCCAGGGTGTAAAAGCAACTGAGTTGCGCCTGTAGACCGGCCGAAGCCGTGAGCAAAAGCAGGAACAAAAAGGGAGTAAAAAACTTACGCATAAGGTCGATTTAGTTGGCCTGAGTGACGTTCCCAGGAAAAGAGTGATAAAATTAGCGAAAAATAATTCAATGCCTGGGGTCATGTAGTCAATTTGACGACGGTTGGCGTTCTTTCTCTCCAATTACCCCTCAATTGCGGTGGTGAACTAAAGCAATCAGGCACTGTTACCCCGCCGATAACGAGGCTTGGCATTCCGGGTCGCTCCGGCTGCTTTCGGTCGTTTATTTTTTTAATCATCCAGCCGCCCCCCCGCCGCACCTAAACTACCGGCCCCGCCGCCGCCCCCATCCTTGGCCGTCTACACCATCAGCGATCTGGAAAAACTGTCGGGCGTCAAAGCCCACACCATCCGCGTATGGGAAAAACGCTACGGCCTAATTCAGCCCCGCCGTACCCCGGCCAATGTGCGGTATTACGAAGACGAACACCTGCGTAAGCTGTTAAATGTCACGCTATTAAAAAAACAGGGCCTGCGCATCTCCAAGATCGCCGACCTCTCCGAAGAAGACATCCTCTGCCGCGTCGCGGCCGCCTCCGATCTCAGTGCTCCCTTTGCCTCCCAGCCCGATGCCCTCACGCTGGCCATGCTCGATCTCGACGAATTTCTGTTCGACCGCATCCTGCGCCGCAACACCGAACAACACGGTTTCGAGCGCACCGTCATCGAGGTTATCTATCCTTTCCTCGACCGGCTCGGCCTGCTCTGGGTCACCGACGGCATCACCACCGTTCACCACCGCTTCGTCAGCCGCCTCATCCGGCGCAAACTCATGGCCGCCATCGACGGGTGCCCGCCGCCGCCCCGCCACCGGCGCGATCTGCGCCGTTTTCTTCTCTTTCTGCCCCCCGGCGAGGAGCAAGAACTACTGCTGCTCTTCATCGAATTCCTCCTGCGCAACCGCTCTTTCGCCACCCTCAACCTCGGCTCCGATATCGACCTGATCGACCTCGGCGACGCCCGCCGTTTTTACCGCCCCACCCACGTACTGTCCCTCCTCTCCGATACCCACGCCGACCGCCCCGCCACCGATTTCGTCTGGGAACTTACCAATGTTTTTCCCGAGGCACAACTTCTCCTTTCCGGCTACCAGGTCGTCAGCCAGGGCCTCACCACCACGCCCCGTTGCCGTATCCTCACCGGCCTCCAGGATACCATCGCCTACCTCGATGCGTGCGGTCAGGAGAACTAAGAATCAATCTCTTCAATAAATTTTTGGGCGTGCCGCCTCCCTGACGGTCGGCGTCGGGCTATCCGGCACTCTCTCCATTTCGGGGCGCATTGCATTCGCCCCTACATTCCGTTCAGACAACGCCTCCTATCCCTCACGCGGGAGAGAACAAGGAATGAAGGATAGAAGGAGTGAAGGTCGCGCGTTTGGTGTGCGACCTCCGGTCGCCCACGGGGGTGTGACCTCCGGTCGCCCACGGGGGTGTGACCTCCGGTCGCGCGGACGCTTGGCCCGCCGACCTCCGGTCGGTAGGCATACCGCAAACACGCGCCCGAGACACAATAGCGCAGCCGCACCCCCGACGTGGGCATCGGGATCCACCCTCTCTCTCGCCAGATGAGCGACATCACACCTCCTACATCCCCCTCCTCGCGGGAGGGCTACGTTCTGGAACCTGCCGGTTCAAACTACTCCCTCCGCTAGGTATTTGAATCCGCCCCTGTCCGGGGCTACTTCCTCGAAGTGCAGTATTTTCCATCTCCCCGCTCACCGGCCATGCTGCACCACCAAACTCCCATCGAAAAACAGCCAATTTAACCGGCACCAAACCCGCAGGCCCGGACAGGGCTGGAGCTATTGCCTCGCGTGGGGAGTAGCCGACCACAGGTCGGCGTAGCCCCACGCAAATGGGTCCGCCCCTGTCCGGGGTTACTTCCGGGGGGTAATATTTTCTTCATTCCCCCCCCTGCCAAAACGTACGTGCAGACATCACACCTCACACATCCCACATCTCCACCGGAGACTGCGCCCGGATCAAATCCGCCACCACGTCTATCCAGGCCGGCTGATCGTTCAGGCTGGGGACCAGGTCAATGCTTTCGCCACCCATTTCCTCAAACTCCTCCTGGTACTCGTCACCGATCTCCACAATCGTTTCCAGGCAATCGGCCACAAAGGCGGGGCTGAAGCATAGCAATCGCTTGTCACCCAGTTCGGCGCGTTGTTTCAGTACCTCGCTGGTGTAGGGTTGCGCCCAGGCTTCCGGCCCCAGGCGGCTCTGGAAGGTAGTGGTGTAGCGGTCCTCGGCCAGCCCCAGCTCCGCCACAATGGCACGGGTGGTGGCGTGGCACTGCGCACTGTAGCAAAACTGATTCACCCGGCCGATCTGCTGGCAGCAGTTCTCTTGCTTCAGGCAATGGTCGTGGCGGTCGGCCTTGCGCAGCTGCCGCTGCGGCAGACCGTGGTAGCTGAAAAAAATGTGGTCGTACCGGTCCAGATCGCCCATGGCGCGGGCGTTATCGGCAAAGATCTTGATCATCGGCGCATGATCGTAATAAGAGTTGACCATCCGCAGCGCGGGAATCTCCATTTCCCGGCGCAACAGGCGCATCACCTCGTCGTGGATACTACCGGTAGTGGCCGAGGCATACTGGGGGAAGAGCGGGAAAACAATGATCTCGGAAACGTCCTGATCCAGCAACCGCCGCAGCGCATCGGCAATACTCGGACTTTGGTAGCGCATCGCCAGTTCCACCGCATACTCAGCAGGGTCCAGGCGTTCGCGCACACCCGCTTCCAGTAGTTCGCCGTAATATTTGAGGGGGCTACCGTTCTCGGTCCACAGCAATTTATACAATTTGGCCGACGAGCCTGACCGGAAGGGTGCAATGATCCCCCGCACCAACAAGTTGCGTGGTAACCAGGGGTAGTCGATCACGCGGCCGTCCAGCAAAAACTCCTTCAGGTAGCGGCGCACGTCCCCGCGCTTGGGTGAGTCGGGCGTGCCGAGATTAACGAGGAGAACGCCCTTTTTTCCAAATACGGCCATGGTTGCTTGCTTGTGAACAGCACTAACAAGCGGGGCGTGGGGTGGTTCAGCCACCGCGGGCGGGGGACAAGGGTTCAGCTGCGCTGTTTCCGGCATTCCTGCAGATGGGTGGGTAAGGGGAAAGTGCCGGGTATCGGAACGTGCGAACGGAAATTAAACGGGGCCGAAAAATCTTTTTTTGGGACAATGGAATACGGAATGCGCTCCTCTCCAATTTCAATCCCCTCACGGCCCGTAACGACGTGGGATCACTGTGGGAAAACTTCCTGGTGAGCGAGCGCAGAAAGCACAATCACTACCACGGTCACTACGCCAATAGCTTTTTTTGGCGCACCCACCAGCAGCAGGAAATCGACTACATTGAGGACTATGGCGGCAAGCTACATGCCTACGAATCTACCTACAATCCCAAGCGTGGCAAAAAAATTCCCACCACCTTTAGTAGAGGTTACCCGGATAGCGAGACAGCGGTTATCCACCGGGATAATTTCGTGCCGTTTATTAGTGGAGGGTAAGAAATACTCACTGGGAAAACCCATGGCATTCCTCTAATTCCTCCCGCCCCCTGCGTGAGGTGCCTGGACCGGGCGATCCCGTAGGGGCGCAGTGCGCAGCACCGAGCGAACAGCGAGCGGGGAAGGGACCGACCGGCCCGTCAGGGACGGGCACGCCCGAGGTAATTTGGTGATTTTAAGATGGCGGAAGAGTTGGATTCCAATGCACATGTAGCAATTTAAAAATGATGGCGAAATTGCGTGAGGGGTCTTTTTCTCAGTCGAGACGTGGGTTGCTGCGCCCAGCGGGATAAGTAAGGCGTTCTACAACGTGGAATGAGGGCAAAATAACCGCGCAAGACGGTCGATTATTTAACCGGAGATGCTAAATATACATCATAATCCTACGGTTTTTGGTTGGGGTTTTGCTGTTTGCCATTGTTTCCTTGTGACTTATCATACTGCTTATTCGTGCCATCCGTACCCTTGTTGGGGTTTTGCTGATTGGACTGATTGTCTTTTGGATTAATCTTTTTGCTCATGGTGATTTTGATTAAGTAAAAATTTTGATTGGAAGATTAGTGCTTGCTTTCACAAGCCCCGCTATTGGCATTGATTACCATAGCAGGGGCAAGATACGAAAGCTCTTTAAAAAATTCGGTAAAGAAAGAGGAGTGATGGGAGGTAGGCAGATGTGGTCTTCCCCTTCCGGGGGGTGGGAGGGAAAATTGTAGACGACAATAATGGTAATAGCATAATGCAGAATCCGCCACTTTCCTTACGCCACCTCCTGCAACCGTGACCCCACATAAACCGCCACCAAACTCATGCCGATGGTGAACCAGCCGACCCAGTCGTAATGCTGGAGGCTGCCGTCGGGTAACTCGGTAATGATGAAGCCGGCCACGAAACTGCTGGCGGCCAGGGCGAGTTCGTTGGTAGACTGGCGGATGCTCATGAAACTGCCCCGGCTGCGGGCGGGTACCACGCTGGTAATGAGGGTGGTGGCCGGTACGCTGCGCCCGCCCGCGACGATGAAAAAAGAGGACGTGACCACCAGTGCCGTAACGATGCTGACCGGGCCGAGATTGGTGAGGGCATAGATGCTGAAGAGCGCGAAAAACGACGAGACGGCGAACACCCGGAAGCGGCCGAAACGGTCGGCGATCTTGCCGAAGAGGGGTAATAACACAACGGAGAGCAGGCCGCCGATGAGGTAGATGTAGCCGACCTGGATGTCGGAAAAACCGACGTTGAGCTGCATGTAGGGCGCAATAAACGGGATAATGCTGAAGTGGCCGAGCATGAGCACGAAGGTGAAAAGCAGGGCCGCCCGCTGGTTGGGGTCGGTGAAGATACGCCGAAAGGTTTCGATGACCGAGGGGTTGACCCGGCGCGGCACGGCCGGCTCGTCCACTACGCCGAGGGCGAGATCGGGCTGGGGTATAGCGATGTCTTCCCGTTCCAGGTGACCGCGCAGGGGCGGCAGGAGGAAGGGAATGGTGCTGATGACGAGGACTGAGATACCGCAGACCACGAAGAAGGGCGTGGGCCAGCCGCCCCAGCCGGCGAGGTAGATGGCCGAGGGGATGCCGATGACGCTGGCGGCCGAAAAGGCGGTCATGACCCAGCCCATGGCCCCGGCCCGCCGCTCTAGCGGCACCACGTCGCCGACGATGGCGAGCACTAATGCGCTCAAGGTGCCGCCGAAGCAGCCGGTAAGACCACGCGCCACCATAAAGAAGGTATAATTGGGTGCCAGGGCGCAGGCAAAGGTGCCGATGATAAAGCCCGCATAAAGCACGAGCAGGGCACTGCGCCGGTCAAAACGGTCGATAAAGGCCGTACTGACCAACCCCGCGATGGCCGCCATGAGCGCATAGATGGAAACGATCCACGCAAACTGGCGGGGGATAATGTCGAGGGCTTCCATGAGCGTCTTGCCGAGGGGCATGATGATCATGAAATCGAGAATGTGGCAAAACTGCACGGCCGCCAGGATGAAGAGTAGTTGCTTTTCGCTGAGGTTGCGCATGGGGTAGGAGAGGTGACCGGCCCACCGGCAGCGGGCAAACTGGGTAAACCGGTGGGTGTGGAGAAAGTTATCGAGCGTTCATCCTCCGTATTCAGTCATTTACCACGGTGCTTCTCCAAATCGTAAAGCGATTTATCGAAGTCAGTCAGTCATTCAATCATTAGCTGCGCTGCTTCTCCAAATCGCAAAGCGTTTTTTCGAGGTCAGTCATTCAGTCATTAGCTGCGCTGCTTCTCCAAATCGCAAAGCGATTTTTCGAGGTCAGTCAGTCAGTCATTCAATCATTCAGTCATTCAATCACCCCCACCCCCTCCGCCACCGTCTTCACCGGCAGCTTACAGCTCTTATTCCGACACACATAAATATAAGTCTCCCCCTCCCGCAGCTTGTTTTGCAGCAACGGCAGGTCGCCCTCCGTCAGGCCGCCCAGCAGGCGGGCGTGGGGGAGGAAGTGGCGGGCCATTTCATCGCGCAGGGCGGGGGCCTGCGGCCCCACGATGGCGATCTCGTAGGGCGGCGCGTGGAGTTCGGCGTAGAGCCTGGCCCAATTGGCAAAGTAGTCCACGCGGTTGCGGCCCGTCATCTGGGGTAGCACGGTAGCCAGCATATGTTGGGCCTGGGCGAGGTAATCATCCTTGCCCAATAACTCACCCAGATCGCGCAGGTTGCGGGCCATCACGGAATTGGAACTGCTGATCACATTATCGCCCACCTCGGTCTTGCGGGCCACCAGGGGCGGGTCGATGTCGGAGGTGTAGTAGAAGAGCGGCGATTCGGGGTTGGTGAAGTGCGCCCGCACGTAATCGGTCAGCAGCTCGGCGTGATCCAGGTAGCGGGGGGAGAAGGTGATCTCGTACAGCCCCAGCAGGGCCTGAATGGTAAGGGCGTAATCGTCCAGAAAACCGTTGATCGACGATTTGCCGTTCTTATAGTTGCGGTCTAACCGGCCATCAGGGCGGAGTTGGTTCTTGATGATAAACTCCATTCCCCGCTCGGCGCGCTGCCGGTAGTCCTCCGTGCCCAGGGCGCGGAAGGCATCCACGTAGCCGGTGATCATCAGAGCATTCCAGCCGGTCAGTACCTTATCGTCCAGGCGGGGGCGGATGCGCGAATCCCGTTTTTCCATCAGTTGTGCGTGCATCCCGTCCAGCCGTTCCAGCCAGGCGGTTTCGCCCAGGCCGTGCTTGGCGGCAAAGGTGGCGTCGGGGTCCTCGCGGTGCAGGATATTGTTGCCGTACTCCCAGTTACCGTTTTTCTCGATGCCGTAGTAGTCGACCAGCAGGGCATAGTCGGCCGCCGGCAGCAGGTCGCGCAACTCAGCGTCCGTCCACACATAAAATTTGCCCTTCTCGCCCTCGCTATCGGCATCCAGCGCGGAGTAAAACCCGCCGCTGCCGCTACGGTCGCTCATTTCGCGGTCCATGTAGGCCAGCGTCTGTTCCAGCCGCCGGCGGTACAGTTCTTTGCCGCTCTGCTGGTAGGCACGGGCATACACGCTCACCAGTTGGCCGTTGTCGTAGAGCATTTTCTCAAAGTGCGGGGCCATCCACCGCTCGTCCACCGCGTAGCGGGCAAAGCCCCCGCCCGCCTGGTCGTAGATGCCGCCCCGGGCCATGCGATCCAGCGTCAGTTCGGTAATGCGCCACAGGCGGTCGTCCCCCGTCTGCGCGTAGCGCAGCAGCAGGTACTCATAAATGCTCGGCATCGGAAACTTCGGTGCGCCCTTCCGCCCCCCGTGCCGGTAATCCGATACGCGCAGCACACCGGCGTCAAATTCTTTCAGCACCTCCTCGTCCAGCGTGGCGGGTTCGGTCACGGCCACCAGTTCATCGGCCTGCCGGATGTTTTGCGTCAGGCTAGCCGCCGCTTCCTCCAGGCGGGCGGGGTCATTGTGCTGCAGGTCGGCAAACTGCTTCAGCACCTCCATCCACTGCTCGCGCGGGAAGTAGGTGCCCGCCCACACGGGCCGCCCGTCGGGCAGCGCAAACGCATTCAGCGGCCAGCCGCCGCGCCCGCTCACCAGGTTGCAGGCCGTCATGTAAATATCGTCCACGTCCGGCCGCTCCTCGCGGTCCACCTTCACCGGTATAAAGTAGTCATTCATCAGCCGCGCCACCGCCGTATCCTCAAACGATTCATGCTCCATCACGTGGCACCAGTGGCAGGCCGCATAGCCCACGCTCACAATCAGCAGTTTATTTTCCCGCTCGGCCCGGGCCAGGGTCTCGGCATTCCAGGCCTGCCACGTCACCGGATTGCCGGCGTGCTGCAGCAGATAGGGGCTGGTTTCTTTGCCCAGTTGGTTGGTCAGTTCGGTCGTATCGTCGGTCACGGGAGGGGGATTTAGGGGGGTGCAGGCGGTGAGGAATAGTAGTAGTGGAAGAATTTTCATGATGGGGGCTTCGCTCGTACATTAGTAGGCGGGGCATGGCCGCTGGTAATTACCCTCGGTGATCGTCGCTGGCTCCTCGGAGTTTTGTACCTTATTATCCAGCCTACGCGTGTTCGTGTACGCGTAGGCTTATCTAAAGTACAAAATTACCAGATGCGCAGCGTCATACAAAAGTACGCGGCTCCGCCGCTGCTTAAAAACTCACCACCGCAACCGGATCCACCGCCCGCCCATTGTGCCAGATCTCGAAGTGCAAATGCGGCCCCGTACTCTTCGTCCCCGTATTCCCGATAATCGCCACCGCCTCCCCGGCCTTCACCACCGCGCCCACCTCCTTCAGCAGACGATCATTGTGCTTATACGAGGTCACCACGTTATTATCGTGCTGAATCACCACCGTGTTCCCGTGCTCCGTCGTATACTCAGATACCACCACCACCCCGTCCAGCACCGCCTTCACCGGCGTATTCAGCGGGGCCAGTATATCCACGCCGTAGTGCCGGTCACCGGGGTTAAAACCCGCACTCACCTCCCCCGTTATCGGCGACACAAAATACAACTGCTCCAGCGGCACATCCCGGCTCCCCGGCACCGGCGCGCCGGTGCCCGAGCGGCTACCGTTGCCCACCCGTTCCAGCTCCATCTCCCGCCGCAGCGCCACCTCATCCGCCGACAGGCTCACCGGCTCCATCTCCTCATCCGTCAGGTTCTGCGTCCCGGCCTCCACGTCCTTTTCCGTCACCACCTCCCCGCGCAGCCGCTTGGTCACCGTGGCAATGTACCGTTGCTGCAACTCCATCGTATCCTGCAACGTCCTGATTTCCCGCTGCACCGCCCGCATCTCATCCAGCGTCGCCCGGTCGCCGTAACCCGGTATATAGTTACGCAACGGCGTATATGCCACCAGCAAAAAAATCGCCACCAGCAACAGCAACAGCAACGTCGTCACCGCTATATACACATTCTTGGGCGTCAGCTGATAGTCCCCCACCTCCCGGTGGCTCTCCGGGTCCATCACCACCAACCGGTAGGGATTACCCGAACTTTCACGCAACCGCGCCAGCCATCCATGGCCCTTCTTTACTTGCTCTTCCATAGCCTTATTCAATCAGTCGTTAACAACCCCCGCCGGGCACACTTTATTGCCGCCGCGGCACGTTGGGTAATGGCCCCGGCCTCCCTGGCGCGCACAAAGGTACGCAACCCCGCCGAGGCGTAGTCAATGACTGAAGAGAATGACTGACTGACTAAATTATCCGGGGCGTGCCCGGTCCCGCAATACTGCGGAACCGGTCGGTCCCTTCCCGGCTCGCAAGTCTGCTCGGCCCCTCCGCTACGCTCCGGGTCTCCTCCCTGTCGGTCGGCCCGTCCAGGCACCTCACGCGGCAGTCAATGACTAACGGATAGACGGAATAAAGAATTGACTATTCGTGCATATGTCCCCCACACCCCGCCCCCCCTCTCCCTTGGAGAGGGGCCGGGGGAGAGGTCCCAAAGCGGCAACGCCGCTTCCCCACGCCCCGTCACCCCTCTCCCGAGGAGAGGGGCCGGGGGTGAGGGAATACGGAGCCACACCCCTCCCCCCCCGGAGAGGAGCCGGGGGAGAGGTCCCAAAGCGGCAACGCCGCCCACCAAAATACCAGACGCGCCCCGTCCTACTAAAATACCAGCGGCAACGCCGCCTACCACAAACAGTTTTCCCTTGCGATACTACTCTCTACTCCTCTTCTCCCTCGCCGTATTCTTCCTCGTCGGCTGCACCAGCTCCAAACGGCGCAGCGAGCAGAGTACCCTCGGCAAACTTTGGCACAATACCAATGCCCACTACAACGGCTACTTCAATGCCGAAGAACTGGTGGAAGCCACGGCCGATCAGTTGGCCACTCAGCACGTCGATAATTACAACCAAAGGCTGCCGCTTTTCCCCTACGTGGCCGTGGAAAACCCCGAAACGGCCGCCGCCGAACTGGACAAGGCCATCGAAAAGGTAACCGTGGTGGTCAGCCTCCACCCCTTCAGTAACTGGTCCGACGATTCCTACCTGCTGGCCGGACAGGCACAGTACCTGAAACAAGACTACGAAGCGGCCGAGAAGACTTTTCGTTACCTCGTTAATGAGTACCGGCCGAAGGAAGACCGTAAGGAGATCAGTAAAAAGGCTCGCCGTGACGCCAAAAAAGGTAAACTGAGCAAAGAGGAGCAGGCCGCCATCGACAAAGCCGACGCCGAAGCGGAAGCCGAGCGCAAGGACCGGGTCCGTACCGCCGAGCAGGAAAAAAAGGAACGCGCCCGCGCCGCCAAACAGGCCGCGCAGGACCGCGACGATTACAATAAGCAATTGAAGAAAGACCGCAAGGCCCGTCAGAAGGCAGCCAAAAAACGCCAGAAAGCCCGTAAGAAAAAGCGTAAGACCCCCACACCCCGCCCCGCCGCCCAGGATTCCACCCAAGTCACCGACCCTGCGGAAACCACTGAGCCGGAAGAGGAAGAAGAACCCGAAACCGACCGCCCCGCCCCCGACCTGGAACCCGACGACGAGGACCGCCCCATCGGCATGATTTCCATCTTCGGCGGCAAGAGTGGCGACGGTGTCGGCGGCGAACAGTACGGTGAGGACCCCGACAGCTATTTTCTCAAGCACCGGCCCGTGTGGCAGGAGGGCAAGCTCTGGCTGGCCCGCACCCTCATCGAGCGCGACAACTTCGGTGCCGCCCAGCAGATGCTCGACAACTTGCGCAACGACCGCGGCACCTTCCCCCAGGTACGCCGCGAACTCATGGCCGTACAGGCTTACCTCTATATCGAAGATGGTAATCCCGGCCAGGCGATCCCCTTCCTGAAAGAGGCCGCCGAACTGACCGGCGACCGCAACCAGCGCGGCCGCTTCCTCTTTGTGGCCGGCCAGATCCACCAGGAACTGGGCGAAAGAACCGATGCCTACGCCACTTTTCAGGAGGTAATCAAGGCCCGCCCCGATTATATCATGGAGTTCAGTGCCCGCCTCAACATGGAGCAGAACGACTACCTCTCCGGGCAGGGGACGGCCGCCGATGCACTGGCTAAACTGGACCGCATGGCCCGCGAGGAAAAGAATATTCCCTACGCCGACCGGATTTATTACACCATGGCCCGTATCGCCCTGCAGGAAGGCGACCGCACCGCCGGCATGGAGTACCTGGAAAAAAGTCTGGCCGCCGGCCAAACCGGCAACCAGCGCGTGGAAGCTTATCAGATGTTGGCGGATATCAATTTCGAGCAGGAAAATTACCTGGCCTCCAAGCTATACCTGGATAGCACCCTTACCAGCATGGCCAAGAACGATGCCCGTTACGGTAACACCACCCGCCTGCGCGATAACCTGACCGGCATTGCCGACAACCTGACCATGATCGAGGAGCAGGACAGCCTGTTGCGCCTCTCCGAAATGCCGGAAGGAGAACGGCTGGACGTGGCCCGTAAGTTGATCGAGATGAAGCGGGCGGCTAACTCGGCCGACCGCCCCGTGTCCGGTCCTACCGGCGGCGGGCGGGTACCCCCCGGCGGCATTGCCGGCTTAGGCACCGATGGGCGGGGGCGCCCCACCGTGCCCACGGGCGGCGGGCGGGCCAACCCCGGCGGCGCGCGCGGAACCGCCCTGGCGGGCGGCTCCGATTTCTTCGCCTTCGATGACCGGGCCGTCAAGCGGGGCCGTCGTAATTTCGAGCGAACCTACGGCGACCGCAACCTGGAAGATAACTGGCGCCGCAGCCGCCGCGCCGATGCCGATCTCTTCTCCGACGGTGACGACCCCGCCGTGGCCACCGCCCAGGACGACCGCCTCCCTAGCCTTTATACCGACGAGGAACTGCTGGGAGAATTGGGGGAGTTCCCCGCCGACGACAACGCCCGTGAAGCCACCCGGATGCGCATTCAGCAGGGCCTGTTCGATTTGGGTACCCTGTACCGCGATCAGCTGAACAATAACCGGAAATCCATCGAGGCCCTGGAAGAACTCAACTCTCGTTTCGAGCGCAATAGCTTCCAGGCCGAAAGCTGGTACTATCTCTACCTGGCTCACCGGGAAGAAGGCAATACCGCTGAGTCTGAAGCCTATAAGGCCAAAATCCTGGAAAAGTACCACGACAGTAAGTTCGGCAAGATTCTGGCCAACCCTAACTACGTCAACGACTTCCTGGATGAGGAAGCCCAGCGCGACCGGGCCTATAACGAGGCTTACCAGCTCTTCGACGCCGGCCGCTACCCCGAAGCCCAGCGTAAAGTGGAAAGCGAGGTAAGCCAACTCTTCGGTCCGCACCCCCTCAAGCCCCGCTACGGGCTGCTGCTGGCCATGATCAAGGGTAACACCGAGAGCAAAGAGGCCTACGTGAACGGCCTCAAGCAGGTGATCTCCAGCTACAACAACACACCCGAGGCCACCCGTGCCAAGGAAATCCTCCGCCTGCTGGGCGAGGGCACCGGCACCCGGATGCCGGGTGTGGCCGCCCCCACCGATAACGGTGCTTTTACCCCCGCCGCCGATGAACTGCACTACATGATCGTCATCTTCAACTCACCCGACGTGGACCTGAATGCCGCCAAGGTCAAGGTATCCGAATATAATAAACCAGTACCATAAACTGGACCGCATTCGCATCTCTAACGTCTACCTGGGCGAGGGTAACGATACGCCCGTACTGGTAATGCGCCGTTTCAAAGATGCCGCCGAAGCGATGAAGTACTACGAAGGCGTGCAGCGGCAGAAGAAGGATTTTATCAACTCCTCCATGCCCTACAAGTTGTTTCCCATCTCTCAGTCCAATTACCGGGAGGTTCTCAAGGCCCGCTCGGATGAGGGCTACAATGAGTTTTTTCAGGCTAATTACTGAGAACCGTACTGGTCATTCGCTCGGGCCGGGAATGGTGCTTAGGAAACAGTGGGGTTAGTGGATAGAACATCCGCTAACCCCACTCCTTATATACAGCAGTGCCGGTGGGGATATAGCAACACCCCCGTATAGTTGCGTGAGGTGCCCGGAGGGGCGTTAGCGCGCGGCAGCGCCGAGGCGCAGGCCGAAGCCCGTAGGGGACCGACCCCGGCCCGCGTAAGCGGACGGGGGCACGCCCAAAAAACCACTGCCCCAATTAGCTCGAACGAATAACCGAACCGAATTTGCACCATTTTGCCCCCATGTTCCGCCGCTTGGACCAGTCGAATAAGACGTTGGTGAAGGTGGCTGCCCTGACCGAATATTTTGAGGTTGCCCCCGACGAGGACCGGCTGTGGACCGTGGCCCTGCTGAGTGGAAAGCGGCCCAAACGGACGATCAATTCGAGGTTGTTGCGGGCATGGGCGGCCGAGGAGAGCGGTACCGCGCCCTGGTTGCTGGAGGAGAGTTATCACGTGGTGGGCGACCTGGCGGAGGCGATTGCGCTGATCTTGCCGCCGCCGGTGGAGCGGCACGCCGAGACGCTGACGTACTGGCTGGAATACATCCAGCAGTTTCCGGAAAAGACGGAGGACGAGCGGCGGGAAATGGTGACGGCCGCCTGGCGCGGGTTAGATGATTCGGAGCGCTTTATTTTCAACAAACTAATCACCGGAAACTTTCGGGTGGGCGTATCGCGCAAGCTGATGACGCGGGCACTGGCCAAGGCGACCGGTATAGAGGAGAGTGCCCTGGCGCACCGCCTGATGGGCAACTGGACGCCCGCCGACACGACCTTCGAGGAACTGATCCACAGCGACCACGAGGGGGATAACCTGAGCCGGCCCTATCCTTTTTATCTGGCTTACCAGTTGGAAATGTTGCCGGCCGAACTGGGTGCCCCCGCCGAATGGCAGGCCGAGCAGAAGTGGGACGGTATCCGGGGGCAGGTGATTGTGCGCGGCGGGGAGCTGTACGTGTGGTCGCGCGGGGAGGAACTGGTGACGGACAAGTACCCGGAGTATCACCCGCTGGCGGAGTTGCTGCCCGACGGCACGGTGCTGGATGGGGAAATACTGCCCTGGGGCGAGGACCATCCGCTGACCTTTAATGCGCTACAAACCCGGATCGGGCGCAAAACGGTGACCAAAAAACTGCTAAAGGACGCCCCCGTGGTGCTGATGGCCTATGACCTGCTGGAGGACGGCGGCAAGGACGTGCGTAAACTGCCGCTGGAGGAGCGCCGCGCCCGCCTGCTGGCGGCCACGGAGGCCGCCCGTGCGGCGGGCATCATCCGAATGTCGGACCCGGTGAATTTTGCCACCTGGGAAGAACTGGCCGCCGAGCGCGCCCGCTCGCGCGAGCTGGGTAGCGAGGGGATTATGTTGAAACGCCACGATAGCCCTTACCTGCAGGGCCGCAAAAAAGGTGACTGGTGGAAGTGGAAAGTGGACCCGTTGACGGTGGACGCCGTGCTGATCTATGCGATGCGCGGCCACGGACGCCGGGCGAATCTGTACACCGATTTTACATTTGCCGTCTGGAAGGGGGAGGAGTTGGTGCCCTTCACGAAAGCTTATTCCGGCCTGACGGACGCCGAATTTCGCAAGATGACCGCCTGGGTGCGCAAGAACACGCTGGAACGGTTCGGGCCGGTCCGGTCGGTGAAACCGCACCATGTTTTCGAGATCGGTTTCGAGGGAATTCAGCGGTCCAGCCGACATAAATCGGGCATTGCGCTCCGCTTTCCGCGAATGCTCCGCTGGCGCAAGGATAAACCCATAGCGGAGGCGAATACGCTGGACGATTTGTTTGCGATTTTGGAGCTGTATGAGAACCCGGGAGCGTAAGGGGTCGGGCCTCGCTTTAACTGCTCAGTCATACCCGAACGTCAACGACGCCCAGTAACTCTGCCAATCAACGTCCTCCTTTTCACTGGGTACCATGGTGACTGAACTGATCATCCAGACCCCGGCGGCGCGGACCGGGAAACGCACCCGTCCCCGGCTGTCGGTCAGTTGCCGCTCCTGGGTGACCTCGTCGCCCCGTTTATGCCAAGCCAGTACGATGAGTCCGGCGGCCGGCTGCCCCCGGTAGAGGAGGCGAAAATCGAGGGAGGCGGAATCCTTGAGTGCGTAGGGGTGCTGGAGCGGAATGATTTCCAGCGGCATCCCAACCGGAGTGGCGTAGGCGTCGGTGAGGCGGTTGCCGACCTGGAGGAGGGTCTTAATATTACGGGCATAATTCTCGCTGGCCGAATCAGCCAGCAAGCCGGCGGTATTGCGTTGGCGGAGGGCATCGTAGAGACCGTCTTCCAGCAAATAGTCGTTGAACTTTTCTCCGGCCAGTTTAATGTGGGCACTATTGGTTTCCAGCGCGATGAGTTTGGTGCCGGGCCGGTCGAACTTCACCCGCAAGTTATCACCCGCGCCCTCGCGGGCGGTCCGGGACACGTCGCGCCCCCCGGCGTCTTCGTATACCTTGAATTGCTCCACCCGGCTGAGGCGGTAGTTCCACAATTCGCCCGCATAACTCTCGCCCACGCGTACGTCGATGCGGCTTTCCTCACCGGTTTTGAGGCGATATTTGGTAGCCTGCAACCAAAATTCGTGGGCGGGAAATAGAGAGCTGGCCGCGAGGAGCAGCAACAAGAGTGGTATATTTTTCACGGTAGCGGTTTAGCGGGGTTAACGCGGGCAAAAGGACCTTGTTCAGCGGCCTACTCCCCGGTGGTATCCCGCCTCGGTAAGCTCTCCAGTCCGCTGCGCGGTGTCACCGTATTTCCGCGATTCAGGTCGCCGGGGCGGACGGTGCCGGGACCGGCATCGAGGCCGCCGTCGGGCGGGTTGATCGGTTCCAGGTCCTCCTCCGGTTCCGGTTCGATCACTTCGGAATCACAGTCGGCGGGGGGGCTGTCGGCCAGGAAAAGATTGACGGGTTCGCCGACATCCAGCATCTGGCCGGCGGGCGGGCTGGTGGAGACCACGTAAGCATCGGAGCGGCGGCTATAATCGCCCTCCACTTCACCCACCACCAGGTTGGTGCCGCCCAGTACGAACTGGGCCTCGGAATAAAGCAGGCAGCGCAGGTCCGGTACCCGTACCTCGCCGGTCTGGCGGACGGTCACCACGAAATCGAGGCGGGCACCCTTGGGTACGGAAACGCCGCCGCGCAGGTCCTCGTCGGTGATCTTGCGGTCTTTATAGTAGAAGTAGAGAATGGTTCCTTCCTCCTGCTTGGTATCGTAGATCTCTTCCGCGATATCGTAGCGGATTTCCTTCACTTCCAGCATCCGGGTATACCGCTCGTACTTGTAGTTACCCATCAGCTGGGGAAGCTCTACCTGCGGCGCATCGGAACTGCTAATCGTCAGGTAAATGGTCCGGCTTTTCTTTACGCGGGAGAGCGGCAGGGGTTGCTGTTGCAGAATCAATCCCGGCTCCTCATCCAGCACGAAACGTTCGGTGGTTTCCATCCGGAAACCCGCGCGCGAGATCTGCTTCTGCGCATCCACCAGTTTCAGGCCCACGTAGTTGGGCACTTCCAGGCTTTGGCCGTGGTGGGTGTAAGCGGAAAGAAAGAGGTTGAACGCAACAAAACCGAGTACGCCTACCAGTGCCATCACCACCAGATTCTTCAGGCAGTAGGGCGAGCGGATAAAGGCCAACCAGTAGGCAAAGGATTTGGGGTCGTCTCGCCCCATCTTTACGGTGGCTTTCCGCTCGGAGGCGGTCCGGTGGTCGTAGTCCTCCCGGTCCGGTTCGTAATGCTTGGTTGCTGGCCGTACTTCTTCGGCAGGGGCAAAGGAAGTCGGCTCGGTGATCTGCGGCCCCAGGGTGGTGGGAACTACCAGCGGCGCGGTGGCCGTAGCAGCAACGGTTTCTCCGGTGGGCAGGGCGGCGGCCCGCCGTTTTTCGCGGGCAAAACCGTAGCGCAGGATAGCGGCAATGAAATCATGGGGCGAGTAACCCGCCAGGGCCGCCTGGTGAAAAATGGCCGTGGCGGGCGTCATGCCGGGCAGGCTGTTCACCTCGATGGGGATGGTTTCTACCCGGCCGTCGCCGTACACGCGCACGAAGGCGTCGATCCGGCAGTAGCCTTCCACGTCCAGGGCACGGGCCATGCCTTCCAGATCGGCCTTGACCCGCTCGGCCACCTGCGCGTAGCTCAGTCCGCCGCCGGCCAGGCGGGCGGGGGTGAGGTTGCGTCCCTCGCCGGCCAGGAATTTTTCTTCCAATGACAGGATCTCACCCGCCGCCAGCGTTTCGCTCGGCTCGAACATTTGGTAGCGGATCTCCTCGCCGTCGGGGTGGGTCAGCAGGCCGCCGGTGATTTCGAGGAAGTGGTCCGCACCCGCAGCCGTGATCCGCTCTTCGAACAGGATGGCGTTTTTGTGCGGAAACTCGTCCTGCATCCGCAGCCGCAGTTCGCGGCGAGCGCGGGCCTCGTCCAGTCCGGTGACCCGGAAAAGCAGCCGCACGTAGGCACGTAGTTCGTTCCGCCCCTTGATGAGTTGAACGGCCGAGCTGCAACCGTCGTCTACCGGTTTGGCAATGAGCGGGTAGGGCATGGTGGCTTCCACGCGCTCGTAAAAGGCGTCTTCGCCGTGCCGGAAATCTTCCGCGCTCAGTAGCAGCTGGCGGGTGGTAGGGTAACCGGCCTCGCGCAGTACCTCGCCGGTGCGGTATTTGTCTATAGTCACGCTGGAACTCCGCACGCCCGAACCATTGTAAGGCAGGCGGTGCGCTTCGAGTTGTACCTGAAGCTGACCGTCTTCCCCCGGCCGACCATGCAGGGCAATGAAAACGCCGTCCGCCTCGCGGCCCAGATCGCTGTACGACAGCAGGCGGGGCGAAAAGATGACGCCGGGGCTGGCGTATTTGGCCGTCACCGCCGCGAACTCCCGCCGGATGGTATCGAGAATGGGGTGTTCTTTGAAGCGCAGTACCTTTTCCCGGATGTCGTCGGCATTGTCCTTTAGCAACAGATTGATCGGCAGCTGGTAAAGGACGTAATCACCCCCGGCCCGGGTGAGGAATACCGGGAAAGCCGCGAAATCCAGCGAACTGGACAGCTTCTCGTACACGTTGCGCCCGCTTTCCACGGAAATGTGCCGCTCGAAAGAGTCTCCGCCCAGGATCACCGCGATCCGTTGCAGGCGGTCGGCCGTGTCGCGCCGCACCAGTAGGTCCTGTTCCAGGCGGCTCAGGAGGGAGGAGGCGGCCTCCTGCGTCGTATCGTTAGCGGCCCGCTCCTGCAGCGAGATGCGGAGGATGTAGGTCAGAAATTGACTGGGGTTCAATCCAATTTCGGCCGCCTGGTGGAAGAAGAAGCTGCTGGGCAGCATGCCCGAAGTGGTGTTCGGGTCGTTGAGGAAAATCTGGTTCTCCGCCGTATGGAAGCCGTCGATGCGGGCGTAGACCTCGAACTCCAGTTCGGTAAATAGTCGTTCGCATTCGCGGCGGATGGCCTCGATCCGTTCGGTAGGCAGGTCGATGGGCGTCAGTTTACGGCTCAGGCCGGGCAGGTACTTGGCGCGGTAGTCGAATACCTCGCCGCCCTTCACGATCTCGGTGGGCGGCAGGGCGCGGGCACCGCCGTCCTCGGTGCGCAGCACGATACAGCTGAACTCCCGTCCGGCGATAAATTCTTCTACAATGACGGTGGACTCGGTGTGGGCGGCCTCCAGCGTTACCAGCGCGGGACCGTTCTCATCCGCCGCCGCTTCCTCCAAAATCTCCAGCAGGTGCTCGGGTTCGTAGATGGTCAGCCGGCGCTCGGGTGACAGCTGGATATCGAGGGGCAGGCCCAGGCCGTCGCGCAGGTCCACTAGCATTCGCACGTATTCCTGACGGTCGTAGGCACTGCGGTCGCGCCACTCCTGTAGCGGGAGCAGTTCCCGGAAAAAGGCGGCGTTCACGGCGGCCTCGAAATCTTCCAGTTCGTCGTCTTGCCGCAGGATACGCACCCCGATACTGGACCCCTGTTTGGCGGGGCGGATCACGAAGTGGCGGCCGAATTTTTCGGTCACGCGGGCGTACAGTTCGTGGATGTCGGTTTGTAGAAACTCCGTACGATCCAGCACCATTACGGCGGGCGCGGCAAAGCCGCGCTCGGCCGTCAGTTGCTTCTGCAGGGCCTTATCGATGCCGATCTCGCTGGCCCGCACCCCACTGCCGGTATAGGGCATGCCGATGTATTCCAGTTCTTTCTGCAACTCCCCGTCTTCCCCATATTCGCCGTGAAGGGCCAGGAAAGCGAGGTCGATGTGATCGGAAAGTTGGTCGCGCCGCAACGGCGTGCCGATGGTGCGGGCCAGTTTTTCCCATTCCGGTACGGAAAGGGGACCCATGCTTTCGCTGTAGACCTGGAAGTTGTTCGGCCCCGCAGGGGGCCACCTCGGCGGGCGGATAGAAATCGCGGATGGTGCCGCGGTAGAGCAGTTCCGGGCGCAGCAGGATCATCCGCCGGTTCGCATCGACGAAAATGGGGACCGGCTCGAAGAGCGTTTTGTCCAGGTTATCGTACACCGTACGGCCGCCGGCGAAGGAGATTTCACGCTCGCGGGACGGGCCGCCGAAGAAAATGCCTACTCGTATGCTCATAGGCGGGCGAAGTTAGGCAATCGGCGGGGTTGGGAGGTAGTTTTGGGGCGGGGGAGTGGGAATTGGGCGTGCCCCCAGCCCTGGCGGGCGTGGGGTCGGCGTCTTCCAGGCTCGCTGTTCGCTCGGCCCTGCGGGCTGCGGGCTTGCGCCCGCACCTTCCAGGTGCCTCACGCGGTGAGGGTGTTAGTATACTCCGACCACGGCTCCTCCGATGCATCATTCGCCAAAATATCCGCCGGAAAATTAAAGTTTCACGGCGAATGTTCATCGTAGGCGTCAGCCCATCCAGACCCAATCTAATAACACCCCCTTAACAAAAAACCACCCTCCCCCTGCGAAGCCGGCGATGAGGACGCGTATCTTTGTCGCCTCCCGAAGTGTTAGCACCCCGCTCACGCTTCCCCACAACGCCACCAGACTATGACACTTACTACGCTTCTTCTCGGCATCACGATTGCCGCCTTACTGTTTACCGCCCTCGATAAGTTCGTGCTGCACCGCGTGACCAGCCCCGTGGTGAGCCTGTTGCAGAACTTCTGCGGTGCGCTGTTCGTGTTCTCCGGGTGGGTGAAGGCGATCGACCCGATGGGGACGGCCTTTAAGATGGAGCAGTACTTCGCGGAATTCGAGTCCACGTTTGCGGCAACGTCCTTTGATTTTTTGGCACCGCTTTTTCCGTGGCTGGCGGAATACGCCATTGGCTTTTCGGTGGTGATGATCGTATTCGAGATCCTGCTGGGCGTGATGCTGCTGGTGGGCATGTGGCCGAAATTTACGGCCTGGGCCTTCTTCGCACTGGTGGCGTTTTTCACCGCCCTGACCGGTTTTACCTACCTGACGGGTTACGTACAGCCGGGCGGAACATTTTTTGCCTTCGATACCTGGGGGGCCTACGAGACCACCAATATGAAAGTGACCGATTGCGGCTGCTTCGGTGACTTTCTGAAACTGGAGCCGCGCACGTCTTTTTTGAAGGACGTCTTCCTGCTCCTTCCCGCGCTGGTTTTTGTCTTTGCCTCTGAGCGAATGCACCGGCTATTCAGCCCCACCGCCCGGCTGGCTCTGGCGGCCGCGGCACTGGTGGGGTCCACCTTCTACTGCTTCAGTAATTATGTGTGGGACATCCCCGGTCAGGATTTCCGTCCTTTCAAGGTGGGCGTCAATATCGCCGAGCGCAAGCAGGCCGAGGAAGAGGCCGCCGGTGCCGTGCAGGTGCTGGGCTACACCATGACCGAGAAAGCTACCGGCAAGGTGACCGAGTTGACCATGGCCGAGTACCTGAAGCAGTATAAGGACTACCCAAAGGAGGAATTTGAGATCGTGCAGATCAAAACCGAGCCGACGATCGCGGCCACCAAGATCACCGATTTCGAGTTGAGTGATGCCGAGGGCAACGATGTTACGTATGACCTGCTTTCCGAACCCGGTTTCACCTTCGTGGTGGTAGCCTACAAGCTGAAGGGCACCGAGGCCGCCGGCACCTACCAGTGGTCGGAAGATTACCTGGACAAATGGCGCGAGGACCTGCTGCCCGTGCTGGCCCAGGCCGCCGAGGCCGGCCACCAGGTCCGTATCCTGACGGCTTACAGCGATTATGAGCGGCTCAATGATTTCGAGTCCGCCCTGGGCGTCGATTACCCCGTTTATACCGGTGATGACATTATGCTGAAGACCATCATCCGCTCCAACCCGGGCCTGCTGCTGATGAGCAACGGCACCATTCTGGAAAAATGGCACTTCCGCCAATTGCCGGATTTCCGGTTTATCGAGAATAATTACCGGTTGGCGGAGGGAATGTGATAGTACGTCGTGTGTTTCCTGGGTTAGCCCATAGAGTTGATTAGCGTTTTTTGCACGTGGGATGGTACGGCTAATGATGAAGCCCACGGAGTTACATGGAATTTTTTCCGGTGGAGCTTGGCGCATGATTCTTGGATTAGCCCACGGATGTTTTACTCGTGGCGCAACTCTCGCCACCGTGTACGCGTAGGCTTATACCAAAGTACAAAAATACCAGACGCGCAGCGTCCTACTAAAATACGGGCGCAGCCCCCCCCCCGCGTGAGGTGCCTGGAAGGGCCGGCGCCGAGCCGGAGACGCGTAGCGGCCGAGCAGACCTGCGAGCCTGGAAGGGACCGACCCGGCCGCCAGGGCGGGGCACGCCCTAATTAGTAAGGTAGTACGTAGTTGGGTAGTAGGTAGCACTCGTCCCACGTGCAACTACCCAATACCCAAATTACCCGCTACAATCACCGTTGCGCCCGGCTGATAAAGTACAACGCCAGCAGGAAAAACAAGATATTCGGCATCCACATACCCAACAGAACGGGGAGGCTGGACCCCTGCGTGATGGTGGCCGCGAACCGGCTGATGAACACGTAGAGCGCGCCCATGAACATGCCCGAGGCGAGGTGGATGCCCATGCCGCCGCGGACCTTGCGGGAGGCGACGGCGACGCCGATGAGCGTGAGGATGTAAATGGTGAACGGCTCGGCCGAGCGGCGGGCCAGTTCGATCTCGTACTTGCGCACGTTGCCCGAGCCGCGTGCCCGCTGCTTGCGGATGTAAGCCCAGAGTTCGGGTGTGGCGAGGGACTGCTGGCCTTCTTTATAGTCGACAAAATCGTCGGGTTGGAGGTTGATGGTGGTGTCCATTTTTTGGCCCAAGCCGCTTTTGAAGGTTTCCCGGTCGCCGTCGAAGGTGCGGACCTCGTAGTTGTGGAGTTGCCACTTGTCGGGGTAACCGACCCACTCGGCGTGGCGGGCCTTGAGCAGGTAAACGAGCTGGTTGTCGCGGAACTGTTCGAGGCGAAAATCGCGGGCGGTGCTGTCGCGTTTGCGGAAAAAATTGATGTATACCTTGGTGTCGGGCGATACGAAGAGGTGGACGTTGCGGGTTTGCCCCTGGTCCTGGCTGCGGCTGAAGTAGGTGCGGTCGATCTCCAGCCGTTTGGCGTTGCTCCAGGGCACGAAGAAGTGGACGGCCAGCAGGTAGAGCGTGAATAGCAGCGTGGCCGCCGCGAGGTAGGGCCGCAGCAGCCGTCGGAAACTGACCCCCGCGTTGAGGATGCTGATGATCTCGGAATTGCCGGCCATGCGGCTGGTGAAAAAGATGACCGCAATGAGCGTGAGGATGGGCCAGAGCAACCCCAGGATAAACATGAGAAAGGTGGGGAAATACTCGAAAATGATCTCGTAGCGGCTGATCTCCGACTCGATGAACCGTTCGATCTTCTCGCTGAAGTCGATGATGAGCGTCACCAGCGAAAAAATAAGCACGGTGAACGCGAAAGTCTTCAGGAATTTGCCCGCGATGTAGCGGTCGATCTTTTTGAGCATGGAAACAAGGAGTGGCCAGAGCGGCGCAAAGGTAAGATAAGCGGCGCGGCGCGAAGGTTAAGCGACCGTGAAAGCGGCCGGAGGGGCGGTTTTAATAGGTGGTCCGTGCATCCAGCACCGGTAGAAAAGCGTTAATCTGACCGAAGGGTGGCGGGTTGTCGCCCGAACCTCAACCGAAACCGCATGCACATTCGCTTACTATCCCTCTTATTTGTCCTCAGCCTGGCATTTGCCCCCCTGTCCGCGCAGGGCGACGGCATCCAGTTTTCCCACGACAGCTGGGAAATGTTGCTAAAGGAAGCCAAGGCGCAAGACAAACTCATCTTCGTAGACGCTTATACCACCTGGTGCGGCCCCTGCAAAATGATGACCGCCAAGGTATTTCCCGACGCGAAGGTTGGGGATTATTTTAACGAAAATTTCATCAACGCCAAGATCGACATGGAGTCGGGTGAAGGCCCGGCCCTCGCGCTGAAGTACGGCGTGCGCGCCTACCCCACCTACCTGTTCGTGAACGGAGACGGCGAGGTGGAGCACCGCGCCCTGGGTTACATACCGGTAGAAAAATTATTGGAAGTAGGTGCTACGGCCACCAGCGAGAATAGCCTGGGTGCCCAGGCCCGCCGCTACGATGCAGGTGAGCGTGACCCGGAGTTTTTGCAGGCCTACGTGGAGCAACTCAACGGTGCCATGGACCAGCAGAAAGGGGCCGAAGTAACCGCCGCCTACCTGGCCACGCTGGACGACCTGAAATCGCCCGCCGCCGTAAGCATGATTGCCGCCCAGCCGGGTGCGCTGGGGAGCAAAACCTTCGGGCAGTTCGTGAGCGAGCCGGAACTATACATCGCCGAACTGGGTAGCGCGAGCACCTATATGAGCACCCTGCAAAACACGTTCATCCCCGCCTATATGCAGGAAAAAGGCGAGCGCCTGCTGCCCACGCCCGAGCAGATGCAGCCCTACTACCAAAAGCACGCGCCCAAGCTGGCCGACCGCCTGGGCAAGCACTTTACCATGGTATTGGCTCAGCAAAATAATGACCTGGACACCTACGCCAAGGCCGCCGTTGCCTACTACGAGGCCTACCCCACCGACAATGCGATGGAATTGAATAGCGTCGCCTGGAATTTTTACGAAACCGTGGACGACCCCGCCATGCTGAAAAAAGCCATCGGCTGGGCTAAGAAATCGGTCGCGCTGGAGAAAATGTACGCCAATATGGATACCCTGGCGTGGCTGTACGAGAAAAGCGGTCAGCACAAGATGGCCGTAAAAACCGCCACCGAAGCCATCGAGCTGGCCAAGGCCGACGGTGAGGATTACACGGATACGGAGCGGATCCTGCACCTGCCCGCCGAGGGGAGGAAGTAGAATATTAGTAAGTATTAGGTAGTATTACTTACTTAAACCCTATCACCCCCCTCGGGAGGCCGGGGGCAACCCGCTTATAATTTATAAAAGCGACCTTTCTCCTGCGGGAGAAAGGTCGCTTTTTAATGAGTTGAATTCGGTGGGAGCAGCTCTAAGCAGATCGGCAGTAGGTAGGTGTATGGTGACTGCATTGCCGGATGGCGTGCCGCCGGGGCTAACGCCCCGCCGTCGGCGTCTTTCAGGGTTCGCTGTTCGCTCCGTGCTATCGCACCCGCCCCCGCCGAATGGCGGGAGCGGCCTTCCAGGTGCCTCACGCGGATCAACGATGACCGATCGGGTCAGCGGCTTACCACCAGTGTTTCGGTTACGTAATAATTGTCTCCCCTTACGTGCAGAAAGTAAATACCGGCAGTCAGACCCTGCTGGTCGGCACGAATAACGAGACGATCGGATTGGCCGGCATTAAGCCGACGTTCGGGCCAGTAGGCAACCAGCCGCCCCAGCGCATCCGTGAGGGAAATAGTTACCTGCTGATTATCCGGGCTGGTGAGTTGTAGGCTGCCCTCGTTGGCAAAAGGGTTAGGACCGAACGACCAGGTCAGACGGTCGGCTGCTCCGGGTGAAGAAACGCCTACGGATTGCGCCTCGCCGAACCGGTAATCCACGTCGAGAAAGTATTCGGCCCACGTAGCGGTCTGGGCGTTATCGGTCACCTTGAACCTTAATTGATCCACGTGGACATTGCCGCTGGTTATGGTAAAATCATCCGTTCCGGTTCCGGCTCCCATGGGATAGCTGGGCGAACCGCTTGCAGTATAAGAAGGAGAAAGTTCTCCTTCCGTGATCGGTCGCGTAAAAATACGCGAAGGGCCGCTTTCCAGATTATTTACCTGGAAGCCGATATTGACCGGTTCGCCGTGTGCCAGGCGGGCCGGGGAAGGGGGGCAGGTAATGATCCGATCGATATTGTAGTTGCCGAATATCAGTTCGGTCGGGTAGAATAACTCAAGCAATATCTCCGACTGATCGAGGTTAGTGGCTCGGAAGCGGATGTGATCTACCCGTTGGTTATCGGCCGTGATGGTATAGTCACAGCTGCCGGATCCGGTGCCGGTATACGCTCCTGAGCCGCAAGCAGCGTAGTTGGCAGTAAGCTCGCCGTTGGTGACGGGACGGGGAAAAATTAGTGCGCCCGCCAGAAGCGTTGTCTGATAGGCAAAGTTGACGGTCTTTTGGGTGCCGTTGCTCACAAATCGCGGGCCGTTGACGCTGAAATCCGTTATTTTTACCGTACTCCAGTACCAATTTACTGGAAGGAAAAATTCCCGCAAGGTTTCAGTTTGGTCCGCATTGGTGATCCGCACGCGCAGTTGATCTACGCGAACATTAGTACCGGAGTTGATTGAGAAATTAACGGTTTGGGTACCTGTTTCACTAAATATTATTGAGCCGGACGCACTATAACCCGGTGTTAAATCACCGTCGGTCATCGGGCGCACGAAAATCCGGGTACCGCCCGAATGATTGACCGTGTAGTCAAAGGTGATATCGGTAGATTCACCGAGCAGGAAAGAGCCGATGTTTTGATCGGCCGAGAAACGGAAGTTATTGACACCGTTTTCTCCAAAGTGATAGGAGACGGGGATAAAAAATTCACGAAGTATGATCGATTGATCGGGGGTGGTTATCCGGACACGAATTTCATCGACGGTCAGTTCGCCGGCGTTGATCATCAGGAAGGGGGATAACGATCCGCTGCCCATATAAATGGGAGAGCCGCTGACGCCGAAATTATCAGATTGCTCTCCTTCGGTAAAGGGGAGGATGAAAATGCGAACCCCGGCGGCCTCGTCGGTACTGTATTCCAGGTCGATGTAAACTTTTTCGCCCACCGTAAAATCGGCGGTACGGGTGCCGGGCCGTAAGTTTATGGCGCAGATATCGTTGGCGGCAATGGTGCCGAGCAGGGTCGTTACTAACAACAATAACGTATAGATGAACTTCATGTAGCACTGTTTTTGGGAAGACGCCGGTTGGCGTCGGGATGAATGAATGCTGGTTAGTGCATTCAATGGTGTAGTTGTTACACTGCCTGTCACAAATGAAAACTCGGCCCCGCCGCGCACAAGCCCGCCGCTGCAATGTTGAGCAAAGACGCGCTATATTAGCCGCCGCTTTCTTTATTTACCACCCCCAACAAAACCACGCCCCCGCATGAGCAACTACCGCCGCAAGCCTTTCTGGTACAAGGACGCCATCATCTACGAACTGAACATCAAAGGATTTTACGATAGCGACGGCGACGGCATCGGTGATTTCGCGGGGCTGGAACAGAAACTCGACTACCTGGAAGACCTGGGCGTGACCGCCATCTGGCTGCTGCCCTTTTACCCCTCGCCCCTGCGCGACGACGGCTACGATATTGCCGACTACTACACCGTTTCCTCCGCCTACGGCAACATCGACGATTTCAAGCGGTTCCTGGCCGCCGCCCACGAGCGGAACCTGCAGGTCATCACCGAGTTGGTCATCAACCATACTTCCGACCAGCACCCCTGGTTTCAGCGGGCACGGCGGGCACCGGTGGGCAGCAAGGAACGCGACTACTACGTCTGGAACGATACCGATGACAAGTACCCCGACGTGCGGATCATCTTCACCGATACCGAGACCAGCAACTGGACCTGGGACTCCGTGGCCAACCAGTATTACTGGCACCGCTTTTTCAGCCACCAGCCCGACCTCAATTACGACAGCCCCGACGTGCAGGCCGAGATCGTCAAGATCCTGGATTACTGGATGAGCATGGGCATCGACGGCTTCCGCCTGGATGCCATTCCCTACCTGTTCGAGCGGGAGGGGACCAACGGTGAAAACCTGCCCGAGACCCACGCCTACCTCAAAACGCTGCGCAAGCACGTGGACGAAAACTACGACAACGTCCTCTTCCTGGCCGAGGCCAATATGTGGCCCGAGGACTCGGCCGCCTATTTCGGCGACGGCGACGAGTGCCACATGAACTACCACTTCCCGCTGATGCCGCGCATGTATATGTCGGTAAAAATGGAAGACCGTCACCCGATCACCGACATTTTCGACCAGACGCCCGCCATTCCGCCCAACTGCCAGTGGGCCACCTTCCTGCGCAACCACGACGAGCTGACGCTGGAAATGGTGACCGATGAGGAGCGTGACTTCATGTACCAGGTGTACGCCAAGGACAAGACCGCCCGCATCAACGTGGGCATCCGCCGTCGGCTGGCACCGCTGATGGACAACGACCGCGCCAAGATCGAATTGATGAATATGCTGCTCCTGAGCCTGCCCGGTACGCCGGTGCTCTACTACGGCGACGAGATCGGCATGGGCGACAACTTTTACCTCGGCGACCGCGACGGCGTGCGTACGCCCATGCAATGGAACAACAACGAGAACGGCGGATTTTCGGAGGCCAACCCTCACTCGCTTTACCTGCCCGTGATCCGCGACAGCGAGTACTCCTACCGCTGGGTCAACGTGCGCCGCCAGCTGCAAACCCCCAACAGCCTGCTGAACTGGACCAAGAGGGTGCTGGCCAAGCGCAAGGAACATCAGGTGTTCGGCCGGGGCGATATCCGCTTCCTCACGCCGGAAAACGGCCGCATTCTGGCCTTCGTACGGAGCTTCGAGGAAGAATCTATCCTCGTGATCATCAACCTGAGCCGCTACCCGCAATCGGTTAACCTCGACCTGTCGGATTACCAGGGACAGCGGGTGCGCGAGGTATTCGGTCGCAACCTATTCGGCGAGGTGGGCCGCGACCCCTATCACCTGACGGTAGCCGCCTACGGCTACTACTGGCTGCGATTGGAGCAGGTACCGACCGACGTGGTGGACCACCGTATTTTAAACGAGACCCTGTTGAGTGCCCCTGCGGTAGCCGACCTGTTTAACCGCAAGAACGTCCGTGCCCTCGAAGATCGCCTGCTACCCGCCTACCTGACCAGCGTAGCCTGGGCCGGCCCCCGCGCCGACCAACTGGAAAAAGTGACCATTGCCCACCGCGCCATGCTAACCGACGGGCAGCGCAACTTTGCCTGGTTGCTACTGGATGTGACCTATAAGGAGGGACTGCCGGAAATGATCCAGTTGCCGCTGGCCTTTCATTATACGTTTGAGGATGAAGACCTGAGCCAACGCGAAGAAGTAGTGGGCCGCTTGGACTTGGGCAACGTGGAGCGGCCGCTGGTGCTGATCGACGCGCTCTACGACGAGGACTACCGCGCCGACATCCTGAACGGCCTGGCCGATCTGGCCCCGCCCGCCGCCTTCAAACGCCTGACCCAGGAAAACCTGAATCTGGCCGAAAACCACGTACTGGCCCTGGATTACAACGGCGAGGAATACTACCAACTAAGCTCGCGGGATTATAACGTGAAATACCACCGCCGCGTGGATACCAACGACTTGCCCGACCTGGAAACCAAGAACCTGTTAAGCAGCAAGGACTTCGGCCACAGTTCCAGTCTGGCCGGCAGCCTGCACTTCCAGCCCGGCAAGCAACTCAATGCTACCCTGGCCACCTTCGAGCGCCGCAACCCCAGCGAGGGCGGTGCCTGGGAATACGTGCTGAACAATTTTAACCGCTTTGCCGAGGAACTGATGTCCCGCGCCGCCTCCGACCCGAAGAGCGTGGAAAACCCGCCCCAGGACCGTACCGGCCTGACCGATCACGTGGTGTACAAAAAGATGCCCGAGATCATCCAGGAATTGCTGGGTTCTACCTTTGTGGTGCGGATCGCCAATCTGGGCCGCATGGTGGCGGCTTTCCACGAGGCCGTGGCCGGGGCCGAGGTGGCCGGTTTCGAGACCGAGGCACTGTCGTTGCACTACCAGCGTTCCGTGTTCGCGGGCCTGAAGGGCCGCGTACGCGAGACGATGCAACTCCTGCGCGATCGCCGGGAACAGCTGAACGATTCGACCAAACTGCTGGCCGGCCGGACGCTGGATGCCGAAAACGAACTACTGGAACAGCTCAAGCGAATCTTCGACCACAAGATCGAATCGGACAAAATCCGCATTCACGGTGATCTCACCCTGGAGCAGATTGCTGTAAAGGGCGAAGACTTCATCTTCCTCAACTTCGACGGCGATCCCGATCAGCCGTTCAGCCAGCGGCGGCTGCGCCGCTCGCCGGTCAAGGACATCGCCAACTTGCTGCGCTCCTTCCACTACGCTTCCGGCTTGGCATTGGAACAACAGTCTGCCGGTCTGCGCGCCGAGCAGCGCGAATTTTTGCAGGGCTGGCTGGACGAAACCTACCGCTGTCTGGCCGCCGAGTTCATCACGGCCTACCGCAAGGCGACCAACGGCCGCCGCCTGTTACCCGAGGACGAGCATGACCTGCGTACGCTGCTGCGTACCTTCATGATCGAGAAGGCACTGCAGGAAGTCCGCTACGACCTGCGGCACCGGCCGGAGCAGGTGAGCGTGGGGCTGCGGGGGCTGCTGGGGTTGGTTTAGTTAATGATTGAGTGACTGACCTCGATAAATCGCTTTGCGATTTGGAGAAGCACCGTAGGTAATGATTGAGTGCGAAGAATCGTTTTGCGATTTGGGGCAGTACCGTAGGCAATGATTGAGTGGTTAGCCATGCTGCCTTTCTTGATGGGCAAAGCGATCATCTTTCCTGGGAGGTGTCCTCATCTGCCTTGGACGATGGTTCAACTTTTGATAATTGCCAACACGGCTCACACCGCCGCCCGTCAGCCGGGTACCCTGCTGACGCGAACGGGGACCTCAGAGCGTCGAGCCGCCCCCGCCGCCCGTCCTCCGAGCGTCCGCCCCCGCCCGGTCCCCCCCCCCGCGTGAGGTGCCCGGACGGTAAGGGTGAAACCCGCAGTGCGCAGCACCGAGCGAACAGCGAGCCGGTAGGGGTCCGACCCCGCCGGCAGGCGGGGGCACGCCCGAAAAATAAAACCGAACCATGGATGCCCGCGGCAACCCCACCAACCTGCAACAACTGGATTACGCGCTGGCCCACAGCCTGCCCGTACCCGATTATTTGCGGGAATTGGAGCGACGGACCCACCTGAAAACCCTGGCCCCGCAGATGATGACCGACCCCCTGCAGGGCCGTCTGCTGGCGTGGCTGGCGCGGCTGCACCGGCCCCGGCGCGTGCTGGAAGTGGGCACGTTTACCGGCTATGCCGCTCTCTGCCTGGCCGAGGGCCTGCCGCCCGATGGAGACCTGCACACCGTGGACGGCAACCCGGAAACGGCCTGGTTGGCCCGTAACGCCTTTGCCGCATCGCCCTATGCCGGCCGCATCCATGCCCACCGGGGGCAGGCACTGGATGTGCTGCCCACCCTGCCCGGCCCGTGGGACCTGATATATTTGGATGCCGATAAACTGGAGTACGTTGCTTACTTTGACTTGTTGCGGCCGCGCCTGGCAGCGGGGGCACTGGTGCTGGCCGACAATGTGCTGTGGGACGGCAAAACAGCCGACCCCGACGCCACCGAACCGAAGGCCGCCGCTCTGCAAAACTACAACGAGCGGCTGCGTGCCGACCCGGAGATGGACGTGCTGGTGTTGCCCCTGCGTGACGGCCTGAGCATGGCCCGCTACCGGAGTGGAAGTGAAAATTAGCCAATAAAAGACCGGTTATTCCTGCTCCGGGATAATGTTTGCCGTCATGTGGCGAACAATTCAGACATTCCTATATCTTGTGCCCCTAACCAGCTCAACGAACATGGAATTTGCATTAGGATCATTAGGCACCATCGACTTAACCGTATTCCTCATCTACCTCGTTTCGGTAGTCAGTTTCGGTATCTGGATCGCTAATAAGGACAAGGCCGCCACGGCCTCCGATTATTTTCTGGCCAGCAAATCACTACCCTGGTGGGCGGTGGGCGGTTCGCTGATTGCGTCCAACATCTCTACCGAGCAGATCATGGGCATGAACGGTTCCGGTTTCGAGCTGGGTCTGGCCATTGCTACATATGAATTGATGGCCGCTATTACGCTCATCATCGTGGCCAAATTTCTGCTGCCGGTTTTTTTGCAAAAGGGCATTTTTACCATGCCGCAGTTCCTGGAAGAACGCTACGACGGCCGCGTGCGGTCCATCATGTCGGTGTTCTGGATCGCGCTGTTCGTGTTTGTCAACATCACCTCGGTCCTTTACCTGGGTGGTCTGGCTATTGAGCAGTTGTTGGGTATTCCGCTGGTGTTCGGGATTTTGGGATTGGTGCTCTACTCGGCCAGTTTCTCCATCGGCGGCGGTCTGAAGGCCGTGGTCTGGACGGACGTGGTGCAGGTGATCGTCTTGTTGGTGGGTGGCATGGTAGCGTCTTACGGCGTGATCTCGGCCGTGGGCGATGGCGAGCTGTTTGCCGGCGTCGCAACGGCTATTTGCCGAGGCCCCGAATCACTTCGAGATGATCTTCGAACCCAATGATACATTTACGGATACCGGATCGGGCGAGGCGCGCAGCTCGTATCAGTTGCTGCCCGGCATCGGGGTGCTTTTCGGCGGCATGTGGATCACCAACCTTTACTACTGGGGAAACAACCAGTACATCATCCAGCGGGCCCTGGCGGCCACCAGTCTGCGCGAAGCGCAGAAGGGCGTGGCTTTTGCGGCCTTTCTCAAACTCTTCATTCCGCTGTTTGCCGTTCTTCCCGGTATTGCCGCCTTTGTGCTGGTGGCCGACATCGACAAGGCCGACCAGGCCTTCCCGTGGGTGCTGAGCAAACTCGTGGGCATCGGTTTCAAGGGACTCACCTTTGCGGCCCTGGTGGCGGCCATCGGTTCGTCCATCTCCTCCATGGTCAACAGTGCCTCCACCATCTTTACGCTGGATATCTACAAGCGGCTCATTAAGCCCACTGCATCCGAGGCCCGTCAGGTAACGGTGGGTAAGATCAGTGCCGCCGTTGCGCTGGTGGTGGGTGCCCTCATCGGTCCCATGCTGGGCAGCCTGGGGCAAGTGTTCCAGTTTATTCAGGAGTATACGGGCTACATCAGCCCCGGTGTGTTTACCATTTTTCTGTTCGGCATGTTCTGGCGGCGGGCCACGGCCAACGCCGGTCTGGCGGTGGTGGCGGCGTCCATTCCATTTTCCCTGCTGTTGAATATCCTGCAGCCCGAGCTGCCGTTCCTGGACCGAATGGGTATCGTGTTCGTGCTGTGTTGTCTGCTATTGGTAGTGATTTCGCTGGTGGATGGCAAAGCCCGCGCCAGGGAGATAGCCATAACGGTTCCCACCGGCTCTACTAACGAAAAGGAGGGCGACCATGTAATTACTCCCGCCGCCGATGCGCGCCAGGACCGCCGCCAACGCATCGGGCTGGTCATTGCGCTGCTGGCTACCTCCTTTGCCACCGGTCTCAAAATCGTACTCCAGGATATACCCGGCGTGGCAAAACTGGCGGGAGTCGGTACCATTGTATTGGTACTGATCCTGATTTATCTGCTACTCACCGATCGTAGGGCAGACAATGAAAAGGCTATCATCATGCGGCCGGAATTGTTCCATACGTCACCGCTCTTCAATATATCGGCCTTTATGATCACGTTGATCCTGACGGCCGTATACACGCTATTGGGGTAGGGTAGACCGATCTATCCAACTGACGGGTAGTTGATTAGTGGGTTATTTTACGGAAGGAGGAAAATCCGTATCTTGGACCGGAACGTGACATCCGAAGTGCTTATGCGTCATACTGTTATTCCCTCAGGGCAGGTCCTCGACCCGCCCTTTAATCCAAAAACTCATCGCCATGCGACAGTTAAATTACCACCTTTTTTCCCTGCTATTCCTCGCCTTGCTCCTCCTTTCGGGTGTGCACCTACAGGCCCAGGTTTCTGCCACCGAGCGCACCATGAGCCGCGGCACCAACAACGCGCTGGTGCTGGAAGCTCCCGATATGTCTACCCGCGACGTGGAAAAGCTGTGGAGTGACTATACAAAAGATACCTTCAAGGAAAAAAGCAAAACCAACCGCAAGACCAAGGAAATGGAAACGCTGAACGTGCCCCTGGCCGGCGGCGGCGCGGTAGACATCTACAGTAAGGTAGAAAAGCGCGGCGACGGCAGCGAAATCGTCGTCTGGATCGCCACGCCCGAGGGCTACGTCGGCCCGCGCAACACGCCCAACCGCTACGTGGAGGCGGAAAAAATGATGCTCCGCTTCGGCCTGCTCGTCACCAGCGAGCAGATAAAGGAAGAACTCGACCGGGAAGAGGACGAGTTGCAGGACATCGAAAAAGACCTGGAGCGGCTGGAACGCGACAAGCAGCGTGCCCAGGAAGATATCGAAAAAGCGAAGCAAACCATCATCGACGCCGAGGCTGCCATCGAACAAAACGACCGCGACCAGGAAACCGCCCGCAAGGCCATCGAGGCCCAGCAGAAGGTAGTCGGCGAGGTGCAGAAGCGTCTGAGTGAGGTACAGAACTAACCCGTAAAGCGTACACCTCCGTTTGTTGCATTAACCAAAGAATCGCATCTTGGCAGCCCCCGACCGTCCGGTCGGGGGCTGCTTCATTTTTAACCGCCTCCACCATGACCCGACTTTTTCTCCGCGCCAGGCACTGGCAAATCTTCATCGCCATTGCCGCCGGTCCGCTGCTCGCGCAGTTCCTGCCCGTGTTCATCAGCGACAACTATATCGCTCCCGCCACCACCTACGACCCAACGGGTGACGTAACGGTACCGCTGCCGGATTTCCCCGGTTTCCTGGTGGAGTATGGCTGGGTGATCGCGCTATTCGGTTTCCTACTATTACTTTCTGCCCTGGTCACGTGGCTGTGGGTCTGGTCGGTCGGCACCGGCCTGCATCATCGCTTGCCCGCCGGCACGCGCGGCCTCAACCTGCGGACCTTCAAAATCGTCATGATCGTGCCGTGGCTGCTGTCCATCCTGGGCGGGTTCATAACTTACCGGTTCGTCGCTACCGCCCTGGCCGACGGATTCGGGGACCCGGACCCGTCCGCCATCATCTCATTCGTACTAGGCATATTCGGTATCGGTCTGATTTTTCTCGCGGCAGCGGTTTACACCTGGTATTTCATCGGCAAAACCATCCGGTCCGTCGAGCTGGGGCAGCCCGCGCGCGGGTCGCAGTACGTTGGTTATTCCCTGCTGGTTTACGTCCTCATCATCGGCATCTTTATTCTCCAGCCCACCATCAATCGGATCGTCAGCGGAGAAGAAGACGGTCATCTCGGGCCGCTGGTTTAGCCGGGCCAGACGGTATCGGGGCATTCGCTTTTTTGGGCGTGCCCCCCACCCGCCCCGGCGGGTGGGGGTCGGTGCCTTCCCGGCTCCCTGTTCGGTCGGTGCTACGCACCACGGCCCTGCGGGACCGTCCCGTCCAGGCACCTCACGCAGTTGCCCGCCCCGGCAGCTATCCGGATTACAGGATCAGTTCCAGCGCCTGCTGATAACCTTCGTCTTTCTTCAGTTTTACTTTAGCCTTTTTAAGCTGCTGCTTCAGTTCATCTTCGCTCCGGCCCAGGGCCTCGGCCAGTGATTTAGGATTGCGGCGCACCCGGCGCAGATCCTGACCGATCAGTAGGTAGTCTTCGGTGGTAGCTACCAAATTGCGCATCTCCGTTGCTTTGCCGGGCGTCTGCACCACCTTGATTTCCTCCTTCACCCGTTGCACGGCGATGGCGGTGCCTTTTTCGCCTTCATGGATCGTTTCGCCGTAGGCTTTACTGAGCACCGGGTGCAGGCCGTAGACCAGGGTGCGCTCCGTACCGTCCATCATCCGGAAAATAACCTTGGGATACTCGTTCGGGGTCAGTTCTACATACTGGTTCAGCAGCCGCACCTCCATCAGGCCGCTCTCGGCATTGTAGTTGATTTTGTCTACCGGGGTAGGGGTGCCGTCGGCGGCATAAACGGTGCCGGCCGTAAAATCGGGCAGCAAATAAGCAGATCCTTTGGAGTCGCGGTAGCGGTGGTCATCGGATATTTCCTGGGGGTTGGTCATCAGCAATTGCGCGGGCAGGGCGGCGGCAAAGGAGAGCAGCAGGGAAAAGAAAACATAGCGAGTGAGCATGGTAAATAGGTTTGGTTTATTTCGCAAGCCAAGGTAATCCGAAAAGCGTTGCACCAATCAACTCGCCGGTGGTTTAACGTCCCCTTAACCGTCCCGGGCCAGGGCGTTGTCTCAGTACTTAAAAGGATAAATCCACTAGTAGGCGGGCACAAAAAAAGCCGCCCCGGAAGGAGGCGGCTTTTGGTAGTGATCCCTCTGGGGCTCGAACCCAGGACCCTCTCATTAAAAGTGAGATGCTCTAACCAACTGAGCTAAGGAATCATCGTTTTTTTCTAACGAGACGCAAAGGTAAGGCGATGCGCGGGTATTATCCAAACGGAAAGAAGATGAATTTTCTTTCCGATCGAAATATCCGGTTGGCTAACCCGGCGGCGGTTTGAAAAGTTCTGCACTCGTGAATAAATATCCTACACCGCCACCGGGGCACTGATCTTGGGGTGGGGGCGGTAGTCGAGCAGTTCGATGTCGTCGAAAGTGAAGTCGAAAAGTGATTTGACGGCGGGGTTCAATTTTACGGTGGGTAGTTCGCGCGGGGTGCGGCTGAGCTGGTTGCGGGCCTGCTGCTCGTGGTTGTTGTAGAGGTGTACGTCACCGAAAGTGTGCACGAAATCACCGGGTTTTAGGCCGCAGACCTGGGCCGTCATCATGGTGAGCAGGGCGTAGGAAGCGATATTGAAGGGCACGCCCAGAAACACATCGGCCGACCGCTGGTAAAGTTGGCAGGATAATTTTCCGTCGGCTACGTAAAACTGGAACAGGGCGTGGCAGGGCGGCAAGCCGGATTTGACCATTTCGGGCAGGTCGGCGGGGTTCCAGGCGGAAACCACCAGGCGGCGGGAATCGGGGGTTTTTTTAATTTTTTCCAGTACTTCGGTCAGTTGATCCACGCCGCTGAAATTGCGCCACTGCTTGCCGTAGACCGGACCCAGTTCGCCCCACTCGGCGGCAAACTTGTCGTCGGTCTTGATGCGTTCCACGAAATCCTGCAGCGCGTTTTTCCAGGCGGTGCCGCCGCGTTCCAGTTTGGGGCGGCCGGTGGCACGTAGGTAGTGCTCGAAGGGCCACTCGTTCCAGATGTTGACGCCGTTGCGCACCAGGTAAGCGATATTGGTATCGCCGGAGATGAACCACAGCAACTCGTAGACCACCGATTTCCAGTGGACCCGCTTGGTGGTCAGTAGGGGAAAACCGGTGGAAAGATCGTGGCGTAGCTGGTAGCCGAACAACGAGCGGGTGCCCGTGCCGGTACGGTCGCCCTTGGGGCGGCCGCGCTCCAGCGTGTCGCGGAGCAGCGTGAGGTAAGATTGCATGGAAGTGGGAGCGTTAGCGGCTGCAAAGGTAGCCTTATTTTGGCGAATGTAATATTACCTTCACCCCGAAAGTAGGACATATAGGATTACGAAAACGGTGGAGCAGTTGCACTCCGATGCACTCGTGATTACGAAAACGATAGAGCAGTTGCACTCCGATGCACTCGTGATTACGAAAACGGTAGAGGAGTTGCACTCCGATGCACTCGTGATTACGAAAACGGTAGAGGAGTTGCACTCCGATGCACTCGTAGCATATCCCCCCCTGCGTGAGGTGCCTGGAGGGGAAGTGCGCAGCACCGAGCGAACAGCGAAGCCCGCAAGGGACCGACCCCGACCGACAGGGAGGGGGCACGCCCAAAAAACACGCCCGAAAAAATACCTTCTCACGCGATGGCTAAAACTGATCGAGACAAGCGAGAGCTATTTATAAAACACCGAGGTTTCCGTAATTCGGTCGTGCGGCAGGGCAACCTGGCGGCGGATGACGGCCCTGCGGTTGCCGAACAGGAGGACCGGGAGCGACTGCCAGCGCAGGAAGCGGCGGGTGAAAGCCTGCTGGAAAGTGATGTCGCTGCCGCCGGACTGGTAGACGCGGAGGCCGAGGAGTTGTTTGCCGAGGCCGCCGCCGAAAAAAACCTCCAGTAGCGGTGGTACGGCGAGCAGAATGACGAAGAAGAGCGCGGCGGCGGGTACGGCCCACCAGCCCGGCTGGCTGTTGGTGCCGAAGAAGTAATTGCCGACCGCCGTATAGCCGAGATCGAGCAGATAGAGGAGCAGAACGAGACCGAGCAGGTCGAGCAAGGTGGCCAGGATGCGGCGGGGGATGGGTGCGGGGCGGCCGGAAAGGGGGTTGGCCATGCGCGCGCCCTGCTCGCGGCGGGCGGCCTTGCGGGCCTCCAGTTCGGCGCGTTTGCGTTCCAGTTCGGCGGCCTCGGCGGCGCGTTTGACCTCGGCCACTTCCTCCTCGGTCATGCGGGTGGCATCGACGAAGGCGGAGACCCGTTCCAGGCCGCGCTGGTGGATGCCGGGGTCGGGGGTGGCATTGGCGAACTTGACTAGATCGGCCAGCCGGAGGAGTTGTCCGAGTTCGCTACGCTGGTCGCCGGTGACCTGTCCGCGCCGGGCCAGTTCGGCCTCGATTTCGGCGGTGACCATCTCGGGCGCGTCGACGGCGTAGCGGTCCTGGAGGTAGCGGCGCAGGATGAGGCTGAGTTCGGTCTGGAACTCCTGCAGGCGGCCGGCCTGCCAGAGTTGTTTGCCGTCCAGTTCAGTGAGTCGACGGCGGGCAAGTTCGTGGGCGGGCGAGACGTCTTGCACCACGGGCAGGCGGCGTTCGGCGCGGTAACGATAAAGCATCCAACCGGTAAAAGCGATGGCGAGAACGAAAAAAACGAGGTAGAACGGCCATAGGTCGGTCCAGTCCAGCGGCTCTTCGATGATGGGGCGGTTGGCCAGTAATTCGTCGTCGACTGCGACGGGAAGCAAACTGACGTTGAGGTTGATGGGGTAGGAGTAAGCCGTGTCGCGTTGGCCGTCCAGTTCGTAGGGCAGACCGATAACGGGGATGGTGACCAGACCGGTATCGGTGGTGGTGAAGAGGCGGATGCGCTGCGTGGCCAGCAGGTCGGGCTTGTCGCGGACGGTTAGGCGCGGCATCACCTCGACTACTTCCAGCCCCTTGGCTTTGGGCAGGTTGCCGAGGATCAGTTCTTCGGTGACCGCGCCGGTGGGGGCGGTGATGGTGAGGTCCAGATTCAGCGGCGAGCCGACGAGCAAGCGGGTGCTGTCTACCTTGGCCGACAGCACGACGGGATTGCGCTGGGCGACCAGTGACGCCGGGCCGAGCAAGAGGCAGCAGAACGATACGAAGAAAAATCGGACGATGAAGGAGGTGTTCTGGGGCATAATCAGGCGCGGCGTTTAAAAAAACGGTGCAGGGCCGTGGTGTACGATTCGGTGGTGCGCATGGAGATGGTGTCGGCCCCGCTCTGCGCAAAGGTTTGCCGGAAATAGGTGACTTGTTCCTGAAACCAGGCGGCATACTGCTCGCGTACGCTACGGCGGTTGGTGTCGATCCATTGTAAGTGGCCCGTTTCGGAGTCGCGGGCGCGGATGAGGCCGACCGGCGGCAGCTCCTCCTCGCGGGGGTCGAAGAGGTGGATGCCGATGAGGTCGTGCCGGCGGGCGGCAATCCGCAGCGGTTTGTCGTAGTCGGTAGCCAGGAAATCGGAAAGTACGAAGCAGATGCTTCGCTTCTTGACCATATTGGCAAAATACTGGAGTGCCTGTCCAATGTCCGTTCCCTGCCCCACGGGCTGGGTGTCGATCAGCTCGCGGATGATGCGCAGGATGTGCTGCCGACCCTTTTTGGGCGGGATAAATTTTTCGATCCGGTCGGAGAAGAGTAGCAGGCCGACCTTATCATTATTAGTTGTGGCGGAAAAGGCGAGCACGGCGCAAATTTCGGCGATCAGTTCATTTTTCATCTGGTCCACGGAGCCGAAGAAGGAAGAGGGGCTGATGTCTACCAGCAGCATCACGGTCAATTCGCGCTCTTCCTCGAACACCTTTACGTAGGGTTCGCCGCTGCGGGCGGTCACGTTCCAGTCGATGTTGCGCACGTCGTCGCCGTACTGATAATTGCGCACCTCGCTAAACGACATCCCCCGCCCCTTAAAGGCCGACTGGTACTCGCCCGAGAAGATCTGCTTGCTCAAGCCTTTCGTCTTGATCTCGATGCGGCGTACTTTCTTGAGGAGTTCGGTGGTGTCCATTTTAATGACTGAATGAGTGAATAACTGAATGACTGAATGGACGGGATGAATGAAAAGAATGAAACACGCTCTTAGGTGAATGAACCGGGTTGGATAACAATCTATGAAATACTAAACTTGCCGATGTTTTGGGCGGGCCCCCGGCTAAGACCGGTGTCGGTCCCCTCCGGGCTTCGCTGGTCGCTCGGCACTTCGTGCGCTAACGCCCCTCCGGGCACCTCACGCGATAAGAGCAAAATCATTTCCAAGCACCATCCATCACCCGTTTACGCCCCAACTATTCGATCGTTCAGTCATCCGTTCATTCCATCCTTATTCAAGGTACCTCCACCACGTTCATCACCCGCTTGACGATGTCCTCCTGGGTGATGTTTTCGGCTTCGGCCTCGTAGGTGAGGCCGATGCGGTGGCGCATCACGTCGAGGGAAACGGCGCGGACATCTTCGGGGGTGACGTAGCCGCGGCGTTCCAGGAAGGCCTGGGTCTTGGCGGCGCGGGCCAGATTGATGCTGGCCCGGGGCGAGCCGCCGTAATTGATGAGGTTGGTCAGGTCGCTGAGCTGGTAATCGGCGGGGTTGCGGGTGGCGAAGACGAGGTCGATGATGTACTGCTCGATGCGCTCGTCCATGTACACCATTTCCACCGAGCGGCGGGCCTGCATGATTTCGGCGGGCGTGACGACGGGGTTGATCTCGGCAAATCCCTCGCCGAGGTTGCGGCGGATGATGATGCGCTCGTCTTCCTTGGTAGGGTAGCCGATCTTGACCTTGAGCATGAAGCGGTCGGTCTGGGCCTCGGGCAGGGGGTAGGTGCCTTCCTGCTCGATGGGGTTCTGCGTGGCGAGTACCAGGAAGGGTTCTTGCAGTTTAAAGGTGTCGGTGCCGATGGTCACCTGCCGCTCCTGCATGGCTTCCAGCAGGGCGGATTGTACTTTGGCCGGGGCGCGGTTGATCTCGTCGGCCAGTACGAAGTTGGCGAAGATGGGACCCTTGCGCACCGAAAAATCGTTAAGCGTGGGGTTGTAGATCATGGTGCCCACGATGTCGGCGGGCAGCAGGTCGGGCGTGAACTGGATGCGGCTGTAATCGGCCGAGATGGTCTGGGCCAGTGTTTTAATGGCCAGCGTCTTGGCCAGACCGGGCAGACCTTCCAGCAGTACGTGGCCCCGGCTGAGGAGGCCCAGCAGCAGACGCTGGATCATGTGTTCCTGACCGACGATGACTTTATTGGTCTCCGTGACGATCCGTTCGATGATCGCGCTGTCGGCGTAAATTTGTTCGTTGAGCGCTTCAATGTCTACCGTGGGCATGGGCGGGGTTGATCTTTAGGGCGGCTAAATTAAGACTTGCAAAAGGAAACGCCCGTGTTCGGAGGAAATTTCTACTAAACCGACCTACCTTTACGATCAAAACCAAGCAATGGCAACCTACGAAGAATTCGTCGCGCAAGTAAAAAAGTCCGCCGCCAACGCCCCTAAAATGGGCAAGACCATCAAAATTCAGGTGGATGAAGGCCCCGTCTTCATCGATATGACCGAGGATGAGGCGAAAGTAACCGAAGAAGATAAAGAGGCCGATGCGACCATCATCACCACCATCGACTCGCTGGAGCAATTACGCTCCGGCAAGCTCAACCCCATGATGGCCATGATGAGCGGCAAGGTGAAGGTGAAGGGGGATATGGGGCTGGCGATGAAGCTGCAGGGGCTGTTAAGTTAACGGCGAAGCCGTTAACTTAACGTACTTTAGTAGGACGCTGCGCGTCTGGTATTTTGGAGTTCGACCCGGGCGTGAGACCTCTCCCCCGGCCCCTCCCCAGGGGGGAGGGGTGACGGGGTGCGTTCTGTTAGGTGTGTGCCCCTACTCATACCGCAAACTCTCGATCGGGTCCAGCGCGGCGGCGCGCATGGCGGGATACAGCCCCGCTGCCAGGCCTACGGCCGTGCAGACAATGAGGGCCAGCGTGATCCAAAGCCAGGGGAAGAGGAAAGCACCGTCGGTGAAAATAACGACGAGGTTGCCGACCAGTACGCCCAAAATGATGCCGAGGATACCGCCCATTTGGCAAATCACCACGGCTTCCGCCAGAAACTGACTGCGGATGGTGGCAGCCGTGGCCCCCAGGGCCTTGCGGACCCCGATCTCGCGCGTCCGCTCGGTAACGGATACTAGCATGATATTCATCAGGCCGATGGCCGCGCCCAGCAGCGTCATCAGACCGATGGCCACGGCGGCCAGGCGGAGGGTGATGGTATTTTCCTTGATCATGGAAACCAGACCTTCGCTCTTTTCGATGGTAAAATCGTTTTCCTGGCCCGCGCGCAGGCCGCGCACATTGCGCAGGGTAACGGTGGCTTCGGCAATGGCGGCCTCGATCTTGGTCGGGTCCGGTACGGCTACCATAATGGAATAGCTGGTGTTGTCGGTGGCATAGTAGCGTTTGGCACTCTGGAGGGGGAGTAGCACCCGGCGGTCCTGCGACTGGTTCATGCTGTTGCCGCGCACGGCGGTTACGCCCACCACGGTCACTCGCATCTCGCCCGTGGTGATGGATTTACCGACGGCGTTTTCGGAGTTGCCCTGAAACAGGTCGTCCACTACGTCGCTGCCGATGATGCAGACGTTGCCGCCCTCCATTATTTCTTTTCGCGTAAAATTCCGGCCCGCCGCCAGTTCGAAGCCCTTGGCCGCCAAGTAACTGCTGTTGATACCGTATATGAGGGTATTGGGGTTGGTGGATCGGTCGCTGTATTTTATCGTAGCCGTATTGGAGGCATTGAAAGACAGCGAGATGTCAGCCGGGAAACGGTAGTTTTCCTCAAATTCCATGGCTTGGTCGTAGCTAAAGCGTTCGCTACGCTTGCCGCGGCGGCCGCCGCGGTTGCCGCGCACACCCTCGTTGGCCCGCTCGACGGTGAAGGTGTTCGCCCCCAGATCCGAGAGGTTACTACTTAAGGAGTAGATCGCCGCGTCGATGGCCGTCAGGATACCCACCAGTGCCATGATGCCGAAAGAGATGATGATCATCGTCAGCATTGCCCGCAGCCAGTTGGATTGGACGGACTCCAGCGCAATAGACAGGTTTTCGCGTAGCTTCATGCGGCTCAAGATACGGGCTTTCCAAGTGATGCAGAGCGTCCTTTTCGATCAACTTCTTATCTTGGGGGACGAAGGGCTGAGTTATCCGCTGGATGTCCACATCCTCCATCGGCGCTGCCCTAAATTACCTGATCTGTAAAGGCCCACGCTCGTCGGTAAAACATCCCACATCAGACATCGTACATCAGACATCCCACATCATTATGCTCCTTGTCTCCGCCACTACCCTGGAAATCCAGCCTACCCTCGATTGGCTAACCGCCAACGCCGAGCAAATCGCACCGGACAAGTTTATCTACCAGGATCTGCCGGTAGAAATTCTCATCACCGGCATGGGCATGACCGCCGCCGCCCTGAGCGTAGGCCGCCGACTGGCGGACCCGAAAACTTTCCCCTATTTCGCCCTCCAGGCCGGTATCGGCGGGGCACTGGACCGGAGCCTGCAACTGACTGACCTGCGCTGGATCGGCTCCGACTTCCTGGCCGACCAGGGTGCGGAACAAGCCGACGGTACCCTATTGACCATCACGGAAATGGGCTACCCGCCCGGCCCACCCTACGATAAGCAGGGCATCCTGCACGTACCGGACCTGGATGAACTGCCGCTTGATCTGCCCGTTTGCCAGGGTTATACCGTCAATAAGATACTAGGCAGCGAAATCTCCATCGACCGGATGCGCAAGAAATTCCCCGCCGCGCAAATTTCCAGCATGGAAGGCGCGGCTTTTCTGCTGGCCTGCCTGGAGGCCGAAGTACGGCCGTTGCACTTGCGCTCCATCAGCAACTACGTGGAAGTGCGCGATACCGGTAAATGGGACATCAAGGGGGCGATCAAAACGCTGAATGAGGCACTGCTGAAAATAATTCAGTCCGCGTGAGGTGCCTGGAAGGGCCGGCGCTTAGCCGGAGACCCGCAGTGAAACGGAGGGGCCGAGCGATCAGCGAGCCTGGAAGGGACCGACCGTGAGCCGTCAGGCGAACGGGCACGGCCTAGGTTAGTACATAATACCGAACGTCTAAATACTACGTACCACGTACTAAATACTACGTACTACTCCTCCTCCTCCGGATACTGGATCCGCACGTGGTACACGCTCATCAAGAGTGAGCGGAACGTCTGGCGGCACACCTCCAGTTCGCTGAAACTGAGGCGGGAATTTTCCAGTTGCCCCTCTTTGAGTTTGTAGCGGAACACCTCGTCGATGCGCTGGTATAATTCGTCCGCCGTCGGGTTTTTGAGGCTTTTACAGGCGGCTTCGGTGCTGTCGGCCAGCATCATGATGGTTTCCTCCTTGGACACGGGGCGCGGGCCGGCGTAGCGGAAATTCGGCTTCGTCCACTTCCTCGTCGGGGTTATTCTTCAGGTAATTGCGGTAAAAGTACTCGACCCGCGTGGTGCCGTGATGCGAGCGGATAAAGTCGATGATCAGCTCGGGATTTTAGCCTTCTTGGCCATCACCACGCCGTCGGTCACGTGGGCCAGGATGATCTGGGCACTATCGCGCTCGTCCATGCCGTCATGGGGACTGGGGCCGGGGTTGTTTTCGATGAAAAACTGCGGGTTATTGATTTTGCCGATATCGTGATACAGCGCGGCGGTGCGCACCAGCAGGGGGTTGGCCCCGATCCGGCGGGCGGCGGCCTCGCTCAGGTTCCCCACCTGGAGGCTGTGTTGCAGGGTGCCGGGGGCCTTTAAAGATAGCTCGCGCAGCAGTGGCCGATTCATGTCGGACAATTCAGCCAGCGTGATGGGTGAGACGAAACCGAACACCCGCTCCAGCAGCGGAATGAGGGGGAATGACAGCAGGGTGAGAAAAACGTTGCCCACCAAAAATCCGAAAACGTTCCAGTCGATGGAGGACAGCCGGCCCTCTTTGATCAGTTCCAACCCCAGATAACCGAGGGCGTAGGTGAAGAAAATATAGAGCAGCGAACGAAAAAAACGCGACCAATCCCGCAAGTCAACGTCCATCAGGATAACCACGATGCCCACCATGATCTGTAAGAAGGTGAAGCCGAAACCGAGCGATGTCATCAACCCCGCCACCATTACGGTAACGATGTGGGTGAAGAACGCCAGCCGCTCATCGAAGAAAATCCGTACCACGATCGGTACGATGCAAAACGGCAAGAGATAGAGACTGAGAATGCCCGAACGGTCCAGAAAGGCCGTCAAAAAAGCATACAGTACGATCCAGAGCAGTACAAAAATGAGCTTACCCAACCGGCCGTAAACCACGGGGAAAAAATAGCGCAGGTACACGAAAAAGAAGATGATGAGCAGGGCCGTCAGCAGCACATAGCCCAGAAAATACCCCGATGCGCGTACGCTGATTATCCGGGTCGGCCTCGTATTCCCGCTCGAACGAGCGGAGTTTCTGGAAGATCGGTTCGGTTATGATGCTCCCCTTGCTGATGATCAGTTCGCCCTTGTCCACCAACCCGCGGTTGGGCGGCACCAGACTCAGATTCTGCTCCCGCAGGCGCTGAGTCAGCGAATCGCTGATGCTCAGGTTAGGCCTGATCTGGTCGATCAACAGCGGATAAATGAATTCCGGCTGGCGCAGGCGCGAGTAGGGGAGTGAGTCGGCCAGCAGTTCGCGGGCGTCTTCCGGGGTGTAAAGGTCCTCCAGTATCTGTTCGCGTACCTCGTCGCCCTTCACAATGGTGATCACCTGCTCGGGTGTGCTGAATTCCCGGAGGGCGGCGGAGTCGATGATGCCGTGGTCCATGATCCGGTCCAGCAATCCGATACCGTAAAGACGGTAAGTTTCCGGACTATTGGTGACATACGTAAACTGACCGGCCCCGGCCATCGAATCGATCTGCTCCTCGAATGCCGCCAGAAAACCCTGGCGTGCACGGCGCGCCACGCCGGCGTCCTGTTGCAGCACCGGACTCAGGGTTTCCAGTACCTGCTTGCGGTCGCGGGCCAGTTCCTCGGGGGTCTTGGCAATGGCAAATTCGTAGGGGGCCTTCAGGTCTTCGTAGCGCCAGGTCTGGCCCCGCTCGAACTCGTAAGGGAACTGCAGGTTACTCGGAAACAGCAGCGAAATCGCGGAGATCGTCACCACGGCCAGCAGGATTCGCGATAGCTTCGGCATCTGCTGCAGGGTCTTGGCCGGCGTGCTTATATCCATACCGCAAAATTAGGCAAATTCCCCCGCACCCTTCCCGTCGATCTGATCCAGCAGCCAGCGCCGCTCGGTCAGGGGTTGGGTCTGCTCCACGTCCAGCCGCAGTTTGGCGCGGGCCGTGCCGCCGTAGGGCGGCAGGCGGCACAGGCGGTCGGTCAGGCGCAGCACGTTGCGGTAGTTGTCCAGGTGGTAACCCAGCTTCCCGCGCCGGCGGCGCAGCAGTGCGCGGGTATTTTTCAGGTGGGCGTCCAGCAGTTGGTCCTGTTCGCGTTCGTAGTAGATTTTTAGTTGCAGCACCCGTGCGGTCATGTGGTGGATAAAATCCTGGTAATCGGCCGATTGCAACAGGGCCAGTGCCTCGTCATAGTCATGGGCGGCGTAGGCCAGCCGGCCCGCATTCAGGGCGTATACTTCCTCCCGCCGGTCGGGCGGCAGGCGGTTAAAGTGGTCCTTCACAAACCGGCCCGCCCACTCCAGTTTCCCCAGCCGCACGGCCACGCCGGTCACGTTATTAAAGGTAAAGGGGCTGATCCGGCCGCGCTCCAGCAGCAATTCATGATCGGTGCCGCTCTGATACAGTGCAAACAGTTCCGCCAGGTACTCACCCCGTTCCTCGCCCTCGTTGATCCGCAGAATACAGTGGTTGATGGCAAAGGTCAGCAGGTCACGCGCATCGGCGCGGGGCAGGCGGGGCAGGTGCTCGGTCAGGCCGTCGCGCAAGGTCCTGAAACTGGCCTCCCGCTCGGCGGCGGGGCCGTGGTACAACCGGCAGGCGGCGGCGGCCAGGTAGATGTCGGGTTCTTCCGGCAGCCGCGCGGCGGCGGTCAGGTGTTCGTCCAGCAACGGGATGGTAAAGGCGTCGGGCCGCAACCGCTGGTAGGCCAGCGTGCGGGCGGCCTGCATCAGCTTGGTGCGCAACAGGTAGCGGTGCAGGGCCAGCTCGCGGTCGGCAGGGTGCAGCTCCCGGTCGCGCCGCCGCGCGGCGGCGGCGGCATGGCGGTAGGTCTCGGCGGCCAGCACCCAGTCGTAGCGGCGCTCGTCTTCGGTGTAGGGCAGGTCGGCGCGCTCACGCTCGCGCCGGTTGCGGCGGCGCAACAGGCGGTTGTCCAGCAACTCGTCCAGGCCCCGCTCACGGTAGGCGGCGGCCAGGCACTCGTCGGGGCCGCGCGTGGCGGCCCACCGGCGGTAGGCCAGCCACGCCTCGGCGGCACGCAGCAGGTAACTGGTCAGGTGGCGGTAGCGCTGCTCGTCCCACGGCTCACCCGGTTCCACGGCGGCCAGGTGCGCGGCGGGGTCGCGGTCCACGCCGGTCTCGGCATCCAGCGCCAGCTCGCGCAGCAGGCGGCTCAACTCGGGGCGGCGGTTGTGCGCGGGCGAGGCCACCCAGTCGGCCAGTTCCGCCCATTCCGACGGCGAAAGGTCGGCCAGCAGACCACGCAACAGGTTTTTCTTCACGATTATGGACATTAATGGAGTGGGTCAAATATGGTGATTTTTTTTGTATGTTTTACAATCGTGCGTTTGTGCGGCACTTATTGGGGTCCCCGGCCCGCCCCTGCGGGAGCGGTCCGGCCGGGCGTGTCCGCCGCTCGCTGTTCGCTCGGCCCTGCGGGCTGCCTTCCCTGCGGTTGGCCCGGCTCCCATCCCTGGCCCGTTACAATCCGGTTTTTTTTGGCTTGTTTCCGCCTGCTTTTCTCCTCACTTTTGTCAGGTCGTTCAGCCACCCCCGGCTCCCGCCGCCGACAAAACAATTCTCCGGTCGGCCATCCTTCCGTTCACCTTCTTGCCACTCATCTTTAAATACTGATCCTATGAAATTCTTTTTACCCCTCTTTTACGGCCTCCTTGCCCTGCTGTTCTTCGCGCCGCTGGGCAGCACCCTCCACGCCCAGAACAACCAGTGCGGCATCACCGCCAATCCTACTATTGTCAGCCCCGTCTGTAACGGCAGCGGCGGTTCGCTCACGGTCGATGTCATGGGCGGCACTCCGCCCTATGCCTATTTCTGGTTCCATCTCGATTCGCTACCCGTCTCCGATCCTAATGGTAGTTCGCTTACCGATCTTTTCCCCGGTCCTCATCAGTTGATCATACAGGATGCCGATGGCTGCAATGCCTCTTTCATTTTTACGGTGACTACCGAAAATAACTTCGTGCTGGAAGCGACACCCATCAACCCGGTTTGTCCCGGAGAACTGGGTAGTATAACCCTCACTACTACCGGCGGCACGCCACCCTACACGTATAGCTATGACATACCCGGCGACCCTACGGTGGATAATGGAGTTATCTCACCCGTTCCCAGCGGGTTTTACTTCATTACGGTTACTGACGCTACCGGCTGCACGGGCATAAACAGTGTCTTCGTCTCTCCTGCCGGAGATCAGCTTGTTTTCCCCTTCACCAGCCCCGCTACCTGCGGCTACGACAATGGCTTTGCCGGGGTGGAAGTTAACCAGGATGCTACCGTCCTGTGGAGTAACGGTGCTACCGATTGTTGCCTCGAAGATCTGGCACCGGGCACCTATACCGTCACGGTTACTTACCCGGGTGATTGTCCGCCGTTCGTGGAAGAGGTAGTTGTGGAAACAGTCGATTCGCTTAATGTATTCATAAGCGGTGCAAATACCCTGAATTGTATCACTGGAGAGAGGCAACTGGCTGCCTTTGTTTTTAACGCTCCCGACGAAGGTTTGAATTATTCATGGAGCGGACCGAACGGCTTAATTTCCAATGGTAGCGACAGTACAGTTATCGCTAATCAAGCGGGAACCTATATTGTAACCGTCACCACGCCTCAACGGTCAGTGTACCGCCACTGCTTCCATCGTAATGACTAACCTACAGAATGCGGAAACCAATACCTTCGTATTTACCGATAGCTGCGGGTTCGGCCCACTCCTCTCCGCCCAGTTAAATGGCAACTTTGTCGACGTAGACTGGCAGACGCCCGACGGCCCCATACCCAACTCCTCACAAATCACCGCCCCATCCGTGGGTTGGTATGTCTGGACCCTTCAGCAGAACTGCATCTACACCGACTCCGTCTTCATCGCCGATCCCGATCGGCGACTGCGGCCAACTCTTCGGCACCGTCTTTCTCGACCAGGGCGACTGCGCGCTGGATGCCGGTGACCAAAACCTCAGCCAGGTCCTCGTTCGCGCCACCTCGACAACCGGGAGTGGAACATACTTCGACTTCACCGATGACTTCGGCAGCTTTGAGATAAGCCTGGAGGCCGGCACCTATGAGGTCGAAGCCGTTATCCCCGGCGGCCTCTACGCCAACTGTTTCCCGCTGCCCACGGTCACCATTGCCCCCGGCGGCGGTGCCTCCGTCAACCTGCCCGTGGTGGCCTTGGCCGAGTGCGCCCGCCTGGAGGTAGACCTGACCATCCCCTTTCTGCGCCGCTGCTTCACCACCAAGCCTACCTCAGCTACGTCAACAATGGTACCATCACCGCCGAGGATGCGACCATCACCCTCACAATGGATGATTTCGTCAGCCTGGCGAGTGCCTCCGTTCCCTTCACTACCGTCGGCGACCAGATCGTTTTCGATCTAGGTGACGTGCCGGCTCTGGAGAGCGGTTCTATCAACTTGCAGTTCACTACTTCCTGCGAAGCCGTTCTGGGGCAGGCCCACTGCATCTCGGCTGCCGGTTTCCCCGACCAACCCTGCCCGGTTCCATCCAGTGCCGATTGGATGGGTGCCAGCGTCCAAACAGCCGGTAACTGTGACGGCGACGAGGTCAGTTTCCGAATCTCCAACCTCGGCACGGGTGCCATGACGGTGCCGCTGGCCTACATCGTTATCGAAGACGGCGTGATGATCCGCGAGGTGGTGGACAGCCCCTCGCTCGCTCCCAGTGAATTTGTAGAGGTCACCTTCCCCGCCAACGGCTCCACCTACCGCCTGGAAGCCATGCAGGAACCCGGCCACCCCGGCCTGATGTTTCCCGCCGGTAGCGTGGAAGGCTGTACCGATCAGCCCAACGGCACCTTTTCCACCGGCTTCCTGACCCAGTTTCCCTCCAGCGACGACGTGTTCTGGCTCGACGAGGAATGCCAACAGAACATCGGTGCCTACGATCCCAACGACAAGCAGGCCTCGCCCCGGGGTTACGGCGACCAGCACTACATCCGCCCCGGCCAGCCGCTGGAATTTACCGTCCGGTTTCAGAATACCGGAACCGATACGGCCTTTACCGTCGTCATCCGCGACGTGATCCAGCCGGAATTCGACCTCAGTACGCTGGAAATGACTTCCACCAGCCATGATTACCGCGTGGACGTGGACAGCAGCCGGATGCTCACCATTACCTTCCCCCAGATCAATCTGGTGGATAGTTTCACCAACGTGGCCGGTTCGCAAGGAGCCATTTCTTACCGCATCCGCCCCCGCGCCGATCTTCCCCTCGGCACCCGGATGGAAAATACCGCCGGTATCTACTTCGACTTCAACGAGCCGGTCATTACCAACACCACCTTTCATACCGTCGAGGAAGAGTTTATCCCCGTAGGTTTGCGCCGCCTGGTTAACGACGACCCCGCCCGCCTGCTGGTAGCTCCCAACCCCGCCCGGGCCGGTAGCACCATTCAGTTGAATGGATTGGCCCCCACGGCCTTCGATCGCCAGGTTCGCATCTACGACGGCATCGGGCGCGAGGTATCCCGCTCCATCCTGCGGGGCGGCGGCGTGGCTAACCTCCCGCTCTCCGCCAACCTGACCGGCGGCCGTTACTGGGTAGCCGTCTACGATCGCTCCGGCCGTGCCCTCGGCATCGGCAGCATCGATGTGGTCCGCTAAACCGACTCGTGCTCCCCCGTGAGCAAAACGGACACCCGACTCTATTGACATTTTTTATTCGTGTACCTTCCTTTACGCAAAAAGGGTTCCCGCCGGAGGCGGGAACCCTTTTGCTTTCGGGGGTACAGCGTAATCGCTGACCGGATTTTTAACCGTAATTCTCACCGGTATCCGTAATCCAGACGGAAAACTTGGTGATGAGAGAGAAATCAAAAATTGCTTCCGGGTTACCGTTGAGAACTAGCTCGTTCTGTGCGTTACTGACTCCGAAGTTGAAGCGATTTACGTAGCCGAGGTTCTTGAGCGCACCGGCAATCTGTGGATTACGGTAGTCGCTAGCGACAGGAAAATTTTCTAATGTAACCTCACCGTATAATCCACCGGGATTAAGAATATTTAAACGGTTTGCAAATTCATAAATATAAATTGGTGCGTTAGATTCGTAGTTCCGGTGCATGATTGCGTTCATTACTAATTCACGCAGTGCCCACCGGGAATAGTTCGCTCTTTTTATATCCTGAAAACCCGGACCTCTTACCGGTTTCTCCTTGATGATATTTACATCGATAAAGTCAGTAATTCCCTTCAGTAAGTAGACTAAGGGACCGGACAAGACTTTCTCTTGTAAAACCTCGGAAGTCATATCATTGCCGGCAAACTTGACGTATTGAATATATGCTCCGGGTAAGTAAAATAAGGGATTTTTACCAAACAGCAATATTCCGGCATAAGAGCAGCACCCGCTATCAGGATCAAAAAAGCCCAATGAAGCAAGTTGTTCTTCTGTGCTTCTACCGTTCACTTCCAACGTTTCTGAATCAATGGCTTTAGGTAGGTAAGTGAGCTTGAATAATTCCAAACTTAAATCACGGATCGAACTACCAAAGCAAGACCTCTGGTCGAATGTCTTATTATGGCGGGAACGTTTTTCTATAAGTACTCGTTCTTCTTGTGGGCTGGCCACATCCTTGCGGGCACTTATACGGATACAAGTTTTGCCATTGTAACGAACGGGAGGATAGTCAGCGGGATGAACCTCGACAACCACAACCTCACCTTCAGGCAGGGTAAATACCTCACTTACTACTATCAACGGTTGGGGTAAAATATTACCGTTGGAGCGAATGTCCCCAATCTTTTGCAAGTTCGCATCGGTAATCTTATGATTAGAGATGGAACCATCATCATTAACATTCAATAACAAGTAACCCGGTTTGCGATGGTCCGCCAAATCATTCGCGAAAGCACAAACGGCCTCTCCCAATTTGTCCGGTCTAAAAGAAACGGTTCGTTCAATTCGGTCTGATTCCGGTTCGAGTAGGAGTTCCATTAATTTTTTGCGATCTATCATTGAGCAAGAGTGAGTTGAATCGAAAAGTGTAAGTTACGGCAGAATAACCAAAGTGGAGATCATATCGTCTCGGCAGTCAACAGTTGAGCGCAACAGCCACAAAACAACACCGGCCCCGAAGTTTTACTTCGGGGCCGGTGTCTCATTCTCGCCTACCCTTTAATCCAGGCGCGAGCCGTTTTCACTCGGCATTATGGTATCGTCGTTATTATCCACTACGCCGGCCCACTCCTGGCTGCCGGGTTCGGCATCCACCGGGCGGGGGCCGATTAACTTGACCAGTTCGGCCTTGGTGAGAACTTCTTTCTCCAGCAGCGTCTTGGCGAGAATTTCCATCTCGGGGCGCTTGTCGCGCAGTAACTGTTGGGCGCGGAGGTACTCCTTATTCAGTAACGCACGCACCTGCTGATCAATCAGCGTAGCGGTCTCGTCGGAATAGGGGCGTTGGTAAACCCCCTGGGACATGGCGTGGAAACTGACCTGACCCACCTCGGGGTTCATGCCGTAAATGGTGATCATGTCGTAAGCCATCTTGGTCACCTGGTCCAGGTCGTTTTGGGCACCGGTGCTGATCTTGCCGAACACCACCTGCTCGGCGGCACGGCCGCCGAAGGTCATGCACATCTGGTCCAGCATCTGCTCGGTGCGGGTGATGTACTGCTCCTTGGGCAGGTACTGCGCGTAACCCAGTGCGGCTACGCCGCGCGGCACGATGGTCACTTTTACCAGCGGCATGGCATGTTCCAGGTACCAACCGCAAACGGCGTGGCCCGCTTCGTGGTAGGCAATGATCTCCTTCTCGTCCGGGTGGATGAGCTTATTTTTCTTTTCCAGACCGCCGATCACCTTATCCAGGGCATAGGTGAAATCCTCGATCTCGATCGCTTTCTTGTTGCGGCGGGCGGCAATCAGAGCAGCCTCGTTACAGACGTTGGCAATCTCGGCACCGGCGAAACCGGGCGTCATCTCGGCCATGATCTCGGCGGTCACTTCCTCCGCGATTTTGATCGTTTTGAGGTGGACGTTAAAAATCGCTTCGCGGCCCTTCAGATCCGGGCGGTCGATGCCGATCTGGCGATCGAAGCGGCCGGGGCGCAGCAGGGCGGAGTCCAGTACGTCGGGCCGGTTGGTAGCGGCCATCAGGATGACGCCCTTGTCGGTAGAGAAGCCGTCCATCTCCACCAGTAGTTGGTTGAGGGTGTTTTCGCGTTCGTCGTTGCCGCCCTGCATGGCATTGCGGCCGCGGGTACGGCCGATGGCGTCGATCTCGTCGATGAAGATGATACACGGAGCCTTCTCGCGGGCCTGCTTAAACAGGTCGCGGACCCGGCTGGCACCCACGCCCACGAACATTTCCACAAAATCGGAACCGGACATGCTGAAGAAAGGGAACGCCCGCCTCGCCGGCCACGGCTTTGGCCAGCAACGTCTTACCCGTGCCGGGAGGACCGACCAGCAACACACCCTTGGGAATTTTGCCGCCCAGAGCGGTGTATTTCTTGGGGTTTTTGAGAAAATCGACTACTTCCATCACCTCTTCCTTGGCCTCGTCCAGACCGGCCACATCGGCAAAAGTGATGTTCACTTTGGCATTCTGATCGAAGAGCGTAGCCTTGCTCTTGCCGATATTGAACAGCTGGCCGCCGGGACCACCGCCCCCGCCGCCCATGCGGCGCATTAGAAAAATCCAGATCAACGCCACCAATCCCAGCGGGATCACCCAACTAAGGATGGTCGTCAGATAATCCGTTTTGTTGACCGCCGTTGCGCGGATTCGGTCACGGAGCGGAATATCGAGATTTTCCTGTACCTCACTGAGGAAACTACTAAACGTGATCGGATCGGTAACGGGAAGGATATACTGGTAGCGATCGTTACCGAAGTCACCCTCGGCGGCATCCTGGTAGCGTTCCTGTTCCTGGAAATCTTTCTTGATAAAGATTTCCGCGTACTCGCGGTTAACGAGATTGATCTTGGCTACCGCCCGGTCCTCCAGCATTTGGTAGAGGCGGGTCTGATCGATTTTATTGTCCTGCGTCCGGTTAAGGCCCATAAGGACCACGGCGAGCAGAAAAGCGGAAATAGCCGCGTAGATCCAGTAACCGTTGATCCGGTTTTTATCCTCGGATGGTTTCTTGTCCTGATTTTTATTACTCATCGTTTTCTAACGGCTTGTGCCGCCCCGGTCGGGGGGCGGTAACGGTCGAAGCTGCCCCGGTCCGTCGATCGGATGGGTACATTAACAGGGTAACGTTCCCAAAGTGGATTCGTTGGTAGGGGCGGATTAAAATATACGGATGCTCGCAACGAGTTCGCGTGAGGTGCCTGGAGGGCCTGGTGCATGGCACCGACCGGCAGGGAGCCCGGAAGGGACCGACCCTGAGCCGGCAGGCGAGGGGGCACGCCCAAAAAAAACAACACGACAACATGATCTAGGCGGCCGCGTACTCCGTCACGTCGGCGTCGCTCCAGAGGTCTTCCAGGTCGTAGAACTCGCGGGCCTCGTGGTAGAAAACATGAACGATGGTGTCGAAATAATCGAGGCAAATCCAGGTCTTCGATTCGCGGTAATTGGCCGGGTTGGAAGGTGCCTCCCCCACTTCGGTGCGCAAACGGCGGCGAACGCGCTCGGCGATGGAATTCACCTGGACGCTGCTGTCGGCCTCGCAGATGAAAAAGAAATCCGCCGGGGCGGCATCGAGTTTACGCAGGTCCAGGCGGACAATGTTTTTGCCCTTGATGTCCTGAATGCTGTCGACGATAATCTCGTGGACCAGCTCTTGACGAGTATTGAATACGGCTGCGGCCCGGTTGGTGGTAGTGCTCAAATTTCTACGGTCAATTTCGTGAAAATGATGAAGGTTGAAAATTTTTACTTGCTAAAGGTAGTAAAAACCGTTCGGAGTTGTTAACGGAAGATGCCGGGTCGGAGTTTCTTAAACAGAGGTTAAACCCGGCCCAACAAAGTCGTTTAAATGCATCCTGAAAACAACATGGTGGTCGGAAAGGTTGTCCGCCCGCTCGAACGCGTTTCCTCCACTAACGATGCCGCCGCCGCCTGGCTGCGCGAGATGCCCGCACCGCCCGACGGCAGCCTGGTCTGGGCCTTGGAGCAAAGTGCCGGCCGCGGCCGGCGCGGTAACCACTGGCAGGCCGACCCCGGCACCAACTTTACCGGCAGTTACCTGCTTTACCCCACCCGCCTGGCCGTGGACGAGCAGTTCGATCTCAGCCGTGCCGTAAGTCTGGCCGCCGCCGATTGTGCGGCCGAACTGTCCGGGGCACCCACCACCGTCAAGTGGCCCAACGACGTGTTTATCGGCAACCGCAAAGTGGGCGGCATCCTCATCGAGACTCAGTTGAAGGGTGCTTTCCTCGCCTCGGCCGTCGTGGGCATCGGACTGAACGTAAACCAACTGCGCTTCCCCGAAGAGATCGTGGACCGCGCCACTTCATTGGCCCTTGTCGCCGGGCACACTTACGAACTGGAGCAAGTGATTGCCACCCTGAGCCGCTGCCTCGACGGCTGGTACCTGCGCCTCAAAACCGACCCCGCCGGCCTGCGTGCCGCGTACCGGGAGCGCCTGTTCGGCTACGGCGAGGAGCGTGAGTTCATCCGCCGCGCCGACAGTCAACTCTTTCACGCAACCGTAACCGGCACCCGGCCCGACGGTAACATCCTGCTGGAAGGCACCGGCGGTGAAATGATGTTCAACCTCGATGAGTTGGCCTGGTGCTACGAATGATGTGCCCACTGACGAACCCGGAGGCACACGCTTGCGATCTATGGAAGGAAGGGGTAGTATTACCGACAAATGACAATATTGTCGGGGACGTCGGGTAAGGCCCGTGCGTATATAAGGTATTCCCTGTTAGATGTTTGACAGTAATCCCATCCCAACTCATGAAACGCAACACACTGGTACAAATAGCCGTCTGGCTGGTTTTTACTTTTCTTTTCCTACACCTGATGTTTTCCTGTGAGGCCGGTGCCGTGCCCGCCCCCGATCCGGAACCGGCGGCTGCCCCAGCCATTTTAGTGAAAGAAAAATCGGAGGTCGATCTGATTCCGGTAGAGTACCCCGCCGCCGACACCGCCGAGGAAGAAATTCCCGAATTCCCCCGCACGCGAGAAGACCTTTACTACTAAACTCCCTTATGAACCTTCGGTCCTTCTTTTTCCTCGTTCCCCCGGTTTTGATCGGCCTGTTTACCGCCTGCGACACGCAGGAGCAGTTTGTGTACACGGCCGAAGACCTGTTGGAAAAATGGACCATTGCCTCCGAAGACCTTTCCGCTACCCGGAAGCTTGCCGATAGCACCTATCGGGTGCTGACCACCCGCCAACCCAGCGGTGAGGACAGCACCGAGATCAGCCGCTCCCGCGAGACCCTGGAGCAGCAGCGTAAGCGGCTGGCTACCATCCGCCGCGATATGGAAGACTACTCCAGTATCGTCACTTACCAGACCGCCCAGATCGAGCAACTGCGCGACGACTTGGCCGCCGGCCGCGAGGAGGCCGATGCCATGGTGGCCGTCAACCGTTACCGCGACCAAATGGGCGAGACGCTCAGCCGGGTAGAAAAGTGGTCGGTTACCATCGAAACATTTGCGGCCGAGGAGTAACTACTCCCCGGCCGCCTGCCGTTATATTCTTTACGCAGAGCAATTAAATGTGCAGTGCCCGGTCTTCGGTAGCCGCCAGCGCGGCCTCTTTGAACGCCTCGGTGTAGGTGGGGTGAGCGTGGCTCATCCGCGCCGCGTCTTCCGCGCTGGCCCGGAATTCCATCAGGGCCACGGCCTCGGCAATCATGTCGGCCGTTCGCGGACCCACCATGTGCACGCCCAGAATCTCATCCGTCTCCGCATGGCTCAGCACCTTCACCATGCCCTCCGTATCCGTACTGGCCCGGGCGCGGCCCAGTGCCTTAAACGGAAACTTACCCGATTTGTAGGGCGTTCCCGCCTCCTTCAGCTGCTCTTCGGTTTGGCCCACGGCCGCCACTTCCGGCCAAGTATACACCACGCCGGGAATCAGGTTGTAATCGATGTGCGGCTGCTGGCCCGCCAGTTGCTCGGCCACCAGCACGCCTTCTTCTTCGGCTTTATGCGCCAGCATGGCCCCCCGGATCACGTCGCCGATGGCATAGATGTTGGGCACGTTCGTGCGCAGGTGCGCGTCCACTTGCACGCGGCCGCGCTCGTCCAGCTTCACCCCGGCGGCTTCCAGACCCAGGTTGGCGGTATACGGTTGGCGGCCGATGGCGATCAGGCAGTAATCGGCCATGATCTCGAAGGCTTTGTCGCTATCGCGTTTTTCTACCTTCACGGTCACTTTTTCGCCCTTGGCCTCTACGTCCACCACTTTGTGGCCCAGGTAAAATTTCACGCCGATCTTCTTCAGGGCACGCATCAGTTCCTTGCCGCAGTCGCTGTCCATGGTGGGCAGGATGCTGGACTGAAATTCCACCACCTCCACCGCGCAGCCCAGGCGGGCGTACACGCTGCCCAGTTCCAACCCGATCACGCCGCCGCCGATGACGACCATCCGCTCGGGCACCTCCGTGATATTCAGGGCCTCGGTGCTGGTGATTACCCGCTTTTTATCGTACTTGAATATGGGCGGGGTAATCGGCTTCGAGCCGGTGGCGATGATAAAATTTTTCGCCTCTATCTCCCAGTCGTCGCCCTCGTTCATTGCCACGTGCAGCTTGGTCGGCGACAGGAAAGTACCGTGACCGTACAGCACGTCCACCTTGTTCTTTTTCATCAAAAAGCCGACACCGCCCACCGTCTGGGCCACCACCTCGTTCTTCCGCTCGATCATGCGCGGCATGTCCACCGCCAGATTGTCGAGTTTAATACCGTGCTGCTCGAATTTTTCGGCCGCATTATGGTAATGTTCCGACGAGTCGAGCAGGGCCTTGCTGGGGATGCAGCCCACGTTCAGGCAGGTGCCGCCCAGGGCGTTATAGCGTTCCACAATGGCCGTTTTCAAACCCAATTGGGCGGCGCGGATCGCTGCCACGTAGCCGCCGGGGCCGGAACCGATAATAACGAGATCGTAAGTCATAGAGTAGTTTTTACGCGCAACGCGTGGGTGCAAAGGACGGCAAATTAACCCTTCACACCGCTAAAGGTTAAGGCCCCGGCCTGCTTTGACATTCAGATTAATGTGGGCGTGCCCCCGCCGAAGGCGGGGTCGGGCTGTCCGGCACTCTCTCCGCCGGGCGTAGCCGCCCGCCTGCGTTCAAACAACACCTCCCATCCCTCACGCGGAGAATGAAGGATTGAAGGATGGAGGGATTGAAGGTCAACTGCGCGATTCTCCCCCCTTCGGGGGGCCGGGGGGGAAACCAAAGATTAGCTGCGCTACTTCTCTCGATCGTAAATGATCTTCCGGGGTGAAAGAGCGAGGGAACAAAGGACCTGATTAAGATCAACGAGACCAATGAAGTTAATCCTTGCCCCCCGGTTTCCGCCGCCGATTGTTTCTTTTCTTCTTCGGACGGCCATTTCCGCCCTCGCCACCGGCGGATTTATTTTGCGGCCCCTGATCGTTTGCCGGACCGCTCTGTTTGTTCGCTGGGCGGCCTTGCTGATTGCTGCCGGCATTATCATTACCACCGCCGTTACCTCCCTTGCCGCGCGGCTTCCGCTTGCGCGACCGCGATTTTTTTGAACTAGATGATTTATCGTTACCGCCGGTCGGGTCGTTGCGCTGTCCGGAGGGTTTTTTACTGCCCCGCTTCTGGCGATTCGAGCGTGACTTGCGGCGGCGTTTTTCCTCGGGCGGCAGTTCCACGGCACCGGTCAGCTCGTCTTTGTAGGCGTTTTCGTGCGGATCGGCGGCGGCTACCTGGGCCAGGCTTTCCAGACTGGCGGCCGACTCCCCGCTCTTATTCAGGGCCACTACTTCGTGCACGCGGGCCACGGGCAGGGCAAACAGGCCGCCGCGCGGTCCCTCGCGGTAGGTGTAGTACATCAACTGCTTGAAAATGTCGGTCTTCACCAGCACGGCCGTGCCGTTGGTAAATTTCAGTTTGTCCGCCCGTTTCGGGAAGGCCGACATGGCCTCCACGTAGGTGTCCAATTCGTAATTGAGGCAGCACTTCAGACGGCCGCACTGGCCGGAGAGCTTGGCCTGATTGATGGCCAGATTCTGGTAGCGTGCGGCGGAGGTATTAACGCTCTTAAAATCCGTCAGCCAGGTAGAGCAGCACAATTCCCGCCCGCAACTGCCGATCCCGCCGATACGTCCGGCTTCCTGCCGCGCCCCGATCTGCCGCATCTCGATCTTGATCCGAAACTCGGTGGCGAAGGCACGCACCAGCTCCCGGAAGTCGATCCGGCCGTCGGCGGTGTAGTAGATCACGGCTTTGCGCAGATCGCCCTGGTACTGGACATCGCTGATTTTCATTTTCAGATCGGTCGTATAGGCGATGGCCCGGGCACGCACTAGGGCGATCTTTTCCGCCAACCGGGCTTCTTCAATCCGCTCCCGGTCGCGGCCGTTGGCCAGGCGTAGCACGCGGTGGTGCACGTGCTTTTCCTGTACCCGCTTCTTTTTCATTTGCAGCCGCACCAGTTCCCCCGACAGGGTGATGCGGCCGATATCATAGCCGTTTTTGGCTTCCACGGCCACGTAGTCGCCGGTCAGTAGGCCGGCGGCGGGGTCCATGCGGTAAAAGTTTTTTTCGCAGCCCTCTTTGAACGATACTTCGATCACATGATAGGGGCGGGCGTCTTCCACGTCCATGGCACTCAGCCAATCGTAGGTACTTAGTCGATTGCAACTACCGGTCGCACACGACCCCTTGCTGCCGCAGCCGCGCGGTGTTCCGTCGGCACTGGTTTTTCCACAGGCATCACATCCCATTTTCTTTACTATTATAGTACGGCGGCTCGGTCCTGCGGGCATTCCCGTAACGCGAGGCGGTCGTGTATTCGGTTCGCCGATTCAGCCTTTCGGCCGCTTCGGCGGACGCTTGATTAGGCCCGGCTGCTTTCCACGGTCGCAGTAGCGACGGGATAGCACAGGGCGCGGTGTATGCGGATACCGGCATCCAGGAAAACGATCTTCGGGTTGGCGTTTCGCTCCACGTAGCGGATACAGTCATTGAGGATTCCGGTTATATCCCCGATGGCATCCAGTTCCACCAATTTACCCAATTTTTCGGCGGTATCCAGTTCGGCGGGCCGTAGCCGTACCGTACCGTTTGCGTTGCCGACATACTTTAACGTCAGCAACTCCCGCCAAAAGTACAAAGCGTAACGCAAAAAGTATTTCTGACTCTCCCGCCCGCGCTTGGAAAAGTCGTCTGTCCAGGCCACCATTTTTACGGGGCTGCCCTGGTAGCAGATTCTGAGCCAGTCGCGCAGCAGTTCGCTGCTATCGTCGTCGCTGTCGGTACCGTCGGCCATGCGGCGGGCATCGTAAACGTTGCCGTCGGCCAGGCGGGCCAGGGTGGCGGCGCGTTCCACGCCCACGCCCACGGCGGTGAGGGAGGCGGCAATAGCCTCGTCTTCCGGCGGCGGCACCACGATCAACTGGCAGCGGCTCAGAATGGTATTCAGGATCAGCTCGGTGTTTTCGGTCACCAGCAGGAAGTGGGTGTTTTCCGGCGGCTCTTCGATCAGTTTGAGCAGGCGATTGCCCTCGTTACCCAAGTATTCGGGCAGCCAGATGATAAGCACTTTGTAAGTACTTTCGAAGGTCATCAGGCTGAGTTTGCGCACGATGGCGTCGCACTCTTCCTTGGTGATGTTGCCCTGCTTGTTCTGGGCCCCGATGCGTTGCAACCAGGCATTGACATCCTGGTAAGGCGTCTCCGAGAGTGCCGTGCGCCACTGCGGCAAAAAGCTATCGGACACCATCTTACTGCCGATGGTCGGGAAAGCGAAGTGTAGGTCGGGGTGGACGTATTTTTCGCTCTTGCGGCAAGCCGTGCAGGCTCCGCAGGCATCAGTGGGACCGGGATCCAGGCAGATTAGGTAGCGGGCCGTGGCAACGGCCAGCGGCAGTGCCCCGCCCCCCGCCGCCCCCTGCAGGATCACGGCATGCGGCAACCGCCCCGTTTGAACGAGTTCACGGAGTCGCACCGCCGTAGCGGTATTGCCGACAAGATCACGAAAGTACACGGGCGTGGGGGCAGGTCTGGTTTGGCGGGCTAAGGTAAGGACAAGGATTGAAGGAGTAAAGGATTGGGGGATTGACCTCGAAAAATCGCTTTGCGATTTGGAGAAGCACCGCAGGTAATGACGGAATGTAATACGGCAAGTCGCGTACCTTCGGGGCGGCAAGGGGGGAACCGTAATTCTCCCGAACCAAAAAAAAGCCCCATTTTTACGGCTTACCAGCCCGCGAGTAATTCATGTCCAAGTCCAAAAAAAACCGCTTCAAAAAACAGCCCGTTGCGGCAAAGCCGCCTAAACCCGCCGCGCCCCGGACCTGGTTCCGCAAGCCCGCCGGTCTGGCCGCGCTACTGGCGGGCGTGTGTATTCTGCTGTACGCCAATACGTTCGGCCACGGGTTCGTGCTGGACGATGCGCTGGCCGTAAGCCAAAATGCGCTGGTACAGCGGGGATTCAGCGGCATCGGCGATATTTTTGCCCACGACTTCTTTTACGGCTTTTTCCAGGATGAATCCAAGGCCGCTCTGGTTTCCGGCGGGCGTTACCGTCCGCTCACGCTGGCCATGTTTGCCGTGGAATACCAACTTAGCGGCGGTTCGGCTACGGCCCTGCATATCTTCAACGTGCTTTGGTATGCCCTCACCACGGTGGTGCTCTTCTTTTTCCTGCGGCGGTTATTCTTGCAGCCCGGACGCAAGGAACGGGTGGTGCCCGCCGCACTGCTGACGGCCGGGGTAGCCGCACTCTTATTTGCCGTACACCCCCTGCATACCGAAGTGGTGGCCAATATTAAAGGGCGCGACGAAATCATCGCCCTGCTGGGCGGCTTGCTGGCGGCCCATGCCGCCCTGCGGTATGCGGACGGCGGTGAAAACAAGTGGCTGGGCGGGGTGGCGGCGGCCCTGTTTGCGGGTCTGCTAGCCAAAGAGAATGCGGTGGCATTTATCGGTGTTATTCCGCTCAGTTTCTATGTTTTTCGACCCGAGCGGACGCGGGCAGCGGTGGTGACCACGGTGGTCGGGCTGGGGGCATTGGCGGTCTACCTATTCGTGCGGGCGGCGGTACTGGGCTGGTCGTTCGGCGAGCCGAGTGCGGAGTTACTCAACAACCCTTTCCTGAAACTGGTGGGCAATACCTACGTGCCATTCAGCGGCGGCGAACGACTGGCGACCATCACCTACACGCTGGGCGAATACCTGCGGCTGCTGGCAGTACCGGCCCCGCTCACCCACGATTACTACCCCCGTGCCGTGGCCGTCATGCAGTGGGGCGACTGGCGGGTACTGCTCGCGTTTTTCGCCAATCTGGCCCTGCTCGGTTTCGGGCTGTGGGCGGCAGCCAGGCGGCGGCTGATCGGTTTTGGAATCCTGGTCTATTTCGGCACGCTCTTTTTGGTCAGCAACCTGGTTTTTCCGGTCGGGACCAATATGTCGGAGCGCTTTGCCTTCATGCCCTCCGCAGGCTACGCGGTGGTGGTAGCGGCTCTCTGGTCGGGCTACCGGCTTAAGCGAAAGCCGGGCACATCTAAGTGGCTGGTTTGGGGACCCTTGGCGGCACTAGTCGTGATTTATTCCATCATCACCGTGGCCCGCAACCCGGCCTGGGAAAGTAATTACACTTTATTTACCACCGACATCAGTACCAGTCCCAACAGTGCAAAACTGCGTAATGCCATGGGCGGCGTGCTGGTGGATACCTACCAGAAACTTCCGGCCGCCCAGCAGCCCGTCCGCCGCGAAATGCTGCAGGAGGCTATCGGCCACCTGAACGAGGCACTGGTTATTCACCCCTTATATAAGGAGCCGCTCCTCATCCGCGGTAACGCCAAATTATTGCTGGACGACTACGATGGTGCGCTGCTGGATTACGACCAGGCCCTGCAACTCAATCCCGACTACGAGGCGGCTACCCGCAACAAACGCATCGGACTCCAGATGGCGGGCAAGTATTACGGCGAGCAACAGGGTGACGTGCAGCGTGCCATCGGTTACCTCACGCGGGCTTACCAAATGGATCGGACCGACCCCGAGACCACCCGCTTACTCGGTATCGCCTATGCTCAGGCGGGCCGTATCGAGGAGGCAATCCCCTATATGGAAAAAGCGGCGGAGGCTAACCCCGGTGTTGCCGTCAATTGGCAAAACCTTGCCGCTGCCTACGCACAGGCGGGGCGGGCGGAGGATAGCCAACGCGCCGCGGCGCGGGCGCGGGGGGGCAAGGAATGAAGGGGTTACAAGGATTAGCTGCGCTGCTTCTCTCGATCATAAATGATCTTTCGAGGTGAGGGAATGAGGGATGGAAGGAATGAAGGGCACAAGCGTAAAAACGCAACATCTTGCGTCTCGGCGACCGACAGTCGCCGCAAGGACAAGGATTGAAGGGGTTACAAGGAATGAAGGAATGAGGGATGGAAGGAATGAAGGGCATAAACGTAAAGACGCAACATCTTGCGTCCACGAGATAAAAAGTCACCGCAACGACCATCCCGCCAACGCTGCACCGCTTCTCTAGCGTCTTGCTTTGAGAACCTTATCTTGTTCCCTCGTCCGGCTTATCCATCAATCTCCTTCATATGACCACGTCTCGCCACGCTTACTTACTCAACTCCGTCTTTATCGGCGGCCTGTTGCTCCTGCTGCTTAACGATCATGTGCTCAAGGCCGCCTACGGCAATGTACTGACCGGTAAGCTATCGGATTTTGCGGGTGTGCTCATCCTGCCGTTGTTCCTGCGGTTTGTCACCGGCCGGAGCAATCTGCTCTGTATCGGGTTAACAGTCTGGGTTTTTACGTGGTGGAAATCGCCGCTGTCGCAGGGTGCGATCGACCTGGTCAACGGATTAACTTCCCTGCACTGGGTGCGGGTGGTGGATTATACGGACTTGCTTGCTTTTCTCATCCTACCGTTTTCCCGGTGCGTACTGGAGCGGCCGGAACGGTTTGCACTGCGCCTGCCGGCTGCCCGACAATTGACTGCTTATGCGCTCGTGCCGCTCACTCTAGCGGCATTTGTGGCTACTTCCTATGATGAGGAGATTGAACTCGATTCAACTACCCTGTCCTGCTGTGCCAGTGTTCCGGTCAATTTCACGATAGACAGTAGCAGTATATTTATTCCATCGGCCTTCACGCCCGATGGCGATGGGATCAACGATGTTTTTCGTCCGATTCTGGATAGCAACATCATCCGCCTGGATTTACTGGAGATTCGTAGCAATGAAGATTTCAGCACGGTGTACCAAGCGGATTCGATCACTGATTTCGTCAACTTTGCGGGCTGGGACGGCATGGTGGGCGATAGCATTCCAGCCGCTTCCTTCTCGTACTCCGTTCTAGTTACGTTTAGTGATAACGTTATCCGCGGCTTCAGCGGAACAATCTGCAGCCTGCCCTGCGTGGGCGTAAACGGGCAGCCCGTGCCGGAGCTGCTGGATAGCTGCGCTTTCAGTACGCAGTTCGACCCGGTGGCGGGTGGCTTCGATCCGGCACTACCCAGTTTTATAGATCCGTCCTGTTTCTGAAATTGGCCCGACCGAAGCGAACTTCACTCAGGCCAACCCCGCCGCCACGATCTCATCGGCATAATAGCCCTGCTTGTTTTCCCGGATCCGGCAGTGGACGAACTGGCCGGCGGTAACCGTTTCCTCCCGCAGGTTACGGCGGGTGAAGAAAAATTCCTCGCAGGTGGCGGGCACACGCAGGTAGCCGCGGCCGGTGGCAGGTTGGTAAAATATGACTTGGGCGAGGATAGGCGGCGGCATAAGACGGGGAATGGTACGTGTCAGTCGTACTGGAACAACTGCCGCTGGTCGATCAGTTCAATGAGTTGGCGGGCCAGGTTATCGGTATCATTGAAATCGGCCTCTTCGAGGGCGGCGGCCCAGGAGCGGTAGTCGCTTTTGGAGAGCTTGGTCAGGGGCGCGTAGCTGCCGGTGGTGATGTAGAGGCTGTGGTCGCGGAAACTGGTCCAGGCATTATCGTAGGAGCGGACGCAGCGTAGGCCGACACGAAAGGTGGAGCCGCGCCAGTCGCTGTCGCAGCCCAGCCCGAAGAAATTATTCGCACCCACTGTCATGGCCGCCGTCCCGGCCTGCGAGTGCAGGAGTGCGCCGGCCAGCGTGATACTGGCGGGGATGCCGAATTTTTGCTGCTCTACCTGCGCCACGTTGGAAAAGCGGCGGATGAACGCATTGACCTCGGCCTCGTCAGCGGCCCGCAGCCGCTCCAGCAGGGAACCGCCGTCGGATTTGGAACTGAAGATGTTGAGGCGATCCAGCAGGCCGGGCTTTTCGGAAGCATCGGTCAGGGTGCCGCCGCTCTCCCGTTCGGCAATGGCGGGGGGCGGTGCCGCTGCCGGCGCAGCCGGCGGCTGGCCGGAGGGTTGGCCGAATTGGAGGCTGAGGTTGATGCTTTTCTGGGTAAACAGAAAGATCACCAACAAACCCACCCCGATCTTGAACCAGTGACGAACTACAAAGGGCCAGACGGCCCGTACTAACGTATTCATGTTTGCAACCTTTACTCCCTACCGGGGAGTAGCCCGTAAAACAGTGTGTTGGGCCTAAGGCAAAAATAACACAAATTGTTTATTTATACAAGAAGAGTAGTTCGTTTTGTGGTTTTTTGTTGGAGAGAGAGAGGCGGGATTCAGGTTGCCGATCAGGTAAAACAGCCAAGCTACACCCGCGTGAGGGATGGGAGGCGTTGTTTGAACGGACTGGAGGGGCAAATCGCTTTCGCCCGTAGGGCGAAAGCGATTCGCCCCGGAAGGGAGAGAGTGCCGGACAGCCCGACCCCGGCCGCGGCCGGGGGCACGTCCGATGTATGGTAATGGTAGAGGGTATTAATTGGTCGGAGCATGCCTCCTCAACCGTTTGGGTAAGGCTGAAGCAGCGCAGCTAATCCTTCATTCCCTCCATCCTTCAATCCTTCATTCCTTGTTTTCCCCCCCGGCCCCCCGAAGGGGGGAGGATCGCGTAATTGAACTTCAATCCTTCACTCCCTCATTCCTTGTCCCGCCCCCCGGCCCCGAAGGGGGATCGTTACCCTCTACTTATACGCCTCCAACGGCGGACACGTACACACCAAATTCCGGTCGCCATAGCCCTGGTCGATGCGCCCGACGGACGGCCAGAATTTGTGACCCGTGTACAGGTAAGGAAGGGGATAGGCGGCCGCCTGCCGCGAGTAAGGGTGGTGCCAGTCGTCGGCCGCCAGCTCGGCCAGGGTATGGGGCGCGTTAAGCAGCACGTTGTCCTTGGCATCGTCATCGCCGCGGGCAATGCAGTCCACCTCCTCACGGATGGCGAGCAGGGCATCGCAGAACCGGTCCAGCTCGTCTTTCGACTCGCTTTCGGTGGGTTCCACCATCACGGTGCCGGCCACGGGCCAGCTGAGGGTGGGGGCGTGGAAACCGTAGTCGATCAGGCGTTTGGCCAGGTCCTCGGCACTCATGATCTCCTTGAAGGGGCGCAGGTCGATGATGAGTTCGTGGGCCGACCGGCCCTGCTCGCCGGTAAACAGCACGGGGTAAGCATCCTTGATGCGGGTGGCAATGTAGTTGGCGTTCAGGATGGCATACTCGCTGGCGCGACGCAGGCCCGTGCTGCCCAGCAGGCGAATGTAGGCATAGCTGATGAGCAGAATGGACGCGCTGCCGTAGGGTGCGGCCGCCACGGCCGTGATGCCCTCGCTGCCACCTGTTTTGGTCTGCGTGTGACCGGGCAGGAAGGGGGCCAGTTTGTCGTTGACGCAGATGGGACCCATGCCGGGGCCGCCGCCGCCGTGCGGGATGGCGAAGGTTTTGTGCAGGTTGAGGTGGCACACGTCGGCCCCGATGTAGCCGGGACTGGTGAGGCCCACCTGGGCGTTCATGTTGGCCCCGTCCATGTAGACCAGCCCGCCGTGCTCGTGCACCAGGGCACAGATGTCCTTTACGCCGGTCTCGAATACGCCGTAGGTGCTGGGATAGGTGATCATGAGGGCGGACAGGCGGTCGGAATATTCCTCGGCGCGTCGGCGCAGGTCGTCGATGTCGATATTACCGGCCTCGTCCGATTTTACCACCACCACTTCCATGCCCGCCATCACGGCGCTGGCGGGGTTGGTGCCGTGGGCCGATTCGGGGATGAGGGCAATATCACGGTGCGCCTGCCCGTGGTGGCGGTGGTAGGCGCGGATGGTGAGCAGACCCGCGTACTCGCCCTGCGCGCCCGAGTTGGGTTGCAGGCTACAGGCCGTAAAGCCGGTGATCTCGCTCAGGTAGGCTTCCAGTTCTTCCAATATCTGGCGGTAACCGGCTGTCTGCTCGTCGGGGGCAAAGGGATGGATGTCGGCAAAGGCCGACCAGCTCACCGGCATCAGCTCGGTGGCGGCATTTAGTTTCATGGTGCAACTGCCCAGCGGGATCATGCTGTGCACCAGGGAAAGGTCCTTGTTTTCCAGCCGCTTCAGGTAGCGCATCAACTGCGTTTCGGTGCGGTAGCGGTGAAAATTGGGGTGCGTCAGGTAATCCACCTCCCGTTGCAGGGCGGCGGGGATGGTGGGCCGGGCGGCACCCGTGCTCACTTTGGCGGAAGAGTCGTTGCCCGCCCGCAGGATATCGATTAAAATCGCCAGTTCCGAACTGGGCACGGTTTCGTCCAGGCTGATCCGCACAAAACCGTCACCGTAATAGAGGTTGGACCGGCGCTCCAGCGCGGCCCGGCGCAGCCGGTCCTGCGTTGCGCGGTCCACGCGCAGTTCGATGGTGTCGAAAAAGGTGTCGGAAGACAGGGTATAGCCCAGTTCCCCGGCCGCGCGGGCCAGCCGCGCGGTCAGTTGGTGCACCCGCTCGCCGATGGCGCGCAGTCCCTCCGGGCCGTGGTAGACGGCGTACATACCGGCCATGATGGCCAGCAGGGCCTGGGCGGTACAGATGTTTGAGGTCGCTTTCTCCCGCCTGATGTGCTGCTCGCGCGTCTGCAGTGCCATGCGCAGCGCGGTATCGCCGTGGCGGTCTTTGCTAATACCGATGATCCGGCCGGGCAGCTGTCGCTTGTAGTCTTCCTTTATGGCAAAATAAGCCGCGTGCGGCCCCCCGAAACCCATGGGCACCCCGAAACGCTGCGTATTGCCCACCACCGCATCGGCCCCCCAGCGGCCGGGCGCGTCCAGCAGGGTCAGTGCCAGCAGGTCGGCCGCCACCACGGTGTAAACTTCGGCCGCCACCGCCCGCTCGCAGATGGCGCGGTAGTCGGCATCCAGGCTCCCGTCGCCGGCGGGGTACTGTAGCAGCAGCCCGAAGGTGGCGTCGTCGAAAGCAAAATCCGCCACGGGCAGCACCCGCACTTCCACCCCGATCGGCTCGGCGCGGGTGCGCAGCACGTCGATGGTCTGCGGAAAAACCAGGTCGGACACCAGAAAAACGTTGGCCGGGGTGGCGCGTTTGCGCTTGTTCTTCTGCCCGTAAAACAGGCTCATCGCCTCGGCCGCCGCCGTGGCCTCGTCCAGCAGGCTGGCATTGGCAATCGGCAGTCCGGTCAGGTCGCTCACCACGGTCTGAAAATTCAGCAGGGCCTCCAGCCGTCCCTGCGCAATCTCGGCCTGGTAGGGCGTGTACTGCGTATACCAACCGGGGTTATGAAACACATTACGCGCAATAACCGACGGCGTCAGGGTACCATAATAGCCCTGCCCGATGTAGCTGCGAAACACCTCGTTTTTAGCGGCAATTGTCCGCAGGTGGCTCAAATAACGTACCTCGCTCAGGGCCTTGGGCACCCTCAGCGGCTCCCGTACGCGGATGGGCGCGGGCACGGTCTCGTCAATCAACTGGTCCATGGATTCCGCGCCGATGGTTTCCAGCATCTGGCGGGTCTCTTCGTCCCCGGGGCCGATGTGGCGGCGGGCAAATTGGTCGTGGCGGTCAATGGTTGTGGTGTACATGCGGGGCTTCAATTATTTCGTCCTGCTAACAGCTGGGAGACGAGAGGGTTTTGTCCAAGGATTGAAGGAATGAAGGATGGAGGGAATGAAGGATGGAGGGATGGAGGATGCAGGGATTGAAGGATTAGCTGCGCTGCTTCTCAGCCTTACCCAAACGGCTGAGGAGTTGTATTCCGATAAGGAGCCATGCTCCGACCAATTACTACCCTCTACCGCTACAATCATACTTCGGGCGTGCCCGCCCGCCTGCCGGCGGCCGGTCGGGCTGTCCGGCACTCTCTGCGCTGCGCTTCGTTCAGACAACGCCTCCCATCCCTCACGCGGGGCGGGCGGGGGGGGGGGAGCTAGAAAAGGTGGGGGGTCTAAGACCTTCCGGTCCGAGAAGGCGGCATTGCCGCCGATCTTTTGCAAGATAATATATAAGGTGTGAGTAATGCAAAATATTCTCATCGCCTCTCCGTTAAGTTATAACTTAACACCTTTTATGCCTACCTTCGCGCTCCACAGGATTGAAATGCCCACAGGAGCAGTCAGGAAGGTATTTATGTTAGAGGTTGATGGCAGGCTGCCCCTAGAGGTCTACCGCAAGCGCATGAAAAAAGCCGGTAATCTAGCTGATCTCGAAAAGATTGATGCCTTGCTGGAAGATTGCGCGATGGGTAAAGATTTGCCACCAAATGCTCACAGTCCGCTTCGTGATGTACCGCACGAAGATCAATGGAAGGAATTCGAATTCAAAAAAAACCAACTCAGGGTTTACTACTTTTTGATTCCGCCGGACAACAATGTGGTTGTTTTGGGTGAATTTAAAAAGGGGAACAAAGGGCAGCGAGAAACCATCGCCGAATTTAGAAGGCTGAAGGCGGCGTTCAAGGAGTACTACGTAAACAACACAAGCGAGAAAACATGGCCACACAAACACTAGATACCAGATACCGCAGCAGTGACTTCTGGACCGCTAAACTTCAACTGGACCTGTTTCGGTTGATCAAGCAGCATCTCGAAGAAAACAACCTGTCTCAGAACCAGTTCGCGGCCCAAATCGGGGTTAGCAAGAGTTATATGTCGCAAGTACTCAACGGTAACTTCGATCATAAGCTTTCTAAATTGGTGAGTCTAGCCCTGGCTATTGGCAAGGTGCCGCGCATTGAGTACGAGAACGTGGAGACGGTGGTTAAGAAGGCGCGGGGGGAGTATGGTGTTATGCGTCCGTTGTACATTAGTGAACCTCAGGAAGCACGCATAGACCCCCTTGACATAGCAGTAGCTAATATAGATTCAAAGTATCGGGAAACCAATATACTTTTCGACAAAGTCGCCTAATGCATTACGGACTCATTGCCATTCGCGAGCATACATTATTTGCAACTAAGCCGGAAGGCCTAGAAGAAGAGCGAGATATTACATTCAATTGGTCATTTCAAATAGAATATGATTTTTTGCCTGATGAACAATTGGAAATTCGAATTACCACAACTCTGAATATTCTTGGACCAACAAGCCATCCAGGAGTTGCACAGTTTTCAGTTTCACACTTTTTCCATGTACCGGAGTTAGATGCGCTTAAGGTAAAATTAGATCAATCTAGTAATATTGAAGATAATCAAATCAAAGGTTTTATGGCAACATTATTTGGAATAAGCTTAGGAACTATTCGTGGTATTGCCTTCACCCGTACAGTGAATGTATTAGGGGGCAATTACTTTATGCCAGTAGTCAATCCTACAGATCTTTTTGTACATACTTGGAATCGAAAGATGCAAGAATCTCTTGAAGAGTAAACAGAGATAATAGATTTTTTACGAACAGCCTACATCCAAATGTTAATCGACTTATAGAAATTAATTCAACCATCTATAAAAAGACCCGCCTGGGTGCGCTGCTCCTTTCGGCACAAGCGTGGCGGGTACTGTTGGTGCAAAGGTATGGTTCCTCGTGGTGCCGATCAAGTTATCAGGATATTTGTTCCTGACAAGGAGAGAGGGTCTGATGGGGAGGGACGTAGGCTGTCCAATCTATTTAGGTTTACACACTACAGATTTAACGGTATGTCAACTTCTCGTCACCCCTCTCCTCTGCGGCTGCTGGGGTTAAGGGGGGCAGACGATTAGCCGGGCCGGGGGAGAGGTCTCCAAGAAGCGAGTGCAAAACCTGTACTGATTTAAGCCTGATGAACTGGACAGCCTAGGGAGTGACGCTAATCAGCTCAATCATGAATGACCATTTGAGGTGAAGGGTTACAGAAGGAGTGAGACAACTCAGCCTTACCCAA
>CAVPZP010000052.1:0-37118 GCA_963710215.1 Lewinellaceae bacterium | reverse complement strand
ACCTTCAAAAGCTTCAGGACGCCCCGGCGCGGGTACCGAACGGCACGCTGGACGCCGTCGCCCCGTTAAAAATAAAGCAATTAAAGAGTAAATGGGAACAATCCAGGGCTCGACAGGAACGAGAGTTGAATAACCTTAAGAGCCAGGAATCCAACCGGGGCAAGCAACTGGACTACCTGGAACGCCGCGCCACGCTGGGAATGAGCCTGGAACGCTACCAGGATGCGAGAAAACCGCCCGTACGCTGCGTGCCCTGTGCCACCTGGACCGTGCCAACCAACCCGCGCTGGAACTAGTGCATCACTGCTGATTCGGCGGAACAACGCCGTATTCGCTCGGCCGCCCAGAGTAATCGGGTCGAGCTAAAAGCAGGATTGAACACGCAGTCGAACGGATCACCGAACGCAAACGCGACGGACTAAATCTTGCTACCTTTTTTCTATCTTCGTGCCAAAATAAGCCCCCGAATTAACGGGAGGCTTTTGACGATAATACGCCGCTACCCGGCGTACCGCGAAGTCTTCCGCGACCGAATCCGAACCACCGATGAAGAGATTACCTCTTGTTTCCCCTCCTCGTTTTGCTGTGTAACCCGCTGCTGACGTCGCAGGAAGCGACCAGACCCATCGAAATACTGGAGTTTCGCCTGTTTCTTCCCGGTCAGGACTGGCGAGCGTTCGCTCGACTCCCTGCGCTTCAACGGCACGGGCACGCTGGCCGCGCAGATGACCGACCCCGGCGCGGGCGGCCGCCTCGACGTGGCGGTCCGTTACCGGACCGGCCGCGGCTTTCAGCCCGGCGAGGCACGTAACAGTATGCTGATCGAGCTACCCACGGGCACCACCATCAATGGAGCAGCCAAATCTGGCTGGGCAGTGCCCTGCGTGATCCCTCGCTGGTGCGCGAAGTGCTGGCCGCCGAGATGGCCAATCGCTTCTTCGCTGCGCCCGAAGCCGGTTTCGCCAAGCTCTACGTCAATGGGCAGTACCGGGGCCTGTTTGTATTGCAGGAAGCGGTCGATTCCGATTTTCTCGACCGCCATTTCGACGACGGCGGCAAGGGCAACCTATTCCTGGCCGAAGCCAATTCCGACTACGTAGCAACCGCTGACTGCGCTCCTCACCGCTATAATGCCCTGGAAACCGAGCGCGACCCTTCCTGCTTCGGTCAGTTCTATCAACTGTTACAAGCCGATAACTACGCTCCGCTGGCCCGATTGAGCCAAAATGTGTCTGCCGAGACCGTTGATCTCGACGCTACGCTCTGGATGCTCGCCTTCAACAATTTATTTGTCAACCTGTATAGCTACTCCGGCCAGTTTGCCAAATAATATTACCTCTACCAGCGGGCTTCCGACCAAAAGTGGGTGCCCATCCCCGGGGAGATGAACCTTGCTTTCGGCGGCTACAAAAACAGCGGGGGCCGAAGGCCTCCGACCTGGACCTGGACCAGCTCGCCCAACTAGATCCGCTGCTGCACGCAGATGATGCCACCCGCCCGCTCATCAGCAAATTGCTGGCCGACCCCATTAACCGCATGACCTACCAGAGCCACCTGCGCACCCTGCTCCAGGAATACGTACTGAGCGGCTGGCTGGAAAAACGAACCAACTTCCTGCGCGAGCGCATCCGCCCCGCCGTGGAAAGTGATTCCAGCCGCTTTTACGAGATGGCCGATTTTGACCGCGCCACGACCGAAACCATCGGCCGACGCTCCCGGGTTCCCGGTCTGCTGGCGTTTATGCAGCAGCGGGGTGACTACCTGCGGAAACAGTCCGTCTACACCGCACTGCCACCCACTATTAAAGAACAAGGGGTGCGTGCGCGGGAAAAGTTTTCCGCCGAAAAACTGGACGAGTTTCGGGTTTACGCTTTGGTAGACGATTTTCCCAAGGGAGCCGTTCTGTATTACCGCCTCGGCGCGGACGACGGTGCCTTTCAGCGCCTGGAAATGTCCGACGATGGCAGCCACCACGACGGGGAGGCCGGCGACGGCACTTTCGGGGCAGTGGTGCCGGCCGCCGGTAACACCACCCTTCACTATTACCTGCGCACCGAAAACGCCGCCGCCGTCGGCTTCAGCCCCGTCGATTATCATAGCAACCGGCATACCGCCGATCTCGCCACGCTCAATAAATAACCCGTATGCCGTATCGCTACTCTCGTGCTTCCTTCCTTTTGCTCCTGCTTTGTCTGCTGCCGTTTGCTGCCCGGGCAGAAAAAGGAGCCGGACCTGTACGCCTGGAATCACATTGTAGAGGTGGACGTGCTGTTCAAAGATACCGATTGGCAGCGCAAACTTCACGCCCTCAAGCAGGCCGGTGAAGACGGGCGGCTGGTTATGGACGTAAAGGTAGACGGCAAGCTCTACGAGGGTGCCGGCATCCGATATAAAGGCAATAGCTCTTACTTTAACGTCATTCAGCAGGACAGCGATAAGCTGCCGTTCAATATCAAGGTCAACTACGAGGAAAAGAAAAACCGCCTGCCGGGCGGTTACACTTCGCTCAAACTGTCCAACGTTTTCCGCGATCCTACTTTTCTGCGCGAGGTGATGTCCTACGACATCGCTTCCAAATACATGCCGGCTTCGCGGGCCAATTTCGCGCGGGTGTCCATTAACGGCGAATACCTCGGCCTTTACAACCTTACTCAATCGGTAGATGATGATTTGTTAGAGACCTTCTACGGTCATGACGACGGTACGCTCATCAAATGCGACCCCGATTACAGCAAACCCAAATCTTCCGGTTGCCCCGACAGCGACAAGGCCAGCCTCCAGTACCTGGGCGAAAACCCCGCCTGCTACCTGCGTTACTACGAACTCAAAAGCGATCGCGGCTGGACCGACCTGATCGAGTTCACGCGCATCCTGAACAAGCAGCCCGAAAGCTGGAAAGCATCCTCCATATTGACGAAGCCCTCTGGATGCTGGCCTTCGACAACGCCGTGGTCAACCTCGACAGCTACATCGGCCACCTCTGTCACAACTACTATATGTACCGCGACACCTTCGGCATTTTCCACCCCGTCGTGTGGGACATGAACCTCAGTTTCGGCGGTTTTCGCTACACCGGCATCGGCAAACCCCTTACCAACGGCGGGATGCAAAACCTGAGCATTTTCCTCCACTATCAGGAGAAAAACCAGCGCCGCCCCCTGGTTCTGGAACTGCTCAAGACCCCGCTCTTCCGCAAGATCTACGTGGCCCACATCAAGACGATCTACGAGGAAAATATCGCTGATGGCAAGTACGTCGCCCGCGCCGAGGAGTGGCGCAAACTTATCCGCAAGGAAGTAGTGGCCGACAAAAACCGCCTCTATCCCCTGGAGTGGTTCGATCTCAATTTCGACACCACCATCACCATCGACGACCACGAGATCATCGGCCTGCGCGAACTCATGGTGGGCCGCGCCAAGTACCTCTCCGAGCACCCGCTCATCAAAACCGTCGCCCCCGCCGTTTCACCCCTCCCCGTGGAGCCGAGCGGCGAAAACGTAAAAATCGCCGTCACCGCTACCGCCACCGACGACCCGCTCGAAGCCGTCTGGCTCTTTTACCGCCCGGCCGCCTTCCTCCCCTGGAAACGAATGCCCCTCGACGCCGGCGAGGAAGACCGCTGGTCGGTCACCCTGCCCCGCACGGCCGTCCAGGAATACTACTTCGTGGCGGAGGGCAAGCAGACGGCCGGGGTTTTCCCCGTACGGGCGAGTAAGGAATTTTTGAAGCTGGAAGCGAAGGAGGGGAGTTAACTAGTGGGTAGTAGTTGGCCGCCATGAGAAAAGAAAAAAGGCATTCTTCCAAAATAAGTTTTTAAAAATTGACTTTTTGGAAATCTGAATTCTAAATATATTACAATAAAAATTGAGGCAAAAAAGAAAATAAATGAAAAATAAAGAACTATCAGAATTAACCGACGAAGAATTGTTAGATGAAGCAAAAAAGATGAAATCAAATGCAATAATGCATGCTTTATTAATTGGATGTGCAATAGGCGTTGTTGTTTATGCAGTTGCAAAAAACAATTTTGGCTTTTTTGGACTTATTCTAATTTATTTTGCTTACAAAATGTTTAATAATTCTGAAAATAATAAAAGGAATAAAGAGTTGGAAAAAATTCTTAAAAAACGAAACTTGAAATGAGAAACCTAAACTTACAAATTACTAAGAAATTATGCAGTATAGTTTCCGAATTTGTAGATAAGAAATAAATGCTTCGTTTGAACGATAGATAAAAAATGAAACCAGTTCCTCAATTCGGGCAAATAGAAAAAGAAAAAACACGGCAGCCAACAAAGTGTATGATGATCAGACTTAGCTAAAGCTTTGTCCGCCACATACACGGAGGCGTTGTAGTAGGTATTGGATAGATTGTAGTAGTGAACTCGTTAGGAGGGTACTACCTATTAAAATAAGGGCGTGTCCGTCCCTGAACGGGCCGGTCAGTCCCCTACCGGCTCGCTGTTCGCTCGGCCCTGCGGGCTGTTCGTTGGCACTCACCCCGTCCGGTCACCTCACGCAGGGTGGCGGTAAGAATAATTTCCTATCGAAAAGCTGCCGTGCCGGATAACTTGCAGTAGCTTTTATCTTCTGAAATTATACTACTGATCCCTCCCCACCCGCCGCCAAACATGCCGGGGGGGTATTTGCGTTAGCAAAGTAAAAAGCTAACTGTGAAATATTTATCGCTCTTTATCCTGCTATTTACCTGTTCCTTCCTCATCGCGCAGCAACAGGCAACGACCAAAGTAAGCGGCCCCCGCACCTACGCGGGTGCCCAGCTGCCGGATTCGGAAGAAGCCCGAATGTTTGATGCCGCTTTCCCCGAAAAGGAAGTGGGGTTATTGCACGTATATGCGGATGAAGAAGTACAGCCTAGCGAAAATTATCTATTGGAGGGCGTTGAAATCGGTAGCGGCATAACCAATTTGCTACCCGGCCGCTACCGCCGTTTGGCTGCCCGCGAAGGAACCACGGCCTACGCCGCCGGTGCCATCCGGGGCGACGATGAGAATCTTTACCTGGTAAGAATGGCAAGCCCCACCGATGACCGAATCGAACTATTTGCCTTCCGGGGCGACCGGGTAAAACTGATCAAGACCCTGGCTTACCGCAAGTGTCGCTCCGGCCGCTGTGCCCAACTGGACAGCTATATCCTGGATATCAATCGCGACGGTTTGCTTGACGTGGCGCAGTTGATTCGCAAACGGCCCGGCATGGAACCCCAACGCCGTGCCTACCTGATGTCAGACACGGGCAAACTGCGAAAGGACAACTCCGTGGATGTACCCTGGGACAGCATGGAACTATATGAAGGAGAAAAGTAAGCCAACCATCACTAATGTGGCTGGACGAATATACCCCGGCGCACCCGCGTGAGGTGCCTGGACGGTGATCCGCGCAGCGGACAGCCCGCAGGGCCGAGCGAACAGCGAGCCGGTAAGGGACCGGCCGGCCCCATTAGGGACGGACACGCCCGTAACGGTAATGTGCTAATGATAGACGGTAGTAACGGTAGCGGCCAGACGCATTCATCAAATGCGTCTACCCGCTACTATTACGATCCACTCATCCTCCTTCGCGGAAACTGGGATAAAGCATCATGCCGCCGTCGATATAGATGGTGGCGCCGGTGATGTAATCCGATAGATCGCTGCACAGAAAGGTGCATAAATTGGCTACATCCTCGCCCTGACCGATGCGGCCGTAGGGGATTTTGGTGAGCAGTTTTTTCAGGTCTGCTTCTTTCTCCCAGGCCGAGCGGTTGATGTCGGTGGCGATGGCACCGGGCGAGATGGAATTGACGCGGATTCCCCGGCCGGCCACCTCCTGGGCAATGGTTTCGGTCATCATGCGCAGGCCGCCCTTGCTGGTGGCGTAGTTGATGTGGCCGGCCCAAGGAATGCGATCGTGGACACTGTTAATGGAGATGATCTTGCCCGCCGCACGGCTCACTTCGGGGTCGATACCCTGTTTGAGAAATTGGCGCACGGCCGCTTGGGCACAGATGAACTGGCCGGTCATGTTTACGTTGATCACGCGGTTCCAGTCCTCCAGCGTCATGTCTTCCAGGGCGGCGTCTTTTTGCATCCCGGCATTATTGACCAATATGTCCAGCCGCCCGAAAGCGTGGATGGTGTCGTTGAACATCCGCTCCACGTCGTCGGGCTTACTTACATCGGCCTGCACCAGAATCGCCGCCCCGCCGATGGCATTTATCTCGTCTACCACCAATTGGCCTTCCTGCTCGTCCGAGTGGTAATTGATCGTCACCCGCACACCCTCGCGGGCCAGGCCCAACGCACAGGCGCGGCCGATCCCGCTGCTACTGCCGGTGATAATGGCCGCCTGGCCGGTTAATTTCATGTCCATCGGGGTTATTTTTCCTTGCAAACCGGCCGGCACGGTTTAGGTTTAGCCGGGCAATTAGCCGCGTACCCGCCCGTTAAAACACCCAGCGGCGCATTTGTCCGCCAGGCTCACTACTTTCGTGCGAAATTTCATCCCCATGACCCGCTCTCTTTTTCTCTTTACGCTGTTAATATTCATTGCCCTTAGTGCCTGCGATAACTCCGCCGACCCGGCCGGAACGAGTACTTCCACCGGTAGTTCAACCGCTGCCGACTCTCCGGCAGAATACCTGGCCAAGGCCGATATGGACGATCCGACCTACCTTCAGTATACCGCTGACGACCGGGAGGCCATGACCTACTATTACCTCCGTTATCCCGAGGTGCCGGGCATAGATTCCGTGCGCGGCTACGGAGAAGGCGGCGTGCAAATGCCGACTTTCGATCCCGCCACGGGCCGTTTCGAGTTGTACTTCCCCGAACTGCGGGGCGACACCCTATTACTGACCGGCGTGGACGAAGCTGCCACGCCTTTCCGGCTGGTGGGGCCGTTTACGGCCGGTGCCGCCGTGCGGCGCATCACCCTCGGCGGAACGGAAACCGCCCTGCGGCCCACGGTGCCGGCGGTGCGCGTTGCTCCTCAATTGGTCAATCGTAACGAACCCCTGTTTGCCGATCTGGCCGAGACCCCGGAGGCCAATTTCACGGCCGCCCTGCTGCCCGCCGCCACGGCCGATACGGCCTTTAACCGCCGCATTAATACCGATATCTACCACGCCGTCACCGGCGATTCCACCCGCACCGTCCTGGGTCCGGAATTCAAGCAGGCCATCGCCGCCTTTGCCGATACCCTCATGGCGGGCTACCTGACCGATAAGCCGGAACGCTCGGAAGTCATCGAGTACCCCTTTTCTTATTCCAGCCAGGACGATATCACCATGACCGTCTACTGGAATCAGAACGATCTATTCACCTTCGCCCTTTATTTTTACAACTATTCCGGCGGTGCCCACGGCAACCATTATACCGAGTTATTCAGTTACCGTCCCTCGCAGGGTCGCCGTATCACCCTTGATGATCTCATTACGCCCGCCCGCCAAGAGGAATTGCTGCCCGCCCTGGAACGCGCTCTCCGCCGCCAGTATGAATTGGATAAAGACGAACCCCTCGCTAACTTCCTTTTCGATAACGAAATGACCCTCACTACCAATGTGGCCCTCTTGCCCGAAGGTCTGTTGTTCAGCTATTCACCCTACGAAATTGCCGCTTACGCCATGGGCCAGATCGATCTGTATCTTCCATTTAGCGAGTTGAAGGGTTTACTGAGGGAACCGGCAGTAAAGTAAGGGCGGCGACTGTTGGTCGCCTGGATGCACGTAAAGGCGGCGACTGTTGGTCGCCTAGACGCACGTAAAGGCGGCGACTGTTGGTCGCCTGGATGCACGAAAAGGCGGCGACTGTTGGTCGCCTAGACGCAAGATGTTGCGTCTCTACGTTACCCCTTCAATCCTTCAATCCCTCCATCCTTCATTCCTTCCATCCTTGTCAACCCTTATAACCCATGAATATTCTCCTGATGGGCGGCGGCGGCCGCGAACATGCTTTTGCCTGGAAAATCAGCCAAAGCCCACTGTGTAAGCAGTTGTTTATTGCACCCGGAAACCCCGGTACGGCGGAGCTGGGCACCAACCTGGACGTGGACGTGAACGACTTCGGTGCCCTGCGCGCGGCCGTGCTGGAACACGACGTGAAGGTGGTAATTTGCGGCCCCGAGGAACCGCTGGTGCGGGGGGTACAGAATTACTTCCAGGAGGACGAGGACTTGGCGCACGTGTATTTTATCGGCCCCTCGAAGGAGGCGGCGCAGCTGGAAGGGAGCAAGGCGTACGCCAAGGCGTTCATGGAGGAATACGACATCCCTACCGCCGGTTACCAGCGGTTTACGGCCGATATTTTGGAGGAGGGTTTTACTTATTTGGATCAGACCGAGCCGCCCTACGTGCTGAAGGCGGACGGTCTGGCGGCGGGTAAGGGCGTGGTGATCCTGGACGAGCGGGAGGCTGCTAAGGAGGAGTTGCGGGCCATGCTGGGCGGCAAGTTCGGCGCGGCTGGGGAGATGGTGGTGATCGAGGATTTTCTGGACGGGATCGAGTTTTCGGTCTTCGTGCTGACCGACGGCGAGAGCTACCGTTTGTTGCCTGCAGCCAAGGACTATAAGCGACGCGGCGAGGGCGATACCGGCCCCAACACGGGCGGCATGGGCAGCATCAGCCACCCGCCCTTCGTGGACCCGGATCTGCTGGCAAAGGTGGAACAGCGCATCGTGAAGCCGACCCTGGAGGGCCTGCGGGCGCGTAAACTGCACTACCACGGCTTCCTTTTTCTGGGCCTGATCGCGGTGGACGGCGAACCCTACGTGATCGAGTACAACTGCCGGATGGGCGACCCCGAAACGCAGTCCGTACTGGCCCGCCTGGAGACCGATCTGGTGCAGCTGTGCGTGGCCGTGGCCGAGGGTGAACTGTCGACCACCGTGATCCGCACGGACGAGCGGCAGGCCGCGACGGTGGTGCTGGTCTCGGGCGGTTATCCGGGTGATTACCAAAAGGGGAAAGTGATCGGCGGCCTGGACGAGGTGGAAGGCTCACTGGTTTTCCATGCCGGTACCCGCCGCGACGAACAGGGCCGAATAGTGACATCCGGCGGTCGCGTGCTGGCCGTCACCAGCTACGGGGAGACGTGGGAAGAGGCGCTGGCGCAGAGTCTGGAGAATGCGGAGAAGATCGAGTTCGAAGGCGTAGGGCTGCGGCGTGATCTGGGGTTTGATTTGTAGCGGGGTGCATGATAATAAAACCGGAAACTTAGCTCGATTCGGGAGTGTTTACTTTGAAAGACGTACCTTTAATACTAGAATCTTTTATAAACCTTATTTTTATGAGTACTGGACAACTTAGATCTGAAATTGATAATTATCTGAACAAAATAGATGAGCCGTTTTTACGGGTCGTTCACTCCATGTTAGACACTTACCATAAAGAACTGCAAGTGAAGGCAGAATCCATTATTGGCTATACCATAGACGGTGAACCAAAATTTGCCTCCGAATCGAAACCGATCTACGATGAGCGGGTGCGTGCAGCCAAGGAAGAGGGGAGATTTATTAGTTTGGAAGATGCGGAAGAAGAAATTGCATCATGGTAAAGAAATATCGTGTTATAATTATTCCGGAGGCACTTGAAAGTTTACGTAAAATAACGGATTATGTGAGACGAAAATCGTCTGAAGAGCGATCAAAATATGTTCTTCGTGAAATTATGAAATCAGTCAAATCTCTAACAACCTTTCCAGAAGCTCACGAGCGCGTTCATGATATATGTACAGAAAAACATAACTTACCGCAGGGTTTTACAATGGGACTACCGAGTAATTTATACGATTGAGGAAGAGCGGGTAAGAGTCATTATTGTAGAAATTGTACATGGTGCGGATGATCCTTCAAAACTTAGGTTGTCCAATCTATTTAAGTTAACCCACTACAGTTTTACTTGTATGTCAACTCCCCGTCACCCCTCTCCTTTGGAGAGGGGCCGGGGGAGAGGTCTCCAAGAAGCGAGAGCAAAACCTGTACTGGCTCAAGCCTGATAAACTGGACAGCCTACTTCAAAACTCATTGACAAGTTTTCGTAGCGTACTACATTTAATCTTGGGAATTACCGGTTAAACTGCCGTATAAGTTTATCTACCATCCACTCCCAAACAAAACCACTATATTCGCGGCCCTTCCCAACAAATGCACCACGCCACCCCGATGAGAAACGCCGCCTTCACCGCCTACTTCCACCGCGAATTGCTCCGCATTCGCGCCAGCGAGGAGCTGGACGCGGCGGGCCGGCTGGAGGCGCGGCGGTTTTTGCTGCTGCGGCTATTCGAGGAAGCCACCAAGCCCGAGCGGCTGCACTTTACCACCATCTACGCCCGCATTGCCTACACGGGTCACAAGTACGCCTTCCCCGGCAAACTGATCTACCACGTCAACCGCTTTCGCAACCGCAGCCGCTGGGAATCGCTGCCGCCGGAAGAACTGGAGAAATGGGAGCAACTGTCGGAAACCGTGCTGCTGCAGGCGACCGAACTGATCTACGGGCAGGACATCCCCGATGAACTGAAGGGGGCCGCCCGGTCCGGGTTTCCGTTCCGTTTCGACGAGGGCGCGGTGGTCGCCTTCCGCGATACCCTGCGGGCCGTGGCCGTGGAAGACGATGCCGCCCGCGACCAACTGATCGTGCGGACCGAGGAACCCGGCGCACCCGCGCGGCGGGTGCAGTACGGCGAAGCCGGCCGCGGCGGCGAACTGCTGAACGCCGCCGTGCAGATCATCCGCACCATTACCCGACTGCCGGTGCAGGTGAATCTGCTGGAAGTGGAAATCCACGAAGACGGCCTACTGCACCCCCGCGACCTCATTATCGAACCCGATCACCTGATCGACGTATCGGCCGTTTCCGAAAGCTTTCAGCCCGACGGGACGCTGCCCTGGCAGTACCTCACTAAAAAGCTGCTGCCCTTTACCACCAACGTACCTCAACTGCGCGGAAACGTGGCCAACTACTTCCTGGATGCCCTCATCCAGGACCCCGAACTGACCTATCGCGACCTGAAAAAGGAACTCTTCGCCCTGGCCCCGCTTACCTTTTGCCGCCTGGATGATCGCGAGATCCGCGATATGCTGGGCACCCTGCAACGCCACTACCTTAACCTGCGCCTGGTGACCGAACAGCAACTGGGCGAGCAGGACATCGACCGCGCCACCAGTCAGTTGGAACCCTCTTTTTACAGCCCCACCTATGGTTTGCAGGGTCGCCTCGACCTGCTGCACCGCGCCCCGGCCGCCGAGGACGGCGAGACGCCCCGCGCCAGCATCATCGAACTCAAGAGTGGCAAGGTCTTCCGCCCCAACAAGCATGGCCTGAGTGCGAACCACTTCGTGCAGACGCTCTGCTACGACCTCATCGTGCGCGGCGCCTACGGCGCGCGCTCGCCGGTGGCCAACTACATCCTCTACAGCGGGGCCGAGGAACGGCAACTGCGCTTTGCCCCCCGCGACCGCTTTTTGCAGCACGAGGCCCTGGCCGTCCGCAACCAACTCTACGCCATCGAGCGGCTGCTGGCGAGCATCGGTACCCTTGCACCGGGCGACGATCCCACCGACGAGACCCTCCTGATACGCCAGACCGACCGGTTGATCGACCGCATCAACCCCGAGCGATACCCCACGCTCAAGGGCTTCCTCATCAAGGATTTGCAGCGCATCTACGGCACCTACCGCAACCTGAATGCCCTGGAACGCGCCTACCTGGGGGCTTACCTGGGCTTCACCGCCCGCGAGCACGCCCTGGCCAAGACCGGCCGCCAGGGCAGCGAAACCATCAACGGCCTGGCCGGCCTCTGGCTGGACGACCCCGCCGAAAAAGACGGCCGCTTCGAGCGGCTGGGCGACCTGCGCTACGACCGCTACGAACCCGCCGACGGACTGGTGCACCTGCGGCGCGGGCCGCGCACCCACGACCTGGTCAAGTTCCGGCGCGGCGACATCATGGCCCTCTACCCCTGCGAGGTGATGGAGGAAAACGGCTACTCCGAACCCCAGGCCGCCCTGCGCAACCAGGTGTTCAAGTGTACGCTGGTGGAGATCGGCGCCGAGAGCTGCACCATCCGGCTGCGGCAACGGCAGTCGAACGACGATTTTTTCCGTTCCTTCACCGGCTGGGCACTCGAAAAAGACGTGCTCGACAGCGGCTTCAACACCTACTACCGGGGCCTGTGGACTTTCGCCGAGGCACCGCCCATCCGCCGCGCCCTCTGGCTGGGCCTGCGCGCACCCCGCACCTACGAACCCGCCGATTTGCCCGCGCCCCCCGGCATGACTGCCCAGCAGGCCGACATCCTGCGGTCCATCCTCGCCGCACCCGATTACTTCCTCCTCTGGGGTCCGCCGGGCACCGGCAAGACCAGCGTGATGCTCCACCACCTGGCCGACCACCTCTACCACCGCACCGAGGAGCGCATCATGCTGCTGGCCTACACCAACCGCGCCGTGGACGAGATCTGCGAAAGCATCGAACGTATCGGCGGCGGGGAATTTACTGACTACTTACGCATCGGCTCGCGCTACGGCACGGCCCCGGCCTTCCAGGAACGTCTGCTGCGCCGCCGCACCGAAAACATCGAAACCCGCCGCGAACTCAAGCAACTGCTGCACGGCCACCGCATCTACGTCGGCACCGTTTCCGGCATCGCGGGCAACCCCGAGCTGTTCGAGTTGATCCAGTTCGACCGCATCATCGTCGACGAAGCCTCGCAGATCCTCGAACCCCTCCTCAGCGGCCTGCTCAACCGCGCCCCCCGCGTGCTGCTCATCGGCGACCACCGCCAGCTGCCCGCCGTGGTGGCGCAGGACGAGGAAACCACTCAGGTGAACCACGGCCCCTTGCGCGAGATCGGCGTCACCGACCTGGCCGGCAGCCTCTTCGAGCGCCTCTACCGCCGCTGCCGCCGACCGGGGCTGGCACTGGGCCTACGCCATGCTCGCCTACCAGGGCCGGATGCACACCGACATCATGGCCTTCCCCAGCAGCCGCTTCTACGAGGGCGAACTCGACCTACTTCCCGAAGGCATCCCCGCCCGTCTCGGCCAACTCGCCCCCCTGGACCTGACCGTCCTGGACGGCGGTTGCCGCTACGAACGCCTCCTCTGCTCCGGCAGATTGGTCTACCTGCCCACCCCCATCGACGGCGGCAGCACCGACTACAAAGTCAACCGCCACGAGGCCGGCGAACTGGTGCAGCTCGTCCAAAAGCTACGCCTCCTCTACGCCGCCACCGACGCCCCGCTCCTGCCGTCCGACATCGGCATCATCACGCCCTACCGCGCCCAGATCGCCCATATCCTCGACCGGTTCACCGCCGCCGGCCTCCCCACCGACGAGATCACCGTCGACACCGTCGAACGCTACCAGGGCGGCGCACGGCGCATCATCCTGCTCAGCCTCTGCACTAATCACGCCCGCCAGATGCAGTCGCTCTGCCGCCCCACCGCCGAGGGCGTAGACCGCAAACTCAACGTCGCCATGACCCGCGCGCGGGAGCAACTCATCATCCTCGGCAACGCCGCCGTCCTGCGCGAAGGCACCGTCTACGCCGAACTACTCGATTATCTGGCCGGCCGGGAGGGGTAATTGTTTTTCGGCGGGGTTTGGGCGTGCCCCCGGCTAATGCCGGGGTCGGTGCCTTCCAGGCGCGGCGGTCGCCTTGGCCGCTAGCGCGGCTCCTCCCTGCGGTCGGCCCTTGCAGGCACCTCACGCGGGGGGGGGGGATTTGAAAATCTATAAAGATGAGAACTTGATATAATGCAAAGTGTTTTTTAACCGAAACTCCGGTAGAGATAGATTCGTTAACTTTGTACATTTAGGGTTTAATGTTGTTTAAATCAATAATTTTTTCCGATATTTAAATTATTTTATTGGGTTAATCTGGAAGAATCGTCTACTCCAGTCATAATCTAGACTGTCCAGTCTATGTATGTTTACCCACTACAATTTAGGTTGCCCAATCTATTTAAGTTAAACCACTACAGTTTTACTTGTATGTCAACTCCCCGTCACCCCTCTCCTTCGCGGCGGCTGGGGTTACCACGAAGTAGCCGCGAAGCGAACCATTGATTCTCAGTTCTTGAAAATTTTAGACACACTCTTAATGAAACGGAGTAAGGCCGGCATCACGGTTCCCGAACAAGTGATCTTTTATGATGATGGCAGCATCGAACTGGACGAAGAATAACTTGCAGGCAGCTGGAAAAAGATCTACCATGACCCGATAGCAATTGAGGGTGACAAAATGGATAGTCATTTGCAAGGGAGCAAGAGTATTATTTGCGAAGACCGGCCGGTAGTTGGCACAATTGTGGTGTTTTAGCCGCACTTATAGTGCTTTTTGTGTCACTCGCCTCACGTCATCCACCCAAATCCCCCAGTTCATAATCCTGAATTTTGCGTAATTCCCGCCTACGTTGCTCCTCGTCATTACCTTTATAAGAGTTGAGGGCATAATATTCCAGTGCTCCGGCAATATCGGTGGATTCGTAGACGATGCGGCCGGTATCCATGATCAGGACGCGGGTGGCTACTTTAAGCACTTTACGTATTTGGTTAGAAACAAAAATCACCCCCTTGTCGGGGCGGGCTGCATACTCCTTGAGGTTGTCCAGGCACTTGGCCTTGAAGGCGGAATCACCGACCGCCAGTGCCTCGTCGATGATGAATAGATCGGGGTCCGTTGCCAGTGCGATGGAGTAAGAGAGACGTGACCGCATCCCCGAAGAGTAATTGCCGAAGGGCCGGTCCAGTTTGTCGCCCAGTTCGGAAAAATCGGTCACGAAATCCATTTTAGCGTCGATCTCGGCCCGGCTCATGCCATACATGGAGGCTTTGATGTAGATGTTCTCTCGGCCGGTAAAAAGGGGTTGCATACCCGAGTTGAGGGCAAAAATTGCTGTTACCCTTAAATCAGGCCTCCCCAGTATCCGCCCGCTATCCATGGGGTAAATATTAGCAATCAGCCGCATCAGGGTCGTCTTGCCGGAACCATTGGTTCCTACTACTCCGACGATCTCATTAGGATTAATATCAAAGGATACGTCCCGTACGGCCCAGAATTCCCGCTTGCGTAGTTCGGGCGGTTGGGCCGTGATCCGGTTTGGCCGCCGCGTCAGATCCAGGATACCGTAGTACATATTGTACTTGATGTCCTTGCTGAATTTTTTACTCAACTCGCGAACCGATAACAGGGGAGTAATAGTCATCAGTTGTTGATCAAACGTTCAATAATCCGGGGCTGTGCCCGGCGGTAAAGGCGTGCGGAACCCCCAAACAACAGCAGGGTGCCACCCAGGGTAAGCAGGTAATAGGTCGGTTCGTAAAAGGTTCCCTTGGTCAGTAGATCGCGGCTGAAGCTGATCAGGTAAGTCATCGGATTCAACTCGATAATAAAGGACAGGGCACCCAGATTGATTTTCGGGGCGTAGATGACCGGCGTTAAAAACATCAACAGCCGAATACCCTCATCGGCCAGGTTACTGATATCCACCGCCACGATTCTCAGCAGGGCGACCAGCAGACCGACGGCCGCTCCGGCCAGTAACAGGGGCACCAGGGTCAGTGGGAAAAGAAGGGCCCACCAGGTGAACCGGACGCCGAATAACAGGAGGACGATCAGGTTGAGCGAGAACGGAATGACGAAGCGAATCAGGTGAACGGCCAGCACTTCTACCAGAACCGTTCCGTGGGGGAAGTCCACCATTGACATCATGCGGCCGTAAGTAATAAAAACCCGACTGGTGCTGCGGTAAAATTCGGCAAAAAAGCCCCAGATGGAGGTGCTTAGCAGTACATAAGCGGGGTAGGGGATAGCCGTCTTTCCCGGCGAGATGACCCCCGCGCCGTTGAGCAAAATCCAGATTACGACCGATACCAGCGGGAGGATGACCAACCAGGTCAGGCCGATAAACGATCGCTTGTAATCCGTGGTGAGGCTGATTTCAATTAACCGCCGCACGAAAAAGCGGTAATCGTACAATTCTTGTCCGGCTGCACGCAGGCGCTGCCACCCTCCCTTTCCCTGATTGCGGGGGTAAAGGTCGGTCAGTACAGTAAACGGCCCGGTATTCGGTGGCATGGAAAAAGGCAACTTGGTCCGCCGCAAAGTTAGCCATTCTCCACGGGACGACTAGCCCCCCCGGATAGTATGGGCAACGGCGGGGGGAAGCTGACAAGAGAACTTAGCTGACTGCTTTGCCAACCGGTTTTACCTATCTTGTGCCCCGATTTGTCACCAAACCTGCTTCCCCCATGAGCTTTTCTCCTTCCATGCTCTCCGTTGTCCTCTTCCTGCTCGTATGTTGCGGCTGCGGCGGCGAAAACAATCCTGCTACCGATTCTCCCGCTGCCATTGCGGCGGGCGAAGATAGCAGCGATCAACCGGATCGGTCAGACAGCCGGGGGGATACCCTTTCGGCGACTGCGGGTGAAACGACCAACGGAAAAACGACGGGACGAAAAAAGCGTACCACCAACGCCCTCCAACCCGAAAAACCGTCTCAGGATTATATCGACCGGCTGATCAAACGCATGGAGCCGCGGATCGTACTGAGTGAAGCACAGGTTGCCCAGGTTCGGGAAATTGCCACGGAATACGATTTGGAAGAGTTGCGCAAAAAAGAATCCAAAGCCGAACGGCGCAAGCTCATCAAGAGACTCAAAGCGGAAGTACTGACCGAAGAGCAACGGGAAGCCGTGTCGTTCTGGTAGTATTTCTCCTACCGTCTTGTTATTATGCTATAAAAAAAGCACTTGTCGTTGTAAGACAGCTCCTGATAGAAAGGTGCTGATTTTCCGCACTTTATTAGATGATAAATGACCTTTACTACGCTTGAATTCGCGGTCTTTTTTGCGATTTTCTTCGTACTCTACTGGTTTGTACTCAACAGGACCGTCAGGATTCAGAATGTCCTCATCCTGGTGGCCAGCTACATCTTTTACGGGTGGTGGGACTGGCGGTTTCTGCTGCTTATTTTTGTAAGTAGCGCGGTTGATTTCGGGGTCGGCATTGCCCTGGAGCGAACAACCGCTAAACCTTACCGGCGGTTGCTCCTGTACCTTAGTTTGGCTACTAATTTGGGAATTCTCGGCTTCTTCAAATACTTCAACTTTTTTCTGGATAGCTTGCGCAGTGCGCTTAATATAGTGGGAACGGACCTGGGGTATACCTCGCTGAATATTATCCTGCCGGTCGGAATCAGCTTTTATACCCTCCAGACCCTCAGTTATACCATTGACGTATACCGGGAAAAAATCAAACCCACCCGCGATCCGCTGGTTTTCTTCGCCTACGTCAGTTTCTTTCCCCAGTTGGTGGCCGGAGCCCATCGAGCGGGCGGGTAGCTTGATTCCCCAGTTTGAGCGCAAGAGAGAATTTACTTACGAGCGCGCCGCCGATGGCTGTCGGCAGGTACTGTGGGGGTTATTCAAAAAAATGGTCATTGCCGATAATCTGGCTCTTTACGTGTACGGTAATTCGGCTGATGTTTCGGCCCAAAACGGGGCCACGCTTTTCCTGGTAGCGGTCTTGGGGGTGATTCATTTTTACTGCGATTTTGCCGGCTATTCCGATATTGCCATCGGTACGGCAAGAATTCTGGGCTTCGACCTGATGAAAAATTTCGATTACCCCCTGTTCGCCCGTAGTATCGCGGAGTTCTGGCAAAAGTGGCATATCTCGCTCATCACCTGGTTCCGTGACTATCTCGTTTCCTGGCTGAAGGGATTTACCAAGCCCAAGCTATTCCGAAACATTCTGATCGTGTTTTTTGTCACCGGCCTCTGGCACGGTGCTTCGCTGACCTACATTATCTGGGGCCTGCTGAACGCTTTGCTGTTCGTACCTACGATATTTAGTAAACGGCGGCGAAAATTTCGTGGGCCGGTAGCTGCGGGCAAGGTATTGCCCACGATCAGAGAAACGTATCAAATGGCGACAACCTACGTGTCATTTATGCTGGTGGGGGTATTTTTTATTCACCGGGACCTGGGGGATGCCGTACTGATGCTGCGTAAAATGTTCTCTACGTCCCTATTCAGCATCCCGAAAGTACCCATCATCGAAACAGCGTTCGTCTTTATTTTCTTTGCCGTGGAATGGCACCAGCGCAACAAGAATCACGGACTGGAATTATTGCCCGGAGAAGCGGTGCCGGTAGTACGCTGGGGAGCTTATCTTTTACTTATCTTCAGCATTCTGATCTGGGGTGGGGAATCGACTGAGTTTGTTTACTTTCAATTTTAGCCATGCGGAATTTCTTGATCAAAATAGGGGCCTTCATCGCGATCGTGCTGGTTTTTCTGCTGCTCGTGGAAATAAAGACCCGGCACGACGATCACTCTTACCTCAAGCTAAAGAAAGAGTACCTGGATAGGCAGGCGGATAGCATAGCGGTTCTCATTGTGGGGCCTTCGCACACCTACCGGGCAATAGACCCCGGAAAGATCACGCTGAATACCCTTTCGCTGGCGATGCCGAACAGTGCATTCAACGTGGATTATGCCTTATTTGAACTGGCTATGAAAACGGTTCGGCCCCGTTATGTGATCTTCGACCTGTCGCGGGGGTATTTGGACAAGGAAAATAGCGGGGCGTGGTTTAACGATCGAAAACTGAATTATTACTTCGGTCTCCGGGAGGGGCCGTTCGAGTTGAAGAATTTATTTCTGGCTCGCTACCCACTCTACGATGAGTTACTAAAACCCCCGAGACCCGACTTGTACAATCGCTGGGGATTTAAATCGGTGGTGACCAAAAAAGAAGATAAATTCAAACGGATCAACTACGATTTGGAAATTGTCAGAAAATCAAAAAAACTCCAAAAGTTAAAGACTCAGCTAAAAAACAAGATGGACCCGGCGGTCCGACAAAGAAATGTCGAACGGTTAAAACGGGCAATTGCCCGGAGCCGCAGCATCGGGGCACAGGTGGTTTTAATCAATCCACCCAAGTTCTTTATTTATAACGACGCTTTCAATGAAGAGATCGGAGATATTTATGGACCGATTACCGACAGTCTGGTGCAGGATAGCGGAGTATTGTACTGGAACCTGGAAAAAATGGGCGAGGACGACCCGACTAATTTCTATAACCTGAGCCACATGAGCCTCAAAGGAGCCGAGCTATTCACGGCCGAGGTGGATCGCCGGTTACTTGAAATGGAGCAGGACAGTCCGGGTAGTAAGAAAAAAATGTAAATTTGTGTCCGCCGACAAATTCTCTTTTGTCGGCCGATTTAATGATACACCAGCCGTTTCGGCTATTAATCTTTCTCATGAACTATCTATCCCTCATCACAATCGCGATCTTTCTCGTTGCTGTTTCCTGTAATCGTCCCCAGGCTGCTTTGACGGCCGAGCAACCGGCACCGGCCGAGCAGCCGACCGCACCGGCCGAGCCGGAAGTAGTGGTGGATGCGTCTACCGAACTTGCCACCGATAAAGTACAGGGAGAACAGGTGGAAAAAATGGTCGATCGCTACGGTCGGGAGCTGGAATTGACGACCGATCAGCGTGCGACTATCCTGGAAATGGCAGACGGCTATGACTTGTACGGTGGAAGCAGGGAAGAGCAGCGGCAGGCACGCAGGGCGTTTCTGCAACAAGTGGAAGGATCGGTGTTGACGGCCGAGCAGGTAAACCGGGCAAAAGAACTGCGCCGGTGGAACCAGGGAGGCGGAAAATAGCCTCCGAGTCATTGATTAACAGGAGGTTAAATTTCGGCGTGAGGTGCCTGGACGGGGCGGACGCAGGGGCGGGGCTTGCCCCCAACCCGGAAGGACGCAGCCCGCAGGGCCGAGCAGACCTGCGAGCCGGGAAGGGACCGACCCCGCCGGCAGGCGGGGGCACGCCCGTATAAGAACCTGCAGAAGCTTACTGATTTATAGCAGGGAGCCGTAAAGTTTGAGGTAACTTTCCAGGGCCTCTCGCAGGGGGAAACGACGTACTGGCCGCCGGTTGAAATTGCCGTTGTATGCCCGGACCAGGCAGCGGTAGAGGCTGTCTGCCGTCATGTCCTCCATTTGCAGATAATCTCCGCTGACCGTTTCGGGCAGTGCCCCCCGCCCGGAGGAAACGATGGGTACACCGAGGGCTACGGTCTCGGCCGCCACGAAGCAGAAACCTTCGCTATAGGAGGGGACGACCACACAGGAGGAGCCGGCGATTTGCCGGTACAGTTCGTCGCGGTTCAGCTCGTGGCGCAGGAACACGCGGTCCGTTAATCCTAGTTCCGCTACCTGACGGGTGATCCGCCGGTACATTGGTTTGGGGGTTCGGGGAATGATGAGTACCAGGCAAGATTCCGGGTGGTCCTTGCTCAGGAGAGCGGCGGCGGGTAGGAGCAAGTCGAGTCCTTTGGAGATGCCCAGGCGGCCGAAGTAGGTATAGGTGAAAGTGAGGGGAGCTTGCCGGGGATAAGGGGTGAAACGCTCGTAAACCAGGCCGTTGTAAATCCGGCTGATCCGACCGGCGTGAATGCCGTTCCTGATGAGTGCGGACCGGGTAAATTCGGATACCGCGATATAGTGGTGGAAGGGCAGCCGGACGACGGCCTGTTCGTAGAGGTAAAAACCGTAGCGTTGCCACCAACTGGTATAAGGCAGCTGAAACCAGAGCCGCCCCCAGACCTCGTGGAAGGTAAGGATGACCTTTTTACGGGTAAGTTTGCCGGCCAACCAGGCGGGCGGGGCGGCGTTGTAGGTGGTGGTGTGAATCAGGTCGGCCCGCCGGGCCTCGCGGATGACGCGAGGCAGGGCCAGGAGGGAAAGAGAAAACGGTTGCCGCAGTTGATACGAATAATACGGACGCCCCGGTAGTCTTCTTCCGCCGCCAGATCGGGGCGAAAACGGGTAGTGACCACGGTAACCGTTTTGCCTGCCGCGGCCAGTGATTCGGCGAGGGATTGGAAAAGGGTTTCCGCCCCGCCGATGTAGGGGTAGTAGTGTTCGACGACGAAAAGCAGGGTCATTTTGTCTCCTTTTCGTGGTCGCGCAGGGCCAGTTGGCGCGTTAGCTCGGTGAGTTTGCGCTTCTGTTCCTTGATGAGGTTGTACATCATGAACTGGAGGTAAAGCAGGACGCCGATGCTGAGAAATATGACGGCGTTGACGTTGTCTTTGATCCCGAATACCTCGGCCACGAGGTTGGATATTTTATCGGGGATGAGGGCGAGCGTAACGATACCCACCCAAAAGGAAATGGAAAAAACCAGTTCCTTGAGCGTGATCTTCCCTTTGCGGTAACGGGAGATAAAACTGATGACGAAAACGACGGCCAGTAGGGGGACGAATAACTGGAAACCCCGGATGTGGTATAACATGAACGAGTAAATAATTGGTTCGAGACAAAAGTCGATTTTGCACGGAGGGAAATTAGATACAGAGGGGCGATGGCGGTTTGCTTAAGTAATCACTTAAAAACGGTGTTCCACAAAATATTAAAGGCAGTCACGATTCCGACCTGAAAATCCTGGCCCTTGCTGATGGAATAGTCGGTATAAACAACGGTGGTGGGTGTTTCCTGGATGCGCAAATGAGACCTTTCCGCCTTAATGATCATCTCGCTGCAAAATCCGAAGCCGTCGAGGTGCAGATCGAGCCGCATGATGGCCCGCCGGTTGAGGAGGCGCAGTCCGGACTGGGAATCGGAGTAATTTTTTTTGCAGATAAAATTGGTCATCCGGTTGGCGATGAAGTTAAAAAATATGCGGCTGCGGGGTATTTCGTCCTCCCGGTTCATGAACCGGCTACCGATCACGAGATCACAACGGGAGTCGTTCATTTTTGCCAGCAGCCGCAGGATGTCGCGGGGATCGTGCTGGCCGTCGGAATCCATGAAAGCGATGTAGGGCCAGTTCATGCGGCGGGCCAACTCGATTCCGGTCTGTGCCGCCGCGCCGGCCCCCCGGTTAACGAGGTGACTAACGACGCGCACGCCCAGCGTGGCGGCCACGGCGGCGGTCTCGTCCGTGCTGCCGTCGTTGATGACCACTACCCGGGTGAACCCCTCGCGGTGCAGTGCCCGCACCACGGCGGGTAGTTGTGCGGCCTCGTTATAGGCGGGTAGCAGGACGTGGATATCGCTCAGGGGAATCACAACCGGTCATCTTATTTCGAACAGGGCAATATTGCCGGGGTAAACGGTCTGCCCGTCCAGCCCCATGACGGCTTTGGCTCGTTTGCCGTTAGGTAGTTTTATGAGGGGGGCGGCGGCACCGGGGTCGGATACGTAATTGTCGGTGAGCAGTAGTTTGACCTTATCGGACTTGATCAACTGGTCGGTGATACGCTTGAATTTTTTTCGCAGGGTCTGCTCGGGTGAGGCATCGACGCCGGCCGTCCGCAGGTCGAAGAAAATGTACTTGAACCCCTGCGCCCTCAGCACGTCGAAAAACTGACTGTCGTCGTCCAGTTCGGCGGTGATCCGGGCGAACTTATCCAGCACCGGGTCGCTGTAAACACGGACATTGTTGGCGGCAATGTGGAAGCCGTAGTGGGTATTGACACGGTAGATCTTGGTCGATTCATCCGCATTCATGATCTCGACGGCCTCGGCCAGGATGGGGCTGTAACTATTGAGTACGTCCCGCTCCATTACGGTTGGATTGGAAGCGTAATCGACGAACGGCCAGCGAAAAATGGTGTGCTGTTCCGTATCACCCGCAAAGGAGGAGGTAAAGTACTGCAGTCCGGCTAGCAACAGGAAAAGCCCGATAGTGGTACCGAACAGACCCTGGGTAAATCCGGCTGCCGTCGACCCCATGAAGCGGGCCGGATGATTGAGCCAGTACACGATCGCGATGGGCAGCAGGACGAAGATGGGCATTCCGTACCAGATGATACCGTTGCCCATGATCCACCACAGAAACAGGTAAGCGAACAGAAAGCCGGCCAGGGCCTTAAAGGAAGCGGGTAATTCCGGCAGCCGGTTTTTTACCAGCAAATAGCCTCCGGCCGAGATTGCGAGTAGTAGGCAGATGGTAGGTATGGTAGTTACCTTACTTCCAAGACGGTAAAAGGGGGAAAGCTGATCGGCCAACCAGGCGAGCGGTTGAATAGCCGTAAAATAAAGTTTGGAAAACCACGATTCTGCCCCGCCGGGGTGGAAACTGAAGTAAGAACCCATGCCGGTTTGCAGGGCGGCTGCGTCAAAGGTATGTTGCGGGCTGCGGTAAATGGAGACCAGGCAGGTTGCAAGCCAGAACATACCGCCCGCCAATAAAAGGACCCGTTGCCAGACCGGCCGGCTATTGGCGGCATCGACAAAAAAGAGCAGGGGCAGGAGGGCCAGAAACAGGAAACCGATATTCAGGTACCTGCTACCCGGCACATTGTTGTTCATGGTCAGATCATAGGGCAGAGAGGTGTAGCGCCAGACTCCCGGTTCGTAGCCCAGATAACGAATAATTTCTTCCCGGACGGCCTGATTGGCCTGCTTACCCCCTTGACGAGTAGACGTAGCGGCCGGTTCTTCGGCAGGTGTTTCTTGCTCCTGACTGGCATACCGTGCATAAGGATTGCGGGCGGGATGGGCGAATGGCGACCGGTAGCTGTCTTTCAATTGACTGGTCGTATTATCCGGCTCGATGGGAACCAACTCGATATCCGGTGCCCGCTCTTTGCCTTCGATCATGGTACCGATCTTGACCCGCCCGTGTTCGGAGATATGCTTGATTGCCCAGGGTGACCAGGCAAGCAGAAAAAACGTGAATAAACACATCAGTTGTTTGGCCGATCGGGCCAGTACCGCCCACGAGTAGGCCCGGGCACTGGCGTAAAAAGCCCCGCCGGCCACTGTCAGTAGACCCAGAGCCAGTATGCCGCTGGGCACCCGCCGGACTTCCAGGTAACCGAAATGATAAACGCCGGAGAGAAAAATGAACGATAGGGCAAGCAGGAAGATACCCGTCAGCCCCCACCTGCCAACCTGCTGGTAAAATAGCCATCCCGCCAGCCCCACCAGGTAGAAAACGGCCGTATATTTTATGCCGAAAGCGTAACCTGCCAGCCACCCGACCAAGACCGCTACCACGGTGCCGGACGGTAACGTCCACTTGCCGCCTATGCTGACGGGCGGGATATATTCCCGGTCAACGGCATCCGCTGTATCCCGCCCGGTCATTTGTATCAAAAGCGCAAAACCGCTCAGCACGATGAAGGTGAAACCGAGGTCGATTTTCTCATCCACGATTCCGTGAAAAGCAAAGTAAGGGGATACGAACGGAATAACGGCGGCCAGTAAAGCATAAGCCGGATCCAGCCAGTAACGTGCGATCCGGTAAGTAACCAACAGGCAGAGGATATTCATCAGGTGCGACAACAGAATGGCCACGATTCGGCTATCGAACAACACCTCCCCCGCCGCCATGATAATCGACCAATTGAACGCCTGACCGCCGGCCGGCAGCCGCCCGCCGTGAGCGATCAGTTCCGTGATGTTCAGGTATAGCCCGCTGCCGTCGTAGCCGATGGGAAAGGTTTTGAAGGCCGCGATCCAGTTGAAACCCGCTACGACAAACACCAAGGTCAGTAGTAGGGGAACCCACCACTTGCCTATTTCCAGGCGTTTTGACCGCCACACCGTTGCAATCAGAAAATTGCTGCTTACCCGCCACTGCCAGCCGAGCAACAGGATGACTACCGGCCACAGTACCCAAAATGAAATCAGACCGAACAGCCCCAGGATGGTGAGGCCGAAGCCCAGCAGACTGCACCCCAGCGCGATGCTGATAAGTGAATAGCTGTCGGAAAGATCAGCACTCAGGCGGTTCAGTAGCAGGTTGCCTGCGGTGTAGGCTGCGGTTACGAGCACTAAAAGAGCCGCCAGGAAAGCACTGCTGAATAGCCAAAAGTAACCGACTCTGGTAATGAGCGACAAGGGGGGCAGAAAGGAGACGTTTGCAAAAGCAACCAGGATCAGCGCGGCGCAAAACTGTACAATCAGGAACAAACCGACGCCCCGGTAGGGAACTGCGTAAGCAGAACCAGTGTTTTTCCGCAGTTTGCGGTGGACAAAATAACTCAGCCCCCCGCCCGCCAGCGCAAAAACGGTCAAAATGCCTGCATAGGGAACCGTTACTACCGCCCGGGTCAGATAGGGGTGGTGTGCCAGGTAGTCCAGTACCACCCAGGCCACCCAGGCCACGCAGCCGATTTTGGCAATCAGTGACAGCAGGGTATTTTTCCGGGTCGTTGTTCGTTCCAAGAGATAATGGTTGATTTCAGCGGCACTTGCGCAGTCAGGCCGATTCGACCATAAAGCTACGTAATAACTTTGTCGGCACAAAGCATTAGTGCCGGCCTTATCTTTTCAAGTAACTCATGCTCCGCCCCCGCAAACGCACCCTCTTCCTCGCCGCCGCCCTGCTCTTCCTCGCTTGGTGGCTCTTTCTGGCCCTGCCGGGCCGGCTGTTTACCGCCCCGCCGGCTACCGTGCTGGAAGACCGCGACGGCCGCCTGCTCGGGGCCTACATTGCCGCCGACGGCCAGTGGCGGTTTCCCGCCGCCGATACGCTGCCCGCGCGGCTGGCCACCTGCATTACGGCTTTCGAAGACCGGCGATTCTATAGCCATGTCGGTGTCGATATCCGGGCCGTGGGGCGGGCCGTGGTGCAAAACTGGCGGGCCGGCGGCGTGGTTTCCGGCGGCAGCACCATCAGCATGCAGGTCATTCGGCTGGCTAAGGGTAACCCGCCCCGAAACCTTTGGCATAAATTTCAGGAAGCCCTGCTGGCCCCCCGCCTGGAACTGCGTTACTCCAAGGCGGAGATCATTAATTTCTGGGCATCCAATGCGCCTTTCGGCGGCAATACCGTGGGGGTGGAAGCGGCTGCCTGGCGCTATTTCGGCCGCCCGCCCGACGACCTGAGCTGGGCCGAAGCCGCTACCCTGGCCGTGCTCCCCAATGCTCCCGGCCTGCTGCACCCCGGCCGCAGCCGCGACGCCCTGAGGGCGAAGCGCGATCGCCTGTTGCAGTACCTGTTCGAGCAGGGGCTGCTGGACGAGACCGAACTCCAACTGGCCCGCGACGAAACCCTGCCCGCCGCCCCCCGCGACCTGCCGCGCCTGGCCCCGCACCTGCTCCAGCGGTTGCGCCTGACCCACGGCCCCGGCCGCTACCGCAGCAGCCTGGACGCCCACTTACAGGCCGCCGCCAACGAGGTGGTGGCCCGCCACGCCGGTCGGCTGGCGGCCAACCTGGTGCACAACGCCGCCGCCCTGATCGTGGACGTGCGCACCGGCCGGGCGGTCGCCTACGTAGGCAACGTGCCCGATCTGGCCGATGAATACCGGCCCAATGTCGATATCGTCACCGCGCCCCGCAGCCCCGGCAGCCTGCTCAAACCCGCCCTCTACGGCATGGCCCTTTCCAGCGGCATCATCTTGCCCGAAACGCTGTTGCCCGATGTGCCGGTCACCTACGGCGATTTCAGTCCCGCCAACTTCAGCGCGTCCTTTAGTGGTGCCGTCCCGGCCAACCGCGCCCTGACCCAGTCGCTCAACCTGCCCTTCGTGGAGTTACTGCGCGACTACGGCACCCCCAATTTTCACCGCGACCTGCAACAGCAGGGCTTCCGCCACCTCTACCGGCCGGCCGATGACTACGGGCTTTCCCTGGTGCTGGGCGGCTGCGAGATCACGCTGGAAGAAGCCGTGGGCTGGTTTGCCGGTACCTCCCGCCGCGCCGGAAATTACTACGCCGACCAGGGGCGGACCGACCCCACTGATTACCGCCCGCCCACCTACCTCAGCGGCCGGGATACCCTGCTGGAAACCGCTGCCACGGCCGACCCCAACCTCGCGGCCGGTCTCGATCCCGGTGCCGCCTGGTTCGTCCTCGACGTGCTAACCGAACTCGAACGCCCCGACGAGGAAGGCAACTGGGAGCGGTTCAGCAGCGCACAACACCCCTCCTGGAAAACCGGCACCAGTTTCGGATTTCGCGATGCCTGGGCCGTGGGCACCACCGGCCGCTACGCCCTGGGCGTTTGGGTGGGCAATGCCGACGGCGAGGGCCGCCCCGGCCTGATCGGGGTGCGCACGGCCGCGCCCATTTTCTTCGACCTGCTGCGCCAACTACCCGAGCGCGCCCCCGCGCCCCCGGAAGAGCCGTGGGACGAGTGGCGCGAAATCTCCGTCTGTACCCAGACCGGCCGCCCCGCCCGTCGCGCCTGCCCCGCTCAGCAACGGTGGGTGCCCCGGGCCGGCCTGCGTACCGCCGCCTGCTCCGCCCACGAGTTCATTTACCTCGACCCCGCCACCGGGCTGCGCGTCAGCCGGGAGTGCGCCCCCGGGCAATTGCGGCAAACCACCCTCTTTCAGTTGCCGCCCCTGCAGGCCTTCTACTACCGCCGCCGCCACCCCGCTTACGTTCCCGCCCCGGCCTGGGACCCCGCCTGCGCCGCCGGTGCTACTGCCGACCGGCCTACCATGCACTTCATCAACATCCGCACGGGCGAAGTCCTCCGCCCCGGCCGCGAACTGGACGGCAGCACCAAGGCCATCGTTTTCAACCTGGCCCATTCTCGGCCGGAATCCACCGTCTACTGGCACCTCGACGACCAAATCGTGGGTACCACCGTTTCCTTTCATTCCATAAAACTGCAGCCTCCGCCCGGCGATCACCGCCTTATCGTAGTGGACGATTCCGGGGCGCGGATCAGCCACCGCTTCAGGATAGAGTAGGGGAGGGGGGGAATACTTTTAACCCCCCGGTGATAATCAACCGCCGGGGCTAACGCTAAAACCCTATCTTTGCGCCGATTTTTAGTATTCCGGCCGCCGAACGGTCATCCGTCAGTAGTTCCCGGACTATATAATCCCACCCAAACCATGAAAGAAGACATCATCCAACAGCGGGTAGAAGACGTAGCCATGGTCATCGCCCCCCGCGAAAACGGCGTGGACGAAGAAGTCTGGGACACCTACCTCATCAACCTGCGCGACGAGCCGATGCACAATGTCCTCATCGCCTCCAAGGGCTACGGCCAGATCGACGGGCGTACTAAATCGACGACCGTCCTGCGCCACTTTTTCGAGGAAGTAAAACCCTACTCCCTCATCAAGATCGAACCCATCCAGCGCGAACTCTTCGCCCTTACCAACGAGTACTGGATCAGTTTTAACGAGGGCGATTATATGTACGACAAAAAGTACGTCTTCGTCCCCGGCAGCATCGCCCCGGAGCACTTTACGCCCATTCCGTTGCTTAAGCGCGAGGGCGTGATGATCCGTTAGATTATTCGGCAGCCAATCGAATGAAGGCGGGGGGCGTGCCCCGTTCCGCTAACGCGCAAACGGGTCGGTCCCTTCCAGGCTCGCTGTTCGCTCGGTGCTCCGCACTGCCCCTGCCGGGTCACCTTCCAGGCACCTCACGCTGTATGAGGTAACGGCGATCGAAAGCACTCGTGGTAGCACGGCCGACCGTTACATATGGTGTTATATTTCACTACCTGTTCCCTATTCTGTAATCAACTCTTCCCATGTCCCGAGAACTTCGTCCCAAGCGCGTAGACGCCAGCAAAACCATCATGACCGAACTGGTCATGCCCAACGATACCAACCCCCAGGACAACCTGATGGGCGGCAACCTGCTGCGGTGGATGGACGTGGCCTGCGCCATCTGCGCCGGACGCCACTGCGAGTCTTCGGTGGTCACGGCATCGGTAGATAATGTGGCGTTCAGTACGCCCATCCGCAACGGCGAGGTCATCACTTTGGAGGCCACCGTTACCCGGGCCTTCCGTACCTCGGTAGAAGTGTACGTGGAGGTATTTGCCGCGTCCATGCAGGGCACCAACCCCCGCCGCAGCAACAACGCTTATTTCACCTTCGTCGCCCTGGATCGCGACAACGGCAGCCCCATCGAAGTGCCGGAAGTACTGCCCCTGCTGGAGATCGAGCAACAACGCTTCGCCGCCGCCGCCCGCCGCCGCGAACTTCGTCTTATCCTCGCCGGCCGCCTGCGCGTGGAAGACGCCGATAACCTGCGTTCGCTATTCGAGGGGCTACCCGAATTGAAGCGATAGGGTGCTAACCGGCATATGGCATTGTGCTGTTGCGAAAATGGAAAAACCAAGTTTCGTGACCGAAAACTTCCTGCATGAGCACAAAACAGGTAGTTTTACCCGTAGCGGCCCCGCAAAAACACCCGTTTTGTCTCGCCGGATAACAAGGTAACCGTCTATTCTCTCCACTTTGCGAGTGCAATCAATCAGCATTGCAAGATCAATTGGGGGGACAAGCTCTTGTTAGCTTTCCCGTTAGGTGTCGCGGTACTGCCGCGACACACTTTTCCTCCCTGCAAACAACCCACCCATGAAAGTTGACGGTAACGACGTTCACGCCTACCAGCGCAACTGGCAAGTCTATCCCTTCGCGGAGTTGCCCCGCCTCTTTTACGTCTTCGATTCCGACGGCGATCAGAGTGAGCGCATTGCCGCATTCAATCTGGCGGATAAGGACGGTCAGGAACTGGTAACAATGGCTGAAAAATTAGGGGTTAAAAGCCCAAGCGATAATCCCGATCAAGAAATCGCGGACGTCCAACTCACCGTCCATTTCGGTGTCACCTCACTCGATCCCATTCGCTCCGCCCCGGAGGAAGCCCGCATACAGCTACTCGTAAACCTATATGACGGCAAGAATAAAACCTACTCCGAAACCTTTGCCATGACCTGGTGGAGCAATCCGCCGCTACCCGGCAACGGTCGGCAGGAAATCGACGATGAAAACCCCGTGGACGCCCTGCCCGCCGCCGGTGCCTACCTGTTTGTGTACAGCTGGCTGCAAAAACCTCAGGCGGAACTCGGTCTCCCCTTCGAAGCCAACGGCGGATTTCTGGGCAAGCGGGTGAAAAATTATTCCTTCCTGCCCCACGAAACCGCGCAGATCATTGCTCGCCTGAAAAGCCGGGACACCAGCCGGTTATCCGTTTTTATGGGCATCGGGCCGTCCATTTTATCCCACCCATTTTCCTTCCGGCCCATTATCGAGTGCCGTGATCCTTCCGCTAACGTAACGAAATTATTGGCCGGTGGCGGCGGTGGTGGAAGTAACCCGTTCTATGATTACTCGAAGCCGGAACCACCACCCAAAGATTAACACGCTTGTCCCAAAGTAAACACCTTCGACTACGCCCTCACTGACTTAAAAATAGCCAATCTTCCACCGGCTGGTCGATGAAAAAACCCTCATGAATGACCTACAAGACATACTAGCCTCTCTTTCTCAGTATTCGATCGGCCTGCCTTTCATCATCGGATCTATTTTTTTCGGCCGCTTGATTAGAGAGCAGCGTATGGTATGGTTTTTTGTTATCGTTTCATTGTTCTTTGAAGTTGCAGCAGATTATCGAGTAGGTTTTATTGAGTGGGTATTCGGGGTTCCGGGTAATAACCTGCCGGGGCTGCACCTATTTACCATTGCGCAGTACGTCATGATACTGGTTATTTACGGCAGGTTTCTGCGGCAATTTATACCGAACACGGTATTTTGGGCCATCCTGATCGCCTTTCCAATTTGGGGGATCATGAGTGCCACCTTCATCGACGGCTGGTACAATTATAACCCTCACGCCCGGGCGGTCCAGATCATTTCAATTCTGATCCTGATTCTCTGCTATTTTTATCAGTTACTTAAAAACGTGGAAATAAACCGCCTGGAGAGTGACCCCTTATTCTGGGTAAGTTGCGGGCTGCTGATCTATTTCTCGGGATCGCTTTTCATCTTTTTGATGAGCAATTATTTTCTTGCCAATAAAAACTACGAACTACTGGATTCCATCTATGGAATGCACAGCATTCTGAATATCATTGCTAACCTTGCCTATACCATAGCCTTATGGATAAATTCCAGGAAACCGATCTCGCCCTGAGCCTCCTGCTCGGTGGCGTGATCGGGATGCTCGTCCTGGCCATCGGCTTAGTGGTTTTTTTCGTGATCTACCAAAAGATGATCTTCCGCAAGCGGCTGGAACGCCTCGACCGCGAGGCCGCCAACCAGCGCACGCTACTCCGGGCCTCCGTGGCCGTCCAGGAACAAGAACGCGAAAGGATTGCCGGTGACTTGCACGACGGAATCGGCAGCCTGCTTTCCGCCGTCCGGCTGCAACTCAGTCACGCCAATGAGGCCGGGAACGGCAATACCCGGCAGGAGGCCATCGACATCATCTCCGAAGTAATCCAGAACACCCGCCGCATTACCCATGACCTCCTCCCGCCCGTGCTGAGTAAATTCGGCCTGTTCGCCGCCGCCGAAGACCTGTGCGAGCGCGTGGAAAAAGCTTCCGGTCTACACATTGCGTTTGATGCCCCCGCCCAACGTTCGCTTCCCCTTATCAGTGAAAAGGCCCTCTACCGGGTCCTGCAGGAACTACTCAACAATACCCTCAAACACGCCGGGGCTACCGAAATATCCGTGACTTTCGCCAGGAAAACGGGAGCAGTAACCCTGGTTTATACGGATAACGGTAAGGGTTTTGCGGTAGATCAATCCAGCCCTTCCATCGCCGGCATTGGTCTGGGACTTCACAGTATTCAGACCCGGATCGAATTGATCGAAGGGAATTTAACCTGGTCCTCGCAACCGGGGCGGGGCACTCAACTGAATGTAACCGTTCCGGCCGGCATAGCATCTCCATCCGTATGAAAAACACCCCCATAAAAATCGCCCTAGTCGATGATCAGATTCTCTTCCTTAAGGGGCTTCGCCTAATCCTGTCCAATTTTCCCCGCTTTAAGGTCGTCCTCGAAGCCGGTAATGGGCAGGAGCTACTAAACCGCCTCCCCGATACGGCGGTAGATATCATCCTGCTGGATGTGGAAATGCCGCTACTGGACGGCACCCAAACGCTGGAACAACTTACCACGCACCACCCCGGCATCAGCGTCATCATGCTGACCATGCACGACAACGACCGCCTGATCAGCCAGTTGATGGAAGCCGGCGCGGCGGGCTTCCTGCTCAAAGACGAAGATCCGGCCATCGTCCGCGAGGCAATCGAGCACGTCTACGATAAGGGCCTTTATTTCCGCGACTACGTTTCCAAGGCCCTGCTGCGCAACAACCGAAAAAAAACGAAGGCCCTGCAACGCCCGCCCGCCTCCCGGGCCGTTAACTTCAGTGAGCGGGAGATTGAAGTACTGCTGCTCATTTGTCAGGAACTTACCTCCAAAGAGATCGCCGAGCGGCTGTTTATCAGCGTCCGTACCGTAGACGGCCACCGCCGCAAGTTGCAGGAAAAAACGGGTTCCCGTAACTCGGTGGGGCTGGTGCGGTATGCGATGCGGCACGATATGATTTGAGGATATTCGCTCGGGGCAGCCGCTTGGACGCTCAGAGGACGGGAACTCAGCCGCTCGGACGCTCGGAGGGCGGGAAATCAGCCGCTCGGACGCTCGGAGGGCGGGCGGCGTTGCCGCCCGACGCTCCGAGGTCCTTGATCGCGTCATGAGGGAACGCCCCGGACCTCGGAGCATCCGCGCGCCGGACCGGAGGTCCGTTCGCGCACCGGACCGGAGGTCCATCCGCGCCCCGGACCTCGGAGCATCCGCGCGCCGGACCGGAGGTCCGGGGATTAAGCGGTCCTTCTGAGCGTCCCCCGGGGAGGTTGCTCGGGGCAGCCGCTCGGACGCTCGGAGGACGGGCGGCGTTGCCGCCCGACGCTCCGAGGTCCTTGATCGCGTCATGAGGGAACGCCCCGAACCTCGGAGCATCCGCGCGCCGGACCGGAGGTCCATCCGCGCACCGGACCTCGGAGCGTCCGCGCCCCGGACCGGAGGTCCGGGGGTTAAGCGGCCCTCGAGCGTCCCCCGGGGGAGGTTGCTCGGGGCAGCCGCTCGGACGCTCGGAGGACGGGCGGCGTTGCCGCCCGACGCTCCGAGGTCCTTGATCGCGTCATGAGGGAACGCACCGGACCTCGGAGTGTCTGCGCCCCGAACCTCGGTCCATCCGCGCCCCGGACCTCGGAGCGTCCGCGCGCCGGACCGGAGGTCCGGGGATTAAGCGGCCCTCTGAGCGTCCCCCGCGCGCCGAGCCCCCCCCCCGCGGATGCGTGAGGTGCCTGGAGGGCCTGGTGCGTAGCACCGACCGGCAGGGAGCCCGGAAGGGACCGACCCCCCGGCCCCAGCCGGGGGGGCACGCCACAAAACATACGCCCGTAAAGAAAACCGGAAAACGAACGATCCGGCGGCCCTGAACCATGGTAGCGCAAAAAGCCTTATCCTTGGAGCAAATTCCCCGCTTCCGCCCATGACCACTGCCGCCGAACGACCGATCATCGACGACCTGCGCACCTACCTGCAGGCGGGCCGTGCCGATAAGGTGCTGGAGGTGCTTGGCTACCTGCATGCGGCGCGGGAGGAGACGGCCGCCGGGGCAGAGTGCCGGGAAATGAAGGGCCAGCTGCGGGTGGCCGAAGAGCGGCTGGCGCGGCTGGGCGAGGAGGCGCGGCCGGGCCACGAGGCGGTGACGAAGTCGCTGCACGATCGGATCATCGTACACCTTTATAATTATTTTTCCGCCGACCAGACCTATGACCCCGTTCGGATCAGCGAACAGGTGCCGATTGAATTTACGCTGGAAGAACTGCGCGGCGAACTGATTGAACTGACCCGTGCCAATGGGGCCGCCTTCCCGCTGGAAATACTGCGGCTGCTGCTGAACGACACCCGCCGCCTGCTGCGCGCCGAGGCACTGGACGAGAGACTGGACCTGCTGGCCCAGGCTGTCAGGGCCGAGCGCATAACCGAGCCGCTGGAGTGGCAGGACCGGCGCACGCAGCTGGATAAAACCCTGATCCGTCTGATCGGGAGCCTGGAGGAGGAAGAACTGATGCTGCCGTGGCGATCGACCTATTTTCGCCTAGTCAACGGCGTGGAGAAAGAAATGGATGCCCCGCGCTACGCCATTTTTCCCGCCGTGCGGGCGGTAGAAAAGGAAGCCTGGTCAAGCGAAGATTATCAGGAAAACCTGCTGCTGTACCAGGATTATTTCCGCGCCCGCGACTACCGCCTGGCCTACGAGCGCGCCCAGGCACTGCAGGCCATGACGGCCCCCGACAACCTGGAAGTATACGGGTGGCTGACGGCCGCATACTTCAAGTGCGTGGAGGCGACGGTGATCGGGGACGTGCTGGAGACGGCCGCCATCCAGCCGCTCAATTATTTGCTCACCTATGCCGCCCGCCTGCGCGACGATGAGGCCGATGAGACGCGCTATGTGCACCGCGCCGCCCGCGCCAACCGCGCCGAGATCCGGCGCGGCCTCTACCGCGAACTGTACCGCGCCTACGCCGCCATCGACGTCAACGCGCTCAACCGCGCCGGCGAGGACCCCGCCCACCAGATCACTGCCGTGCGCTGCCTGCGCGCCGCAGCGCGCGTGGCCCGCTTTCTGGGCTGGGACCGCCTGATGAGCCGCCTGATCCTGAACGAACTGGCGGGCGGCGGCAAGTTTAGCTGGATCAAACTGGACGACGACGGCCGGCTGACCAACGTGCTGCCGCCCGACCGACTGGAAGACTTCGACGCCCTGCGTTTCCGCGACCGTTTGCTCGACGACCTGGCGGCTGCCGGCCGCCTGGAGGCGGGCCGCGCAGCGGCCCGGCAGACGGCCGCCGCCCTGCTCACGGTTTACTCCCGGATTCACCCCCGCGAGTCCGATTCCTGCTACGCCGCCATCGAGGCGGTACTGGCCCGCTGTTACCTGGCGGGCATTTTATACCCCTCCCACGCCGGGTTTTTTACCCTCATTTTGCGCGAACTGAGCGGGCACGGCAAGCTCAACTGGTTCGATCTGGGACCCAACCGCAGCCTGCGGGCCGTGGCCGTCCCCCACGCCATCGACCCGCGCGACCTCTACCGCCAGACCGCCATGCAGGTGCTCGGTCCCGCCGACGGCCGGGAACAGGAACGCGAACTCCTCAGCCGCGCCTACGCCCGCCTCAAAGACCACAGCCTGGCCGTTTACGCCGGTTTTCGTATTGCCGATTACGCCGGTCAGCGCATCGGCGGCCACAGCATGGACGATCTGGCCGATAACCTGCGGGACCTCTACACCTGCTTCACCTACGGCGGGGCCGACCGCGACCTGTTCAGCGACATGATCGTGCGCGAACTCACCGGCCACGGCCACGTGGCCTGGTACGGTCTGCGCGAAGGAAAATTCGTGCCCCGCCGCGAGAAACTGACGGACTTCGACCCCGACGACCTGCTGGCCGAGCTACTGGAACGCTCACTCGGGCTGACCGTGGAAAAACTCGATTCCTTGCGGGCCGATGCCGCTTTCGGCCGCCTGGTGAAACCCACGTATCAGGCCCTGCTGGAGAAAAAAAACACCACCTTCCTCAGCGGCCTCACGCGCCGGCAAGCCGTCTGGCGCCTGCTCGGTTACGCGGCCGACTTTATCGCCCTGGCCCCCCACGAGACCTACTTCGAGTTCCTTTGGCAGGAGATCATCAACGAGCGCATCTTTTCCTGGATCGACGTGGAAGAGAAGCAACTTATCCCCATCCGCGAAGCCGTTGAGGAAGACTTCGAGCCGCTGGAATTGCTCCGCTCCGCCGCCGCCGACATGAACCTGGACCCGACCGAAGTGAATCTTCGCATCATGCAGCGCATCGTCCAAAACCGCTACGAGGCCGTCCGCTATGCCTACGACACCAATTTCAGCAAGATCAAACGCTACAACAACTCGATCGAGCACCGCATCGAGATGATCGAACTGCTCGACACCTGCCGCGCCTACTTCGAACTCACCGGCGACTACCGTTACCTGGAGTTACCTTATAAGGAGTACGTTTCCGGCCTCGGCCGCATCCGCTGGACCTACCAGGGCATCTTCCGGGGCGTCAATTTTTCGGGCCGCTTTCTGCATATATTCGAGGAAAACTGGCGCAATCACGAGATAGCCGACTTCGATTTCGGGGCTGAACGCGCCTTCATCTCCGCCCAGTTTCGTCACCAAAACGGCACGGCCCTCACGGCGGTTGAGATCTACGAGTTCTTCGAGGACCGCATCTCCGCGCCCGATCTACCCAGTGGATTGTTGCGCTTGAAGTGATTTTTTCGGGCGTGTCCCCATCCCTTACGGGCGTGGGGCCGGTCCCCTGCGGGCTTCGCTATTCGCTCGGTGCTGCCGCACCCTCCCTCCGGTCGTCCCTCCGGGCACCTCACGCGGGCCGGGTAACCTGGCTCAAAGGCTAAAGCAGTTGCCATTATCCGTTCGGGCAAGATTATTTTCTGCGTTGCATGAGATTTCTCTCTCCATGTTGGTTGGTCTATTGGAATGTTTACCTATATTTGCTGTCACATACAGCGACGGCTCTGAATGGTCATCCAACTATTCTATCGTTTCTTCTTGCTATGTTGCTGTTTTGTTTTTTAGAAATCTAGCTTTCAAGTAGTTTTACTAATCTCATTCGAAAAAATCGATAACCTACCCGTTCATGATAAACACGTACCGATCTTTTTTTAACCGGATCCCGGCGGGGTTCGGCCATGCCCTTTTGGTGGCATTTCTCAGTTTTCCGCTGCTGCTTACTGCTCAGGGCGTCGGTTTCTTTGAAACCTACGTCGTTGTTGATAACGGTAGTGGAAATACCTTTTATGATGCCGGTGCCACTACCGGTAATTCTGACTTTCAGAATACGGACCTCGGCACTTTCGCCTGTGGCGACGCCTTACTGGTCGGTGCCCAGGGCAAGACCTTTAAGTGTCCCCCTTGTGATATTACCGGCACGCGCCTCTTTTACCGCGTTTACTCCGGTGCTCCCGCCGGCGCATTCGTTCCGCTGAATCTTCCTTTCGCTTCCAATGACGGACCGGCATTGTGCTCCGGAGGTCAGAATCAAACCTGGCAAGAAGTAGCCGCCGGCCGTATTGATGTGCTGGACGGACTGGTAGGAGGCACCTATACCCTGGAAGTTTATTTTGAGGGTAGCTCCTCCGGCGATGACCCCGCGAATAACGTTGATTGCGCGGGTGGTACCTTTTTTGATAGCAATAACAGTGCTAACTATCAAGCAACTTTCACTATCGCCGGAGACATCGTCAATACGAGTACTACAGAGAGCTTCTGTACCATCCAGGATGCGATCGACGCGCCGAATACGGTGGCTGG
>CAVPZP010000051.1:0-29892 GCA_963710215.1 Lewinellaceae bacterium | reverse complement strand
CAGAGGTCCCGGGCACCGGCAACGGTGGCCAGCAGGGCGTCTTCTTTGGCAAGGAGCAGGTCGCGGGCGGCCGAAAAATCGGGCGTGGTGGGAAATTCCCAGACCAGGTGACGACGCTCTGTGGGATTATTGTGGTAATCGGCGGCAACCAGGGCGGAAAAATCGAAGTCGTAAGGCACGGGCGTCATGCCCTCGGCGGTCTGCACCAGCTTGAGGTTGCGTTGCATCCGCAAGCTGAAACCGTTGTTGCCGATCATGTACTGGAACAATGTTAACAGCTCGGCACTGCCGGTTGTGTACCGGTCCAGTGGCGTATTGTAACATTCGTCACACTCCCGACCGTTCAGGCGCTCGGCCATCTCGTCGGTATCCTCGATCAGGATGGCGCGGCTCTCGATGTCGGTGCCGGTGTTACTGTCGTGGTAGGTGATGTCTACCAGTTGGGTGCGCAGGCTGCGGCCGGACAGTTGGGCGTAGAGTTGGTAGGCGAGTTGCTCGCGCAGCAGGGCGTCCATGCCGGCCTCGCCGTCGAGGCAGTGGGTGACCAGTTTGAAGTCGTTGTGATCGTTCAGACCGTGGGCGCGCAGCCACTCCTTATTAAACTTCAGTTTCAGCGGGGGCATCACGCAGTGCGTGCGGCGGTAGCGGCCGCGCACCCGCACTTTCACGGGAATATCGGCACCGCCGGTAGTAAAGGAGCCGGCCAGGTAGTCTTCATTGCGGCGGTTGGCTTCCAGTTGCACCATATCGAGGCTGAGGGTAATGGGGGCATGACCCGGCATCGAGACGGTCGAATAAGCCGCCCGGCAGGGCGGCGGCAGTGAAAATAGGTGCTCACGGTGAAAAGCACTATAAGGGCAAAATGGGTAAAAGCTTTCATTATATGGGTGCTTTGTGTGGATAGCGGTCCACTTGATTAAAAGGTTGCACCAAAGATGAGGGAAGTGCCTTTTCCCGGCAAATTCGTTAGAGTGCTCCTAGGATTTCACCGACCAAACCTAGGAGCGCCCGGCCAAGGGGTGTTTTTCATCGACGAAAATTAGTAGTGGGGTACCAAATGGCGGTTCGCCATTCGTAGACGCAAGATGTTGCGTCTTTACAGTACATATGGCTCACTCAATCACTCAATCATTCAATCATTCAATCATTGAATACTACCTTCGCCCCCACATACCATCCCTATGCAGATTTACCAACACCTCATTGACAAGACCAAAACCATCTCCGTCACCGGTCTCGGCTACGTGGGCCTGCCGCTGGCCCTGCTCTTGGCCCGCAAGTACCGCGTGATCGGTTTCGACATCAACGAGCAGCGCGTGGCCCAGATGCGCAACGGCCAAGACCCGAGCGAGGAACTGCAACCCACCGCTTTTGCCGATACCGACATCACCTTCACCAGCGATCCGGCCGACCTCAAACGAGCGCATTTTCACATCGTGGCCGTGCCCACCCCCGTAGATGGGCACCGCGTACCCAACCTGCGCCCGCTGGAGGGTGCCTCCGCCTACCTGGGCCGGGCCCTCAAGCGCGGCGACTACGTGGTCTACGAATCCACCGTCTATCCCGGCTGCACGGAGGAAGACTGCCTGCCCATCCTGGAGCGCGAAAGCGGCCTCCGGCTCGGCATCGATTTCAAGATCGGCTACAGCCCCGAGCGCATCAACCCCGGCGACAAGGTGCACACCGTAGACAAAATCCTCAAGATCGTCAGCGGTAGCGATACCGAGGCCCTGGAAGAAATCCGACTCCTTTAAGTAGCGTCGTCACGGCCGGTGTTTTCGCCGCCGAGAGCATCAAGGTGGCCGAGGCCGCCAAGGTGATCGAAAACAGCCAGCGCGACCTCAACATTAGTTTCGTCAACGAACTGGCCATCATCTTCGACCGGCTCGACATCGACACCCAGGCCGTCCTCGACGCCGCCGGCACCAAGTGGAATTTCCTGCGCTTCACCCCCGGCCTGGTCGGCGGCCACTGCATCAGCGTCGACCCCTACTACCTGCTCCACAAAAGCAAGCAGCTCGGCTACGACCCCCAGGTCATCCTCAGCGGCCGCCGCGTCAACGACGGCATGCCCGCCTTCATCGCCAAGCGCCTCATCCAGATGCTCATCGCCCGCGACCGCAACCCCTCCGGCGCTAAAGTGCTCATCCTCGGCATCACCTTCAAGGAGGACGTGGCCGACATTCGCAATAGCAAGGTCGTCGACCTGGCCCGCGAACTGATGGACTACTCCGTCAACGTCCACCTCGCCGATCCCCACGCCTCGCCCAACGAGGTCGCCCACGAGTACAAACTCACCCTGGTCGACCGCCTCAGCGATGATTACGACGCCGTCATCGTGGCCGTCTCCCACCGCCGGTACCGCGACATGACCCCCGATGAACTCACCGCCCTCTGCCGCCCCGACTCCATCCTGATGGACCTCAAAGCACTATACGACCGCACGGCGTTCAAAGACAAAATGACGGTCTGGCGGTTGTAGTGGGCAGTTGGGTAGGGGTAGTAATGTACTCGTGATGAGGGTACTCCCTACCACAATTTACCTACTACTTACTAACCCGACGATGGACGTGCCGCCTCGGCTAACGCCTCGCCGTCGGTCCCCTCCGGGCTTCGCTGTTCGCTCGGCACTTCGTGCGCTAACGCCCCTACGGGCACCTCACGCATCATCCGTGCCCCCCAAGCACGCCATGCCCCCAAAAAATAGCTCCTCCCCCAAGCTCGCCATGCCCCCCAAAAAATAGCCCCCCCCAAGCTCGCCATGCCCCCAAAAAATAGCCCCCCCCCAAGCACGCCATGCCCCAAAAAAATAGCCCCCCCCCAAGCACGCCATGCCCCAAAAAAATAGCTCCCCCCCAGCACAATCCGTACGGGCAGGGCTTGCCCCTGCCGGCGGGCGCTAGCCCTCGCCCCCTCGCCCCCCAGCACGCCATGCCCCAAAAAAATAGCCCCCCCCAAGCACGCCATGCCCCAAAAAAATAGCCCCCCCCCAAGCACGCCATGCCCCAAAAAAATAGCCCCCCCCCCAAGCACGCCATGCCCCCAAAAAAATAGCTCCCCCCCAGCACAATCCGTACGGGCAGGGCTTGCCCCTGCCGGCGGGCGCTAGCCCGCCCTCACCCCCTCACCCCCTCATTCCTTGACATCCATCGCCTTCTCCCCCATCTACCGCTATCAGCTCCCGGCCAAGCACCGCTTCCCGATGCAGAAATACAGCCTGTTGCCGGAGCAGCTGCTCTACGAAGGCACCATCACGGAGGCCGATTTTTTCGCCCCCGAACCACTGCCCGAAGACATCATCCTGCGTACCCACACGCGGGAATTTTGGGACAAGCTGCAAAACCAAACCCTGAGCGCCAAGGAAATCCGCGCCATCGGTTTCCCCATGCGGCCGGAACTAATCGCCCGGGGGCGCGTCATAGCGGGCGGTACGCTGGAGTGCGCGCGGATCGCGCGGCGGCGGGGGCTGGCCCTCAACGTGGCCGGGGGCACCCACCACTCGTTTGCCGACCGGGGCGAGGGCTTCTGCGTCTTTAATGATATTGCCATCGCGGCCAACGAACTGCTGTACCGCAAAGAAGCCGAGCGGATCCTGGTCATCGACCTGGACGTGCACCAAGGAAACGGGACGGCGGCCATCTTCCAAGACCGGCCGGAGGTCTTCACCTTTAGTATGCACGGAGCGAAAAACTATCCCCTGCGCAAAGAAAAATCCGATCTGGATGTCCCTCTGCCAGATGGCACGGGGGATGCCGAATACCTGGCCGCCCTGCGCACTAGCCTACCCCGCCTGTTTGCCGATTTCGGCCCCGACCTGGTGTTCTACCTTTCCGGCGTGGATGTATTGGCTACGGACAAACTCGGCCGCCTGGCTCTTACCCGCGCGGGCTGCCGGAAGCGGGACCGCACCGTATTCGAGGCTTGCCGCGCACGCAACCTCCCCGTGGCCGTGGCCATGGGCGGCGGCTATTCCGAACGGCTGGCCGATATCATCGATGCCCACGCCGACACCTACCGGGAAGGACTGCGGGTATACGGAGATTGAGCTATCATAATCCCGCTTCGGGTTCCAGCGGCGGGGGCGTGGGGTTATCCTCTTCCATCACGCGCAGCAGCTCGGCCGCATCGCGGGCTTCGATCATGGTTTCGGCGGCCTCCTCGGCGGCAGTCAGGTTTTCCTGGCGGCGTTTTAGGGCATAGTAGGTTTCCAACTGCGACCGGATGGCCAGATCCCCCTTGGTGACGTAGGCATTCGTTTCTTGATCGGAAAGAAGGCGGGCCTTGACGTTATCGGCCAGTTGCGTGGCAAGGTATTCCTTGATCTCTTCCTTGATCGCGGGATCGTAGATCGGGAAGGTGGTCTCCACCCGGAAACTGAGGTTACGGGTCATAAAGTCGGCCGAACTGAGGTAGATTTTATCCTCGCCGCCGTGACGGAACATGAACACGCGGGCGTGCTCCAGGTAACGATCCACGATACTGACGGCGTAGATATTTTCGCTCACCCCCGGCAGACCGGGAATCAGGCAGCAAATGCCCCGGATGATCATATTGATCGGTACCCCCGCCCGGGATGCCTCGTAGAGCTTGTCGATCATCTGCCAGTCCTGGAGGCTATTCATCTTCAGCGTGATACCGGCGGGGCGGCCGGCACGGGCCTCGGCAATCTCGTAGTCGATCAGGTTTTCCAGCCCCTCGCGCAGGTTGAACTGCCCCACCATCAGGTGCTCGAAGGGTTGATCGGGTACCTTTACCGTTTCCAGGAAGGAAAATACCCGGGCTACTTCCCCCGTCAGGCGGTGGTCGCTGGTAAAGAGACCGAAATCACTGTAGATTTTGGCCGTGTCTTCGTGAAAATTTCCGGTAGAGAGATAGGCATAGAGTTGTGCCCCGCCGGGTTCGTTGCGGCGCACCAGGGCCAGTTTGCTGTGTACTTTCACACCCGGAAAACTGTAGTGAACGGTGACGCCCGCTCGCTCCAGTTTTTCCCCCCAGCGCAGGTTGGCTTCCTCGTCAAACCGGGCCTTTACCTCGATGAATACCGACACCTGCTTGCCGGCCGCCACCGCCCGCATGATGGCTTTCATGATGCGCGACTTACGCGCCACGCGGTACTGCACGATCTTAAGGTGCGTTACCGCCGGATCGTCGGCGGCCTCCTCGAAAAAGCGTACGGTCGACTCGTATTTATGAAACGGAACCGTGATCATGTGATCCCGTTCGCGCAGCTGTTCCCAAAAATCGGTCGTATCCTCCAACGGCCGGTAGGACAAGGGCGGCAGGCCGGGATCACGGAGGTGCTTCATCCCGAAATCCGGGAAGCCGAAGAAATCGAAGTTGTTGTGGTAGCGGCCCTCGCGCAGGGTATCGTAACGCTCCAACTCGAACACGTCACTAAGGAATTTCAGGAAATCGGCCGGCATCTCGCGGTCGTACACGAAGCGGCTGGCGGGGCCGACGTGGCGCTTGATGAGGCTCGCCTTGATCTTCTGCACCAGGTCTCCCTTGAACTCATCGTCGATGTAGAGTTCGGCATCGCGGGTGAGCTTGATGCTAAAGGTATCCTGAATGTCATAGCCGGGAAACATCCAGCTGACCGAATTACGGACGATATCGTCCAGCATGATCACGTCGTGGCGGCCCGGTGCGCTGGGCAGTTCGATAAAGCGCGGCAGGTGATCGCTGGGAATTTTCACCAATGCGTATTCATCACCCTTATTGGGATTCTTTTTATCCAGCATCTGGATGCTCAGATAGAGCTGGGCATTGTTGAGAAAGGGCCGGATCTTATCCTTCACGATCAGTACCGGCTGTACGAAGGGCAGCATATATTCCTGAAAATAGTTGCCCACGAACTTCTGCTGTTCGTCGTTCAGTTCCAATCGTCGCAGCAGATGGATGCCGTTTTTCCGCAATTGCGGAATGATCTGCTTTTCGAAAATACGCCCGAATTCCTCCTGCTGCTTATTCACGATCCGCTGAATGGTGCGTACCGTCTGCTTCGGGCTGATGTCCAGTTCTTTCTTGGTTTTCTTATTGACCCGCAGCAGGTTGCGGTGGTTGGCCATGCGCACCCGAAAAAACTCGTCCAGGTTAGAACTATAGATCGCCAAAAACTTGATCCGCTCGAATAGCGGCACGGCGGGGTCCTTGGCTTCCTGCAACACCCGGTGGTTGAAGGAAAGCCAGCTAATATCGCGGGGTATGATGTGTTCTTCCTGGATGGACATGGAAAGGATTGAAGGATGGAGGGATTAGCTGCACTGCTTCTCTTGATCGCAAAGCGATCTTTCGAGGTGAAGGAGTGAAGGCTCCATTAGATAGAACCCCCTTCGGGGGCAGGGGGAAAAGTAAGGATTGATCTTCGTTGTGGATCCCTCCCTATGGAGCAGGGGAAATATAAGAAATGAACGCTCTGAATCAATTACCAGATGTTCTGCCTGCTCGCTTATTACGTCATCTCCCCGCGTGAGGTGCCTGTAAGGGGGGAGCGGTAGCGAACAGCCCGCCAGGGCCAAGCCGTTAGGCGCGCCTGGAAGGGACCGGCCCCGGCCCCCTGGCCGGGGACACGCCCACCGCAACCCTTCTCCCCGTAATCCGCCTTAGAGCGTGTCTAAAATTTTTAAGAACTGAGGATCAATGGTTTAAGGTTCTGGTTAGATAAAAACTTGCGCGCATAGCGGGTTACGTAAGTCAGTTTTTATGACGCCAGGTTCTTAAATGCTTGGTTCTCAGGAAGTAAAAATTTAGACACGCTCTTAGCTGCCGACGCCGACGCCCGCCGCGTAATCGGTGAGATACTGGAAATGCGGCCCCAATTCACCCGCACGCGTGGTGACGGAAGCGCGGCGCAAGATGGCACTGTCCTTCTTGTTGAACTCCGGCAAAATCTTGTCCATGAACATTTGGCCGAATGCCGTGGACGCATCGCGGGGCAGTTCGTTGGGCAGGTTATCGACGGCCATGATGGCGTAGGTGCCATCCGAACCGTTGCCGGAAAGCTCGACCTCGGATGCGGAAACGGGATCGTAGCCGTAGACCGGATCGGCGATGGTGGATGGCCGCAGGGTGGACGGAACGGAGGCCACGGGGGCGATGTCGCAGGTAACGTCGGCGATCACGCGGGCACGGAAATCAGGCGATCGCATATCTTCGACCGCAAAAAAAGCCGGGGCGCGGTTGTCCCAGTAGATGCCGTTGATGAAGATGTCGGAATTGCGCGCGTAGGGCAAAAAGTTGGTTTCGTAGCGCTCGGGGTGGGCGTAGAATTCCTGCTTGTCGTAGGGGCCGCCGTCGGATTTTTTCACGTAGTGCCGGCACATCAGGACGGTGTAAACGGCCTCCTCGTAGTTCTTTTTCAGGTAATCCACGGGTTCCACGCGGCGGATGCCCATGTCGTCCAGCACCTGGGCGGCACCCTGCCCCACGCGGCCCGTGCCGGTGAGGACAATGCGCAGTTTCGGGAAGTGGGTTTCGGCGTAGATTTCCCTGGCTTCGGCGTAATCCCGCAGGTCTTTGAGGCGGGGCAAAGTGAGATCGGCGTGACGCTGAGCGTAGGCCCACAAGCCATTGTGTGCCCCCACCATACCGGCAAAATAGCCGAAGGCGATGAGCCGCTTGCCGCGCTCGCCGGTAAATGCCTCGTAATCCATGAGGCGGATACGATGGTCCATGACGGCCCGCAACAGCGGCTGATTGTAAGGCTGTTCCTTGATGACGTGCGCAAAAAAGCAGTAGTCCTTGTCCGGGATCAGTTGCTCGATGGGCACCTCCTTGACGCCCAGCAGCAGGTCGCGGTCGGTGAGGTCTTCGCGCAGCGGCACGCCCGCCTGCCGGTATTCTTCGTCGGTAAACGTACGCACGTTGCTGGGCTGCACCACGATGTCGTGGCCCTGGGCGATGAGTTCGGCACACTGGGCGGGGATAAGCGGCACACGGCTGTCGGAAGGGGTCTTGCCCTCCCGGATAATTCCAATTTTCATAGTCTGATGGTGGTTCGTTCGGGTAAAAATGCGCGGACGGTACTACTGCTTCACGCCGTCAATGGTCAACACAAAGGCCGTTTTCTCAACGTTGCGCTTAACCTTGGCCAGGGTTTCATCCAGCTCGGATGGTTGGGTGTAAACTACGCTTACCCCCACCCGGGTCAGGTTGCCCTCGGGCTGGGTGACGGGATCGAATCCTTTGGATTTCAGGCGCTTGGTCAGTTTGTTTACGTTCGCTTCATTACCGAACATACCCACCGCGATAACGGCCGTATGCCGGGCGGCAGCGGGCGCGGCGGGAGCAGTCTCCGGCGCGGCGGGCGCGGGCGATGCCGGACTGAAATCGTTGCGTTCCGGCTGCTCCTCAAGTACGGGATCGGTAGAGGGCGGCACGTTTAGCCGGTCCTGCGGCACCTCGGTACGCTCGCCGGGTTGCGTGGCCGCAATGGGGTCGCTATCGTCTTCCCCGCCTGAATTAATACAGGCAATGCCGCCGATGAGCAGGAGAAGTAACAGGCCGCCGGCCAGGTACCAGATATTGCGCGTCAGCCATGCCCCGGCGGGGGAGGTTTTAACGGCCGTACCGATCGGCTGCCCGGCGGCGGGCGGCGGGGCGGCGCTGGTGCGTACCGTCGCGGCGGCTTTGGCCGGCGGCGTATACCTGGGCGGGGCGGGAGTGGCAGCCTTGGGCGTCAGCGGCACTTCGGAAGGCCGCCGTTCGGAGCGGATAATGATGTCCGCGTCGACCTTGGGAAGGCCGAAAGATTTGCGGTCGAAGTTCGTATCGGCGGCCAGTAACTTCAGGTGATTGCGGCTGTCGCGGTGCAGGCGGCCCAATCCGTCCAGTTCCACCATGTCCCCGCGTTCGGTGGCCGCCCGGATATCATTGACGTAGAGGGCGATTTCCGAGCGGGCCGCCTGCGCGGAAATGCTCGTCAGGTCGGCCAGGCGATCGGCCAGACGGCCGTCGTCCAGCACCAGGTTAGAATTAAAATGTACCCGCTTGGCGGGGGGGCTTACCTGGCCGGCCACGCGGTCGGTCTGGGCGGGCAGTAGTTGTAGGTAAAACTGGCCCAGGCCGGGCAATGTAGCCCGCGTATCGCGGGCCAGTAGATCGGCAAGGGCATTGTTGATTTGGTCTTTGGTTACGGCCATTTTTTCTCGCGGTGGTTCTGATAAATCGGTTCGGTCGGTCGCTTTCTCTCTCACAGACCTAAATATACGCCTGTATTTCGGGGTAGCGCAGGTAGCGGCGCAAATAAATGCGGCCCGGCCACCAGGTTCGTCTGGCTCCCGTCCGGACACAAACGCGGCCGCCGGGATAGACTTCCAGCAGTCCGATACCGTGAGAACGGCAGATTTGTTGCAGTATTTTGGCCTTATCTTGCTTGCGCAGGTGATCCAGGCTGTCGGCAGATACGGCCAGCCACCGCCGGTTGCCGGGGTAAAAACCCACCTGGGCCACTACCGTTAGCTGGTAATGACCGTAATGTTTGGCCGTCAAAAAGAAATAGAGTAAGGTGCCCAGCACGAAAAACAAGAGCGGCATCCCGTAGCGAAACAGCGGCTCGTCCATCCGGTACAGTGCCGATCCGCCGCCGGCCACTACGCTGATGAGCAGCCCCGCCCACAGGCTGTTGCGCCACCGCTGCAAACGATCGGGGTAGGGCCGGATGGCGGGCATCGTCTTACGCGATTTGGCTTCCATGGAAACCACCGTCGTCCCGAAGATCCAGTGGTGATAGGCCACCAGTCCGTCGGCGCGCTTGCCGCCGTACTCGGGCTTGGTACGCACTTCGGGTTCGGCAAATATCTTGCCGCCCCAGGCAAACCAGCGGTAGCGCCGCCGGAGGAACTCCAGCGCGTAGCGTTGTACGGTCGATTCTTGCATCACGGACATGGCCGCGAAGATACGAGGAATGAAGAAACGGAAAAGAGGGAAAGAAGGATGGATTTGCGCGGTGATCTAAATCGCAACATCCATCATTGATATGGCTACATTAACCGGACCGATCAGGCCGCCGGCAAAATATTCGTACGCAGCCAAAAATCCTGAATCTGCATGATGGTGGAGCGGTATTCAGTAGGCGAAATAGGCTTCAGCACGTAGGCATTGCAACCCAGGGCATAAGCACGTTCCACATCACCACGGTCACGGGAAGAACTAAATACCACGATGGGAAAATGACCCAGCAAATTGTCGTCCTTCATTGCCTGCAGTACATCGAAACCGCTAAAACGGGGCATTTTCAAATCCAGCATGACCAGGCTGGCGTTTTTCAATCGGGCGGGGTCTTCCTTCAGATAAGTTAAAAATTCCTGCCCGTCACTCAGGTGGACGATCTCCTCCTGCATTCCTCCCTTGCGGAGGTTACGGATTGCCAATGCGGCATCCAGAGGATCGTCTTCTATCAATATTACTTTGCTCATGGTAGTTTAAAAAATGGCGGTCTTTGGTTTAATCCCCTGACTATACAATTTGTTCACACTAACCGATCGTCAGCTAATCAATTAGGAAACAGCAGGTGGACCTCACATCCTCGGCCCGGGCTGGCTTCAATGGTGACTTGCCCGCCCAGGCTCGTCATTAGTTCCTTTACGATCACCAAACCGATTCCCGTTCCCTCCACGCCCGATGAGTCGAGCCGTTGGAAGAGCTGAAAGAGACGCCCGGCATGCTTCATGTCAAAACCTACCCCGTCATCGGCCACCACCACTTCGATGCCCTCCGCACGGGCGTTGCTGCTTACTCGGATGGTAGAGGGATCGGTGTTTCGGGTAAACTTGAGGGAATTGCTCAGTAATTGATTAAAAACCTGCCCCACCATCGCCTGATCGGAATGAATAATGGGCAGATCCACCATTTCCATGCCTATCAAACGACCGCGCTGCTCCAGTTTTTCCGTTACCGAGTAGGCGTGCTGCACCGTATGGGCCAAGTTTACCTCCTGCCGCACGGTGCGGTGCCCACGGTTGCGTGACAGTAATAATAATCCGTCGATCATGAGTCCCAGCCGGACCGAGGCGGCCTTGATGTGGCTGAACGTCTCTTCATCCTCCTCCGACATCGCCTCCCCCATGTCCTCTTCCAGTATTTCCGTAAAACTGGAAATATGCCGCACCGGGGCGCGCAGATCATGGGCAATGGCGTAAAGAAAAGTCTGCAGGTTTTTGTCCGAGCGTTCCAACTGCTGCCGCAACTCTCGATTTTCCCGGCGTAGTGCCGCTAATTGTTCTAGTGATGATTTTTCATTCATGGTCTTTGGGGGTCGTTAATCTAATACCCCCGTTTTGGGGTAGTTTGTTCATGGTAGAGGTGGCTTATCGCCTCAATGTTCTAACGCCCACCACTTTCCCCGTACGCACTATGACGCACAATTTACCGGTCTTCCATTGGCAATAGCGTTCTTTGCCCTCCCAAACCTCAGCCATGCAGTTTACCGACCGAATCCCCCGTTCCACTTCCGCCCGGCTTTTTGCCGAGGCCAAACACTATTTTCCCGGCGGCGTCAATTCGCCGGTGCGGGCCTTCAAGAGCGTCAGCGGGCCGCCCCTATTCATCAAGCAGGGCAACGGCAGCCGCATCACGGACGAGGACGATAACGAGTTCCTGGACTTCTGCTGCTCCTGGGGGCCGCTCATCCACGGCCACAACAATGCGCACATCCGCGAGGAGGTCACCCGGACCGTGGCCAAAGGCACCAGTTTCGGCACCCCCAACCGCCTGGGCAACGAACTGGGCAAACTTATCCTCGACAACCACCCCTACATCGAGCGGCTGCGCTTCGTGTCGTCGGGTACCGAGGCCGTCATGTCCGCCATCCGCCTGGCGCGGGGCGTTACCGGCCGCGACAAGATCCTCAAATTCGAGGGCTGCTACCACGGCCACGTCGATTCGCTGCTCGTCAAGGCCGGCTCCGGTCTGGCCACCCTCGGCACCAGCACCTCGGCCGGCATCCCCGAGAGTTTCGCGCGCGAAACCCTCGTCCTGCCCCTCAACGACCGCGACCTGCTGGAGCAAACCCTCACCGCCCACGCCCACGAGATCGCCGCCATCATCGTCGAACCCATCCCGGCCAACAACGGTCTCCTTCTGCAAGACCGCAGCTGGCTCCAGTGCCTGCGCATCAAAGCCTGGAAACACAACGTATTGCTCATCTTCGACGAGGTCATCAGCGGCTTTCGCGTCGGCTTCACCGGCGCGGCGGGCTACTACGACGTGGCCCCCGACATCATCACCTTCGGCAAGATCATCGGCGGCGGCTTCCCCGTCGGTGCCTACGCCGCCTCGGCCGAGATCATGGACTACATCGCCCCCGTCGGCCCCGTCTACCAGGCCGGCACGCTGTCCGCCAACCCCGTCGCCATGGCCGCCGGCAAGGCCGCCCTGGAACAGTGCCTCGCCCCCGGTTTTTACGAGGCGCTGGCCGAAAAAACCGACCGCCTCGCCGCCGCCATCGAAGCCCACGCCCAGGCCCGCTCCTACCCCCTCACCGTGGTCCGCATCGGCTCCATCTTCTGGCTCTGCTTCTCCCACGACCGCATCACCCGCGCCGACCAGATCGAACCCGCCGGCATGGAAATCTTCAAATCCATCCACCACGAACTCCTCCAAACCGGCATCTACCTCGGCCCCAGCGGCTACGAAGTCGGCTTCCTCTCCGCCGCCCACACCGACGCCGACATCCAGGAAGCCACCCAAAAAATGTGCGCCGCCATCGACGTCGCCTACGGGGCACTGGTCCACTAACGATGCGACGCTATTTCTTTAGTATTGTTTCTTGGGCGTGCCCCCATCCCTGACGGGCATGGGGTCGGTCCCTTTCCGGCTCCCTGCCGGTCGGCCCTGCGGGCTGCTCCGCTACCGCTCCGCCCCGTCCAGGCACCTCACGCAAAGGGAAGCGTTAAAGATTAAAGGAAGGATTGAGGGAAGAGATATCTACGCCTTATAGGGCACACGCCCCCCAAGCGCACACCATCCACCACGTCGAGCGGTCTCCGACCCGAGGTGACTCATTGATCTGCCCCTTCAATCCTTCAATTCTTGCTCTACCGCCTCGCCATCGCCGCCTACCACGCCGCCATCCACCTCGCCGCCCTTATGGGCCGTGCAAAGGCCGGCCAGTGGGTAGACGGCCGCCAAAACTGGCGCGCCGACCTCACCGCCTGGCGCGCCGCCCACCCCGGCCCGCTCATCTGGATGCACTGTGCCTCCCTGGGTGAGTTCGAGCAAGGAAGGCCGGTGCTGGAAGCCATCCGCGCCGAACGGCCGGACTTGGTGCTACTCCTCACCTTCTACAGTCCCAGCGGTTACGAGAGCCGCAAAAATTATCCGGGGGCCGATGGAATTTTCTATTTGCCCGCAGATTCACCCCGTGCCGCACACGATTGGCAAGCCATCCTCCACCCTGACTTGGCTATCTTCGTAAAATATGAGTTCTGGCTCTTCCACCTCCGCGAACTCGCCCGGGCCGGGGTGCCTACCGTGCTTATCGCGGCCTCCTTTCGGCCCGGCCAGGCTTTCTTTCGCCGGTGGGGCGGCAGCTACCGCCGGGCACTCCACAACTTCGCCCACCTCTTCGTGCAAACCGAGCAAGACGTAAACTTGCTCACTACCCTCCCCTACCCTGCGGCCAAAATCACCCGCGCCGGAGATCCCCGTCTGGACCGTGTACTCCAGCTCCCCGCCGAATCATTTAGCGATTCCTTGCTGGAAGCCTTTGCTGCCGACCACCACCTCATCATCGCCGGCTCTACCTGGCCGGCCGATGAGGAAAAACTAGTGCCTGCCTTCCAAAGATTTGCCGCCGGGCAACCCGGTATCTGGAAGCTACTTCTCGTTCCTCACGATGTGAGCGAATCTCATGTGGCCGACCTTCACCGCACTACCGGTGCCCCCCGCTATACACAAACCGACCCCGAGGAAGCAACTGCTTTCCACATCCTGATCGTCGACGCCATCGGCCTGCTTAACCGCCTCTATCGTTTGGGCGAGATCGCCTACATCGGCGGCGGTTTCGGTAGCGGTATCCACAACACTCTCGAACCGATGGCCTACGGACTGCCGGTTGTCTTCGGACCCAAATATGCCAAGTTTCCGGAGGCCGTCCAGGCAGTGGCTTCGGGTGCCGGCCGGTCCGTAAGTAATACCGACACAATCGTTTCGGCCCTGACCGCTTTTACTGCCGGCGGACCGACCGGAGACCGGGCACGTACCGCCGTTCAGAAATATTTACGGGCCAATCAGGGAGCCACCGGCGTCATTATGCGAGGAATCAGGGCTTATCTCCCGAAGAACGGATATTGACTAACTTACGCAATAGGTCGAACCAGAACGGCGCGCCCAGTGAAACGGCTAAGGCAGTCAGGATAAATCCCAGCATTTTCATCAGCACATCCTGCCATCCGAGGCTGGCAATTTCCACTTGCTCCCAGCCCAGCCCCAGAGGGCTTCTGACCGATTCCAGTTCCTGGCTGATCAGGTACTTTACGTCTTCCAGCACCACATCGAATTCCCGCCCCTCGGGTGGTCCCAGCGTCATTTGGTCGCGGGTATTGACGTAGCTCTCGGCCATTTGCACTACTTGTTGCAGTGCTTCCGGATCCTTGTTCAGGGTGTCGAATATCTGGATCGTATCCGCATTGAAAACCACGGCGATCCCTAACCCGATGAACAGCAAAATTTTCTGCGTGAACCGCTTGAACCAACCCGAAGCCCGGTCCATGACATTATTGTACCAGTTCTGTACCTCCAACCGAAAAAGGTCCAACTCGTGATTGGATTGCCGGAGTAATTGGTTGAGCACATTGCGCAGGTCGTCGTCCGGCAGGGCGTCAATCCGTTCCTTGAGCTGAGTGAAATCCTCTCCCTTCAAAATAATATCGAACAGGATGCTCTGAAAGGTCTCCGCCGCCATGTAGCTCGGCGGCCCCTGCGACCGTTGGCCGTACTGTTGCGTCAGGTGCTTATAAAGGCTGTTCTGCTGAAAATCTTTCAGCATCGTTGCATTCGTATCGCAGCTGGCCAACATATTATGCAGGGCGGTAAGCAGATTACGCCCCCTGAGTCGAAAGAAGGAAGAAATTAATTCCATCAATGTGGTTGCCAGCAGGCTCAACAGCAACAAAATGAATATTAATCCGATAACAACGGTCAAAATCTGCATGGGTAATCGTTAGGTTGGTCGCAAGATAGGCCAAGGTTTTGACAACCCGACTTACCCATTGATCCCGAAACCGAAAATAGTGGGCTTATCTTGCTTGCCACCTTCAAAAAAGCGGGCGGCAACACGCTTTCGTGTTGCCGCCCGCCGGAAATCCTTTCTTTATATCCAACTGAAAGGCCGTTATCAGCGGGTAAGTGTAACATCACCCTTATAAGTGATAACCTCGCCGTCGATAAAATGAATAACGGCCACATAGATGTATACACCGGTATTCATCTCTCGCAGGCGATGTAAACCATCCCAACCGTGGACCGCATTATTAGGCAGAAAACCCCCATCCTCGAACATGGACTCTCCCCAGCGATTGTAGACCTGGAAGCTCTCCACGCGGTCCACGAAGCGCGTATCGGCATTGATGAAGAAAACGTCGTTGCGCCCGTCGCCGTTGGGCGAGAAGCCCGTCGGGATGAACACCGGCCGGTCCTTGCGCACCAGCAGCAGGTAGTTGTCATCCGCCCGGCAGCCCAGTTCGTCCACCACGCTGACGCTGATGCGCCGCGTCTCGTCCGCCTGGAAACGGATCACGTTGCCCTCGCCCGACTGTTCGGCCAGGCTGTCCGGCATCCAGATGATGGTGTCCACCGCGTTGCCGCCCAGGATCGTGGCGCGCAGCGTCACGTCGTCACCCTGCCGGATGTCTTCCCCCACGGGGTCCAGCAGCGTGATGCTCACCCGCAGCTCGTCGGGCTGCGTGATGTCCAGGAAGAACTCCGTGAAGCAGCCGTTCGCGTCCTCGATCCGCAGCGTGTACTCGTCCGGCGACAGGCCGCCGAACAGCGTCGTGCTCACCGGCGCGGCGTCGTTGAGCGAGTAGCGGTAGGGCGGCCGGCCGCCCGTCACGCCCGTGATGCGGATGGCGCCGTCACTACCCGCAAAGCAGGTGATCTGGCTCAGCTCGATGGTCGCCACCGGCACTTCGGTCTCGGCCGTCACCACCACCTCGTCGGTGTTGGTGCAGCCCAGCTCGTTGGTCACCGCCAGGGTGTAGGTGCCCGGCTGGCTCACCTCGACGACGCGGTTGGTCGGCGCGCCGATCATGATGCCGGGGTCGTCGGCCGTCCACTGGTAGGTGAAGCCCGGCCCGCCCTGCGAGCCGCCGCCGTCCAGCGATACCATGCCCATCGCGCAGGTCAGCGTCTGGTCCGCGCCGGCCTCGGCCCGGGGTCCGGCGTTGATCTCCACGCTCACCGCGGCATCGTCCGTGCCGCAACTGCCGCCGTCCACCCGGTAGCGGAAGGTGTACACGTTAGGGGCCAACCCACCCAGGGCCAGCGTGCCGTTCGCCGCCGAGAAGTTAGCGCCCGGCGCCGGGCCGGTGCTGCTCCACGCGCCGCCGGCGTCCGCGCCCGTTAGTTGGTCGAACAGTGTTAGCGTCGTTGATTCGGTGTTACAGAAGCGTGCCTGCTGCGCCTGTTCGCCCGCGCTCAACGGGGCTTCCACCGTCACGTCGGCCGTAAAGGTATTGCTTATACAGCCGTTCCCGGTCACCGTCAGGCTGACCGGGTAGGTACCCGGCGTCGTCCAGCTCAACTGGTGCGGTCCCGCGCCCGTGCCGGGCACGGCCGACGCGCCGGCAAAGTTCCAGTTGTAGGCCGCTCCGGCACCAGCACTTCCCGTGAAGGTCAGCGTGGTGGAAGCTCCCGTGCAAATCGTCGACTGGCTGAGGGTAAAGGCCGCCGTCGGGGTCTGGAAGACCGTGAAGACCACCGTGCCCGTGTAGCTGCAAACCGTTTCGGTATAGGTCACCGTTAGCGTATGCACGCCCGGTCCGGCCGCCTCGGCGGTAAACTGGTTGCCCGTCACGCCGGGGCCGCTCCAGGTGAACGTGCCCTGACCCGTGCCGCCCATGGAAGTGGCCGTCAGGTCGATAACGGTGTTCGATTGTGCGTCGACGCAGAAAGAGTTGGCCGCCGGCAGGGTCAGCGTCACGTCGGGGCAAGCCGCCGCCGCGCACTCCAGGCTCGTCGCCGGGCCGTTGCCGCAGGGCGGCGGGCCGAGGGGCGTGACCGTCAGCGTGGCCGTCTGCTCGGGACTCAGGCCCGTCAGCGTGTAGGTCACGTCAGTGGTCGTGAAGGGAGTGTCGCCATCCACGGACAGCTCGTAGCCCGTCGCGCCCGCTACCGCCCCCCAGTTCCAGGTCACGGCGGTCAGCTCCGCGGTGCCGCAACTCAGCACCGCCGCCGCCAGGGGCGCGCTGACCGTCACGGTCCGCGACGCCTGCGGGCTGGTGCAACCGTTCTCGGTCACCAGCAGGGTGATGGTATAGGTGCCGGCCGCCGCCCAGCTCAACTGGTGCGGTCCGATGCCCGTGCCGGGGTCGGCCGTCGCGCCGGCAAAGTCCCACGCGAAGGTAGCCGCCGCCGATCCGTTACCGGTGTATTCCACCGTAAGTGCCTCGCCCGTGCAGACCGCGGCGGTCGAGACCGTGAACGATCCGTCCAGTGCCGGGAAGACGGTGAAGCTGACCTGGCCCTCGGCCGTGCAGTTACCCGTTTCCACGTAGTTGACGAAAACGGTATGCGTACCCAGGCCCGCCAGGGCGGGATCGAAGCTGAAGTTGCCCGCGCCGTCGTCGGTCACGCCCGGTCCGGTCCAGGTGAAGGTGCCGGTCTGGTCGCCGCCGGTGGTGGTCGCCGTCAGGGCCGTAAGCGTCGGGTTGTCGATGCAGAAGTTCTGCGCCGGGGTGGTAATAGCTAACGTGATGTCCGGGCAGGGCAGGCTGGTGCAGCTCGCACTTCCCGCCGCGCTGTTACCGCACGCCCCGCTACTGACGGCTATCACCGACAGACCCGCCGCCGTGGCGGTGGCCAGGCCGCTGATGGTGTAAGTCGTTAGGGAAATCGTTTCCATCGTGCCGTCGTCCAGCGTGACGAGGTAGCCCTCCGCGCCCGCCACGGGTGCCCAGGTGAAGGTCACCGAACCGAGCGTGGCCGCCGCGTCGTCGCAGCTAACCACCGGCGTGGCCAGGGGCACGGCCACGTCCACCGTCAGGTCGTTTTGCGCTCCCGTGCAGCCATTCTCGGTTACCGTCAGGGTAATGGTTTTGGTACCCGCCGTGGTCCAGGTCACCTGGTGCGGCCCGGCACCCGTGCCGGGCACGGCCGTGCCGCCGGCGAAGTCCCACGCGTAGGTGGCACCCGCCGCGGCCGTGCCGGTGTAGGTGACCGTCACCGTCTCGGTGCTGCAGATGTCGTCGTCGCTGAGCGTAAAATCAGCCGTCGGCACGGCAAAGACCGTCAGGTCAATGGTGGCCGTCTCGCCGCACAGGCCGCCGTCCTCCTCGTAGGTGACCGTAATAGTATGCACGCCCACGCCCGCCTGCGCGGGGTCGAAGGTGAAGTTGCCCGCGCCGTCGTCGCTCACGCCCGGGCCGCTGAATACGTAGGTCGGCTGGTTGCCGCTGCCGCCCGCGGCCGTGGCCGTTAGCACGACCGCGCCGTCCTGACCCAGGCAGTAGTCGGTCGCTACCGGATCGAAGCTCAGCGTGATGGCTGGGCAGGAATCCGCCGCGCAGTCGGCCGTTCCGGCCGCCGAGTTACCGCACGGACCGCTACTCAAGGCTACTACGGATAGGCTGACCGCCTCGCCGACCGCCAGGCCGGTTACGGTGTAGCTGTTAGTGTCCACCACGATGGTCGAGGCATCGGGCAGGGTGATCTCGTACTGCGTCGCTCCGCTCACCGCCGCCCAGTCGAAGGTGACCGACGTGAGCGTGCTCGCGCCGCAGACGACCACCGGCGCGGCCAGGGGCGCGCTGATCTCGGTGGTCCGCGTGGCTTGCGTGCCGGAGCAACCGTTCTCGGTCACCGTCAGCGTAACCGTTTTGGTGCCCGCCGTGGTCCAGGTGATCTGGTGCGGTCCGGCCCCCGTGCCGGGCACGGCCGTGCCGCCGCCGAAGTCCCAGGCGTAGGTGGCACCCGCACCCGCCGTGCCGGTGTAGGTAGCCGTTACTTCCGTGTCCGTACAGGCCGCCGCCGGGGCGAGGGTGAAGTCCGCCGTCGGGTTGGCGAACACGTTGACCGTGGCCGTCGCGCTTGCTCCGCACAGGCCGCCGTCCTCGGTATAATCCACCGTGATCACGTGCTGGCCGACGCCCGCCGCCACCGGGTCGAAACTGTCGCCCGTGACGCCGGGACCGCTCCAGGTGAAGACCGGATCGTTGTTCGAGCCGCCGGCGGCCGTAGCCGTCAGCGTGACCGACACGGCACCGTCCAGACAGTAGTCGCTGCCGTCGATGGGTAGGGTAAGCGTGATGGCGGGGCAGTCGGCCGCCGCGCAGTCGATCGTCGCCGCGGCCGCGTCGGGGCAACTCGTGGAGCTGAGGGTGCGCACCGTGATACTCACCACTTCGCCCGGTAGCAGGCCCGCTACCGTGTAGCTGCCGATCGTCACGGTATCCAGTCCGGGTGAGCCGCTCACCGTGATCTCGTAACCCGCCGCGCCCGTTACCGGCGGCCAGTCAACGGTCGTCGAGGTTAGCGTATTCACGCCGCAAACCGGAACCGCGGAAAGCGGCGGCGCACTGATCGTAATCGTTTGACTGACCGGCGTACTCGCGCAGCCGTTCTCGGTCACCGTCAGGGTGACCGTTTTGACGCCCGCCGTGGTCCAGGTGATCTGATGCGGACCGGCTCCCGTGCCGGGGGTGGCCGTGCCGCCGTCATAGTCCCAATCGTAGGTGGCACCCGCGCCGGCACCGCCGGTGTAGGTGGCCGTGACCATTTCGTCGGTGCAGGCGTCCGTCAGGTCCAGGCTGAAATCGGCCGCGGGCTGGTCGAAGACGGAAAAAGTGACCGTGCTCGTCACCGAGCAGCCGCCTTCCGTGTAAGTCACGGAGATAAGGTGCATCCCCGCTCCGGCCGCAACCGGGTCGAAGCCGTCGCCCGTTACGCCCGGACCCGACCAGACAAAGGTACCGCCGCCCACGCCGCCGCCGCCTGCGGCCGTCAGCGTCACGGGCACGGCACTACCGTCGAGACAGAAGTCTTGCGCCGCCGGGGGCGTGACCGTCAGGGGAGGACAACTCGTGGCCACGCAGGTTTGCGTGCCGGCCGGGCCGTCGCCGCAGGGCGGGCCGCCCAGGGCGACCACGGTGATCTCCACCGCTTCGCCCTCGGCCAGGCCCGTCACCTCGAAGGTCGTTCCGGTCAGCGTGCCCGTTTGGCCGCTCACCACGGTCACGTCGTAGCCAGTCGCGCCCGGCACGGCGGGCCAGGTGAAGGTAACCAGGTCCAGATCGGAGGCTCCGCAAGTGACGACCGGTGCGGGTAGGGGGGGCGCGACGGTCACGTCACGGGTGAAAGTCGTTCCCGTGCAGCCGTTCTCGGTCACCGTCAGGCTAACCGTTTTAACGCCCGGCGTGGACCAGGTGATCTGTTGGGGTCCGGCACCAGTACCGGGGGTGGCGGTGCCGCCGTCGCCGAAGTCCCAGGCATAAGTAGCTCCCGCACCCGCGCTGCCCGTGTAGGTGGCCGTGACGTCGGCGCCGACGCAGGCCGTCGTCAGGTCCAGGCTGAAGTCAGCCGTCGGCAGGGGCAAGACGGTGAAAGTTACCGTTCCCGTCACCGAGCAGCCATCCTCCGTATAGGTTACGGTAATGAGGTGCATCCCCGCTCCGGCCGCCAGGGGATCGAAACTATCGCCTGTCACACCCGGACCCGTCCAGGCAAAGGTACCGCCGCCCACGCCGCCGCCGGCTGCGGCCGTCAGCATCACTGGAACTGCCGTCGCGTCCAGACAAAAGTCCTGCGCCGCCGGAGGAGTTACCGTCAGGGGCGGGCAACTAGTGGCCGTACAAGTTTGCATAGCGGCCGCGCTATTACCACAAGGCGGCCCGCCCTGGGCAATCACGCTGATCGTAACCATCTCTCCTTCGCTCAGGCCGGTCACTTCAAAACTAGTACCCGTCAGGGTTCCTGTTTGGCCGCTGGTAACCACTACGTCGTAGCCGGTCGCTCCCGGCACGGCGGGCCAAGTGAACGTGACCAGATTAAGGTCCGTGGCACCGCAGCTAATAACGGGAGCGGGCAGCGGGGCAGTGACCGTTACGTCGGCCGAAAAAATAGGGCCGGGGCAACCATTTTCCGTTACCGTCAAACTGACGGGGAAAGTGCCCGCGCCGGCATACTGTAATTCGTACGGACCGGCATCCGAGCCGCTCACTACCGTGGCGGAACCGAAGTTCCAGGCATAGGTTGCTCCGGCTCCGCCGGAACCGGCGTAGGTGACGGTGGTGGTACCACCGACACAAATCTGGCCGGGAGCAAAAGTAAAATTACTCGTTGGCAGGGCAAAAACCGTAAACTGTACGGTGGCCGTGAAGGGACAGCCGTTTTCCATATATGTTGCCGTTATGGTATGTACACCAACGCCCGCTACATCGGCGTCGAAACTGGTACCCGTCACGCCGGGACCTGTCCAGGTCAGGGTGCCGGTCCCCATGTCTCCCATTACGGTGGCCGTCAGGGCCACGGGGGAGTTGTTGCCGTCGTTGCAGAAACTTTGCGCGGCGTTGTTTACCGAGATCGTGACCGGCGGGCAGGCACTGGTGGTCATGCAGGTTATCTCACTAGTCTCCATACAGCTCGGATTACTGCTACTGGTCGCCGTAACCCTCAGGGTATAGGACGTAAGCGGCGTTAAACCGGTGGCGTTGTAAGCAGGACTACTAACTGTGGTATTTATCGTGCTTCCCATTTGCGTTGTTAGTCAGCTGAATACCGTAGGAGGTAACTCCCGCAACGGCGGGCCAGGTGAAACTCAGGGAAGAAGAACCCGCCGGACTCCGGGCACATCAGTACCGGGGCCGTTATCTGCGGTGAGACCGTTACGGTTCGCGTCTCGGTATCCGTGCAGCCGTTAGCATTGGTGACCGTTACGGTATAGGTAGTCGTGCCCGTAGGCGTGTCCGTCAATGGAGTATCGTGGCCGTTCCGCCCGGCCACGACCAGTCGTACTGCGTACCTCCCGTGGCATTGAGGGTTACCTGGTTACCCCCGCAGATCGTCGTCGGGCCGGTGATCATGGCGTTGGGCGCGGCTGCAACGTTCAAATTCGTCATGGCCATGGCCGTACAGGTACCACTAGCTGCGGTCACGGAGTAATTGAAGTTTCCGGGTGCATTCAGCGTGATCGTCCGCGGATTAGTATTCGATCCATTGTTCCAGGTGTAAAAAGGATTCGGATCCTGGTCCGAAGTAGCCGTCAGTACAACCACGTCTCCCACGCAATACGGCCCGGCGGGCGAAGCCGTGATCTGCACGTTGGTCGGCGTGATACTGAAATTGACCTGCCCCGTCGCCATGGCCATGCACCCGCTGTTGCTGGCTACCGCCTTGATCGGAAAACTTCCCGTTGCCACAAAATTCAGCGTGGGTCCCGTACCGATCAGAATGGGAGACCCCGGATTAGTGTTATTGAACCACTGGATGGTCGGCGAGCCGGTAAAACCCGTCGGGGTAGCCGTCACCGAAAAGGGCTGCCCCGCACAAGCATCGATCGGATTAGGCGAAAAAGTAAGCCCCAGCGTAGGGTAGCTCACCGTGATCGGGGCGGAAAAAGCCGGTGAACATCCGTTCAATCCGATCCCGAACTGGTAAGTACCAGGCATGGTGGTAACCGGATTTTGCTGCGGTGAAAATGGCTGTCCGTTAAATGTCCATTCGATCGCAACCCCGCAGCCCAACGTATTCCCATTTAACCCACCCATCAACTGAATTGGCTGGCCCGGACAAGCCGGTGTCCAACTCGCTGTTGGAGTATTGTACTGAGGGAAACAGATCGGTTCGTCACCGGAACACTGATCCAACCCATAATTTCCCGTCGAGCCGTCTCCGAAGACAAATACTCGCACCGCCGAGTTAGCAGCACATCCTCCCGGTGGCGGCAGGGAGGTTATATTCCAGCAGAAAGTAATTTGCTCGCTGGGCTGATTGATGGCAGCGCAAGGCCCCGGCCCGAAGGGTGTTTGATTACCATCACCAAAATTGTTCCCCGGGTTACCATCGCCCGCAGTGCCCATGCAACCTAAGCCCGCACTTGAATCAAATCCAAAAGCTGGAGGAACGGGCAGGCCGGTACTACAACCCGTCCAACCCATCGGATACCAACCCCAACTACCATTACCCGAACACGAACCGGCAGGTATCGTGGTAGGGGTGAAAGTGCTAAAATCGTAGTAAGCCGATCCTGAAAAATCCGGCACGATGGAATGAATCCACTCATTGCCCGCATTCTGAAAGGAAAGCACGGTGAAGCACATATTCACTACCGTACCTGCCGGATAAATACCGGAAGGAGGCAGCGGAGGACTGAACGTCAAGTTTCCACTCTGTGGGGAGGTACAGTTCTGAGCGTCAGCGGCCGGTACACTGACCAGCAGGGCAAGGCTGACTAGTAAAACACGTGAAATGTTAACTGCATTAGCGTAAAGTGGGTGCATCCGGAGGCAATTAGAACCGGAAAGCGCACGGCAAAACGTTTACTTCAATCTGCTGAATAAGCAAAAAACGAGAAGAGGGCTGCGGAAAATGACGGGCATCTTATTCCTTCAAAACCAACTTCTATCTGCGTATGATCGACTACGGCAACTCCCGGGAGATTACCTTAGCATGGTGAAGAAGTAGTTTCGCTTCGGGTACGCGTTCCTTGTGAAGAAAAGAAACTGAAGGGGGGGGAAATAGCTTCGAGCGATGGATACGCATCTCTGCCAAACGTCGGGCTAAAATACGGCATTACATTCATTTAACCTATTCTTTAGCGTTCCCGCACCATTTTTGCCCCCTCTCACCTATCCTTCTAGATGGTTACGGCCGTGCCCGCCGCCGCTGACGCGGCGGCGGTCGGTCCCCTCCCGGCTTCGCTGTTCGCTCGGCACTGCGTGCGCCTTCCCCCGTAAAGGTAGACCTCGCATCGTCGCTCGATCCAGGGGGGCGGCCCATCCGGGCACCTCACGGAACAATTACTCAATTTCCCACCAACCGGACGGTTATCCGCGTGAGGGATGGGAGGCGTTGTTTGAACGAAATGTAGCCACGCAATATATTGCGTGGAGAAATGAAGAGAGTGCCGGACAGCCCGACCCGACCAACGGAAGGGGCACGCCACCATAACCCCTCTTGCACTGGCGCAAAAAAAGAGGGGTGGCAACACGACCTCCGTGCCACCACCCCTTTTCTCCTCGCTCCGACTAAATTAACGCGTCAGTGTTACGTCGCCTTTGTAGGTGATGACCTCGCCGTCCGTGAAGTGGACGATGGCCACGTAGACGTAGACGCCCGCGTTCATCTCCCGTAGCCGGTGCAGGCCGGCCCAGCCGTGAGCCGGGTCATTGGGCAGGAAGTCGTAGTCCTCGAACATGGACTCTCCCCAGCGATTGTAGACCTGGAAGCTCTCCACGCGGTCCACGAAGCGCGGATCGGCGTTGATGAAAAAGACGTCGTTGCGCCCGTCGCCGTTGGGCGAGAAGCCCGTCGGGATGAACACCGGCCGGTCCTTGCGCACCAGCAGCAGGTAGTTGTCATCCGCCCGGCAGCCCAGTTCGTCCACCACGCTGACACTGATGCGCCGCGTCTCGTCCGCCTGGAAACGGATCACGTTGCCCTCGCCCGACTGTTCGGCCAGGCTGTCCGGCATCCAGATGATGGTGTCCACCGCGTTGCCGCCCAGGATCGTGGCGCGCAGCGTCACGTCGTCGCCCTGCCGGATGTCTTCCCCCACGGGGTCCAGCAGCGTGATGCTCACCCGCAGCTCGTCGGGCTGCGTGATGTCCAGGAAGAACTCCGTGAAGCAACCGTTCGCGTCCTCGATCCGCAGCGTGTACTCGTCCGGCGACAGGCCGCCGAACAGCGTCGTGCTCACCGGCGCGGCGTCGTTGAGCGAGTAGCGGTAGGGCGGCCGGCCGCCCGTCACGCCCGTGATGCGGATGGCGCCGTCGTTACCCGCAAAGCAGGTGATCTGGCTCAGCTCGATGGTCGCCACCGGCACTTCGGTCTCGGCCGTCACCACCACCTCGTCGGTGTTGGTGCAGCCCAGCTCGTTGGACACCGCCAGGGTGTAGGTGCCCGGCTGGCTCACCTCGACGACGCGGTTGGTCGGCGCGCCGATCATGATGCCGGGGTCGTCGGCCGTCCACTGGTAGGTGAAGCCCGGCCCGCCCTGCGAGCCGCCGCCGTCCAGCGATACCATGCCCATCGCGCAGGTCAGCGTCTGGTCCGCGCCGGCCTCGGCCCGGGGTCCGGCGTTGATCTCCACGCTCACCGCGGCATCGTCCGTGCCGCAACTGCCGCCGTCCACCCGGTAGCGGAAGGTGTATACGTTAGGGGCCAACCCACCCAGGGCCAGCGTGCCGTTCGGCGCCGAGAAGTTAGCGCCCGGCGCCGGGCCGGTGCTGCTCCACGCGCCGCCGGCGTCCGCGCCCGTTAGTTGGTCGAACAGTGTTAGCGTCGTTGATTCGGTGTTACAGAAGCGTGCCTGCTGCGCCTGTTCGCCCGCGCTCAACGGGGCTTCCACCGTCACGTCGGCCGTAAAGGTATTGCTTATACAGCCGTTCCCGGTCACCGTCAGGCTGACCGGGTAGGTACCCGGCGTCGTCCAGCTCAACTGGTGCGGTCCCGCGCCCGTGCCGGGCACGGCCGACGCGCCGGCAAAGTTCCAGTTGTAGGCCGCTCCGGTACCGGCGCTTCCCGTGAAGGTCAGCGTGGTGGAAGCTCCCGTGCAAATCGTCGACTGGCTGAGGGTAAAGGCCGCCGTCGGGGTCTGGAAGACCGTGAAGACCACCGTGCCCGTGTAGCTGCAAACCGTTTCGGTATAGGTCACCGTTAGCGTATGCACGCCCGGTCCGGCCGCCTCGGCGGTAAACTGGTTGCCCGTCACGCCGGGGCCGCTCCAGGTGAACGTGCCCTGACCCGTGCCGCCCATGGAAGTGGCCGTCAGGTCGATAACGGTGTTCGATTGTGCGTCGACGCAGAAAGAGTTGGCCGCCGGCAGGGTCAGCGTCACGTCGGGGCAAGCCGCCGCCGCGCACTCCAGGCTCGTCGCCGGGCCGTTGCCGCAGGGCGGCGGGCCGAGGGGCGTGACCGTCAGCGTGGCCGTCTGCTCGGGACTCAGGCCCGTCAGCGTGTAGGTCACGTCAGTGGTCGTGAAGGGAGTGTCGCCATCCACGGACAGCTCGTAGCCCGTCGCGCCCGCTACCGCCCCCCAGTTCCAGGTCACGGCGGTCAGCTCCGCGGTGCCGCAACTCAGCACCGCCGCCGCCAGGGGCGCGCTGACCGTCACGGTCCGCGACGCCTGCGGGCTGGTGCAGCCGTTCTCGGTCACCAGCAGGGTGATGGCATAGGTGCCGGCCGCCGCCCAGCTCAACTGGTGCGGTCCGATGCCCGTGCCGGGGTCGGCCGTCGCGCCGGCAAAGTCCCACGCGAAAGTGGCCGCCGCCGATCCGTTACCGGTGTATTCCACCGTAAGTGCCTCGCCCGTGCAAACCGCGGCGGTCGAGACCGTGAACGATCCGTCCAGTGCCGGGAAGACGGTGAAGCTGACCTGGCCCTCGGCCGTGCAGTTACCCGTTTCCACGTAGTTGACGAAAACGGTATGCGTACCCAGGCCCGCCAGGGCGGGATCGAAGCTGAAGTTGCCCGCGCCGTCGTCGGTCACGCCCGGTCCGGTCCAGGTGAAGGTGCCGGTCTGGTAGCCGCTGGTGGTGGTCGCCGTCAGGGCCGTAAGCGTCGGGTTGTCGATGCAGAAGTTCTGCGCCGGGGTGGTAATAGCTAACGTGATGTCCGGGCAGGGCATGCTGGTGCAGCTCGCACTTCCCGCAGCGCTGTTACCGCAGGCCCCGCTACTGATTGCTACCACCGACAGGCCCGCCGGGGAGGCCGTGGCCAGGCCGCTGATGGTGTAAGTCGTTAGGGAAATCGTTTCCATCGTGCCGTCGTCCAGCGTGACGAGGTAGCCCTCCGCGCCCGCCACGGGTGCCCAGGTGAAGGTCACCGAACCGAGCGTGGCCGCCGCGTCGTCGCAGCTAACCACCGGCGTGGCCAGGGGCACGGCCACGTCCACCGTCAAGTCGTTTTGCGCTCCCGTGCAGCCATTCTCGGTTACCGTTAGGGTAATGGTTTTGGTGCCCGCCGTGGTCCAGGTAACCTGGTGCGGCCCGGCTCCCGTGCCGGGCACGGCCGTGCCGCCGGCGAAGTCCCACGCGTAGGTGGCACCCGCCGCAGCCGTGCCGGTGTAGGTGACCGTCACCGTCTCGGTGCTACAGATGTCGTCGTCGCTGAGCGTAAAATCGGCCGTCGGCACGGCGAAGACCGTCAGGTCAATGGTGGCCGTCTCGCCGCACAGGCCGCCGTCTTCCTCGTAGTCGACCGTAATGGTGTGCACGCCCACGCCCGCCTGCGCGGGGTCGAAGGTGAAGTTGCTCGCGCCGTCATCGCTAACGCCCGGGCCGCTGAATACGTAGGTCGGCTGGTTGCCGCTGCCGCCCGCGGCCGTGGCCGTTAGCACGGCCGCGCCGTTCTGCCCCAGGCAGTAGTCGGTCGCTACCGGATCGAAGCTCAGCGTGATGGCTGGGCAGGAATCCGCTCCGCAGTCGGCCGTACCGGCCGCCGAGTTACCGCACGGACCGCTACTCAAGGCTATTACGGATAGACTGACCGCCTCGCCGACCGCCAGGCCGGTTACCGTGAGCTATTGGTATCTACCACGATGGTCGAGGCGTCGGGCAGGGTGATTTCGTACTGCGTCGCGCCGATGATCGGCGTCCAGTCGAAAGTGACGGACGTGAGGGTGCTCGCGCCGCAGACGACCACCGGCGCGGCCAGGGGCGCGCTGATCTCGGTGGTCCGCGTGGCTTGCGTGCCGGAGCAACCGTTCTCGGTCACCGTCAGCGTAACCGTTTTGGTGCCCGCCGTGGTCCAGGTGATCTGGTGCGGTCCGGCCCCCGTGCCGGGCACGGCCGTGCCGCCGCCAAAGTCCCAGGCGTAGGTGGCACCCGCACCCGCCGTGCCGGTGTAGGTAGCCGTTACTTCCGTGTCCGTACAGGCCGCCGCCGGGGCGAGGGTGAAGTCCGCCGTCGGGTTGGCGAACACGTTGACCGTGGCCGTCGCGCTTGCTCCGCACAGGCCGCCGTCCTCGGTATAATCCACCGTGATCACGTGCTGGCCGACGCCCGCCGCCACCGGGTCGAAACTGTCGCCCGTGACGCCGGGACCGCTCCAGGTGAAGACCGGATCGTTGTTCGAGCCGCCGGCGGCCGTAGCCGTCAGCGTGACCGGCACGGCACCGTCCAGACAGTAGTCGCTGCCGTCGATGGGTAGGGTAAGCGTGATGGCGGGGCAGTCGGCCGCCGCGCAGTCGATCGTCGCCGCGGCCGCGTCGGGGCAACTCGTGGAGCTGAGGGTGCGCACCGTGATGCTCACCACTTCGCCCGGTAGCAGGCCCGCTACCGTGTAGCTGCCGATCGTCACGGTATCCAGTCCGGGTGAGCCGCTCACCGTGATCTCGTAGCCCGCCGCGCCCGTTACCGGCGGCCAGTCAACGGTCGTCGAGGTCAGCGTATTCACGCCGCAAACCGGAACCGCGGGAAGCGGCGGCGCACTGATCGTAATCGTTTGACTGACCGGCGTACTCGCGCAGCCGTTCTCGGTCACCGTCAGGGTTACCGTTTTGACGCCCGCCGTGGTCCAGGTGATCTGATGCGGACCGGCTCCCGTGCCGGGGGTGGCCGTGCCGCCGTCGCCGAAGTCCCAATCATAGACGGCCCCCGCGCCGGCACCGCCGGTGTAGGTGGCCGTGACCGTTTCGTCGGTACAGGCGTCGGTCAGGTCCAGGCTGAAATCGGCCGCGGGTTGATCGAAGACGGAAAAAGTGACCGTGCTCATCACCGAGCAGCCGCCTTCCGTGTAAGTCACGGAGATAAGGTGCATCCCCGCCCCGGCCGCAACCGGGTCGAAGCCGTCGCCCGTTACGCCCGGACCCGACCAGACAAAGGTACCGCCGCCCACGCCGCCGCCGGCCGCGGCCGTCAGCGTCACGGGAACGGCACTACCGTCGAGACAGAAGTCTTGCGCCGCCGGGGGCGTGACCGTCAGGGGAGGACAACTCGTGGCCACACAGGTTTGCGTGCCGGCCGGGCCGTCGCCGCAGGGCGGGCCGCCCAGGGCGACCACGGTGATCTCCACCGCTTCGCCTTCGGCCAGGCCCGTCACCTCAAAGGTCGTACCGGTGCAGCGTCTCCGTTCGGCCGCTCACCACGGTCACGTCGTAGCCGGTCGCGCCCGGCACGGCGGCCAAGTGAAGGTAACCAGGTCCAGATCGGAGGCTCCGCAGGAGACAACCGGGGCCGGCAGGGGGGCCGCGACGGTCACGTCCCGGGTGAAAGTCGTTCCCGTGCAGCCGTTCTCGGTCACCGTCAGGCTAACCGTTTTAACGCCCGGCGTGGACCAGGTGATCTGTTGGGGTCCGGCACCGGTACCGGGGGTGGCGGTGCCGCCGTCGCCGAAGTCCCAGACGTAAGTAGCTCCCGCACCCGCGCTGCCCGTGTAGGTGGCCGTGACGTCGTCGCCGACGCAGGCCGTCGTCAGGTCCAGGCTGAAGTCAGCCGTCGGCAGGGGCAAGACGGTGAAGTCCACCGTCTGAGAATAGTTACACGCCCCTTCCGTATAGTTGACCGTAATGGTATGTGGGCC
>CAVPZP010000050.1:0-41013 GCA_963710215.1 Lewinellaceae bacterium | reverse complement strand
ATTGTCTCACCATATTAGAGGTTATGCAGAATTTTGTTAAACCGCAAATACGCACACGCACGCATGCACACGCGCGGAGAATTTCCAAATGGGAAATTATTTTTCGTGTTTTTTCAAAATAATTTAATGCCCATCCTGAAAAACCATTGAAAACTTTTCAAAAAAAGTTAATACTTGGGTTATTTCTACCCGAACGGTAATTGGAAACGGGAGTGGTGGAATTAAAAGGTCAAGATTGATAAAAGATATTTGCTGGGGATTGTCCAGAGTAAAAGGTGATTTGGAAATGGAATTTGGTACTACACTTCATCATTTGAGACACGCTCTAACTTGACGGCTACTTGCGCTACGAGAGAACGTTGGCTATACGTAGTGAGAGAACTAATGTAGTGGGAAAACCATATTTTTGCCCCGGTGGGGCAATTAGGGGTCATCCTGGTAATCATATTGGGCAACGTGTGAAGTTTCATTAGATGATGAACGGAGTACCGCTAAAGGTTAATTAATGCATAAATTTCAAGTTGCATGACCTGCTAAAACGGCGGCATAGCCGCCTGCTCGGACGGAAAACGTCCTCGATCTCATGCGCATGTAGTAGGAAAGCAAGAAGCGCAAAATTTACTCCCTTAGCCTCTTTGCTCTTTCATTCCCTCCCTCTTTAACCCACGTGAGGTGCCTGGACGGGGCGACCGCAGGGAGCAGCCCGGCAGGGCCGAGCGAACAGCGAGCCGGGAAGGGACCGGCCCCCGCCGGCAGGTGGGGGACACGCCCAAAAAAATAACCGCCCCTCCGAACACGTTACTCCCATCGTTGAAGCCTTTGAACCAAACCAACCACCAATGACGCGAGTGAATCGTTTGTTTACCTGCCTGATAGTTTGTCTGATTTTCTGCGCTGCCGGAGCCGTCGCGCAGACCAATTTTGACGAGACGTGGCGTGAATTTCTGGAAAACAACAAGATTTCGCGCATGAGCGAATTGGTGAAGCCGGACAAAGTATACGATACGGACGACTATGCGAAATACCTGCTGATGAACACCAATACGAGTTTCTGCCAGAGTGATGTGGCGGATGCCGAACGCCTGCTGGGGGAGGTGCGGGCCATTGACGGCCGGGTGCTGGAATCGGTGCCGGGGTTTGTGAGAAAGATGGATGACCTGAACTCGAAGATCAAGGCCTATTATACGATGGACGGCCTGTGGAAGCGGTTTCTGGATACCAGGCAGGTGTCGCCCAAGGAAATGGATGCGATTACGTCGGCAAAAACGAGTTGTGAGAAAAGTACGCTGGCCAAGTATTCTTTTATGACGGCTTACGCGCAATTTTGCAGCGGAGACGTGACGCAGGCGAAGGAGATTTTCGAGACCCGCACGCTGGCCCTGACGGAGCGAACATCGCTGCGCGTGGAGGACGTGCCCGGACTGGCGGAGCAAGTGGGGACGATGAAAATGCTGTTCCAGGAGCTGCCCCGACTGGATGCCGCGTGGAAGCAGTACGTGAGTTCCGGTGGTTTCGCCCGGGTTTGATCGGGACCTGCCGGTATTTGCCTGTAACCCGACACCGAAGGTGAAGGAATTCGTCCTGCGCGGGGTGCTGGATTACTGCGGTGCGGCACCGGCGGCGCTGCAACAGATCAGGGAATTGCAGGCCCGCAGCGGCGGATCGCTGGAGGGCGAAGTGGCTAAAAAGGTGAAGGAGTTAGAAGCATCCATCGGGAAAAAAGACCAGGGTTTGGTAGACCTGAATGCGGCCTGGGCGGCATTTATACCGAATAACGAGGTGAACCGGGGCAGCTATGGTTATGACTACTGCACCAAGGAGCCGTTGGTGCGTGCTTATATTATGGACGGTTTCCTGAACGTCTGTGACCTGGGCGAGGTGATGCTGCAAAAAATCGAGACGCTGCACCGCGCCGACCCCACACCGCTGGATCCGATCACGACGACCAAGTTTAACGAATTGGCTGCCCTGGCCGAGGAGTACCGGCAAAACGGCGTGGAACTGGACATGATCTGGCGCAGATTTGTGGGCCAGGGGGACAAGCTGACGGCCAACTACCAGTCGGCGGAATTTTACTGCGACAATATTCACCAGGTCAAGGACTGGACCATGCGCGGCCTCTCGGTCGCTGCGAGGACGGGTTTCCGTACCTGAACCGGATCGACGAATTTCAGCGTAATTTTGAGTTTAGTTTCACGGACGAACTGGAATGCCGGGTACAGAAACTGCGCATCCGGGTGTGGACCTGCCGCCGCGAGGCACTGGAAAAACTGGCCCGCGTGGAAGCCCCCGACGGCGGCTACGAAGCCCGGTTGGCCGAGTTGATGCAGGAGTACGGGGTGGGGGAGCGGCCCGAGGTGTGTGATTTGGAGAAGTGAGGGTAGTTCGTCTGCTTGTTCGCTTTTTTTCCTGCTTTTGGAGCCGGCCGCCCGATACTACCCTGGACGGCAGCATCACGGCCGATGCGTTAGCTGATACCGATATCCTGATTCTGGGGAACGACTGGAACGATTCGCAACCCTACACGGCAGCCGAACTGGACGCACTGCAAAACTTTGTGGGCGGCGGCGGGGCTATCCTGATCGCCGGTCGGGCTGGAGTTGGCCGCAAAGTTCGGCCACCTATCCCATGCACCAGACGGCCAATCTGTTCGGCATCTTATTTACGGAGGACGTCATTTACGACGCTGACTTCAATGTGAACGGATCGCCCAAATTATACGGCTTTTTCCCCGAAAATCAGGAGGGAGTAGTTGCGCCCCAGGGAGCGGGTGGCGCGACGGGTGGTGGTATTTTAGTGGAGTGGTTGGTAGTTAAAGCACTCGTTATGAATGTACTAACTACTATCGACTATCTGCCGAGAAATAGCGTTTTACCTACTAATGCTAAAGATCGGGCGTGTCCGTCCCTGACGGGCCGGTCGGTCCCTTCCGGGCTTCGCTGTTCGCTCGGTGCTACGCATGCCCCGCTTCGCGGATGTCCCTCCAGGCACCTCACGCATATGACAACGTAAATAACATCATCCCTTGAGAAAGCATCCCGCTAATCCGGGACGTTCAAATAATTTGCCGGCTGGACCGACTGATGCGGGTGGGGGAGGAAGAGCGGCCGGGAGCGGCGGAATGTGGATTGGATCAATAATAACTTCCCCCAACCTAAACCCAAACCCCGCCCTCACCCGTTTAGCTGATTCTTGCCGGGGGGACTTCAATCCTTCATTCCCTTTATTATTCAATCCTCGACCCATGACTACCGATCAATTTAAAGAACTGCAAACCCGTTTGGGTCTCTTGGGGAGGTATCTTTGACGTCGCTACCCGCCGCCTCAAAATAGAAGACCTGACCCAACAGTCGATGAACCCCAAATTCTGGGACGACCCGAAGCAGGCCGAGACCATACTAAAGGACTTGAAATCGCACAAGCAGTGGCTGGCCCAGTACGAGGCCGTGAGCGACCGCGTGGACGACCTGGAAGTGCTGGCCGAAATTTTTGAAAGAGGGAGAGGGCACCGAGGCCGAAGTGGATGCCCGCTACGATGCCGCCGTGGCCGCCTTCGATGAGGTGGAGTTCCGCTCTACCCTGAACCGCCCGGAGGACGAACTGAGTGCCATCGTAGAAATCAACGCCGGTGCTGGTGGTACCGAGTCGAACGACTGGGCCGATATGCTGCGCCGGATGTACACGATGTGGGCCGAAAAGCAGGAAGGCTTCAAGGTGCGAATGCCCAGTGAAACGCCGGGTGACGTAGTGGGCATTAAGTCTGCCACCCTGGAAATAACCGGTGAGTTTGCCTACGGACTGCTGAAGGGCGAGAACGGCGTGCACCGTCTGGTGCGTATCAGTCCGTTCAATTCACAGGGCAAGCGGATGACCAGTTTTGCCTCCGTATTCGTGCATCCCGTGATCGACGATACCATCGAGGTAGAGATCAATACCGCCGATCTGGAGTGGGATACCTTCCGGGCCAGCGGCGCGGGCGGCCAGCACGTGAACAAAACCGAATCGGCCGTGCGCGTGCGCCACCTTCCCTCGGGCCTGGTGGTGGAATGCCAGGACGAAAGGTCGCAGCACCAGAACCGCGAGCGTGCCCTGACCATGCTGCGCAGCCGCCTGTATGAGCTGGAGTTGCAGAAGCAAAACGCCGAACGTGATAAGGTGGAGGCCGGAAAATCGGCCAATGAGTGGGGCAGTCAGATCCGCTCTTACGTGTTGGATGACCGCCGCGTAAAGGACCACCGCACCCAGTACCAGACCCCGCAAACGGATGCGGTGCTGAACGGGGATATCGATGCGTTTCTAAAAGCGTGGCTGATGAAGTAGGCGCCTTGCGTCTGCTTCGGTATTTTGTAGGACGCTGCGCGTCGGTAGGTTAGATTTTTTAATTACCGCAGGTAATCCAAATATTCAAGGTCGCGGATACTGACGTTTAATCAGCTACGTGAGTGTAGGCGTAGGCTGAATCCAAACTACCAAAATACAGCAGGCAAAGCCTGCCTACTAAACTACGCAAGCAGCGGCGCAGCCGCTACTTGGAAGGTTGCAAACTTCGTTGTACCTTTGCAACTTCGACAAACCCCGCCGTCCCATACTGGGAGAAGGCGGGTTTGGTTAACCCGAAAGAAACTTGTCCGCTTTATGCCAGTCAAAATTCGTCTTCAGCGCAAGGGCCGCCGTAAACGCCCTTTTTACCACATCGTGGTTGCCGATGCCCGCGCCCCGCGCGACGGCCGCTTCATCGAGAAGCTCGGTACTTATAACCCGATGACCACCCCCGCCACCATCGACGTGGACGTCGACTCCGCTTACGAGTGGCTGATGAAGGGGGCACAACCCACCGATACCGCTCGCGCTATTCTGCGTTTCAAGGGCGTGATGTACCGCAAGCACCTGCAGCGCGGTGTGTCCAAGGGCGCACTGACCCAGGAAGATGCCGATGCGAAGTGGCAGGAGTGGATCGACGCAAAGGAAAGCCGCCTGGCCGACCGCTTCGAGGCTACCGCCCAGGCCAAACTGGATTATCACGCCAAGGTAAGCGGTACCCCGCCGCCCCCGCCCGCCCCGAAACCCGAACCCGTAGCTGAGGAAACGGTGGTGGAAATTCCCGCCGCAGCTGATGAGGCTGCTTCCAGGAAGCACCCGCCGCCGAAGCCGCTCCCGCCGCCGAGGAGGCAAAGGCTGAAGCACCCGCCGCTGAGGAGGCAAAGGCTGAAGCATCCGCCGCCGAGGAAGCTAAGGCTGAGGTAGCAACGGAGGAAGCTCCTGCTCAAGAAGAAGAGAAGCCGGCGGAGTAATTTCCGTTTGCAATAATTACTAAAAGCGGCCGCTGCCCGGAAGGCAAGCGGCCGCTTTCGTTTGGAAAACTACCCGACGGCGGTAGGGGAGTAGGGACTGATATAAAACCTGCCGTTACCCCAGCACCGTCCGCATCTGATTCAGATCGTGCTGAATTTGCGCCGTAATCGTGTCCAGCGCCGTTTTGAAGCCTGCCTCGTTTTCGGCCCTTTTCTGCTGGGCGGTCGTAATCTCGTCGTCGGCCGAGTCAATTTTAGACTGCGCGGTATTGATTTGCTTTTCGAGTTCGGCGATCTTGGCCTTCAGGTCATTGACGCGCTGTTGCATCGACTGCTTCTCGCGGCGGCTTGCCTTCGATCCGCTCGGCCTCGTAACGTTGCATGGAAGCATCGAAGGCCGATTTCTCATCTAGTAGTACTTTTTGGTAGTAAGCGGCCGAATCGAATAATTTGGCCGGGGTCAGCCCCAGTGTGGATGCCGTGGCGAAGGTGGAGCGGATGGCCGTGGTCTCATCCTGCCCCATTGCCTCCAGGGCCTCCATGGATTGTTTAAACTCGAGATAATCGAAGCCTTCCAGATTGTTGCGTTCGAGGGCCTTGATGAGGACATCGACGAAGCGCGGGTCCAGGTCGTCGGCGGAAAAAACGTTGCTCAATTTGCTCATGGCGGATGCTTTGGGGGTGCTGGTCAGGTAAGGGCCGAAAGATAGGAAAAACGGCAGAGCCGCCCCGGCTGTTTAGAACCAAGCAACGAATATGGTAGACCGGAGGTCGGAAATCACACCTTCGGCGCGGATATCGGTTGTTCGGGTAACTTTATTCAGTCGAACAATATAAAGGTGTCGTACCCATAGTGCCGGTTGTCCCCCGGTTACAATTTTTGCTGCAAAGCAGCATTACTAAAGCCGCCCCCCGCCAGTCCAAGCAAAACGAGCAAAATATCTCACATCCTCGCGGGAGGGCTGCGTTCTGGAACCTGTCGGTTCGAACTACTCCCCCCGCTAGGCGGTTGGAATCCCGCCCGCTGTCCGGGGCTATTTCGGGGGGTGGGATTTTTTTCATTTCCCCCCTGACAAGACGTATGTGCACACATCCTACATCACACATCACACATCCTACATCCCATGCCCACCATACTCGATCCGCTTCCGCAACCCACCAAAGCCCGCCTCACCCACTTACGCGACGTGCTGGATGAGCGCATTCCCGCTAAACGCATCGAGCGTAACTTGCTCATCGCTACCTGGAACATCCGCGCTTTCGGCGATCTGACCCGCAAGTGGGAGACCACCAAAGAGGATTCGCCCCGTCGCAACCTCTCTTCCGTGCGCTATATTGCCGAGATCGTGCAACGTTTCGACGTGATTGCCATCCAAGAAGTTAAATCCAACATCCGCGCCCTGCGCGATCTACGCAAAGTGGCGCCGGGTAAAAGCTGGAGTTTTATCCTTACCGACGTTAATCGCGGCGCGGCCGGCAACGGCGAGCGCATGGCTTACCTGTTCGATACCCGCCGGGTCCAGCTTTCTGGTTTGGCCTCCGAGGTCGTGGTGCCCAAAGAGTGGCTCAGCGAGGTAGGGCAGAATGCCCTCACCGAGCAGTTCGTCCGCTCTCCCTATGCCGTAAGTTTCCGCTCGAAAACAAGACGTTTATCCTCATCACCCTCCACATCAAGTACGGTAAGACTTCCAAAGACCGTATCGCCGAACTCGACGGTATCGCCCGCTGGATCAAAGACTGGGCCGGCGACATCAATGCCTACGACCAGAACCTCATTGCCCTCGGCGATTTTAACATCGACGAGCGCGGCGACCTGCTCAACGAAACCTTTGTCTCCCAGGGCCTCTTCATCCCGCCCGCCCTCCAGGCCCACGATGTCACCCGTTCCATTTTCGACGAGCAGAAGTATTACGATCAGATCGCCTGGTTCGTGGATAAAAAGGCAAGGCCGAACTCTCCATGCCCTTTGTCACCGGCGGTAATTTCGATTTCGTGCCCATATTGTGGGATAAGGGCGTCCAAACCAAGCAGGAATTTTCCTTCATGTTGTCCGATCATTACCCGCTGTGGGCGGAGTTTAATATCCGGGAGGAAGAGGTGGTTTAGGGAAGGGTTGAAGGGGGGGAAGGACCTCGGAGCGTCCGCGTAGCGGTCCTCTCGAGCGTCCGGACGGTGGTCCTCCGAGCATCCGGAGGTGGTCCTCTCCTTGATCGCGCGCGGCCGGCCGGACGCTCAAAGGTCGGACGGCTTTGCCGGCCCAAACGCTTCGAGGTCCTTGATCGCGCGCGGCCGGACGCTCAAAGGTCGGACGACTTTGCCGGCCGACGTTTCGAGGTCCTTGATCGCGCGCGGCCGGACGCTCAAAGGTCGGACGGCTTTGTCGGCCCGACGCTTCGAGGTCCTTGATCGCGGCCGGCCGGCTTTTGGGTGCTTGCCCCGCCCTTTACTCCCCGTAAATCTCCACCACCCGCTCCCCGGGCCGCGCATAACCCCGGTACATCCCCTCCGTATTGAAGGGCATGGCGATATTACCGAAACGGTCCAGTGCCACAAAGCCGCCGGAGCCGCCGGCTTTTTTCAGTTTGTCGTTAATGATATAATTGGCGGCCGTACGCAGGTCTTCGCCCATGTATTCCATGCGGGCACTGAGGTCGTAGGCGACGGCATAGCGAATGAAGAACTCGCCGTGACCGGTGCAGCTGACACCGCAGGTGGTGTTGTCGGCAAAGGTGCCCGCGCCGATGATGGGGGAATCACCGATGCGGTTCCAGCGCTTGTTGGTCATGCCGCCGGTGGAGGTGCCGGCGGCAATGTTGCCCGTCTTGTCCAGCGCGACACAGCCGACGGTGCCGAACTTATGGTCGGCGGCCAGACTGCGGGCCAGGCCGGTGGGGCCGGATGTTTGCCGTTCCTCCTCCAGAATACGATCCAGTGACCGGCGGCGGTCTTCGGTATAGAAGTAGGCGGGGTCCACGATTTCCAGGCCGCGCTCGGCGGCAAACTCCTCGGCACCGCGGCCGGTTAGCAGCACGTGTTCGGATTGCTCCATTACCGCGCGGGCGGCACTGATGGGGTGCCGCAGGTTGGTGACACCGCCCACCGCCCCGGCGGCGCGGCCGCTGCCGTCCATGATGGAAGCATCCAGTTCGTTGATGCCCGCGTGGGTGAAAACGGCCCCCTTACCCGCGTTGAAGAAGGGAGAATCCTCCAGAATATGGATGGTCCGCTCCACCGCATCCAGTGCCGATCCGCCCTCTTGCAACACTGCCTCTCCGGTCGCGAGGGCCGAATCCAGCACGGCGCGGATGGCCGCCTCCTTCTCTTCGCTCAGATCCGATTTACGGATGGTGCCCGCGCCGCCGTGGATGACCAGCGCGTACTCCGCCCGCTGGGTGGTGTCGGTGGTTATGGTTGTTTTGTTGTCCTTTCCGGTCAGCTCGGCGGCCGGTTCGGTACACGAAAAACAGCAGCAAAATAAAAGGAGCAGGCAGCAAGCGAGGAGGCGCATGGCGGTATATTTTTTTGTGAAGGTAAGCATATCGGCACTCGCCCGGAAAAACCTTTTTCCTTTCCCATTGCGTGAGGCACCTGGAGGGCCGCCTGCGGGGCCGGGGTTCGGCCCCGCAGGCGGGTGCGCAAGCACGGAGCGAATAGCGAACCCCGCAAGGTGCCGACCCGGTCCCGTCAGGGCCGGGGCACGCCCTAAAAATCAAACCCTGATAAAATCAGTTGGAAATACCGCCTCCCGCCAAATCCACGATGTGCACCACGATATTTACAAGCATAATGGCGGCCAGTGCCAGCCCGAGCAGGCGCATCCAGCCTGCGTTTTCCCGGCGAAATTCTTCGGCGCGTTCGCGTGCGGGGCCGTCCCTGAAATTGATTTTTCCCCGACTGAACAGGTACACGTAAATACCCAGCGCGAGGAAAAGAAATTCGATGAGAAGATAAATATAATCCATTATTTACGGTGTTTTGTGACGTGATATCAGCGAGTATAATTATTTATTTACTGTATAATTTTGGGTTATCCCCCCCGGCCCGCCATAGGTGAGAGATTACGCAGCCATGCCATTCGCTATTCTATAATCCCCAAACGGGAGCAGTTGCGATCTGTGTAACAGTTAGGAATTTGAAAAATGGGGCGAAGTTTAGCATCTTTAGGTTGCTAAAATCCATCAATGATGCTTCCCTCCGCCGCCACGACGAATGTACAAGATTTTTTCCAAAGCAAACTGCTTGATCGCTTGACCGATCTACGGGACGATCTGGTGACGCATGGCGATTTGCGGGAGATCGAGCGCGGTATCCGCGATATTTGTGCCGCCTTGGCCGATGAAGTCTGCCGGGAAGTCATCACGTCCGCCGCCGAAGTGATTGCGAAGCAAACCCGACCGCCCGCCGGATTTCACCGTGAAAAGCGAACCTACGGCTTCCGTCTGGCAAGCGGATGCCGCATTAGCGTCGACAGTGTTTACTACCGTCGGGTTCCGGCCGGCTTTGAAGGTTGTCGACATCCTCTAGTCGACCGTTGGAAGATCATCGGCGGGGCAAGCCCCTTGCTCTATGATCTGACGGCTTACTTTTCATCAATTTGCCCCTCGTATGAAACCGCTAATCAAGCACTTGCAAAGATGGGAGTCCGGATTCGTCCTTCTTCCACCAAAGACATTACGAATGCCCTGGCGGAGTATGTTCATGAGAGGGGCGAGGTGAATTTTGCCCTTGACCCCAACATGGACGACCTGACGGGTAAGCGGGTGGCAATCGGCGTGGATGGGGGAAGGACTCGGGTGCGAAAGTATGGGAGTAAACTTACGGATAAGGGCAATCCCACCTATAAAACTCACTGGAAGGAACCGAAACTTTTCGTGATCGGCGTACTCAATGAAGATGGAACGATGGACAAGTCCTTCATGCCACCTTACGGATGTCGATTCGGCGTGGAAGACTGCGTTGAGTTACTGGGAGACTACCTCAAGGCAATGAATATAGCCGCCGCGGAGTGCGTTCAAGTCGTCGCGGACGGTGCCCCCTGGATCTGGCAACGAGTAACCGAACTACTCGAACGGCTGGGGGTTGAAGAATCACGATTAACGCGTACGCTTGACTACTATCACGCCATGAAATACGTCAATACGCTGGTGGAACGAATGCCGAAACGGGTGGGGAAGAGACTTCGCGAAGAATTAACCAAGGAATTTAAGGAATTGCTTTGGCAAGGAAATGGAGAACGAATAGTGGCGAGATGCAAGGAATTTTACACGCGAGTCAGTAAGAAGGTCCGAACCTGTTTTAATTATCTATCGAATGACCCGAAGAGGATGCAATATGAACAATTCAGGGAAGCTAACCTACTGTGTGGTAGTGGAATAGTAGAGTCAGGAGTGAGGCGTCTGATAAACTTGCGCTTTAAAAACACTTCATCGTTCTGGCATCAAGAAACGGTGGAAAAATTGTACTTTTTGCGGGGTTCCGTCTTGTCGGGACGATGGGAAACGGTTATGCGAAACATCCGTTTGGTAAATTAAATTGTGTTACACGGATCGCAACTGCTCCCTCCCCAAACTCTTCATTCCTTGCCCAAAATCTCATCAAAGTAACCCGTCGCTTTATTTTTACGCACCTGATCCCAGCGAAAATAGCGGCCGTTCATCACAATATAAATACCGGGCGGCAGAACCTGCACGAACGCGAGCGCACTGCCGAGATTAAAAAAACCGTCGCTGGACAAGCCGAAAGCATAAGGAATGAGGGCACCGGTGAGGACGATCGTTTTATCGGCCGTATCGGCCGCGTGCAGGTAGGCGGCCGTGTCCACGATCGTGTCCGTGCCGTGCGTAATAATGATTTGTTCGCAGTCGGACCGCAGGCAATTATGGGCAATCAACTCACGGTCGGCCTCCACGAAATCGAGGCTGTCCATCATAAATAAGGTGGTGACCCGGATGGGTACCGTGGAGCGGCCGCGCGCAAACATCTCGGTGAGGTGCGTCTCGCTAAAGTACAGTTTACCGGAACTCAGGTCGTACTCCTTGTCAAAGGTGCCGCCCGTCGCAAATACTTGGATCATGGCGCAAAAGTAGCATCTCCCGTGCAATGGTAAAAGAAATAGCTCTAGACCCGCCTTATTTCAGGGTTTTTGGGCGTGCCCCGGCCCTGACGGGGCCGGGTCGGCACCTTCCAGGCTCCCTGTCGGTCGGTGCTAACGCACGGTCCGCTACGCGGAACCCCTTCCAGGCGCCTCACGCTATTGAATGATTGAATGACTGAATGATTGAATGACTGAATGATTGAATGATTGAATATATGGGGTGAATGAGGCGTACTCAATGATTGGCCTAGAAGAATCGCTATGCGATTGAGACAAGCACCGCAGGTAATGATTGAATATATGGGGTGAATGAGGCGTACTCAATGATTGGCCTAGAAGAATCGCTATGCGATTGAGACAAGCACCGCAGGTAATGATTGAATATATGGGGTGAATGAGGCGTACTCAATGATTGGCCTAGAAGAATCGCTATGCGATTGAGACAAGCACCGCAGGTAATGATTGAATATATGGGGTGAATGAGGCGTACTCAATGATTGGCCTAGAAGAATCGCTATGCGATTGAGACAAGCACCGCAGGTAATGATTGAATATATGGGGTGAATGAGGCGTAATCAATGATTGGCCTAGAAGAATCGCTTTGCGATTGGGTGAAATACCATGGGTAATGACTGATTATTCAAACATAATCTACCTCTCCCTTCGGGGAGGTCGGGCCGACAGGCCCGGGTGGGGAACCACGCGATACGAGCCAACCCCCGTCACCCCTCTCCCGAGGAGAGGGGCCGGGGGTGAGGGCGCGAGGCGTACCACGAGCCAAACCCCGTCAATCCTCTACCGGAGGAGAGGGGCCGGGGCCGTCGCAGGCATTCCCCTTCCATAAAAAACAACAATATCCCCTCCCCGCATTGCTTATGTCTACGTTAAACCATATCTTTGCGCTCACTTTTGCGCAAGCGGGGGTAAAAAGCCTGCCGATCACCAGCTTCTAAACGTAGAAACCCATGGATTCGCACCAGCAATTTATTCTCCCGGTTCGGGGCATCGGCCTTGGTCTTCATACGTTTACGTACGAGATCGACGGCGAGTTCCTCCGCTCCTTCGAAGATTCGCCCCTGCGGGACGGTCGGTTGGAACTCTCCATCGACTTTACCAAACAGGAGCGGACCTATACCTTCGATTTTCGCTTCTCCGGGAGCGTAAACACGGATTGCGATCGCTGTCTGGCTCCCATCGACCTACCGATCGAGGGCGACGGAACGCTGATCGTTAAGTTGAAGGACGACCTGACCGGCGGCCCGGTAGAGCAGGACGAGGTGGTGTTCATTGCCCCCGAAACCGCTCATTTCAACCTGGCCCCTTTCGTTTACGAGTACGTGGTATTGGCCCTGCCGATCATCAGCGTGTATAATTGCCGGGAGGGCAAACCGCCTTACCCCTGCGACGAAGCGATGTTGGACCGACTGGAACAGCCTACTGCCTCCGAAGACGAATCAGTACCAAAAACCAGTCCGTGGGACGTGCTGAAGCAACTGAAAAACGATAATTAACCAACTATAACCACCGGCCGCCGGCCCGTTAAATTTTTCGCATCATGGCACATCCCAAGAGTCGGATTTCCAAGCAACGCAAGCGTAAGCGCCGTACGCATTACAAGGCTGAAGTGCCCCAGGTAGCCACCTGTAAGGCCACCGGTGAAAATCATATGTACCACCGCGCCTACTACGACGTGGACGGTAATATGTTTTACCGCGGCCAGATCGTGGTGCCCGCCGAACAGCTCGAGGAGGCTGAAATGGAAGAGTAACTTCCGTTTACCGGCCCGGAAAAAGCCGTTCCCACTATCGGGGACGGCTTTTTTATTGCCGCCCCCGCACGGGGATTATATCCGCACGGGCGGGGTGATTTCCCTGCCGCTCCTTCATTCCACCCGGTGAAGCGAGTTTCCATCCGGCAAATTTCCTATCTTCCCGCCCAGCAAATCCTCCCACCACATTGAGTAAGATCGATTTTATCCTTTACGGCGCCTACGGCTACACGGGCCGCCTGATTACCGAAGGCTGTGCCGAAGCCGGGCTGCGGCCCCTGCTCTCCGGACGCTCGGAAGAAAAACTCAAACCGCTGGCCGAAGAATTCGGCTTCGAGTACCGCACCGTGGACCTGAATGACGGCCCCGCACTGCGCGATCTGCTGCAAATGGCACCGCTGGTGCTGCACTGCGCCGGTCCGTTCACCCACACCGCCGCGCCCATGATGGACGCCTGCCTGGAAACCAGCACCCACTACCTGGATATCACCGGTGAGATCGAAGTATTCGAGGCGGCCCACAAGTTGGATCCCGCCGCCAAAACGGCCAATATCCTGATCATGCCCGGCGTCGGTTTCGACGTAGTACCCACCGACTGCACCGCCGCCTACCTGCACCAGCAACTGCCCGACGCCGAACACCTGCTCCTGGCCTTTAGTGCCATGGGCGGGGGAATGAGCCGCGGCACCGCCAAAACAATGGTGGAAGGCATGGGCCGCCCGGGAGCCGTGCGCCGCAACGGCCGCATAACGCCCGTACCGGCCGCCTATAAAACCCGTGAGGTGGAGTACCAGCCCGGTAAGCCCCGCTTTTCGGTCACCATCCCCTGGGGAGACGTCTCAACGGCCTATTATACCACCGGCATCGACAACATCGAGACCTATACCTCCGTCCACCCCAAAGCGGTAAAAATGATGCGCCTGCAGTATCAGTTCGGCTGGCTGTTCCGGATGAACTGGGTACGCCAGATCTTCCGCAATCGCATCGACAACGGCCCCGCCGGTCCCGACGCCGAGCGTCGCGAAACCGGCCGCAGCTACGTCTACGGCGAGGTGTGGAACGACGAGGGAGAAAAGCGGGCCGCCCGCATTACCACCGTCGAGGGCTACCGCCTGACGGCCGCCACGGCCCTGCTCATCACGGGCAAAGTACTGGCCGGAGACCCGCCCATCGGCCACCACACCCCGGCCGGTGCCTACGGTCCCGATCTGATTCTCGAAATTCCCGGCTCTACCCGCGAGGACGTGTCCGTATCGTAATTAGCGGATAATTAGTCAGATTAGCAAAATCGCTAATCCTTCGCCAGCCGAATCCCCGTAAACTGCCACCGTTTATCGGCGTGGAAGAAATTACGGTAGGTGGGGCGAATGTGGGAGACCGGCGTGGCGCACGATCCGCCGCGCAGCACCATCTGGTTGATCATGAATTTGCCATTGTATTCGCCCAGTGCGCCTACCGGACGCGGGTAGCGCGGATAGGGCAGGTAGGCTGAGTTGGTCCACTCCCAGACGTGGCCGAGTAACTGGTAATCCCGGTCACCGGCGCGGGGCAGGGGAGTAAAGGCCCGATTATCCACCCAGTTACCGGCGGGGTCGGGTGTGGCTTCGTACTGGTAGCAGGCGACCTCCCATTCGGCCTCGGTGGGCAGGCGGTAGCCGGCCCAGCGGGCGTAAGCGTCGGCCTCGTACCAGCTGATGTGGGTAACGGGCGCGGCCTCATCGAGCGGTCGCAGGCCGGCCAGCGTATAGTAGAGCCATCCCTCCTCTTGACGGTGCCAGTAAAGCGGTGCCGTTACGCCGGACGAGCGAATCCACTCGATACCCTCCATTTGCCAGTGCTCGAACTGCCGGTAGCCGCCGTCCTCGATGAAGGCCCGGTATTCTCCGTTGGTGATCAGGCGGTCCGCCAGGCTGAAATTTTCCAGGTAAGTTTTGTGGACACCGCGCTCGTTGTCCCAGTGAAAACCGTCCCCCCGGTAGCCGACCTCATAAATTCCTTCGGCCACCGGCAACCAGCCCGGCGCGGCCACCGGCTCGGCCGGGGGCGCGGCTCGCTCGCGGTAGACCGGGTAGAGCGGATTAGTGCCCAGGATATATTTGATGTCAGTCACCAGCAATTCCTGGTGCTGCTGCTCGTGGTGCAGGCCGAGAACGATCAGGTCGTGCAGTTCTTTACTCGGTCCGGCCTCGATGAAACCTTGCATGGCATCGTCCACGGTTTTGCGGTAGTCGAGAATATCCTGTACACTGGGGCGGGTCATGTTTCCCCGCAGCGAGCGGGAGATGCGCGGCCCCTGACTCTCGTAGTAGGAGTTAAAAAACCAGTTCATGCGCTCGTCGTAAGCCTCGTAACCGGTCTGGTGGGGGAGTAACACGAAGTTTTCAAAGAACCAGGTCACGTGGCCCAGGTGCCACTTGGGCGGACTGACATCGCCGATGGGTTGCGGCACGTAATCTTCCGGCTGGAGCGGCGCACACAAATCGACCGTCTGGCGGCGTACGGTCTGGTAGTGGTGCAGAAGATCGGAAACGGACTGGGCGGCAGCGGCCGGCGGGGTGGGGGAGGAGGCGATGGAGGACATGGCAAAAACGCTTTTCTTGGAAAGGAAAAACGCCGCCCGGATGTTGCTATTCCCGCACGATGATGACATAAAAAAAGCAGCATTGCCGGAGTACGGCAATGCTGCTATTTAAAATCGTTGAAGGTTCGCTCTGAAAATCAACTCGGGTATATGCAGGGTAGACACTCCTTGCGCTCGATCCGTGGCCTGAGGAGAGAAATTTTTTCAAATTATTTTCTTTCCGGTCGAAAATCGGGTTCTCTGCATACTCTCGGTGGAGTGATCTGGCGGCCATCCGTCGAATATACCCTCCCATACCCGGTCTTTCCCCGCCGGTCCCGCTACCTTTGCGGCATGCAAATCATGACCGCAATCCTCTCCGGCTATTTTCTGGCCTGCCTGGCCACCACCCTGCCCGGCATGCTCAATATGACCTCCGTGGCCGTCAGCCTGGAGCACGGCCGCCGGGCCGGGCGGCAGTTTGCCATCGGTACCGCCCTCACGTTTGGGCTGCAGGCGGCCATCGCGCTGATTTTTGCCGACTACCTGAGCGAAAACCCCGGTATCATCGAGGGGCTTAAAAAAGCGGCCGTCGGAATCTTCCTGGTGTTGGCCGGCTACTTTTTTATCAAGGCCCGGCGCGGCGGCGTAGCCAAGGCTCGCACCACTAAACCCGGGCAGATGTACGGTTTCGGTATTTTGCTGGCCGCCATGAACGCGCTTACTATCCCGTTCTTCTTCGCAATGGCAACCTGGCTCCAGTCGGAGGGCTACCTGATTATCACACCTTTCATCATCCTCAGTTTTTCCTGCGCGGTATTCATGGGGTCGCTCACGGTATTTCTCTTCTACGGCTACTCGGCTACCTACGTGGAAAGACGGGCCGCATTCATCACCCGCAACATCAACTACATCCTCTGCGGCCTCTTCGTCACCCTGGCCTCCTTTCAGGTGATCGGCATGTTTACCTGAATGGTCCACGCAAAAAGAAAGGGCCGACTAACAGTCGGCCCTTCCAAGAAAAACACCTAAAACCCATATTCTTGTCAGGTAGCAGCTGCAAAACATTCCGCTAAACCACGGTATTTCACTACGCTACGTCCTTATGACGGCTATTCGTTTAGCAGGTCACATCCTTAAGTACGCCGCTTGACCTGATTTTGGATGTGCGCCTTGTTGTCAGCCATAAAGTACTGATAATCAAAATAGAGATCACGGTCAGACGTAAATTTAATTTCTGATTCGACAATTCCATTCCTGTCATGGACCCTATTTCCAACCTTGCTGATCTTCTGAGTCATTGCTGGCAGCAACTCACCCGCGCCCGACACGACCGGCATTCTCCCTTCCGCCTGGCCACGCTGGCCACGCTCGATTTATCCGGCGCACCGGCATTGCGCATGGTTGTAATGCGGTCCGTTAGTCGTGCTGACAACGAGTTAGGGTGTTATACCGACCTGCGCTCCGCCAAGGTCGGTCAGTTGCAAGCCGACCCCCGCGCTTCCCTCTTGTTCTGGGACAAAAAGCATTCCCTCCAGATCCGCGCCGCCGGCATCATGCGCCTCGCCGACCAGGATACCGCCGAGGAACTGTTTGATCGGCTTTCCAAAAACAGCCGCACCACTTACGCCACCCGTTCCGCCCCCGGAACCTCCCAACCCGGTCCTACCGACGATCTGCCCCCCGACTGGGAAAACCTCGATCTGGCGGAAACTGATTTTGCGTGCGCAAATTTCCAGCCTCTCCTGCTCTCCGTTACCTCCCTGGATGTGCTACAGCTGGGCCGCCCCCGCCACTTACGTGCCCAATATGTCTTGTCGGGAAATGAATGGCAAGGGGAGTGGGTTACCCCCTGATTCTTCAATACCGCCGCGCCTCCCGCAGCCGCTTACTCGTCAGCCGGTCCACCATCCGCTTGGGCAGCCGGCGCACCAGCCCGATCAACCATTTCTTTTTCATCACCATTACAAACGGCGCGGGCTTCTTCGCCGTCAGTGCCTCCACCACTGCGGTGGCCACCTCGCTCGCGGGCAGGGCATCCGCCTCCGCGTTTTTGATATACTCACCCATGTTGGCCAGCAGCGGCTCGTAGCGGGTGCCGGTGTAACGGCCCTTGCGGCTGGTCGCCTTCTGCCAGATCGGTGTTTTGATCGGTCCGGGGGCCACGCTGATCACATCGATCCCGAAGGGCAACAACTCGCGGCGCAGGCCGTCGGTCAGGCTCTCCACGGCAAATTTGCTGGCCGAATAAATGGCCGTAAACGGCGAGGTAATAATTCCCGAAACTGAGCTGATATTTATGATGCGCACCCGCTCCACGCCCGCCTCCCGCGCCCGGTGCAAGTGGGGCAGACAAGCCTGGGTCACGCCCAGCAGCCCGAATACGTTCACCTCGAATTGGCGGCGGTACTCTTCTTCTTCCAGCAATTCCAGCGGACCGGAAAGCGCAATACCGGCATTGTTGATCAGGGCCGTCAACTGCCGCCCATCGGATTCGATGCGGGCCACGCCCGCCGCCCGCGCTTCCGCGTCGGTCACGTCAAAGACCAGTCCCGTGAAACGATCGGGGTAAGCCACGCGCAGGCCTTCCGCATCGGCGGCCCGGCGCACACTGCCGTAAACGTGGTCGAAAACACCATCCGCCAGCAACCGCTGGGTAACGGCCAGCCCGATGCCGGTCGATACACCGGTAATAAGTACGCATCTTTCCATGGCCCGAAGATAGTAATGCTCCTCGAAGCCGCCTACAACCGCCCGCGCCGCCGGCCGGCCAGTTCATTGTACTCCACCACTATATCGTAGAGGTTACGGTACTTATAGCCCGATTTACCCAGCTTACCCGAAAAATCATCGATCTCCTGCCCCTCGAACAGCTTGCGGATCTGGCGCTTGAATCCGCCCCGGCGCACCGGTTCCACCTCGCCGCGCCGAAACTGCAACCAGTACTGCTCCACGGCCGGAATCACGCCCAGCATCCGGCCGTCCACCCAACGCTCGCTGGTGGGCGGGGCCTGATAAAGACTCAGGTAGCGACCCAGGTGCATCACCTCCAGGTACAGCCAGCGGTTTTCGTGAAAGCGGCTGATGTAATTATAGGTTTGGCCGTCCTCGGTAAAGGAAAAGCCCTTCACCAGGGCCGGGTGAATCTGGTAGACATCGCCGAAATCATTGACAAACTCCACCACGATCCGTTGCGGCTCGTAGCGGATCACGTTGATGTGACCCGTCAGGTGAAAATCGTTCTTCGTTACCAGATAGCCCTGGTAGCTCCGGGCCTGAATCAGAAAAACGCTTCCGATAATCAGTAAAAGGGTAAGTACCGTTTTCATGACCGTTTGGTTTTAATACTGCACCCGATAGCCTTTACTTCGGCGGGGTCCACCGCCTCACCGGCCTCCAGGGCACGGATGGCTTTCTCCACGTAATTCACCGTCACGGCCGCCGCGTCATCGTGGGTGTCGTCAATCGCGCCGTGGTAGCGCAGCACGCGGTCGGCATCCAGCAAATAGATTTCGGGCGTCTTGCTCGCGCCATACTTGGGGTACACGCGCTGCCCCTCGTCCATCAGGTAAGGAAAGGTAAAACCGGCCTCCTTCGCCCGTTCTTTCATGTTTTCCATGCTATCGCCCTCCTTCACGCCCGGGTCGTTCGGCTGGATCGCCACCACCGGATAACCCATCGCCTCGGCCGCCTTATCCAATGCCACCAGCCGCTCCTCATATGCCTTGGCGTAGGGGCAGGTGTTGCAGGTAAACGTCACCACGTAACCCCTGGGCGCACTGCCGTCGGCCAATTTCATATCCGCCAGCGAGGTGGTTTTACCATCCACGCCCACGAGGGAAAAATCAGGGGCCGTATCGCCGATGCGCAGGCCCTGCGGCTGCTCGTCTGCTACCGGAACGGTCTCTTCGGTCACCGTCGCCTCGGCGGCGGTCGGTTCGTCAGCATCCGCCGCCATATCGCCGCAGGCCGTCAGGGTCAGCAGCAGGGGCAGCAGTAAAAGATAGCGCAATCGTTTCATCGGGAAGTTGTATTTTGAACGGTCAATATACGACCTAACTTCCTGATCCGGCAAATGTTTGGGAATTTTTAACCGGGCATGGACCGGGTTGCTGCACTGCTTTTTCAGACCGGCCGGGTTAGCATGGGGGCGTACCCCCGGCTAAGGGCCGGGGTCGGTCCCCTCCCGGCTCGCTGTTCGCTCGGCCCCTGCGCTGCGGGTCTCCTCCCTCCGGTCGGCCCGTCCGGGCACCTCACGCATACGAAAGGGTCGGGTACTTCCGGGGCGGAGCGGATAGCACCACCGCCGGGCTTTATTTAAAATCCCCGTAAAATCCCCCCGAAATCCTCGGCTTTCAGACTGGCACCGCCCACCAGGCCGCCATCCACGTCGGGTTGGGCGAATAGTGCTTCGGCATTACCGGGTTTCACGCTGCCGCCGTAGAGAATGGTAGCGGCCTGCGCCGTTTTGTCGTCATAAAGCCCGGCCAGTAATCCCCGGATGTAGGCGTGTACTTCCTGCGCCTGCTCGTCGCTTGCGGTGCGGCCGGTGCCGATGGCCCAGACGGGTTCGTAGGCAATTACCACATCGGCCATTTGTTCTTTGGAGATGTGTTTCAGGGCGGTCAGCACCTGCTGCTCGATCAGTTCCAGGTGGTCGCCCGCTTCGCGGACCTCCAGTTGTTCGCCGCAACAATAGATGGCTTTGAGGCCGCCCTTCAGTACGGCGACGATCTTTTCCCCGATGAGGCGGTCGTCCTCATGAAAATATTCTCGCCGCTCGGAGTGGCCCACGATCACGTAGTCCACCCCCACGGCCGCCAGCATGGGCACGCTCGTCTCGCCGGTATAGGCACCGCCGGCTTCCTGGTGGCAATTCTGGGCGGCCAGGTAAAATCCTTCGGTACCGGAAAGTGCTTCCTTCACGGCGGCCAGTGCCACGAAGGGTACGCCGAATACGACGGGGATGGCAGTTTTGCCCCCGGCTTGCTCGGTAACGGCTTTGACCAGGGCGATTCCTTCGGCGGGGGTGGTGTTCATTTTCCAGTTGCCGGCCAGGAGGTTGCGGTTGTTCATGGTGTGGTTGTGTTTTGAGTTAGTAGCGCGGGCGCAAGGTAGTATGTTTGGATTGAAAATGCCTGCGGCGCCCTCACCCCAGGGGGGAAGGGTGACGGGGTTTGGCTCGTGGTACGCCGCGCGCCCTCACCCCCGGCCCCTCTCCTCCGGGAGAGGGGTGACGGGATTTGGCTCAGAACACGTGGTTGCCCGCCAGGGCCTGTCGGCCTGACCTCCCTGAAGGGAGAGGTGGAGGTGGGATGTATGATGTGCGATGTTTGATTTGTGATGTTTTGCACTTCTGGCAGTGAATAGAGAGTGCCTGCAGCGCCCCCACCCCCGGCCCCTCCCCAGGGGGGCGGGGTGACGGGGTGCTGGTATTTGTCCCCCCCATACGGTGGAAGGGGGTGAGGGGATCCTTTCGATTTGTCGGGGGCCGGGGGGAAATGTGTGGGTGTAGGCTTTACTAAAGTACAAAATTCCAGAATCAATGCCGCCTACTAACTTCGAGGGTCTTGTGACGATCACCGCAGGTAGAGTGCGGGCACGGCCTCAAAAAATTAATTACTAAATAATTATATACAACTCATTTTACTTTTGGAAAGTCAAAACGCTGATGAGACGGCAAAATAGTGCATTCTGAGCGTGTCAGAAAAGGTTCGTTTTATTATTTACAAGTGGGAAAAAGGAATCCCCTCCCCCCACGCGTACACCCGCGACCGGAGGTGGCGCGGTGCCAAACTCGCGCGACCGGAGGTCACGCACCATTCATGTGACCGGAGGTCACTGCCTACCCCCCCCGTGACCGGTAGGTCACCTACCACCCCCCGTACACGTGTAGGCTTAATCCAAAATACAAACATACCAAAGTCGAAGCCTTAATCAAAAATACGGGCGAAGCCCACCCCCCCCGTACACGTGTAGGCTTAATCCAAAATACAAACATACCAAAGGCGAAGCCTTAATCAAAAATACGGGCGAAGCCCACCCCCCCCGTACACGTGTAGGCTTAATCCAAAATACAAACATACCAAAGGCGAAGCCTTAATCAAAAATACGGGCGAAGCCCACCCCAACCTATTTGCGTGAGGTGCCTGGAGGGGCGTTAGCGTGCGGAGCACCGAGCGAACAGCGAAGCCCGGAAGGGACCGACCGGCCCCGTCAGGGACGGGCACGCCCGGAGAAATAGCAATGGTAGAATAGTAGGAATGGTAGTCTGGTAGTTACCGACGCAAGTACACGCTTAGGCTTTACCAACGTACTAAATTATCAGCGGTAATGCCGCCTGCGAACTCCGAGGAGCGAGCGACGATCACCGCCGGTAAGGTACGGGAGCAGCTCACTTTCCTTGCTTCGCCTCATTGCGTTCGATGACGTGGCCGGGGCGGCTCCACTTGGGCTTTCCATTGACGGCGGGGCGGCCGGGGTCGGTGGTGCTAACGGGTTGTTGGCCGCGCGCGAAGGCCCGGCGCGGTTGGAGGCCCAACTCGGCGAACATTTCGAGGTCGGCGAATTGGTCGGGGTTGGGGGTGGTGAGGAGTTTGTCGCCGGCGAAGATGGACCCGGCACCGGCCATGAAGCAGAGGGCCTGGCCTTCCTTGGTCATGGCGGCGCGACCGGCGGAGAGGCGGACGGTGGTGCCCGGCAGGACGATGCGCGTGACGGCGATGGTGCGGACCATCTCGAAGATGCTGATCGGTTGCTGTTCTTCCAGCGGTGTGCCCGCCACGGCCACGAGGGCGTTGATGGGAACGGACTCGGGCTGGGGGCGAAAGGCCGGCGAGGGTAAGGATCATTTTGAGGCGATCGTCCACCTGCTCGCCCATGCCGATGATGCCGCCCGAGCAGACGGTGAGGCCCGCGCCGCGCGCGTTGGCGATGGTGTCGAGGCGGTCCTGGTAGCCGCGGGTGGAGATGACTTCGCGGTAGTATTCCTCGCTGGTGTCGAGGTTGTGATTGTAGGCGTAGAGGCCGGCGGCGGCAAGGCGGTCGGCCTGGTGGGGCGTGAGCATGCCGAGGGTGGCGCAGACCTCGAGGCCCATGCCGTTGACGGTGCGGACGAGGTCGAGGACGTGGTCGAATTCGTCGTTATCGCGGACGTTACGCCAGGCCGCACCCATGCAGAGGCGCGAGCTGCCTAGCCCCCTGGCGCGTTCGGCGGCAGTTTTGACCTGCTCGACGCTGAGCAGTTCGTTGGTTTCGATGCCGGTGTGGTAGCGGGCGGCCTGGGGGCAGTAGCCGCAGTCTTCGGGGCAGCCGCCGGTTTTGATGCTGAGCAGGCTGCTCATTTGTACCTCGTTGGGGTCGTGGTGGTCGCGGTGGACGCGGGCGGCCTCGAAAACCAGGTCCAGGAAGGGGCGGGCGTAGAGTTCCTGTAATTCGGGGAGTTGCCAGTGCTGTTTCATCGGTACGTTTTCTGCCGCAAACATAGCACTTTTTGGAACGGGGGGGAGACAATGATTGAATGACTGAGTGATTGAATGATTGAGTATTTTTATTGTAATCACCCCCCTTCGGGGGGCCGGGGGGGAAGACAAGGATTGAGGGGGTGAGGGAATGAAGGATTGAAGGTTCTTAGTACTTACCTTCTTTTATTGGGTCTGGGGGGGAGACAATGATTGAATGACTGAGTGATTGAATGATTGAGTATTTTTATTGTAATCACCCCCCTTCGGGGGGCCGGGGGGGAAGACAAGGATTGAGGGGGTGAGGGAATGAGGATTGAAGGTTCGTAGTACTTACCTTCTTTTTTTGGGTTTGGGGGGGAGACAAGGATTGAGGGGGGAGGGAATGAAGGATTGAAGGTTCGTAGTACTTACCTTCTTTTATTGGAGGCCGGGGGGGGAAGACAAGGAATGAAGGATTGAAGGTTCCGTAGTACTTAATTCTCTTTTACAGGGCGGGCGGGGCGGATCAGCTTACTGGATTTGGCGGAGGGCGTCGGTTTCTTTACCTTCGCCCTCCGCCAAATACCAGCCATGCAAGAAGGGGAGAACATGATCAAGCACGTCGCCATCGCTGGCAATATCGGAGCCGGTAAAACGACGCTCTGCACCAAACTGGCCCACCACTTCGGCTGGAACGTCCATTATGAGTCTACGGACGATAATCCGTACCTGAGTGATTTTTATGACGACATGAAACGGTGGTCGTTTAATCTCCAGATCTACTTCCTGCATAATCGCTATGCGCAGATCATCAAGATTCTGGAAGGCGATAAGACGGTGGTGCAGGACCGCACCATCTACGAAGACGCCTACATCTTCGCCCCCAACCTCCATGACCTGGGCCTGATGACGAGCCGTGACTTTGAGAATTATCAGTCGCTGTTCCGTACCATGACCAGCCAGATCACGCCGCCCGATCTGCTTATCTACCTCCGTGCCGGTATCGGTACGCTGGTGGCCCATATCGAATCCCGGGGCCGCGATTATGAGGGCAGCATGAGCCTGGATTACCTGAAGAGTCTCAACCGCCGCTACGAGGATTGGGTCAAGACCTATAAAGACGGTAATATTCTCATCATCGACGTGGATGAGTTCGATTTCGTGAATAAGCCGGAGGATCTGGGGCTGGTGGTGAATCGGGTGCAGGCAAAGCTGCACGGATTGTTCGGGGAGTGAGGGGTCTAGTGGGCCGACCCGCACGTTCTGTTATCCACAAGTAGTTGGTTAGTGCAGTTCGTCCACTAATTTACGGTCGTTACTCAGGCGCGGCACCTTGTTTTGCCCGCCCAGTTTGCCCTGACGTTTCATGTAATCGCGGAAAGCTCCCTCCGGTAGCGACCGGACGACGAGCGGCCGCAGGATGCCCCCGCCGATCAGGTCCTGGTAGTAAATATTGCGCGCCGTCATGGCGGTATCCAGGTCGCGGGCGAAGGCGGAGGCGTCTTCGGGTGCGCGGTCGTACTCGATGAACCACTCGTGGTAGGGCAGGCCGCCCTCCGGCGGTTTGATGCGGGGCGCCACGGTGAACTCGCGCACGTGCGCCCCGTGCGCGGCGGCCGTCTCGCGCAGGGCCGATTCGACCTCCTTGCCGATGACGTGCTCGCCGAAGGCGGAGATGAAGTGCTTGATGCGCCCCGTTACCCGCAGGCGGTAGGGGTCAAGGGAAACAAATTCGACGGTGTCGCCGATGTTGTAGCCCCACAGACCGGCATTGTTGTTGATGATGACGGCGTAGTTGACGCCCGTTTGTACGTCGGCCAGGGTGAGTCGGGTAGGGGAGTCGGCGAAGATCTCGTCGGCGGGCACGAACTCGAAGAAGATGCCCGAGGCGCTATTGAGGAGCAGGCCTTCCTCCGGTTCTCCGTCCTGGAAGGCAATGAAACCCTCGCTGGCGGGGTAGATCTCTACGCTGGGCAGGCGCGTGCCGACCAGTTCTTCCAGGGCGGCGCGGTAGGGTTCAAAGTTGACGCCGCCGTAAACGAAAAGCTCGAGGTTGGGGAAGAGTTCCTTGATCGTGGATTTGCCCGAGCGGGCCAGCAACCGCTCGTAGTACATCTGCACCCAGGGCGGGATGCCGCTAATCATTCGCATATCGGCCCCGACGGTCTCGTCCACGATCCGCTCCAGTTTGGTTTCCCAGTCTTCGATGCAGTTGGTCTCGTAGGAGGGCAGTTGGTTGGTGCGCAGCCAGGCCGGGACCTGGTGGTTGACGATGCCGGAAAGGCGGCCGGTCTTGATGCCGCCGATGTCGTCCATTTCCGGGCTGCCGCTGAGGAAGATCAGTTTGCCGTCCAGCCAGCGGCCGCGACCGGTGCGCCCGTAGTAATTAAACAGGGCATTGCGGGCCGAGCCGAAGTGGTTGGGCAGGCTGTCTTTAGTGAGCGGAATGTATTTGACGCCGGAAGTGGTGCCGCTGGTTTTGGCGAAGTAGGCGGGCCGGCCGGGCCAGAGCACGTCGTTCTCGCCCTCCTTGATGCGGTCCACGTAGGGCCGCAGGCCCTCGTAATCACGCAAGGGGACGCGGGCGGCGAAATCGGCGGGGGTGCGGATGCCGCCGAAATCATGATCCTTGCCGAAGGCCGTGGCCTTGCCCATTGCGATCAGGCGGCGAAAAATGTGCCCCTGCTCGCGCACGGCGTGGCGCGCCAGGGCCTGGGTGCGCCGGTGAACGAGTTTGGCGACGGGAAGTAAAGCGGTCGATTTCCAGGCCATGAGGGTGGTGGTTTTGGGGTGGGTAAAGGTAAGGGGTTTTGTCTGGTAGAGAAAACACAAGAAGAAGCGGTACAAGAAAGCCCGCTCTACAATATGATAACAAAGTAGGCTGTCCAACTTATCAGTCTTGAACCAGTACAGGTTTTGCACTCGCTTCTTGGAGACCTCTCCCCCGGCCCCTCTCCAAAGGAGAGGGGTGACGGGAAGTTGACATACCGTTAAAACTGTAGTGGGTAAACCTAAATAGATAGGACAGCCTAGATGACAAAGCATAACTTAGAAAACATATTATCACATTTAAATTATATTTTATTATCTTGGCAAATAATTGATAAACTCATAACAGCTATTTATGATAAGCACAGTAGTGGAAACAACTCAATTAGAATCTGTGAAGAGTTCATTCCTGATTGATATAGTCAGGCATAAGAATGGGATGAAATATGTTGAAATAGTGCAGACGATACATCAGGATCACTCTTTAAAAAGCTCGGTGAAAATAAATCCTACCATGTTGACCGATCTCATCAAAACGCTACAAAATTATAAAGATAAAATTGAAAAAGCCCATAAGGATAGTAAAAAATACTTGAGTGAGGAAGTTAAAATTGATATACAAAATAGATACTTTAAAGGAGTGGCGATCAAAGATTTAGGTGTGCGATTCGGTTTGTCAGTACAAATGATTGAAACGGTCTTAAGAAATAGAGGGGTAGAAATAGTGCCGCTTGAACCACCCAGATGGAGAAAATGGAAATATAAGAAGAGAAGAAAGTAAAGTTTATAGATTCGAAGAACAATACTGTAAATCACTCCTCTTCCCCAAACGGCAACTCCAGCTGCACGCCCCCCGCCTCGTTCTCCCGCTCCAGGTTAGACACGCTGAGGCCCAGCAGCCGCACGCGGGGCACCTCGTCAATGTTTTCGTCCAGCAGTTCATAGGCGGTCTGCACCAGGTCCTTGAGCTTGCGGATGGGCTGGGTAAAGGAGCGCGAGCGGGTGTGAATCACAAAATCCGGTGTCTTGAGTTTCAGGGTGAGCGTACGGCCGAAGTTGTTGCGCTCGGTCATATACTCGTGGATGATGCCGGCCAGAAAACGCAGCTTGGCCCGCATATCCGACCGCAGTTCCAGGTCCTGTTTAAAGGTACGCTCCGCGCCGATGCTCTTACGGATACGGTTGGGGTTGACCCGCCGCCGGTCGTCGGCCCGCACAATGCGGAAGTAGTAGCGGCCCACCTTACCGAACCGCTGCACCATCTCGATCTCGGTCAACGGCAGCAAGTCGCCGCCGGTGCGGTAACCCATTTTATGCATCCTGGCGGCGGTCACCTTGCCGATACCGTGAAATTTCTCCACCGGCAGGGCCGCCAGAAAGGCGGCCGCCTCGTGGGGGTGGATCACCTTCAGGCCGTCGGGCTTGTTGATGTCGGAGGCCACCTTGGCCAGGAATTTATTAAAACTCACGCCGGCCGAGGCGGTCAGTCGGGTGGCCGCGAAAATCTCCGCTCGGATCGCCTCGGCGATCAGGGTTGCGGACAAGGGGCCGCGCTTGGGGTCGGTCACGTCCAGGTAGGCCTCGTCCAGTGAGAGCGGCTCCACCAGATCGGTGTAAGAAAGAAAGATCTCGCGGATGGTATCGCTCACCTCGCGGTAGGCGGAAAAGCGACCCTTGACAAAGATTAGCGGCGGGCACAGCCGCTTGGCCGTCACGCTCGGCATGGCCGACCGCACGCCGTAGGTCCGCGCCTCATAGCTGGCCGCCGCCACCACGCCGCGCATGCTGCCGCCGCCCACCGCCACGGGTTTGCCGCGCAGTTCGGGGTTGTCCCGCTGCTCCACGGAGGCGAAAAAGGCGTCCATGTCAATGTGAATGATCTTGCGGTACTCGTCCGGCTCAGTAGGGGGCGGGGCTTCGCGTCCGGTTTTCTTCTCTCTGCTCCATCTCATGCATCAACTCCTCGGTTTCGGTATAGAGGTCTTCTACCCGTTCGGTGGTGGGGCTACGTTCCTGGATGCCGTTGCCGTAGGTTTCGGGTTTTTCGCGGGCCAGTTCGCGCTTCAGGGTCTGGCGCTTTTGCTCCAGTTCGCTCAGGCGTTCCAGGGCTTCGCTGTCTTTCAGGGTAACCGCCGTTTCGCGGATCTCGGTGTACAGGCCGTCCAGTTTATCGATGGCCTCGTCATACTTGCCCTCTTTCATCTTCCCCCGTTCGGCTTTCAGCAGCCCCCAGGCGTCCTTGCCCAGGTCACCGACCTTATGGAAAATGTCCTTGGACTGCTGCTTTTCCGTCTCGTCGCCGAAAAACAGGTTATAAACCAGGATACCGATGACCAGCACAATGGCCAGTTTGATGATAGAACGGATCATAAGAAGTTGGATTGTGGGGCAAATTTAAACAAAAACAGTGGCTTCGTCTCTTACCCATCGCAGGTGCGATGAATCGGCCGCCATCATCCAGGATGATCACCTGAGACATTAGGTAACAAGGGCAAACATCCTACATCACCTATCCTACACCCAGCTCGATTTTTGAGCGGTAGACACGCTCTTAGACCGGGCGTGCCCGTCCCTATCGGGCCGGTCGGTCCCTTCCAGGCTCGCAGTTCTGCTCGGCCCCTCCGCTTCGCTCCGGTTCTCCGGCCTGCGGCCGGCCCTTCCAGGCACCTCACGTATGCTGACCCGCTAAATTTAAATCCATTCGGCAACACCTCCCATCGAGACTTCTGCCGTAGCCCCGGATAGGGGTGGAGTTAACGGCCTTGCGTCGGGAGGAGCGGTCGCTGGACCCAGCGTAGCCCGACGCTAGTGAGGGTTCTTAAATCGGCCTGACTACACCGACCGGAGGTCGGCGGGCCAAACGTTCGCGCGACCGGACCTGGAGCGGCTGGCCGAGTTGGAGCAACTCGGTAGTAATAAGAAGCAGGTGCTGTATGATCAAATCGATACTTATATTCGGGACACTAAGTCTAGGGTGGCTTATGCTCAATAGATTATTTCATGTTGCCTATTCTATTAATACTTCCCTCAAATTATAGTATACATGATAGCCCTTTGTTAACCCTTTTTTCGCTATGACCTTTTCGTCACCTACTACAAACAGTGGAGTTTTTTCCACATGGTCATCGCTAAGAACGTATGCTTCTGAAAAAATTAAACTTCTTGCTATTCGCCCCTGAACCAATGTAAATCGTTGACATTGGTGGAAGCTCATAGTCTATGTAATTTGCTTCAATATTAAGCGGCTTTATAGTTTCAGTGAACCGTTTATTGAGATTGTAGTGAACTTGTACCAGTTCTCCGATAAACGGTAGAGAATTTGATACTTTACCGGCATCCGGTTTGTAAAGCCGCAACTTTATTGGCCTAGGCAAATCATTGCGTAAATAAAATTGACTGGGAACAGTACAACCCGTTATAACTAGCAGTACGCAGATCAACAGAAATAGTCTCATTTTCATTATGGCCATAATTTGAACCATTGATCCGCGTAGCGGTCAGCAGCATATTCGTAAGAAGTTGGCTGTTTATATACGTTATTCGGATTACTCCAGTCGATTCCGTATTTAGCATATTGAGAGGCAGTCCCACCATAAAACTTACCAAAGCCATTGGCTCCCATCTGTATAAAATGAGCAGTTTCATGAGCACGAAGGTGTTGGTTCTCATAGCTCAGCTTATCCTTATATTGATGAGTTACTAGGTTACGACCTAGTGCTATTCCAGTCTTCCTTCCTGATAACCAAGTCAAGCCACCACTCCTGTAAACAGGCTGTTTACCATCTTCGAAGAAACCATAAGTTCTTTCTGGCACATATGCTGGCCCCATTACTGCAACATTGAGTGTGGCTTGAACTGCCCCACCAATAGCACCATGTAAGGCTCCGTTGCCAAATCCTCTTCCAATATCTCGACCATCAACAGCCGCAGAAACAGCTCCACCAACAGCTCCTGAATAAGCACCCACTCCAACTGAGTGAATTAACTTAGCTCCAATATTTGACAATGCTCCTCCCTTAACTCCAGTAAATCCTGGCATAGCTCCTCTAACAATACCTCCGACAACACCTCCGGCTAGAGTTCCCAAGGTGATATCTTGTCCAAAAGCAACGCTAGTGGCGGCAGTACTAGCAACATTACTAAGTATGCTAGTCCCCACAGATTGCCCAAAAGCACTAGTAAATATTCCGTTGAAACCGGCACCGATTGCTCCCCCGGCAGCACCTAATAGCATCGCACTTCCCACGCCTTGAAATACGTTATTTCCTGCTATCGCATTTGTAGCCATAGCTGTTCCGCCAGATATGGCCGCTCCAATTAAAGCACCAACCAAAACTGCCGGCAGCACGTCCCCCTTAGGATCATTATGCAGCATCGGCGAGTTCCCCATACTATTATACGGACTCCACCCCATCATCAAATCCGCTTTCGGATCAACCTGCCACCACCTCCCAATCAACGGATCCAACGTCCGATAAAGCGCCATGTTCACGTCCAGATCGAAATCCGCTACGTGCTCGATGCCGTTGTACTGGTAGGCCGTATGGTCGGTATTACTCGCGCCCATCCACGGGCCGGTCATCTTCATGCCGAACGGCAGGTAATGCTCCTCCTGGATGATCTCGCTCGGCACGTCGGGGATGCCGTTGTTGTTCAGGTCGGAGTAAAGCAGGCGCGTGTTGCCCAGGTGGTCGGTCAGGGCATAATCGTAGCGTTCGGTGCTGCCGCCGCCGAAGTAGACCCGCCCCTCGGAGTGCATAAAAGATCGCCGACACCCTTGATTCTAGTCTAGACTATCTGGCCGGGGAGGAGTCCGCCAAGAAGTTGAACGGGGATGAACCTGGAAAGGCTGGCCGATCTGGAGCAGCTTGGGAGTGAGGAAAAAACTGGTGCTTTACGATTTGATCGATACGCATATTCGGGATGCGAAGGCTAGACTGGTTTATGCTTCATAAAAAAATACGGCGGTGTATCAAAAGTAAGGATGGCGGTCTAAGGGCTTGCTGAAAAATAAAGTATACATCTTAAATTTGGAACGTCAACTTAAACGGCATTTTGAAGATAGTAGCTTGAATAGGTTATTTTTCAGCGAACCCTAAGTTAAGTTGCCAGAGCAAGTATCCAATCGCGAGATTGTGCCAAGTATCGCTTTTAGAAAATGACAAGGCTTTACGAACCAACCGACTACAGCGAGCGCGAATCGTAGCATTGAAGCCTTCAATGAAGTAGGTGTAGGCTTTACCAATGCGGTGCTTGTCTTGAGGGAAGATTTTCTTGTAGCTATCCCAATCGTCGGTTTCAAACTTGCACGACCGTAACCGCTTGGGGATTTTTGAGTAGAGTGCCCGGGCGGATTGGTCGGATCGATCGCCGATGTGGTAGGCAACAACTACGCGGTGAATGGGGTCGAAGACGATCCAGATCCAGCGTTTAGCAGCCTTACAACCTACGAACGACCACATTTCATCTGCCTGTAAATCAAAGACTTGCATCTTTTTTATTTTCTTGATCATCTTCTTTGTTAAGCCCAGCCGTTTGGGAACTTGACACCACAGCGACTGAGCGAAAGCTTGCAGCCAGGTTAAACTGACGTCGAAGATTCGGCAGATCGCCCGAAGACTGTTGCGCTCCAACAGTGCTTTGGCAATCAAGTCTCGAACCTCCTGTTGGATGATGTGACGGTTGTTTAGGACGAACTGACGATCACAGTCTTTGCAAAGGTGATTCTGCTTGCCGTAGTGGGTAAAACCGTTTTTGACTACTTTTGTCGAGCAGCAGCGAGGGCAACTGATGTACATTGTTTTGAGGTTTGGACACTCCAAAGCTAATGAATATCGGCCTTTGCTGCTCTTTTATAGAAGCATCCTTACATCTGGTACACCGCCAAAAATACTAGGTAATGAAGCTAGATAGGTCACCCATTTCTCTCATTCTTTTACTACTTCGTACTCGTAATAATATTTCTTGTGTAATACGGACATCATCAACTACAACTTTTGATTTATAAGAAGTAGGAATATGTATTATCTCATTATAAGTTTCGATGTCGACACCGCTATTTGACTTTCTGACGGAATAAATCTCGTTGTTACCATGTATAGCTAGATCACTATTTTTGATTTTGCTAAAGCCCAGGACATAAGTGAGTTTTATCAAAGATACTGTACCAGGGATATTGTAATAGGGAAACAAAAATCGCTTTACAAGTTCAGCTCTTCTCCAATCAGGCCTAGTTACCTTGAGGATTAAGCTCTGAATATCTTCCGAAGGTGAGGATAATTGCAAATCGTGCAGTTTGGCACCTCTGAGTAAAATGTCTGCGCCAGATATCTTAATTGTCATTTTACGGTAATTTACCAATCGAGCCAGTGTTTCCAACTACCCCCAGTGTTAATTTTTATGGATCGAGTGTATCCATATTTTGCCCCATGAGTACTTTGCCTGTATCCTACATACTTAAACTTGTTGAATAAGGTAATTACTCGTCCACCATCTCCAGTTCTCGCTGAACTGAAAACAAATTTTCGCCACCACCGAGGTGACTGAAATCCTGCTCTAACAAGCTGTCTTGAGGATCCAGCGGTTGCGACGGTAGCAGCAGAAGTCCCGGATCTAAGTAGACCTGCTCCCATCAAATACTCCCAGGGTGCTGGAGTAGAATTAATTGTTCCTTGTGCTGGAAGAAACATTACAGAGCCGTCGTCATAATATAATATCATACTACCTCCCGCACCGCGCTTTACGTCTACTACTTTAGGAGGATCATCTGGCCCAAACAAATTATGCGCAGCATGATTTAAGCCAGAAGTTATCGCACCCTGTAGCACTCCTTGTAAAAAGTTACCCCCGGCAACTACACTACCGAAGCCCCCGGATAAAGTGCCGCCAAATATTTGCCATCCATCTCCAAGGCCAAGCACGCCGATTCCCGAACCAACGGTAGAGGAAAACGCTCCCGCTGCCGCACCATGCCAGAAGTTACCACCTTGAACGGCAGATAATACTCCTCCCGATAATCCATGGGCCCCTGCCTGAAAAGCAGCTACTCCAAACTGAGATGCGCCATTAGAAACTAATCCTGAAGCCGCATTTCCAATTCCTGCACTTACTCCTCCTCCAAAAGCTCCAAAAAAAGCAGCTTGACCAGCTCCTCTAAAAAATGGTCTATCATTTAAAAGATTTCCAACTCCATTTCCTACCACACCTACAACCGCTCCAACGAGCAACGATATCGGATCATCACCATAAGGATCGGTGAATACCAGTGGGCTGTTCATCATGGAGTTATACGGACTCCACCCAGCATATTTTTCACTAGCCGGATCCACCTGCCACCACCTCCCAGTCAACGGATCCAACGTCCGGTAAAGTGCCATGTTCACGTCCAGATCGAAATCCGCTACGTGCTCGATGCCGTTGTACTGGTAGGCCGTATGGTCGGTATTACTCGCACCCATCCACGGACCGGTCATCTTCATGCCGAACGGCATAGTAGAGCAAAGTTAATTTAGTTTCGGTTAGAGATTTTTAATAAGAGGACATTTTTCATTTGATAAACGCATTTGTGCTATCAGGCTTGGGACTAAACTGCCTGAACTTAAATTCATTTAACTGATCATCGACCCAGGGTATCCGTATGACTGAAGGATTAATAATTCTGCCCTCAGATAGTTGCGCGGGATAAGCACCACCTGTTCCAGGTAACCAATGATTAATTTTTATTGTACTTCCCTCTATTTTGTAGACACCCCAAAACCAATGAAGTTGCGTAGGATAACTATCAGAATTTTGATCTTCTAATAGGTCTTTATCTAAGGCAATCAAATCGTCTTTGTCTAAAATAGCATTCGTCTTATACACTACTCCATTTTGGTAGAAGAATAGCACTAAGTACCCTGTTTCGTATTTGAGATGATAATAGCCATTTAATTTAAGTGTTGCTTGCAAATTAGATGTCCGTCCAATACTTAATTCTTCAGCATTCTTGCATTGGAACAAGAAAAAAGATAAAGCAATTAAAGATAACAAATATTTCATTCGCGATTTTTTAAAATGACCAAAGAGAATATGGATTCTGGTACGATGACACTTCAGAATAGAACTTTCCTGGATAGCCTGATGGCAGTCTTTTAAAGTAAGGTTGAGGTCTTATCTTTTGGTGTGCAAATTCATTTTGAAATTTATTTCTTATACCCTCACTGTTCCATCCGGCACGGTAACCATTGTATCCCAGACTAAGCGCGCCTAATCGGTACATATCAGCGCTCCCCGTATGATATCCCTGCGGATATCCATCTGATTTTTTAGTAGCAATTCCAGTAGGATCACCGGTAAACATATTCAATCGTAAATCAATACCCGCGTAACCTATAGACACGGCGTTGGTTCTAAATCTATCTCCTCCGTCTTTTAGTGCGTTTCCTGCTCCTCCTAGAAGATCGAAAGGTGCGTCATCGTTCTCATAAGCGACACTAACCCCTTTCAGGTTAGCACGAAATCCTGCCACTCGTTGTCCAATCCCGGCACCACTCGTAGCATTCGTATAGAAACCCGCGTTCCAATCAGAATTTCCTACACTAAATCCCCCGCCTAGACTAGACGTAAAGCCCTTTGCCGAATTAGGACCCAAACTCATATTTGTGTAACCTATTCCCGCGCTAATACCTGCACTAAAGTAATTTGAACTATAGCTAAGTCCTACATTAGCCCCGATTGAATATCCATTGCTTCCAAAAGCAATCGCTGGAGATATAGACAGACTAAATCCTCCCCCAATGGCGATATTAGCCGATGGCAAATGACCACTTACGGCACTACCAACTGCACCAAGATAGCCACCCGATAATGCACCTCCTATCGCTGCGCCTGCCCATCCTTGAAAGAAGTTATCTCCTTTTGCAGAATTGATGATTCCATTGGTTGCTACTCCTATCGCAGCAAATGCTAAGAATGCAAAGTCTCCTTCGGGATCAGTATATGATATGGGATTATTCCACATCGAATTATACGGACTCCACCCCATCATCAGATCCGCTTTCGGATCAACCTGCCACCACCTCCCAGTCAACGGATCCAACGTCCGGTAAAGCGCCATGTTCACGTCCAGATCGAAATCCGCTACGTGCTCGATGCCGTTGTACTGGTAGGCCGTGTGGTCGGTATTACTCGCACCCATCCACGGGCCGGTCATCTTCATGCCGAACGGCAGGTAGTGTTCCTCCTGGATGATCTCGCTCGGCACGTCGGGGATGCCATTGTTGTTCAGGTCGGAGTAAAGCAGGCGCGTGTTGCCCAAGTGGTCGGTCAGGGCATAATCGTAACGTTCGGTGCTGCCGCCGCCGAAATAGACCCGTCCCTCGGCGTGGGCAACTGATTCGAGGGCACTGTTTTTGTACTCGATACCGCCGATGTAGTCGCGCGTTTCGATCAACAGGTTGGTGGAAGAGAATTTTTTTCGCCGTAGCAGGGTACCCGCAGCGTCATAGGTCATCTCCAGGCGTTGCTGCCCGCTACCCGTCCACTTGATTTTGGTCGGTAGATCGAGGTGGTTGTACTCGATCGTTACCTTACGGGATGGGTCGGTTGTCGTGTTGCCATTGGCATCGTAAGTGTAGTTACCAGGATAATCATCATAGCCTTCGTCCCCGATCGCTGCATCATTAATACTAGTCAACTGATTGCTGCTACCCGGATAATTATAAGTGAGGTTGTCAATCTGACCGTAATAATATTTCAGAGGTCCGTTAAACTGAATACTGGCCAGGTAAGCACTCCGCCGGGACAGGCTCTGTATATTACCCCGTTGGTCGTAAGTTGCCGTTTCGTTGTAGCCATTGGTTAGGGTAGCCGTACTGGTTGGTTGGGTTCGCTCATAGAATTTGGCCTCCGTCATCCGATCGTACTCATCATACTTCACCCCGAATAATTGCTGGTAGCGGCCGCGTACCTGCGTAGCGACGTAGCTGATATCGCCGTTGAAACGGGCCGGGACCGGTGAGGTACCGGAAACGGTAGGAGTCTGGTCGCGGTAGAGTTGGAGATAAAAGAGGTCCTTCGCGTCGTAGGTAGCGGTAGACGGACTACCGGGGTTCGGCGGCGGCGGCGGCGAGCTACCCGATGCGGGTAGGGCAACCTGAGTACCGGGGCTTAGGGGACCCGGCTCATAGCCCGCGCAGCACCGAGCGAACGGCGAAGACATGCGACCGAGTGGGGTTCACGGGGACCCACCCGCGTGAGGTGCCCGCAGGGGACGTGCGCAGCACCGAGCGAACAGCGAAGCCCGGAGGGGACCCGCCGGCCCGTCAAGGGACGGACACGCCCGGAATTAATAGATAGTGGGAAATGAGTAGAAATTTTTACAAAAACCTCTGGATCAATTCGCTACCGCCTCGAACTTGCCGGATAACTCGAACTCTCGGAAATCCACGGCGGTGACGGCACTGATGCCCTGCTGGGCCATGTGAACGCCGTAAATCGTGTCTACGGCCGCCATGGTGAGCTTGTTGTGGGTGACGATGATGAACTGCGAATCCTGGCTGAATTTTTTGATGATGCGGTTGAACTTGGTAATATTGGCGTCGTCCAGCGGGGCGTCTACCTCGTCAAAAATGCAGAAGGGGGCGGGTTTGAGCAGGTAGAGCGCGAAAAGGAGGGCCGTGGCCGTGAGGGTTTTTTCGCCGCCCGAGAGCTGGCTGATCGTCTGCGGTCGTTTTCCCTTTGGTTTGGCCACGATTTCGATCTTCGATTCGAGGGGGTTTTCGGGGTCGAGCAGGATGAGGTCACAGTTGTCGTCGGCGGTGAAGAGCGAGCGGAATACCTCGATAAAGTGGAGGCGCGCCTGCCCGAATGCGTCGAGAAAACGGACGGTGGCCTGCTCCTCGATCTCGCCGAGGGTGGTCATCAGCGATTCCTTGGCGGCCAGGATGTCGTCGCGCTGGGCGGTGATGGTTTCGTGACGGATCTGCATTTCGTCGTAGGCCTCCACGGCCAGGGGGTTGATCTCGCCGTAATTGCCGATACGGCCGCGCAGGCGCTCTACTTTCATCTCCAGTTCGGTGAGGTCGCCGTCGAAGGGTTCGGCATCTTCGGCCTGCTCCTTCGTAGATCGCCCAGTTCCACGTTGAACTCGATGCGGATGCGCTCGGAAATGCCGCTGAGTTTAAACTTGACGTCCGTAAATTTCTCCTTTTGTTGATTGATGCCGGTTTGCAGGTCCTGCCGCTCGCGGCTCTTTTTGCGCAAGGAATCTTCCAGTTCATTGATGCCGCCCCGCGCCTGGTAGTAGGCCTGCTCGGCCTCGCTGAGGGTCTGGGCGAAGGCCCGTTTTTCCTCATAGCCCTTTTCCAGGGCGGCGGCCGTTTCCAGCGTCTTTTCCTGGATTCCGGCCAGCTCGTTACCGCCCGCCTCCAGCTGCTCGCCGGCGCGGGTGCGTTCGGCCTCGGTATCGGCAGCGCGCTGGACCTTGAAATCCAGTTCGCGCTGCAAGGCCTCGGTGGCATTCTGCTGGCGGATCACGGCAATATTCTGCTCGTTGTAAGCGGCGGCGGCCTCGCTCAGTTCCTCGCTCATGCGGCGGTAATCCTCGTCGGTACCGCTCAGTCGTTCGCGCAAGTCGGTGATGGCGGCGCGCTGGGCAGCCAGTTCGGATTTGCCGTGCTCGTTGGCTTCGGCCAGTTCGTCGGCCTGCTTATTCAGTTCCTCATTTTTCTCCTGAATGCGGCGGGCATAGTCATTGAAATTTTCCAGTTTCGAGAGCAGCCCGGCCCGCTGTTGCTGCACCTTATTGAGGGCGCGCTGGGCTTCCTGAATCTCGTGAGTCACGCGACGGCGGCGCAGCTCGTCGATGCGGGCACCCTCCTCGTAAAATTTGGCGTTCAGCTTTTCGGCGGCGGCCTCCGCTTTGGCGATCTCTTTTTCCAGCAGTTCGAGGTTTTTCTTCCGACCGATTTTCTTTCCCTCGAACAGCCCCACCGACCCGCCGCTCAGGCTGATCGGGCGGCGGATGTAGCGACCGCTGCGCGCCAGCACCGTATAGCCGTCAATCTCGCCGGCGGGCAGCTCGTCGCTATCGCTGATCAGCACGTGGTCCAGCAGCAGGTCTACCAGTGCACGGTACTTCGACTCCACCTTAATGCAGGCGGCCGCCGCGCGGGTGCCGGCGGGCAGCAGGGCCGGGTCGGCGGGCGCGGGCCGGCCGGCCACGGCGTCCAGCAGGAAGAAATTGGCCTTACCCTTCTGGCTCCTACTCAGCAGCTGTACCGCTTCGCGGGCCTCGGCCAGGTCGGTGGTCACGTAGTAGTTCAGGTAATTCTCCAGGTAGTTCTCGATCGCTACGCGATCTTCGGCGTCTACTAGCAGCAAGTCGGATAGCAGGGGGGCGCGGCCCGCCCATTCCTTGGACTGGCTCAGGAAGCGGATCGACTCCGGGAAACCTTCCAGGTTTTCGATCATGCTTTTGGTCAGCTGATATTCGTTGCGCTTGGCGTCCAGACCGCGGTTCACGCGGGTCAGTTCGTTCTTCAGCTCGTCGCGCACGGCTTCGGCCTTCTCCAGTTCGCCGCGCCGTTGTTCTTCGGCATTCTCGAGGGTAGTCACCCGTGCCTGCAACGTTTTTTCCTCGGCGGCCAGGTGGGTCATTTGCGTTTCCAGCAGTTCGTTCTCGGCGCGGCGGTCGGCCACGTCGGCCTCGTTGCGCTCCCGCTGGTGGGCGTAGTTGTCGATCTGATTACTGTTGATCGCCCGCCGTTTTTCCAGCTCGAACACGCTGCGTTCCAGCCGCTGCTGTTCCTGGATCACCTCGTCCAATTTGGATTTAACGCCCGCGTGTCCGCCCCGGATGGTCGCGGCACTTTCCTGCTGGCGGCCAGTTCTTCGCGCATCACATCGGCCCGGGCGTTCTCGGCGGCCAGCCGCTCGCGGAAGCCGGCAATACCCGCAGCCAGCTCGGTCAGGGTGGTGCCCGCCCGTTCGATGTCGTGTTGCAGTTTCTCGCGGTTACGGGCGATAAATTCCTCGCGCTGGGCCAGCATCTGCTTGTCGTTCTCCAGCCCCCGCAGGCGGCCGGTGATCTCGTTCAACTCGCGCTGTTTTTCGCTCAGGGTGCGCTCCTTGTCCACGTTATCCTTGCGCTCCCGTTCCAGCGTGGCTTCCAGTTGCGTTACGGCTATTTCGGCGGCGCGGTAGTTGTCCTCGCTTGCGGTGATCTGTTTGGTCAGGGCCGCGTGCTGTTCGCGCAGGTCGCCCACGCGCACCGTGGCCAGTTGCACCGACAGTTCGCGGTACTTGTCCTTGATCTCCCGGTAGCGGCGGGCGCGCTTGGCCTGCTTTTCCAGGCTCACCAGGTTAGCCTTGATCTCGTGCAACAGGTCCTCGATCCGGTCCAGATCGCCCCTCGGTGCTGCTCAGTTTATTTAGCGTCTCGCGCTTGCGCTGCTTGTACTTGCTCACCCCGGCCGCCTGCTCGAACATCCGCCGCCGGCTGTTGTCCTTGTCCTCCAGAATATCGTCCACCATGCCCAGCGCGATAATGGCATAAGAGTTGCTGCCGATACCCGTCTGCCAGCAGCGAACTGGTGATGTCCTTAAGGCGGCACTGCACGCCGTTCAGCCGGTATTCACTCTCGCCGCTGCGGTAGAGCATTCAGCGTAATGGTAACCAGGTTGTACTCGGTGGGCAGCAGGTTTTTTGTGTTCTCAGACGTCAGTAACACCAGGGCCACGCCCGATGCTTTTCGTTTTTGGTGCCGTTAAACAGCACGCTCGACATCTTGTCCAGCCGCAGTTCCTTGCCTTTCTGCTCACCAGTACCCAGCGGATGGCATCCACGATGTCGATTTCCCCGAGCCGTTCGGTCCCACGATGCCGATCACGTCTTCCTCGAAGTTGACGATCGTTTGGTTGGCAAAGCTTTTGAAGCCCTTTATTTCCAGTTGTTTCAGGCGCATAAGTCAGCGTAAGGTTGGTTCCGGCCCGCTGTTTTTGCGGGGCACGAGGGTGCGTCTCTTCGTGGATTCTGCGGGCAAAGATACGAAAGGGCAGGGCGGGGGCGGGGCTTTTTTGTCCACGTCTTTCCACGCTAATCCACATTCGGGGTGTGGAGAAGTGATGAGCATAGTGACGGTTTCGCTACAGACCCACCATCAAATATTACCTACGGTGCCTCTCTAATTTCTCCGTTCCCATCATCCTTCATCTCAAAAGACCATTTGTGATTGAGAGAAGCAGTGCAGCTAATCCTCGTCACTCCCCAATCCGCAACCTCATCCCCTGCGAATGCGCACTGAAACTCGGCGCATACATCGACTGAATTACCGACAAACCATTGCTGTATTCGCCCCGGTGCACTACGAACAGGTCGTACTCCAGCACATAGGTACCGCGCGGGAGGATCGAAGAAGTAGTTGACGGCCAGATCGGTGGGGCTGAAGTAGAAGCCGAGGCCGTCCTGGTAGCGGTAGCCGCTGAGGGCGGTGGCGGGTTCCAGGCCGCTGCCGCGCCGGTCTTTGAGGTGCACGAACTCCATGTCACGGTCGGTGGTGACGGTGAGGCGAACCGTGATCCGGTCGCCGGGGGTGAGGGTGGTGCCGTCGCCGTAGTTTTCCAGTTCCTGGCCGGCGGGGGTGCTGATGCGGCGGAAGAGTTGACGATCCTGCTTGAGGGGTGACTGGACGGGACTGTTCACCTTGTCGATGTCCTCGGTGTAAGTGTGGTAGAGGCCGCCCCAGGCCAGTACCTGGCTCTTACTGCGCAGCCGGACCTCGGCCAGGCCGCATAATATCCCGGCCGGTAAATTTGACCTGGTAGTAGCCCGAACCCGCCTCGGCGGAGTTTTCGGCCGTTTCCAGGCGGGGCTGCCAGGCGTTTTTCCAGACCGGACCACTTGACGTCGATGCGTTCGGTGCTTGTCAGTCGCTCATCGGCGTCGATGAGCAGGGCGTGCACGGCAGCGGCGGTGGCCTTGGTGGTCTCCCAGCGGTTGGTCTGTTTGTTGAGCAGCAGCCACTGTTGCAGCGCGGTGCGCTCGTCGGGTTTCGGGTCAATGAGCTGGAAGGCTTCCATCAACCGGCAGTGCGTTTCGAGGGGCAGGGCGT
>CAVPZP010000049.1:0-10427 GCA_963710215.1 Lewinellaceae bacterium | reverse complement strand
TGCGGCCCCCGCTCGTACACGCCGCTCGTACACGCCGCTCAGGTCGAGGACGTCTACGTCCGAGACGTAATCCATTCCACTTGCTCGTACCGCGGCCGGGCGGCTGCGCCGCCCTGCTCGGACCTGGAGGTCCTCGACCTGAGCGATGTACACGTCGCTCGTACACGCCGCTCGTACTCGTCGCTCGCACACGCCGCTCAGGCCGAGGACGTCCACGTCCGAGAAGTGATCTGTTTTACGTGTTTGTGCCGCGTGAGGTGCCTGGAAGGGGCATCCCGCGTAGCGGGGGCAGTGCGCAGCACCGAGCGAATAGCGAGCCTGGAAGGGACCGACCCTGAGCCGGCAGGCGAAGGGGCACGCCCCCATGAAAAACGGCCCGCCGCCCCGGGGGACGACGAGCCGTTTTTACGAATCATCTTACTTCAAGCGAGCCTTACACCCCTTCCGACAACGGAATGGGAAACTGCGTGAAGATATCGTCTCCCGGCCGGTCGATGGGCAGGAAGTCGGAGTTCAGCCGGTTGTAGCGGCGCAGGTCGAACATCCGGTGGCCTTCCGACCAGAAGGAGTAACGACGCTGGTAGAGCATCTCGTCAATCAGGGCATCGAAGGTGGAGGGGCCGTCGTAGTCGCCCAGGCCGTAAGCATTGCGGATCACATTCAAGTCGTCGATGGCATCACCGAAATTCATGGCCTGAATCCGGGCTTCGGCGCGGATAAGGATCAGTTCCTCGTTGCGGATGATGTTGATCGGCGAGAGGTTATTGGCGTAAAGCCGTGTCTCGTAATCCCCGTTCAAGTTATTCTGGCTGGTAGCCTCCGTTCGCAGACCGAATTTGCTGAACCGCGTGTCACCGTCCCGAATATCAGCAATCACATCGGGGTTAACGATGATCTGATCGCCGCTCTGACCGGGATTTTTAAACAATGGGTTCAAAATATCACCGGCACTGGTAGAGAAAACGTAATCAGGCCCGCGAGACAAGTCTCCATCGGCATCAATAAAACTTCCAGTAATGTAACGCAGGGCCGCATCGTACCGACCGGCCCGGGTAGCCGTGCGGGCTGCCAGGGCGTTGGCTACCTGGATCATACCGGCGGGGGTGTCGAAACCATCATAACCGCTGGAAAGGTTGAAAATGAATTCGCTTCCCTGTAACTGGTCGATGGCGAGATCGAAGGTGGCCAGAATCTGCGTGTAAGCTTCCTCCTTTCCGACAAATCCGCCGAGATCAGTGGGGTCGTTCACGTCGATGCGGATACCGTTATTATTCATCAGATCCAATACCTCACTTAGCATCTGGGCTTTAACCATATTGGCATAACCCCGGAAACCGTCTTTCTGCGTCTCGGTTACTACACTGGTATTATCCAGTGCGTTTAACAAAACGTTGCAGTTTTTCACGGCCCGGTAACGTCCGTTGTAGGGAAAAGTCAGGTAGAAGGAGTTGTTGTCCAGCACGAGATCTTCTTGTCCCAGCAAATCACCCGTGTTACGGGGGTCGGCATTGAACAGGTAAAGCTCGCGGGCAATGGTTCCGGTAGCGGTAGCGTAATCACGAATACCATTGCGGGCACTGGCTTCGATACCGCCGACCAATAGATTGAGTTCGGCGCGGCTGGCATTATTGGCCACGCTATTGAGGCTGGGGCCGTTGGGGTCGGTCTGATCGTCGATTTCGCAACCGGTCAGGAAAGCCAGGCAGAGCAGGAGGGCAAAATAGCCCGTTAGTTTATGTTGAATCTTCATGGTAAAGATGTAGTTTAGAAGTTAAGTCCCAGGTGCAGGTAAAACTGCTTGGAACTAGGAAATGGAGCTACTTCGATGGACTGCGAAAGACCGCCGCCGCCCTTGGTGGACGTTTCGGGGTCGTAGCTGCTGTAGTCCGTGATGGTAAACAGGTTACGTGCCGAGACACCCACGCGGGTCGATTTAAGAAAGTTGGATTGCGTGGGGATGCGGTAGTAAATACCGAGTTCACGCAGACGCAGGTAGGAGTTATCTTCGATATATCCCATGCGGTCATCGAACTCAGCGGGCGTCGTTCCACCGTCATCCGTAAGCAGACGCGACAGGTTGAGGCCTTCGCCACCGGCACGCAGGTGCATCAGGAAGTTGATGTCCAGATTCTTGACGATATTGAACGAGTTCATCCAGGAAAACTGGAAGTCAGGCTCGGTATCGCCGGTCTGGGTAGGTACGCCGTCTACGTTGTTCCACAGGCCGGTGATGGGCGATCCCTCGTTGATGTAGAAGGTGCCCAAACCGAGGCCGAAGGCCACGCCGGGGGGGACAAAGCTGGGGATGTCCTCGCCGTCACTGCCGTCGGGGATACCGAGGCGGGTGATTTCCGAACGGTTGTACCAGTAGTTGAAGGTAGCCGTCCAGTTGAAGTTAGGCGTACGGATGGGGTTGATGTTCAGCGACAGTTCCAGGCCGCGGTTACGCAGGTCCAGGTCGTTGCGAATCTCGGAAGAGAAACCGGTCGAGGTAGGTAGCGAACGCTGGTAGAGCAGATCTTCTACATCGCGGATGTAGTAGGTAGCGGTAAAGCCTACTTTTCCATCGACGAGCGTAAAGTCAGCACCGAATTCAAGCTCGGTGGAAGTTTCCGGCTCCAGGTCGGAACGTCCCTGGGTTCCCAGTACCGAGAAACCGGCATTGCCGTCGATATTCGTCACACCCAAAGAGGTGAACAGCGAGCCGAAGTCGGCACTGTTACCCGTCTGGCCGTAAGCGGCGCGAAGCTTGAACTGCTGGAAGAGGTCGGTTTGGAAAAAGTCGAAGTTGTTCAGGTTCAGGGCCACGCTGGCGCGGGGGAACAGGAAGTACTTATTGGGGTCACCGTTGAGCGACGACTTATCCGCCCGGATACCACCGGTGAGGATGACTTTATCCTGAACATTGATTTCTTCCTGTAAAATGAGGCCGAATTCCTCTAGGCTGCTGCGGGTTTGTGCGGAAGATTGGGCACCCGCCTGGTCCAGGGTGGTCTGGAGAGGAATGAGCTGCGTAGACTGGTTGAAGATCGAATTGCGATCGAAATTCAGATAGCTGACCCCACCCTGGGTGGTGAAGTTGATGCCGCTTTCCGTATAGTAATCGTGGACCAACAGGGTATTGTAGTTGAAATTCAGGTTGGTGGCATTACCAATTCCCAGAAACCCGTTCTGGCGGCCACGCTGACCTTGCTGGTCTTCGGGCACGTACACCTCTGTTTCGTTGAGGTAAAAATCAAGACCGCCGTTAGCCACCAGTTTAAGTGCCTGATTGTCGGTCTGTAACAACCGAATATTCAGGCCGACACCCTGAAGAAAACGGTTGATGTTTTCCTCGTTTCGCGTACGGGCGATGTTGTAAAGAGGATTACCGTTGGCGTTGGGGTTATCCGGGAAAACGCCGTTTTCGTCGGGAAACAGGTTCCGCCAGGGGCGGGTGTAAGCCAGGTTGTAGCCCAAGCTCAACCCCCCGTCGTTCTCGTTGCCGGTAAAGGAACGGTTCGAGGTACTTTTGATGTAGTTGGAATTGGCCGTAATGGTGATCATCTTACTGATCTTATGTTCCAGGTTGATCCGTGCGGTGAGGCGCTCGTAGCCGGTATTTTCCACGATACCATCCTCGTCGCGGTAGGAACCGGACACGAAGAAAAGCGTCTTGTCATTACCGCCCGAAACACGCAGGCGGGTGTCTGAGATCAGGCCCAGATTACCGTAGACCTCGTCTTCGTAATCGAAGATTTGACCATTGCGCTGGGCTTCCTCGAAGATAACCCGTTCGGCTGCGCCGAAAAGTTCCTCGACGCCGGCGGCAGTATACTCACGTACGCCTACTTTCCGAATAATCGTATTGAAGCCAAAATCCTGGTTGAGCGAAATATTTGTCTCGCCGGCCTTACCTTTCTTAGTGGTAATAATGACTACTCCGGCATTGGCACGGGTGCCGTAAATAGCGGCGGCCGAAGCACCTTTGAGTACCTCGATCGACTGAATGTCATCGGGGTTGATGTCCGCGATCCGGTTAGAAGAACCTTCTTCCGAACCGGAGTTGGCCCCCGAGGCAAAACGCGATCCGTTGGGCGTTTCAGAGTTGTCGATGTAAACCCCGTCCACGATGTAGAGCGGTTGGTTATTACCGGACAGCGAACTAACACCGCGCAGGCGCACGGCATAACCGCCGCCGGGGGCACCCGTGGTCTGGATGATGTTAACGCCGGTCAGTTTGCCGTACAGGGCACCGTCCACGGTCTGCTGGCTGGTTACGCCCGTCAGTTCTTCAGCAGATACCGTAGAGACGGCATTGGCCAGGTTGGACCGCTTGATGTTGGAGGCAAGCCCCGTAACGACTACCTCATCGAGGCCGGTCACGTCCTCGTCCAGCACAATGGCCAGATTGGTACTATTGCGGTCTACCTGTATTTCCTGGGTCCGGAAACCGGTGTAGGTAAGGATGAGGGTGGCGGTTTCGTTGGGGATACTGAGGCTGAAGTTGCCGTCGAAATCCGTTACGGTACCCGAACTGGTGCCGCGCACTAAAATATTGACGCCGATGAGCGGTTCGCCGCCCGCATCCTGGATGTTGCCGCTAACCGTATACTGCCCGAAGAGTGCCGAGGCACCGAGGAGCAACACGGCTACGCTAAGCAAGCGAAGCTGTAATAGCTTAAGCATAAGAGGAAATTGTGTGTGAGTGAAAAATGGTTGAGGATGAGCCGACTTGGCTGTTTTGACGTGGTTTTTCCGCTCCCGTAAATCGGGAAGCCGAGTCGGATGAGAAACTTCGTTCCGTCCCTCTTCGCAGTAGAACGAAGCCGGGGGCCGGGATGCGGCCGGGGCGCGAAATTATAATCTCGGGTCCAAGATAGAAAATGCTCGCTAATTGTCGCTTCTACCTAAAAAAATCAGCCCACCCGTAAAAAGTATCTTTCCTCACCGTTAGCACTCCGATCTCAAAACCGCTCATCGGAGACAAACTCCCAATCCGTGAGGGTTTCCAGGAAGGTGATGATATCCTGCTGCTCTTGGGGGGTGAGGGGAATACCGTTGCGCAGCTCGGGAGCGAGGTTGGCGGAGGGGATGATGCCGGTGGCGTAGTGATCCAGTACGGCTTCGAGGGACGGCAGGCGACCGTCGTGCATATAGGGGGCGGTGCGGGCTACGTTGCGCAGGGACGGTACCCGAAATTTACCCCGATCGGCAGCCAGCCCGCTAATGGCAGCGCGGCCCTCATCAACGGAAAGCTCATCCAGCCCGTTGCCGGCAAAATCCTGATTGGTGAACAGGGGCGGGCGGTGGCAGCCGGCACAGTTATCTTCAAAGAGCCGCTCTCCGCGTGCTTCGGCGGGGGTGAAGGATGCCCCATTGCGCCCCAGTACCACATCGTCGTACTTGGCCCGGTCAGAGATAAGGAGCAGCATGTACTGCGAAAAAGCATGCAGCATCAGGCCGCTGGTGATGGTATCGGTAGCAAATACGTTTTGAAACAGGCCGGGGTACTCGGGGTCGTTTCGCAGGAAAGCTACGATTCCGGCCAGGGATTCATCCATCTCCAGTGGATTCTCAATGGCGTTGGTGGGTACGAAGTCGAGGTGGGAGACGCCGCCGTCCCAGAAAAACTCGTCGTAAAAGGCCAGGTTGGCGATCTGGGGGGCATTGCGGGTTCCGGTCCGCTCGAAGACGCCCTGGCTGAGGCGGTGTTGCGGGTCGGCAAAGGCGGTGGCCTGCACGTGGCAATTGTTGCAGGCCACCGACCGGTCGCTGGACAGGCGGGGGTCGTCGAACAGTTTTTTGCCGAGTTTGAAACCGGCCTCGCTCACGGGGTTGCGCCCCAGATCGTAGGCGGGCGGGGGGAAGTGCTCCGGCTGGTGAAAGGCATACGTGTCGGCGGGCTGCTCGGCGGGGGAGCAGGCGCAGATGCTGAGGCAGCAAAGGAGGAGCGGGAGGTACTTCATGGGGGCGCGGGGTGGGCGGTGCCCACCCGACAGGGGCAAGCCCTGCCCATATGGATGGAGCTTCGGGAAATTTTCTTTTTGGGGATCGGCAGGGGTGGATGGGGCGGTAGCCTGCGTGAGGGATAGGAGGTGTTGTCTGAACGGAGCGTAGCGCAGAGAGTGCCGGATAGCCCGACCCGCCCGGGAGGGCGGGGCACGCGCCCCTCAAAAAATGATCGAGTAGTGAATGCCTGACCTCAAAATATCGCTATGCGGTCATTCGAGGTCAGGCATTCAGTCCTTAGTTGTGGATGTGATCGAAGCGGAAGGCTCCCGCCGCGTTTTGGGCCGCGCCGCGACCGTCTACGGGGCGGTGGACGTTGGTGTTGCCGGTGAAGTCGATGCTGCCGCCGGTTCCGCTGAAGATGGACTGGACATCGAACTCGAGGTGAGCGGTGGGGGTGGCGGTGGTACTGACGCGGGCGTTGCTATCGAAGTCGAGGGTGACGGTCTGGATGTTGTTAACAAAACCGGTGCCGCTAATGTCCTTCCAGCCGCCCAGGTGGTAGACAATGCCGTTGGGCTGGTCGGGCATGATGGTTTCGCCGTTGGCACCGCCGGTGGAAGCGGCCGATTGGCCTTCGATCTTGACGGCCACGTAGCCGGAATTCCAGTTCCAGAACATGTTATTGGTAGCGGGGTCGAGGACACCGCCGGCGGCACCTTCCATCACGCCGCTGCTATCCACACCGAGCGTGAACGTGACACTGACGTAGTCGCCGGCGGGTACATTAGGAATTGTAGCGAACTGGCTGGCGGGCACGGCCTCGTCGATCAGGTAATAGCCGCGTACCTCGGTGGGCGTGATGGAGGCCGCGTCTTCGTAGACCGAGCCGTCGGCCCGCTCCAGGCGTACGTTGCTGATGAAGTAGCGCAGTAGCGTAACGTTGAACGTTTGGCCCAGGGCGTTGGTCAGGTTGTAATCCTCGCTACCGACGGAACGGAGCTGGAAATTACGCTGGTCGTCGTTGGCACCGATGACGTTGTCGAATTCGAGGGTGAACTCACCCTCGCCCTGGTTGTCGGCAGCCATTTCGTCATCGTCGCAAGACGAGAAGGAGACGGTGAGGAGGAAGGCAAAGAGAAAAAATGCAAACTGTTTCATTAGTAAAATGTGGTGAAATCCGGTCGGATTTCGGGTTGGTTGAAAAAGGGGTTATGGAGAAAAACTCGCCATTAAAAAGCGTAGTAGACCTCGGCGGCCAGCCGTGCCCGGCCGGCAACTTCGCCACCGGCGAAGTTGTCCCACAGGGAGGTGCCGGCAGAGCAGCCGAGGGTGATGCGGGGCAGGCGGACCTGGAAACCGGCCCGGGCCAGCAAGGCCCGGCCGCCGGTAGCGTGCACCGGCAGATCGGCGGCCGCCTCGTTGGCGGCGGCATAATCGTACTGGACACCTAAAAAGGGCACCAGCCGAAGTGTGGGCGTGAGCGAATGCTCGCTGTACACCTGCCAGGCGGCGCGGATTTCGTTGCCGTAGCGGTAGCCGTCTTCGGCGCGTCCGTGTAATTGGCCCTCTACCTGGATGACGGTGCCGAAACGGTTGCCGCTAAGGGCGGCCAGCAGCCGCGGGGCCAGGCCGTAGGCACCCCGGCCGGGGCTGAAATTGTCGGGCAGGTAGTGGTCGTGTAGCATGTCTTCTTCGTAGCGGCCCGTGGGGATGACGGCCTGGAGACCGGCCTCCAGGTAGAGTTTGCTGTCCGACTTGCCCACCCGCTGATCTTGCAGCAATACGTAAGCAGCCCCGATGCGGAGGTCGGACAGGCCGTCGAGCGACTGGCGGCCGCGGTCAGGACTCGTACGGCGGTTGAACTGATAGGGCAGCGAGGCATCGATGCGCAGGCGGTCCAGCGGGCTGAAGCGCACGGCCAGCGTGGCGGCGTGGAAGCCGTCCTGGGTGCCCGTGGGTTCGCCGGAGGTGTAGAACGACCGGAAGCCCGCGTAAGAATACTGCAGGCCCACGAAGTTGGACCGGTAGAGGCCCAGCAGACCGAAGCCGCCGCTGCCCAGGCCGCAGCCGCAGGCGTCGCAGGCCCGCAGGGGGGCGGTGAGCGCGCTCAAGGAAAACAGAACGAATAGCAGGATGGCACGCATGACAAGATAGGTGCACACCGGCACTAAACTATCGCACCCTACCCGGAGGAGGGGGAGTAGTTGATAGTTGGTGCCGATGAAATGAGAAAAGGAAAGGGCAAGAAGGGACGGGACAGCGGGACACCGGACGAATAGGTATCCGGGGGGGGAAACCGGCCCGGTCAGGCTTACGAACCCAGCCGTCCGAACGTGGCACGGACGGAGCGGAGGGGTGGCTGACAAAATGATGGCTAAGCCCGGGGAGGCTGAAAAACGGACCCCGTAAAACCGCGATCGGCGCGGACCAGGTGGTGGTCGGCGGGCGCAGCGGGCCGGCGGCGCGTGGCGGCCGGCGGCGGGGCGGGTGAAAAAGCGGGGGCGGGGGCAATCATCACCACGGGCCGCAACTCTAGGGTGGGCGGCGTGGTAGAGCGGTCTTGCTCGTCAGCGGGGTGGAGGCGGGTGACCACGATCTCGCGCAGGTAGCATTTGCCACTGCACAGCTTTACCGGCTCCATCACATTGATACACTTGGTGGCTGCTAATTCCGCCCGGTTGGTATAAAACCACGCCAGCGTGAGCGGCAGACTGAAGGTCTGCGCCAGCACGAGCAAAACGGCGGTATAGGTAAGCAATTTGCGTATCACGACGCGAAGGTAAGGCCTAAACCGGTAGCAAATGGAGATAGCTTTGTCATATTTCGACCTGTGGCGGACAACGAGTACGCGCTAAGGAAGTGCTAGCAGTGGCGCGCATATTTCACCCTCCACCGGGGTGCCGCCTACAACTGCTCCAGCAGCCGCTCTACCAGTTCCTCGCTGATAATGGTCACGCGGCCCGTCTGCTCGTCGATCTCGATCTCTCCGCGGCTGATCGCCTCGCGGGGGAAGGCCAGGGAGAGACCGTTGGCACCGGCGCGCAAATTGAGGTGGCCCCGGAAGGTGCGGCCGTCCGTGCGGAAACCATCGGCGGGCAGGGGCAGTTCGTTCTCTTCCACAAAGCGGGCAAAGGGTTTGTCGCCGGGGCCGTAGAAATGATCGTCGAAAGCGGGGATGGACACCACCTGCCCCGGCTGCTTGCGCGCGTACTGCGACACGGCCCGCTGAAACTGGTCCACTTCCATGGGGCGGCCGGTATCCGAATCCGCCGGGGCGGGCAGGTGCTCGATGGCATCCAGGAAGGAGTGCGTCAGTTCGCGGCTGGTGACCATGTTCTCCAGCCCGATCCAGTCGATGAAGTAGGTCGATACGTCGCGCTGGCTGCGGTGGTGGCGGCTCAGTTGTACCCGGCGCAGGGGCAGGGCCGCGCCCTCGGGCAGGGCCGTCGACGTTTTTGGCAGCACGATGCGCGCCGCCAGGGCCAGGCGGCTGGTATCCAATACTTCCACGCCCAGCAGTTGGTAGTCGTTTTCGCGGGCCGCGAAGCGTAAGGCCTCATTGGTGCGCACCATGAAAATACTCAGCCGCCGCTCGTCCTCCAGCTGATAGTCGGCATAAACCAGGTAACCGCCGGCCGAAGCGGGCACCTGCAGCATCTCATTATAGAGTGCCGTTGCCGTTTCCCGGCTAAAGGTCATGAACGCTTCGCGCCGCGAGGCCTCGCCCGCATACTGCTCCAACAGGCCGGGAAACAGCGCGTCCTCCGGCGAACTCAGGTTGCCCTGCACTACGTCAGCGGCGTTTTCCAGGCTCTGGTCCAGTTTTCCCAGCAGGTCGTACACCCGTGTATCGTCCAGTTCCAGGACGTTATCACTCAGTTGTAAAACCGCATCGGGCTGTCCGGCTTGCTTGCGTATCTCGTGGACGATCAGGTGGCGTATCTGCATGGGGGCGAAGATAAGAATTGAATAATTGATTCCGCGTGAGGTGCCTGGAAGGGGGCGACGCAAGGAGGCAGCCCGCAGGGCCAAGGCGATAGCCGCGCCTGGAAGGGACCGACGGCGAGGCGGTAGCCGAGGCGGCACACCCGAGAGAAAAAAACCGCTGCCCCCACCCATGAAAAAAGCCCGAATATTCCATAAGAGGAACATTCGGGCCGGAGTCGAGCTACCCTCAACGGGTTACTCGCGCAGTCACTTTAGCGACTATTTTTCGAGACGCATGTCGATGTCGGCATCGAGATCGATCATCAATCCGAAAAATGGATCGGTGAAACTCTCTTGAACATTGCTGAACAGCACTATTTCGGCGTCCGGTACGAAGTTACGCACATCAAATGTCACAGGAGCATCGACATCGGACTCACCGCCGGTCTCAAGATCATCGATGACCAGCTTGCCGCCGGTGATCGACCAGGTTCCGTTGCCGATACCGCCAGTAAAATCTTCTACATCCGTTACGGGAGCCGAGCCTGCTTCGGTAGTGGTAGAAG
>CAVPZP010000048.1:0-22163 GCA_963710215.1 Lewinellaceae bacterium | reverse complement strand
ACTGATTTCACGGGGCAGGAGAAACAGTAAAAGGGCGAGGGAGAGGGAGGTAAACGGTGCGCATGGGGGCAAAAAGTTAGTTGGTGGATGGTGGGTCCTTTCTATAGCGCGGTTTGGGGGGGTGATGTTTATTAGATTCAAACGGGATGGCAGCTATCTCCGGGGCTATCTTGGTGGGCCGACCCACAAGTCCTGTAATCTCCCCCTATATGGTGGCAAGCCCTATGATTTAGACACGCTCTTAATGCAAAAAGCCTTACTGTAGCTCATAAGATTTTCCACGCATCAACTGGAGCAAAAATTATGACGAATTACGATAATACGAATACCACGCACTGGTAACCCCACTCCACAACCATCCGCCCCGCCGCCTGTTTTACCCCCATGATCGGATGGCGCTACCGCAACTACATACCCGGCGAGGACGATGCCCCGCCCTTTGAGCGACTGCTCAAACTCTTCCAGGAACTCCTCGTCCATACCAGCGGCGATGTGAGTGAGGCCCTGAGTTGGTTGACCGAACTGGACAAGCAGTACGGCCTGACTAATGACGAGTACTCGATGGCGGACTTTATCCGCGACCTGATGGACCAAAACTATATCGAGAATAAGGACCCCCAGGCCCCCGGCTTTACGCCCAGTGCCAAGATGGAGGCCGAAATGCGCAAAAAGGCGCTGGACGACATTTTCGGCGACATCAAGCGCACCAAGCGCGGTAACCACTCCACCCGCTACAGCGGGCGGGGCGACGAGCACACCAGCGAACTGCGCCCCTTCGAGTTCGGTGATTCACTGGACAAAATTGCCATCTCCGAATCTTTGCGCAATGCGCAGATCAACCATGGGATCGACGACTTCCAGCTCCAACAGAGCGATTTGGAGGTCTACGAAACTCACTACCAGGCCCAGATGAGTACGGTGCTGATGATCGACATCAGCCACTCCATGATCCTCTACGGCGAGGACCGGATCACGCCCGCCAAGAAGGTGGCGATGGCACTGTCGGAGTATATCACCACGCGCTTTCCGAAAGACACCCTCGATATCATTGTATTCGGGAACGATGCCTGGCCCGTACAGATCAAGGACCTGCCCTACCTCCAGGTCGGCCCCTACCACACCAACACGGTGGCCGGACTGGACCTGGCCATGGACCTGTTGCGCCGCCGCCGCAACCCGAACAAGCAGGTCTTCATGATCACGGACGGCAAGCCGACCTGCATCAAGAAGGGCAAGAAGTACATCAAAAATAGCTTCGGCCTGGACCGCGCCATCGTCAACCGCACCCTCAACCAGGCCGCCCGCTTGCGTAAACTGGATATTCCCGTCACTACATTCATGATCGCCCGCGATCCCTATCTGGTACAGTTCGTGGAAGAGTTTACCAAAACCAATGGCGGCAAGGCCTTCTACAGCTCCCTCCAGGGCCTCGGCGATTTCATCTTCCGGGATTACAAGGACAACAAAAAGCGCCGGTAATGCGAAGCTGGACCGCGCTTTTCCTTTTGCTACTCCTTCCCGCCGCCGCCTCCGCGCAGCTCCGGGCGGTACCGCCGGAAGCGCCTTTGTCCGTCACCTACGCACGGACCAGTCCTGACTTAACCGCGGTTGCGATGGAAGACCAATATATGGTTCCCGTCGATGAACCCGCCCTGCGCAGCAATTTCCTCGCCCCCCGGTTCGACGCATCTAGCCTGGCCTTTTTCTGCCGCATCGAACTCAAGATCGACCGGGCCGTCGGCATGCCATTCCGCTTCCGCCTCGGCAGCGTCGATTACGTAGACCGCCTGGAGGGCAAGCGCAGGTAAAGCAGGCTATTTAAAATTATTGTTTGGGCGTGTCCCCGCCCCTAACGGGAGCGGGGTCGGCGTCTTCCGGGCTCGCTGTCCGCTCGGCCCCTCCGCTACCGCTCCGGGTCTCCTCCCTGAAGGTCGGCCCCTCCACCCGCCTCACGCGGGGGCTGATCCCGATTTTTTGCCGGGATTTATCTGCCTTGGTGGTCTTTGCGGGTTGCTGCGTGGGGGTGGGGATGGCTCTCTTTATGGGGGTAGGGTAGGGGAAGTGATTTTGTTGATTGATTGGGGTGTTGGTTTCACGCTCGCTACTCGATACCTCACCCCCGGCTGGACCATTTGATGGAAGATTGAGTTGCGGGTAGTGGTCGATAATCAGGGGCTAAAGCGCAACCGGATTGCGTGATTGGGGCTGGTACTGGAAGGCTATGCGCAATTGGAGACTTGCGAGTTGCGTGTTCGGCTGGAAGAATAATGGGCTATGCGCAACTGAGTTGCGTGATTGCTTGGAGATTTGGGGTGGTTGCCGTATGTTTGGGGCTATGGAGAGATTGGTGGGGTATGCGCAATGCGGGGTAGCGAGCAGTTGGTGTTCATTAAAAAAATATACAAAAAGTTATTCTAGAAAAGACTTAATGAAAATTGCAATTAAGGAATTCCTCAAGTGCACGGAATTCCCTCGTGTTGGTGCTGTAATTGCAAAGGAGGGATTGATTTTAGCAACAGGCTTTAGAGGAGAATCTAGGAAAAAACATGCTGAAAGGGATTGCGATCGAAAAGTTGAACCCCGAACGATCTAGAGAACTCCACTTTGTATACGACACTTGAACCATGCGTTTCGGTTCAAGAGAATAAAAAAATAGAATCTTGTGCCGATCTAATCATTAAATCAGGAATAAAAGAGACTATTATCGGAGTATTAGACCCAAATGGAACTATTTACGCTCAAGGATATAGAAAGCTTTTAGAGAATAAAATCAACGTTGCATTCTTCAATCGTAAATTAAGAGAAGCCATAGAAGAAGAGAGTTTCGAGTTTGGAGAATTCACAGTCTTATAGGACCAGGCAAGCGGAAGAATACAGTAGTGCATAGTGGAACTAGCTTAACGGTTCAATTTTCGGAAAATGATAAAAGAACTTTTCAAGTCCCGTGGAACACTCTTCAACTAAACCATGAATGCGTGGACTTATCAAGTGCAAATGGAGCAGTAAGAGTTGCTTCTGGTGCTACGGAATTTGCTCAGATTACAGACCCACTGGTTTTTCATTTCCAAGTCGTTTTGCACGTTTGAAAAAGGGAATGATAGCAATTGTTTGTCCAAACGGATCAACTTTTTGTCTATTGGTCAAGCTAATTGAACTGTATGAAAATGACATTCAATTTCAATGGGAAATGAGAAACTTAAATTAAAACGAACACTAACACCAGCTATAACGACCATAGCGGCTAAACGCCGCTACATCGTGTAGCTATAGTCCCACAACAACTGAAGATTTGTTGAAAACGCCCGGATTCATGCCTTGTACATAACTCATTGATAATCAAGTTTGAACACGAAATCAGCTCAAGTATGGAAAATCACCGCGATTCATGCTCTTGTACATAACTCATTGATAATCAAGTTTAAACTACACAAAATCGACTAAGATGAAAATCACAAGTCCTAGGTTGTTTTACTATAAGTCCTAGGTTGTTTACTATAAAAACCGTTAGCAAGCATTAGAAAAATGAAAATTAAGTCACAGAAAATAATTGGACAAAATGGAAAAGTGAGAGAACACTTTGTCAATAAATTTAATGCAAAAGGACTTATTGAAAGAACTGATTTTTTTGACGAACACGAACAATTAAAATCTATCAGAATTTGTTTATGATTCTAATGACAACTGCATTTTAAAAAAGGAATTTGACGATAAAAATGACATACAGAGTTCTAACCAATGGGAATTTGATAAACTAAACCGAGAAATTAAATTTCTTGAACTTACAGCCGAGAACTTATTCTGGGAATCGTACGAAAAACAATACCCAAATGACGATACAGTTATTTACATCTCAAAAAATGAAATAGGAACAATCAATCATAAGACTGTTGAAAATATCAAAACTGGAATACAAGAAAGATTTGGAAAAGACGGAATACTCTATGCTACAATGACCAAAGAATATGACAGTAATGGAAAATTGATAAAGTCCAAAACAGTAAATGCAAATAATGAAGTCACCGAAGAGAATAAATATCGTTATTCAGGATTAGCTGAAATCCGGGAATTATACATTGACGAAAAATTTATTAAAACAGAAGAATATCAAACTGACAAAAGCGGAAATCAAATTTATTATATCAGAAAAAATGATAAAGGAAAAAGTCTTGAATGGATAAAACGTGAATATAATAAATCTGGAAATACAGTTTCAATTGAAAACGGCTTTGAAATTGATAAAACAACCCACAAATCGAAAATTGAAATAAAATACTTAAAAAATGAAAACGCTTGCTAACAATGTATATGAAATCATAGCCGTCTACCGGCAGGCTACGCTTCATATACTAACTAGGCTGTCTAATCTATTTAGGTTTACCCACTACAGATTTAACGGTATGTCAACTTCCCGTCACCCCTCTACCTCCGCGGCGGCTGGGGTGAAGGGGACCCAGACGAATAGCCGGGCCGGGGGAGAGGTTTCCAAGAGCCGAGAGTGCAAAACCTGTACTGGCTCAAGACTGATAAAATGGACAGCCTAATATACTAACCGTTGAACTAAACCGCCTACGGCAGATAGCCTATCCATTTAAAATTACCCCGGCGACGCCATTTGGATGGTAACATATTTTTGGTTATTTTATAGTCTACTAATAACCAACACGTCACCAAATTCTCCACGCCAAAGACTTACCCTCCGACGGGTAAGCCGGAACTACCCGACATTCCTCGCCTGCACGGCCCCGCTTATCTGAAACGACATCGAATCAGCGCGCGGCAAGCCAAGGTAATGGGGTCCATCACAAAATGTCGCACGGCGGCATTGGGAGGCCATGTTAGTGCCCGTGATAGCCGTGGTTGCACCAACGTATGCTACAACAGTTGTCGGGACAGACATTGCCCCAAGTGTCAATCCCTTGCTCGGGAGAGATGGCTGGCGAAAAGAACCGAGGAACTTCTCCCGGTTCCTCACTACCAGTTGGTTTTTACTATTCCACCGGCACTCCGTGACCTGATGCGTCCTAATGAGAAGCGTTTGTACGGAGAGCTGTTTCGCCAAGCCTGGTCGAGTCTGCGTAAGCTGTGCGCGGAGGAAAAGTACCTGGGAGGACGCACTGCCGGCTACCGGAAACCGGCAAACGCGTCCGGCGAAGTGTCATGAGTTGCTCGCGGGCAGCTACCGACGAAGTGTCGATCTGCCCTGGCAACTGCTTATCCTAAAGCTGACGGGGCGTGATCCAACACGTTGCGAGGAGGGTGGAGTAGGGCGGACGCCGGTGATCGAATGGTTGAAGCCCCGTCGCTCCCCACCGCTATCCGCTCGGTCTCTTTCGCGCGCTCCCCTACATTTACCCCTTACATCCGTCGCTTCGTAATGCCACGAAGGGTGGAGAGAGCTGCCTTTACCGATGAAACGAATAAAAATGAGTCGCTAAACTTGTACCGTTACACTTGAATGGCTTATCTTGGGGCGAGAAAGAACCCGGATGGACCTCGAATGGTGCGGGGTGAGAAGATGTAATCCCCATAGCCGTGCGGGCGCGACACGGCTTCGTTCAACCGGCAGGTAGATCCGTGATCCCTCCTGCGTCGGGTGGGCGGATGGCTGACTTAGAGCGTGTCTAAATTTTTAAGAACTGAGGATCAATGATTCGCTTCGCGGCTACTTCGTGGTTAAGGTTCCGGCTAGATAAAAACTTACGCGCATAGCGGGTTACGTAAGCCAGTCTTTACGACGCCAGGTTCTTAAATTCTTGGTTTTCAGGAAGTGAAAATTTAGACACACGCTTAGTCCAAAGTACAAAACTCCGAGGAGCTTGCGACGATCACCGCAGGTAAATACCAGCGGCAACGCCGCCTACAAAAGTACGGGGGCGCAGCCCCCCTATCCCATATACTCCCAGGCGGTCTGATAACTTCCGTGCTTTTCCACGTAGGTCAGAAAATCGGCGTAAAACGTATCCCCGCCGATCGTGCTGCTGTCGCCCACCACCACCAGTTTTTTACGGGCGCGGGTCAGGGCCACGTTCATGCGGCGGTAATCTTTAAGGAAGCCGATTTCCTGATTGCCATTGCTGCGCACCAGGCTGATGTAAACCAGATCGCGCTCGCGGCCCTGGAAGCCGTCGATGGTTTTGATGGTGAGCGGTAGACCGGCCAGGGCTTCGTCGTCATGGAAGAGCTGATCGGCGCGGAGCACCTGTTCACGATAGGGGCTGATGATGGCCGTGCGGGGCAGGTCGGCCTCGGGTGGTATGCCGCCGATGAGTTGGTAAAGGTGCTCGCGCAGGATGAGTAATTCCTCCTCGTTGTAGCGGCTTTTAAAGGTCGGGTGCAGGTGCTCCTCAAAACCCGTTCCGGCCGTGTCGATAAAGACCAGCGCACGTTCATCCAAGTCGTAAGGTAGCCGGTGTTCGGCCACGCCGGGGGCTGCTTCCAGCAGTCCGTCGTAAAACCGTTGATTGGAAAACCCCATGATGTCGCGGTGCATTCGGTACTGGGTGCGCAGCAGGAAAACGGCGTCGCCGCCCCGCGCGATGATGTGCTCCATCAGCGTTACTTCCAACCCGCCCCGGCGGGCCTCGTCGGATTTTACGGTAGGCGGCAACTGGTAGGGATCGCCGGCCAGTACCACGCGGCTCGCCTTCAGGATCGGGATCCAGGTGGCGGGTTCCAGGGCCTGGGCCGCTTCGTCGATGACCACGGTGGGGAAGTGGTACTTGTCCAGCATACCGGTGGCCGCGCCTACCAATGTACAGGTGATGACCTGCGCCCCGCCCAGTATCTGGTCCAGCAAACGATCCTCCAGTTGATTGGCCCAGCCGTTGAGCTGGCCCGCCTCACGGAACATCATGCCCCGGTTGCGACCGTGCTCGTGGCCCGCCGCTCCGCGTTTCCAGCGTTTGGCTTTGGTACGTAATTCGGCCGCCTGTTGACGTACTTTTTTGATCTCTTTGGTGTCGGGATGCTGCGCCAGTTGCACGTCCAGACTGTGCCGTAACACGTCTTCCTCCACCCGGCTGATGTTGCCGATCCGCACTACCCGTAACCCGCGCTCGGCCAGACGGATGGTCAGCAAGTCCACCGCACTATTGCTGGGGGCCGTCACCAGGATGGTGCTTTCCGTCTCCGCTAATTTTGCCACGGTGGCGGTGATAGTGGTTGTTTTACCCGTACCCGGCGGGCCGTGCACCACGGCCAGTTGATGGGCGCGTTGAATCCCGTCGGCCGCCGCCTGCTGTGATTCATTCAATCCCGGCAAACCGGGAAAAACGGCGTAGTCCGGCACCGGCTCGAAGGTGGCCGGGGCGGCACCCATCAGCACGTCGCGTAGTTCGGCCGTGCGGTCGCCCCTGGCTTCCTGCAATTTGGCCAGGGCCTTGTCCATTTCCTGGTAGGTCCGCTCGTCGAAGAGTTGGTCCAGGCCGATCTTCCCGTCATCGGCCCAGTCGGGCAGGTCGTGGCCGTTCAGGATCACCTTGATACGGTTGCGCTTCACCTGCTGCACGATACCGGCGCGGGACGCCTGTTTGATACCCGGTACATTGCTGAAGAAGTTGACCGATTGCCCGGCCCGGAACTGGTGTGAGCGGCGGTCTTCCTCCGGTCGCTCCAGGGTCACGTAAGGCCGGCCGCCGATCCCGAACCCCGAGCGGGCGAGTTGGAGGGGGTACCAGGTATAGCCCTTTTCCACCCGTACGTTCAGGGGCAATTGCTGGATGGTCTCGATGTGCAGTTGCCGCTCCGCCGCCCGCTCCACGGCCACCAGATTACGCAGGTGTTCAAGATGAGATTGCTGGGATTGGGTCATAAATTGAGGGCGCGGTTAGGAGTGGTGAAAGTAGGAAAATCTAATCGTGGCAACCGCTGAAAGCTGGCTATTCCCTAAGCCGCAATAGCATATTGGCAAATTTTTTCTTAACCTTGTAACGTATTTCGTTCTAAACGGAATAAGCCTGAAACAACCCATTCACGGCGGTTGGACAGCCTACTGAACGAATCACGAGCCGTTTGCCGCCTTCACTTCATCCATTTTACCCCTTATGAAACGTTACATCTGTTTCTCCGTATTCTTCTTTCTCCTCGCCTTCGGCTTCACCCAGACCCTGGGTGCCCAGCAGTACAAATCGGCCGTGGGCGCGCGCTTTGGTTCCCCCCTCGCCATCAGCTTCAAAACCTTCCTTTCCGAATCCAGTGCCGTGGAGGCTTTTGTAGGTTACCGTTCCTTCAGTTTCATCAGTTATGTATCCATCAACGGTGCCTACCAGATTCACAATGACCTGGGCAGCGTCACCGAGGGTCTGCAGTGGTATTACGGTGGCGGCGGTGGTGTACAATTTTATAGCTACACAGGCATCTTTGCTAACATCGACAATCAGAATAGCACCAGTTTCAGCGTATCGGGTTATCTCGGTCTCGACTACAAGTTTGTGAACTCTCCCGTCAATATTTCACTGGATTGGTCACCTACTTTCTTTTTTGGCGATTTTTCTGACGGCCTCGGCTTTGGCGGCGGCTTTGGTGCCGGCAACGGTGCCCTCTCCGTTCGCTACGTTCTTTCGGAGTAAATCACTCCAGTAAAGACCGTAACTTCAAACGCGATCGTCCTTCTCCGGAAGGGCGATCGCGTTTTTATTTAGACACGCTCTTAGTACCGGCCCGGTAAAATAGCTTGCTTACCACGGATTCAGCCGCGCCTTATATAAATCCAGCATCGCTCGCTGATCCTCGCCCCGACGGTACATACGGAACACTTTCAGATTAGCCAGCTGGACTTTGAAATAACCGTTGGCCCGGTACTTGCGGGCGGAAACGAGGATATTCTTTGGAAGAATACGGAAACTCATCGCCAATTCCTCGGCCCGCTCGATGATGTCGTAGTCTTCCATGATGATGTAATCCTCGCGGTAACCATTCGAGGCGGGTAAAGGCGTCGTGGGTAACGAAAAGCGACTGGTCTCCGCCGCGGCAGGGCAGGTAGGGCAAGCGCGTGCAATAGGCGTTGATGGCAAGCAGTGGATGCAGCATATCGAAGCGAAAACGGTAGCAGCCCAGATCGTGGCCGGTCTGGACGGCCTTGCGGATGTCCTCATAAAAGGAAGCCGGGGGACGGGTGTCGGCGTGAAGAAAATAGTACACATCCGCAGGGTGCTCGGCGGCAACGTAGTTCATCTGTAGCGAGCGGCCGGGGCGGGGGCAAGCCACGAAATGTACTTGATTTCGGGCGCATACCTCGGCACTGTTATCGGTGCTACCGCCGTCGGCCACGTAGATTTCGGCCGTGCGGCCCTGCGTGTATTTACGCAGGCGGGGGAGTAGTTCGGCAAGTTCGTCCGCCTCGTTAATGGCGGGAATAATGATCGTCAGTTGCATGGTGGGGAGGGGCCGATGAGTCGGAAAAAATAAATGTGTATCCTTTTTGAGATACGACGTTAGGCGGGTGTCGGGATGCCCGAAGGTCGGGCAAAAATCCGATTCCGGGTAATCGGGGCTTGGGTGAGGGACGGTTTAACGGCCGAAACGCGCCGGTTGTTCCGCTCGTTTGCCTTAAGAACCAAAGCACTCCTTATCTTGTCCGCCAGTATTCATTCCACTAATCTGACCTCCCGCATGAGTGCACCGGGCCACCGGACGGTACCGGCCGATGAGATTTCGGCCGAATGGGAAGAGATCCGGGCGGCACAGGCCGAACCGGCCCGCTTCCGACCGCTCTACCAACGGTACTACGATCCGATCTTCCGCTTCATCTTCCGCCGTACGGCCGATGAGGCCCTGAGTGCCGACCTCTGTTCGCAAGTCTTTCTCAAGGCACTCCAGAAACTGGGCGGCTACGAAAATCGCGGCCTGCCCTTCTCGGCCTGGCTGTTCCGTATCGCCACCAATGAGGTGGCCCAGCACTACCGCCAGACGGCCCGCCGCCGGGTGGTATTCGCCGATACCGGCCTGCTGGAAGAACTGGACGGCGTGACGGAAGAAACCGACGAACCCGCCCGCTTTACCCCCACCCACCTGAGTGCCGCCCTGCAACGCTTAAAACCCGCCGAACTGGAACTGATCGAATTACGCTTTTTTGACCAACGCCCCTTTAAAGAAATCGCCGAACTGCTGGACATCACCGAGAGCAACGCCAAAGTGCGCACCTACCGCATTCTGGACCGCCTTAAAAAACACCTCTTCACGCTCCATCCCAGCCGCTAAGTCAATCCTATGGAAAACCGCTACGATATACGTTTCGGGGAACAAGAACCCAGCCCGGAGGCCGTCGCCGGCCACCGGGACTTCGATGCCCTGCTGGCCCGGTTGGCCGAGCAGCCGTCCGTTTCCACCGAATCTTCTACGACGACGATTACTCCACAGCCCGCAGCCGTTCGCCGCCGGCTCCTGCCGCGCTACCTGGCCGCTGCGGCGGCCGCGGCTATCCTCCTCAGCATCGGGCTTATCTTCTTGTTCAATAACGGCACCGCCGGACCCAGTGCCGCCGAGCGCACGGCCTTTTTGCGGTCAAGCCCCTACATAGACCCGCCCCGCGAACAGTACAAGCCCGCCTACCAAAACCTGACCCTCACCGTGGCCGACCGGCCGGGCGACCAGCGGCTGGCCCTCTCCGATCGTGCCACCCTCGTTTATTCTTCCACTACCTTCATGACCGATCGCGGCCGGTCGGCCGAAAACCCCATCACCGTTTACTACCGCGAAATGGCCGATTTTGCCGACTTCTTCCTCGCCGGCGTACCGCTGGAATACGATGAAAGGGACCAACACTACCACCTCGCCACCAATTCACTGGTGGATTTTTACGCCGAAGATGCTGCCGGAAATCGGCTCGTTATCAACGAAGACGAACCCCTGCAGGTAGTCTTCAAAGGCACCGTGCAAACGGCTGCCGACGGTAGTCCACTGCCCTTATCGGTCTACCACCTCGACTCAACTGCCCGCCGCTGGGACCACGCCGGGGAGGACGACATTCGCTTGCTTGATCAGCCCAACGGATCATCCGCGGCCGGCCCCCGCGCCGTTGCCGAGGAAAATTACGGTCGCCGTCTGGCCGAACTGGAGCAAAGTTCGCCCCTGCCGCCCGCCCCGATCGCCCCCGTACGCTCCACCGGCAATAACCCGACCCTGGAACTCGACTTCATCAACAGCCTGTCCCTCGCGCCCGGCAGCGATGTGCAACCCGCCGAACTGGAACGGCTGAACGAAAGCGGTATCTGGGAAATCATTCCCGAAGGACCGGCCATCGACCAACGCGCCTTCAGCGTGATCTGGGAGCAGGTGCGCCTGCGCCGCCGGGGCGAGGGCAAGTTCGAACTGACGCTCATCAACCCGCAGCGCAGTGAGTCGCTGGTCGTGCGCCCGGTACTCCTGGGAGATGCATTTTCCCGCGCGGAATCCGATTTTACCGCCCGCCGCGCCGAGTACGACCGGGCCGTAGCCCAGCGCGAAACCACCATGGCTCCCCGCCGCCGCCAAATCAGGGCAGACTACGAAGCCGAGTTGGCCGCCATAAACAATGCGCAAGACCACCATCATGGTCCCGCCACAAGCCTGGTGTCGGCCGAGCATCGTTTCACCGCCGGCCGCTTCGGTCTTTACGCTCTGGCCCGTCCCCTGCAACCCACGCCCCTGGATATAGAAGTCCGTCTTACTTCCGCCGATAATTGGCAGATCGAGGGCAACCAAAAGGCATATCTCGCCGATCCCGTTAACCGTACCCTGGTACGTCAGGTGGCCGCGCCCCGCACCACCCTCACGGTGGATAGCAGCCGCCCCGCCGCCCGCCTCTGGCTGGTGGATGAAGCCGGTAACCTGCGTTCGGCCGATCTGCCTGTCGCATCACCGGGTAATAAGAAACGTACGGAAGTAGCGGTAAAAAATGCGGGCAAATTACCCGCTGCGGTGCAGTAACCTGCATAATCTCCCCGGGCTAATAGCATAACTGCAGCCGGTAGCGAAGTCGATCTTTGCACATTTCCCCTATCTTTGTGCTTGCCCTATCGGCACTACTTACCAAACCCGCTCCCATGTTCATCATACCCCCCTACGTTCGCTTCGGCCTCATCGCGCTCGGCCTCATCGCCGGAATCGGTTTGTGGGTCGGTTTGGGGTTCTGGTACGGTATCCCCTTCCTGTTGGCCGGACTTATCCTGCTGGCCGGTTATATCTTTCTTGGTACCGTCGGTCCGGCAGCCAAGGCCATGCAGGTACAGGATTTCGACAAAGCCGAAAAACTCCTCAACCTTACCCTCAAGCCGGAGTGGCTTTACTCCGCCAACCGCGCCTTTTACTACATGGTTCGCGGTACCATTTCCCTCGGCCGTAAAGACATTAACGGTGCCGAAAAGTGGTTGAAGCAAGCTGAAAAGATCGACATTCCCACGCCCAACGAACGCGCATCGTTACAATTACAACTCGCCCAGATCGAGGCCAGCCGCCAAAAGTGGGTCCCCGCCAAACGCCACCTCGACAAGGCCAAGGAAGCCGGTTCCACCTTGCCCCAAATCAAGGAGCAGATCACCATGCTGGAGCAAGCCCTCAAGCAGCGCGGTCAGGCACGCGCCGTCCAGCGCATGGGCCGCCAGGGCCATGACATGATGAATCGCGGCGGCAAACGCAGGCGGCCGAAAGGGAGATAGGCAGAGCTTGACTTATACGTTGCGGACCGTTCATTTTTCAGTAATATTAATGATAACCAGTTATTTGTAGCTGAGTTGCCTGCCTCCGGGCCAACCTATCCGTATTTCCATTATCAGGATTAAGCCGTTGATTTTAGGCCCCCGTCCCCGCCTCAGGGCGGGTCCGGCCGGGTCGTTCGTGGCTCCGCTTCGCTGCGGCCGCTAGCGCGTCTCCTCCCTGCCGGTCGGCCCACTACCACCCCTGGTCCGCTAAGCTCAGAGGTAATTCCATTTTCCATGCTAAAACGTGCACTACGCTTTATCGGACTGCTCCTGTTGTTCAGTATACTATTTCGCGGGCCTCTGTACCGGTCACTGATAAGCTACCGGCCCGCCGGGCAGAGAGCTATTATCACGCTAACAGACGCCGAATTACTAATGTCACTCGCGGCAGAACGATCAGGCGGAAAACTACTCGAGCCGGAGCAGATAAGCGCCACCGCCCAACATATCGCTACCCGCCACCTTCAATTCACCTTCGCCCCAGCCTCTGCCAATCCCAATCGCTTGGCAAAATCAGGCCGTGCTAATTGCATCGGTTACGCCGCCCTCACCGCCGCACTGGCCCGGCAAATCATCAGCAATGGCGGCACTACCAATCGTTATACCGTCACACATCGGGTTGGGAAACTCCTTTTCCTGGGGTTCGATGTCCACGGCCTCCTACATCACCCCTTTTTCCGCGATCACGATTATGTCGAAGTAAATGATCGTGAGACGGGTGAAACCACAGCGATCGACCCGAGTCTAAACGACTATTTCCGGATCGATAAGATTAGGGTAGGGGAGTAGGTAAGATTTTCATACAATCAACTGTAAGTAAGTCATATAAGCATAACAAAATTTAACTTTGACACAGCTGCCCTCTTTGCTGGGAGGGCCCACCCTCGCCGCCACCGCCGACCGCCCTTTTTCCCCGCTTACCCAAGGGCACAAGCCCGCCGGGCAACCGGAAGAACGGTCGCAATAGATCGCGTATGTACAGACGCTGTAGCCAGTTCCGACCCGGCCCTGGCAAGCCCGATCGGTACGATTTAAACAGTGAATTGCGGTAGCGAACTAGCCGCTACCTTGTTGGCACAAATATAGGGAGACGGCGACGAGAATGACAAATAAAACGCAACAAATATTTAAAATAAAATTATATCAAAACAAATAGTTTATAATTCGGTTTATTTGAATAAAGTTCAATTTTTCAACATATTTGTTTGAAAAGAGGGTTGGCGTGTGGCAAGATTGGCTAATCCTGGTGTGAACAGTGAGGGAGCTTTGTACGAGTCGACCATATTTTGGCCGTCCCCGAAAAACCACGGTTTTAGCATTTCTGCACTACCACATTTACAACTGATATAGGTAAGCACACGTTTGCTCCGAACCTGCCCCGCCAAATAACGGCGGCCGGGCCGCCCCATGCTCTACCTCCACATTCCTTACTGTAAAAGGGCTTGCACCTACTGCAATTTCCACTTCTCCACCAACCAGCGGGGGCGGGGGGAAATGGTGACGGCTATCGCCAAAGAGTTGCGGGTCCGGGCAGTAGAAGCGGCTGTGTTCCCGGCTACCGGACAGGGCGGGCTTCCATCCGTCTATCTTGGCGGCGGGACACCCAGTTTGCTCACCAGTGAGGAGCTTTCGTTATTGTTCAATACCATAATTGAGCACTATACACTGCTGCCCGGTGCCGAGATCACCCTGGAGGCTAACCCCGACGACCTGGATGACTGCCGGACTGGCCAAACTGGCCGCCTCACCGGTAAACCGGTTGAGTATCGGGCTGCAATCATTTGCGGAGGCGGATCTTCGGTTCTTCGGCCGCGCCCATACCGCAGCCGAGGCTCGGAGCTGCCTGGATCGCGCCCGACTGGCGGGCTTTGATGACCTGAGCGTGGACCTGATCTACGGTAGCCCGACTACGCCCGATGCGGTCTGGCTGGAAAATTTGCAGCGGGTGATCGATAGCGGGGTGCCCCACGTATCCGCTTATGCGCTGACGGTGGAAGAAAAGACCGCGCTGGCCCACCAGGTAAAAACCGGTGCCGTGACCGCCCCCACCGACGAGCGGTTTGCCCGCCAATTCGATTTGCTGGTAGACCGGCTGACTGCTGCGGGCTACGAACACTACGAAATCAGCAATTTTGCACTGCCGGGCCGCTATAGCCGGCACAACACCGCCTACTGGCAGGGGACGCCCTACCTGGGGATCGGCCCGGCCGCCCACGGTTTCGACGGCCGTGCGGAACGACGCTGGAATGTATCCAACAATGCCCACTATGTGCAACAGTGGCAGGATATTGCTGACCACGCGGACTACCAGCGCCGCGAGCACTTACTCTTCGAGCGCGAAACCTTATCCGACCGCGACCGCTACAATGAGTTTGTGATGACCGGGTTGCGGACCCGCTGGGGCGTAAGTTCGGCCGACCTGTCCAAAAAATTCGGCCCCGCCGCTGCCGATTACTTTCATGACCAGACCGCCGCCGCCCGTGCGACGGGAGAATTGCTGCTGGACGAAAAGAATACCTACATACTTACTCCGGCCGGCCGAAGACGAGCGGACGGGATTGCAAGCAATGCCTTTATGCTGGATGAATAGGTGGAGGAGATCAAGACCGAAAATTTATTGGATTTATCAACGTTTTGATCGTAGGCTGTCCTATCTATTCAGGTTTACCCACTATAGTTTTAACTGTATGTCAACTTCCCGTCACCCCTCTCCTCCGCAGCGGCTGGGATTACCACGAAGTAGCCGCGAAGCGAACGGGACCCAGACGAATAGCCGGGCCGGGGGAGAGGTCTCCAAGAAGCGAGTGCAAAACCTGTACTGGTTCAAGCCTGATAAACTGGACAGCCTAGTTTTAATCGGTATGCCGATGTCCCGGTGATGATGATGCTTTTACCGCGTGAGGGGGCTGGAAGGTGACGACCACCGGGAGGCAGCCCGCAGGGCCGAGCGAACAGCGAAGCCTGGAAGACGCCGACCCCGACCCCCGGGAGGGGACACGCCCGAATAGAAACTGAATACTAAACTTAAATTGCCGTACGATGACTCGCCGATATGCCTTGCTGTTAATCAGTTCACTTTTAACGATTATTTCCCTGCCCGCTCAAATTGAGCTACCCACGGAATTCAGTGCACGGCTGGATAGCATGGGAATGGAGTTTATCTATCCGTTAGAAACGGATTTTAAAGAGCAGCGGATCGTAAAAAATGATTTCCTGGATGTATGATTTCGGAATAAGATCGCGCAAGGAAGGCCTGGAGATTCGTTACGATTTGCAAACGGACGCTCAACTGGGCGATCTGGCCGGAAATCCCCACGTGGCGACCATGCGATTGGTGATGAATATGGGTAGCAACAACGATCATTCGTTAGTAGCGGTTCATTCTTTCCCCGACTCGACCGTCAGCCTGGATTTCGGCGCAGATTGGGTTCGTACCTACACCTTTCAACCAAAAGTGGGTTTTACGGATCGCGAAACCATTCAGCTTGTCGCGCTTTACCGGGAGGGTAGGGGACTGGCCTGGATTTTCCTGATGTTTAATAAACCTCCCTTTACTTTGGATGCTCGATCGCTGGCCCTGAGGTTTAAAAGCTCGGAACCGAACTAGCGTAACCTATTAAAAATAAAAGGTCCCGCTAGCTACGGGAACGATGAGCGGAAAGTCATCAAAAACCGCCACGATGGGCAATAAAGCAAGATCTACCCGCGCCCGCCGTCCGGCGAAGGAGCCGCCGATAAATGGTAAAACTCCCTCCTCGAACTCGTCAAGTACGTAGATCAGATCGACGTAAAGTCGTAATCGCGGGCCTACCATGGTGCCGCCGCCTAAACGGACGCCCGGGGTGGCGGGATTGCCACCGGTGACCGAATAAAAATAACCGTAACCGACATTTAAATAAGTATGGTGAGTGCCCAACGTGGCAACGGCCGATATATCGCCGACAAGGGGCGCATCGCCCTGGTTGAGCACGTTGAGAAAGAACAAATTGTTGAGTCCGATGTGTACCTTTGGCAGCACTTCCGTATGTAGTCTGGCAGGGATATAAATACCGATGGGTAAAATTGCACCTACCCCCAGGTTGGCATTTTTACCGAGTTGCCAATCGATACTGTTGGCCAACAACAGGGTATTGCGGTAACGTCGCTTGACCAATTGGGGCAGGGCGGTTTGCGTGTAAAAGAGGTCTTCCGTGAGTAATTGGTCCGGTAAACCGTCGTTACCTCCCGGTCTCCGGTCGGATGTCCCCGTATCGCGCAAATAGCCCAATGCTTCGACCTCAGCGGCAGGAAAGATCATTATTTCCTCGATATAGCGAAGTCGGAACTGAACCTCCCGTTTGTTGAAACCCGTAATCCGGCCTAGTAAACGGTCGCCGTTGCGCAGGTAAACGATGTGAAGTTGAGTGGAATCTTCCAACGATAGACTTCCGGATACGGAATAAGTCTGGGCACTGAGTGAAGTGCCGAGCGCGAGTAGGAGTAAAATGCTGAACAGCAGGTAGGGACGCACGAAGTAAGGTTTTGATGGTGATAAGAAGGTGTAAGTTAGTCAGGCAAAGCAGAAAACCGGTGCGATGAACCGATCCCGGCCCGGTTTGTCTTCCTGAAAATATTGTTGCGGTAATGATTCCTGACATCCGATACACTATTATATGACCCCACCAACTAAACCGGCCGCCATTTCGGAGACAGCTTCCGAATTGAGCTACTCCGACATCACCAGCCACCGCCCCAGCCTGCTCTTCGTTATTCTAGGCGGTTTCTTCATCGCCAATGCCCTGATTGCCGAACTGATCGGCGTGAAAATATTCGCCCTGGAACCAACGCTGGGCATACCGCCGCTAGACTTCAACCTGTTCGGAGAAATTGGGGCACTCCAGTTTTCGGCCGGGGTTTTGCTCTGGCCCGTTGTTTTTATCATGACCGACATCCTGAACGAATATTACGGCAAGCGAGGTATCCGGCTACTTTCCTACCTCACCATGGGGCTGATCGTATATGCGTTCGTCATGATCTATCTGGCCATTGGGCTGGTGCCGGCCGACTGGTGGCAAACCCAGTATTCCGTTAGCGGAGTGCCGGATATGCAGGCGGCTTTCGCTTCCGTCTTCGGGCAGGGGATGCTCATCATTGTCGGGTCGGTACTGGCCTTTTTACTGGGGCAACTGATCGACGTGCTGGTATTTCATCGCATCAAACAGGCCACCGGCGAGGGGAAAATCTGGCTGCGGGCCACGGGATCTACCATCGTCTCGCAACTGGTAGACACGGTAGTGGTGCTGCTGATCGCCTTTAAACTCGGTCCCACCCTGACCGGTCTGGCCGAACCCTGGCCCTGGAGCCGTCTGCTGGCCGTGATCACGGTGCAGTACACCTACAAATTTATCGTTGCCGTTCTGATGACCCCCGTTATCTACTGGGTACACGCACGGATCGAGCGGTTCCTGGGGCCTGATTTATCGCACCGTATGCGGCTGGCCGCTACGTCCTGGGATTAGCCGGTGCGGGTTCAGCATTGCTTTTCTCACGGCTCCGGCCGCGCCAGCTTACTTCGGCACCCGCCAGTGCCGCCGCGCCGATGGCAAAAATATAGGCCGTGTGGGCCAGCTCCGTAAGGGGAAACCAGGCCATGTTACCCGGCCGCCCGAAGTGACGAACGGCCGTGCGCAGGAAGAAATAATCAAACAGCCCCTTACCCACCCAAGCCGAAAGTCCGGCCACCGCAAGTAAACCGCTTTCGAGCAGACCGGCCAGGGGAAAAACGAACAGCAGGGCACCGCAGAGCAACCAGGTCCAGCCCTGCACCACCACCAGTACCCCGTCCGTGTATGCCCGGCTCTTGGCGGCCCAGCGCAGACGCTGCCGCCAAAAGGCGGCCCAGCCGGGAGCGGGCAGGGTGCTGACCAGTGCCCGGCGGCCGCTCACGAAACCGATTTTAGCCAGGTCCGGTCGCAGCCGTGCCCGCTGGAGCAGCAGTACGTCGTCGCCGCCGAGTACGTGTTCCAATCCGGAATAGCCGCCCAATTGCCGGAAAAGCTGCGGGCTAAAGGCCAGATTAGCCCCGTTGGCCAGCACCGGCCGCCCCCGTGCCACGCCCCCGGCCGTCAGGAGCATGTAGCCCGCCAGGTCCAGTGCCTGCAGGCGGTCGAGGAAAGACCGGGCGGGGTGAATGCAGACCGGAGCACAAATGAAGGCGCAGCCCTGAGACAGGTGCGCGTCGGCCAGCGCGGAAAGCCAACCGGTGGGGTGTAGGCAGTCGGCGTCGGTGGTCACGATCAAATCCCCCCGGGATTGCCGAATACCGTAGGTCAGGGCAGCCTTTTTCCCTTTGCCGAGTACTTTTTCTCTTAAGGACAACACGCGGATTTCCGGAAAACGAGCGGCAACCAGTTCGGCCGTTCCGTCGGTGGAATGATCGTCGATCAGGATGATCTCGTAGCGGTCGGAGGGATAATCCTGGGCCGCCAGACCGGCAAGGCAATTCAGGATAACGGTCGCCTCGTCACGGGCCGGAACCAGGACACTTAAGAATGGTAGATCACCGGACTTGTCCGGCACCGCCGGTGGGTAAGGCGGCTCATGCCTAACGGCCCGCCGGTAGCGGCCCAGCAGACCGAAATAGCCGACCGTCAAAATAAGTAAAGCAAGGGTAAGTACGAGAGCCGGCAAATCATCGAAAAATTACTGCTCGTCAGAACGGGTTTCCGTAGTCGCCTCATTCAGGTTAAGCCGATTATTCACCGCTTCGTACACCTGCTCGATGTAGCGCGGATCGGACCGCACGATCCACATCAGCGAGTCCAGTTCAACCGGCGTCATACCATGATCGGCTAATACGTGCTCGTAGTAGCCCTCCTTCAGACTATCGCGAAACGCGAAGGGCGAATCCTGGATCAGCCCCTCGGCCAGGTGCAGATCGGCCAGCGCGGCGGCCAGCCGATCCTTATCCAGCGGTACCTCCCCGGCCGATCTGCCGCAAGCTGCCGTGACAAGCAGTAACAGAACCAACGCGGCTGAAAAACAGGAGGTGTGACGGCTCATTTTAATTGCTTCGGATAAAAGAAAATACTGGAACGCGCGGCCGTGGGCTCAAAGTCTTCCCACCGGTCCATGCTCATTTGCACGTTGTAAACGCCGCAGGTGGGCACATTGTCCACCCGGTTAGCGGGTAGCAGGTTGAAGAAGTCGGTCAAACCGGGGTTGTGCGCAAACAGCATGGCGGTATTCACCTCGTCCGGCAGCCCCCGGATAATTTCCGTGATTTCGTTTTCGGAGGCATGGTAAAGGTCCGGGGTGGTTACTACCTCAGCGGGCTTCAGGCCGAGGGCCGCCGCAAATTCCAGAGCGGTCTGGTGGGCGCGCTTGGCGGTGCTACTCAACAAGTAGTCCACTTCCACATCAGTACCGTACACCCACTCGGCCATGCGGGGGGCGTCGCGTTTCCCCCGCTCATTTAGGGGGCGGTCATGATCTTTCAAACCGGGCGAGTCCCAGCTACTTTTGGCGTGGCGCACCAGGAAAACAGTTTTTAGAGTCGTCATTTCACTTGGATCGTAGTCAGGTGGCAATATATGACGCATGGGCGTATGTGCCGGGAAAATATTGACCGTTAGCCCGCAAATGACCCATATTGTGACAATTATCCAATATTTTGGGAATAATATTCACGTTTTCTCGCCTTCAATGTGTTCATTAATAACGAAACCACCGTCATCGGCCCCACGCCGCCGGGCACGGGTGTCATGGCGGCCACTTTGCTCTCCAGACCGGCAAAATCCACGTCGCCCACCAACCGGTAGCCGCGCGGGCGGCTCTCGTCGTCCACCCGGTTGATGCCCACATCGATGATCACGGCACCGTCTTTAACCATATCTGCTGTCACCATTTCGGGTATCCCGATGGCGGCAATCAGGATATCGGCGCGGCGGGTGTGCTGCTCCAGGTTTTTGGTGCGGCTGTGGCAGAGGGTTACGGTAGCATTACCCACCTCGGCGCGGCGCGACAGCAAGATGCTCAGCGGCGTTCCCACAATAGCCGATCGGCCCAGCACCACCACTTCCTTTCCGGCCGTTTCGATACCCGAGCGGCGCAGCAATTCCACTATCCCGTTGGGCGTGGCGGGCAGGTAGGTGGGCAGGCCCAGCGTCATGCGCCCGATGTTGGCGGGGTGAAAACCGTCCACGTCCTTGGCGGGGTCAATGGCCAGGGTCACGGCGTCCTCATTAATGTGTTTCGGCAGCGGCAGTTGTACGATAAAACCGTCCACGGAAACGTCCTCATTCAGGCCGCGCACAATGGCCAGCAGTTCTTTTTCCGTCGTCTCCACCGGCCGGCGGATTAGCGTGGACCGGAACCCGGCCTGCTCGCACGACTTCACCTTGTTGCGCACATACACCTGGCTGGCGGGGTCCTCGCCCACCAAAACGGCCACCAGGTGGGGCGGACGGGCACCGTCGGCGGTCAGTTCGGCCACCTGTTGTTTCAATTCGGCTTTGATGCGGGCGGCCAGGGCCTTTCCGTCCAGTAGTTGCATGGCGATGGTAATTTGCCGCAAAGATAATCAGCCGCCCCTAACCGCCCGTTGGTCGCTGCGGTTCCCGTGTCCGTCGAATCAAACCAACCTTCGCCCCGGCGGTGCGTTTTATCCACTTAACACGCCCCCACCATGATCCGACAATTCAATCTCGGCGGTCCGTCGCCCAATCGCAACCCCCTCAGTTTCATCTGGGGCCTGGCCGTTGCCGTCATCTTTTTCGTGCTGTTTTTCTTCCTCCTCAAGATCGTTTTCAAAATCCTCTGGTGGGCCGCCGTCCCCATGTTCATCGCCTCGCTGTTCATCGACAGCAGCGCCTTTACCGGCCTGTTCAATACGGTCAAAAGCGCGTTCCGGCGCAGCCCGCTTTACGGCGCCGTTTTCACTATTCTGCTGGTCGTTTTGTTCCCCCTCACCAGCCTTTATTTGCTCGGCACGGCCCTGTTTCGCAAAAAAGTCAAGCAGGTACGCCACGATTTCGAGCGCCAACAACCCAATTACGAAGGAGACCTGATCGATTTCGAGGAAATCGACAGCGAACCCCTCGATCTCGACCGTATCGATCAGCCCCGCCGCAAGCAACGCCCCGATAGCAGCTACGACAAACTCTTCGAGTAATAAATTTTCAGGTTGTCTTTTCGGGCGTGTCCCCGGCTACCGCCGGGGCCGGTCCCCTGCGGGCGCGCCGTTCGGCTTGGTGCTGCGCACTGCCGCTGTCGCGCCACCCTCCGGGCACCTCACGCGTATGGACGCTACGGGTAACGACAAATTCAGGTGATATTCCGTTCGTCTGTTCTGGAACAAAAAGCTTGACTACAAAATACCGACGCAGGGCGATCAATTATTTAGCCGGAGCTGCTTAACCGGAGCTGCTAAATCAGGGCACTGCCTACCTCACGCTACATCTATCCTCCGCTACCCATTAAAAGACCACCACCCGCCCCACTACCAACCGG
>CAVPZP010000047.1:0-185382 GCA_963710215.1 Lewinellaceae bacterium | reverse complement strand
TAATCCGCACGGGCGGGGCTTGCCCCCGCCGGAGATGCCCCGGGCATCTCCATCCCCGCCACATTCCCTATCTTTCGCCAAATTTACCAACCCACACCTCCCCGCATGAGCGACCAGGAAACCCAGGACTTCGGCCCCGCCGCCGTCCACCTGCTGCGCGGCATCCTCTACCGCGACCGGGCTGACATCTGGAACCTGCTCCTGCGCCACCGGGGCCGGATCGAAACCTACTTCGACGCCATTCAACTCGACCTCTACCTCGACGAGGCCGAAGGCTTCGCCTACCTGCGCCAGCGCGAGAACGCCGAGGGCGACGATTTTCCCCGCCTCATGAGCCGCCGCAATCTCACCTACCCACAGACCATCCTGCTGGTGCTGCTGCGTAAACGGGTGCTCGAATTTGAATCGGCCGGCAACGAAAGCCGCCTGGTACTCTCCGGACAGGACATGGTCGAAATGATGCGCATCTACTGGGACGAACTCGACACCAACGAGCGCAAACGCGAAGACCAGGTGATGCAGAGCGTCAAGAAACTGGTCAAGTTCAAATTCCTCCAGCCCCTCAAAAACGAAACCGACCGCTACGAGGTCCACCGCATCATCAAAGCTTACCTGCCCATCGAGGAACTGGCCGTCATCCTGCAGAAAATGAAACGCTACGCCCGCGAGAAGGCCGGAGTATTTATCGACGATGAGGAAGAAGTCAACAAGCCCGCCGACGCATGACCCTCGACCTGAATACCAACATCGACAACCAGATCGCGGGCTTCCGGCTGCAACGGCTGGAAGTACTCAACTGGGGTACTTTCAATCACGACGTCTGGCACATCGCCCCGGGCGGCCGCAACTCGCTGCTCACCGGCGACATCGGCTCGGGCAAATCCACGCTCGTGGACGCTATCACCACCCTGCTCGTACCCAGCCGCACCATCACCTATAACAAGGCCGCCGGGGCCGAATCCCGCGAGCGCAGCCTGCGCAGTTACGTGCGCGGTGCCTACAAAAACGAGAAGGTGGCCGGCAGTGCCAAGGCCCGCGACGTCTACCTGCGCACCGGCCTCAAACACATCACCGTACTGATCGCCAACTTCGGTAATGCCGGCACGGGCGAGGTCGTCGCCCTGGCCCAGGTGCTCTGGATGAACGGCGACACGGTCAACAAATTCTACGTGATCGCGGAGAACGCGCTGGCCAATAACCCCGATTTCACCCTCGCCCAGGATATGGTCAACGGCCTGAAACGCCGCCTGCGCAAACGCGCCGGTACCGAGGTGTTCAATAGCTTTACCGACTATTCCAACCGCTTCCGCCAGCGCTTCGGTATCCGCCAGCCGGAGGCCCTGGAACTATTTTACCAGACGGTGAGCATGAAATCGGTCGGTAACCTGACCGAGTTCGTCCGCGAGCGAATGCTGGGCCGTACCGATATCGGCGACAGCATCGAAGGGCTGGTCACCAGCTACGCCGATGCCACCGCCGCCCACCTGGCCGTCCAGAAAGCCCGCAAACAGCTGGAAGTACTGGACCCGCTGATGGCTGACGACAGGAGCCTGGAAAAAGTAGCCGCCGAGATCACCGCCCGCCAACAACTGCTGACCGAAGTACCGCGCTACTTACTGCGCCTGCGCCTGCACCACCACCAGCAGCAACTCAGCCGCGCCCAAACCGACTGGCAGGCCAACCTCACCCGGCGCGGCCGCCTGAGCCACCAACTGACCGACCGCCAGGCCACCCGCGACAATCTGCGCCGCGCCCTGGACGGCCACTCCCTTCAGCAGCGGATGCTGCCCCTCAAACTCAAGATCGAGGAACTCACCCGCGAACGCGACGCCCGCCGCCGTCAGGCCGATCGCTACGCCGCCGATCTTCAGGAACTGGCCACCGTCGACCGCGATGCCGATTGGCCCGCACCCCGCACGGCCGAGGAATTCTCCGTCCGCCGCCGCGCCGTCGAAGAGGCACTCTTCGTTGCCGAAGAGCAGCTGCGTGAACTCAGTGCCCTCGAACCGCGGTTGCATGTGCAAAAAGCCGATCACCACGACCGCCTCCAGGAACTGGACAGCGAACTGGCCAGCCTGCGCGAACGCCGCTCGTCCATTCCCCGCAACAATCTGGTCATCCGCGAACGCCTGCTCCGCGAACTACAACTCGAAGAAAACGAACTCCCCTTTGCCGGCGAACTGCTGCGCGTCAAGGAAAATGCCGCCGACTGGGAGGGGGCCGTCGAACGAATCCTGCACGGCCTGGGCCTCAGCCTGCTGGTGGCCGACCGCCACTACGCCGCCGTGAGCGAGCTGGTGAACCGGATGCACCTGAAGGGCAAACTGGTCTACCTGCGTACCCTCGGCCACCGCAAATCCGGCGACCGGGAACCGGCCGCTGATAGCCTGGTGCGCAAGGTCCAGATCAAGGGCGATACCGAACACTACGAGTGGCTGGAAGCCGAACTCCACTCCCGCTACGACTACGATTGCTGCGAGGACATGGACGAGTTCCGCCGCTCGCGGCGGGGCGTGACCCGGCAGGGGCAGAGTAAATCCAGCCGCCTGCAACATATAAAGGACGACCGCTACGACGTCAACGACCGTAGCCGCTTCGTGCTGGGCTGGTCGAACGAGAGCAAGATCGCCGCGCTGGAAAAACAGCGCACTAAAGTCGCCGCCGAACTCGCAGCCGTGGTCACCCAACTAAATGCCCACCGCAAAACGGAGCGCAACTGGAACGCCCGCCGCGACCGGCTCAACCGGCTGCTCACCTACACCGATTTCACGGAAATGGACTACGCCGAAAGTGCCGGTCGCCTGGAACGCAAGGAAGCCGAAAAGCGGGAACTGGAAAGCCAGAGTTCCGAACTTCGCCAACTGGAACAACAACTGACCGAAGCCGAACGGTCGGTTACCCAGACCCAGTCCGAGATCAGTGAACTGGACAAGCGTACCGGCGGTCTGGAAAACGAGGTGCTGCGCCTGGCCGACGCCATGTACCGCCTTCTGGGCGAACTGGAATTACCGCCGCCCCCATTGCCGGCAAAGCCGCCGCTGGAAACCGTTCTTACCGCCTACCTCGCACTGGAAATCTCCGCCGCCGAGCCTTCCGCCGAATTGGCCAAACTCCTGCCCAAAGCCGGCCCGCTCGACGACCCCGACCGCGCCCAGCGCACCCTCATTAAACTCATTAACGAGAAACTCGCCCGCCGCACCGGCGAGCGTACCCGCCTGGAACGCTCCATCGAAAGGCGGATGCAGGCCTTCAAATACGAGTTTCACGAAGAGGCACGGGAGATCGACGTAGACCTGCGTGCCCTGCCCGATTACCGTAAGTTGCACCACCAACTGGTACGCGATAAATTGCCCGAATTCGAGAACCGCTTCCGCCAACTGCTGCGCGAGGGAACCATCCGGGGCATCGTTAGCTTTCAGGCGCGGCTCAATAAGTTCGAGGGCGAAATCCGCGACAAGATCGAGCAAATCAACAAGCACCTGCGCGAGATCGACTACAACAAGGACACCTACATCACCATCAGCAGCGAGCCGGTCCGGACGGAGGACATCAGCGGTTTCCAGCAGGACCTCCGCGCCGCCCTCAGCAATACTATCAGCGAGGAAGAAGGCTATTCCGAGGAGAAATTCCAGCAGGTCAAAAAACTGCTTGACCGCTTCCGGGGGGCTACCGACGACGACCGGCGGTGGACCGAGCGCGTCACCGATGTCCGGCAGTGGTACAACTTCGGGGCCGAGGAACGTCACCGCGAGGACGACACCATCCAGGAATACTTTAGCGACAGCAGCGGTAAATCGGGCGGGCAGAAGGAAAAACTGGCTTACACCATTCTCGCCTCGGCCATTGCCTTCCAGTTCGGTCTGCAGTTCCGGCGCAGCACCGACCGCAGTTTCCGCTTCGTGGTGATCGACGAGGCCTTCGGGCGCGGATCGGACGAGAGTACCCGCTACGGTCTGCGGTTGTTCGAGGAATTAAATCTGCAATTGCTCATCGTTACCCCGCTGCAAAAGATCAACGTGATCGAAGACCACATCCAGTCTGTTCACTACGTCTCCAATGAGGGCGGTAAGCGGTCGATGGTCCGCAACATCGGCATCGCCGAATACCGGCGGGAGAAGGAAGCCCGGCGTGCCGAGGAAAACAAGGCCCCATGATCGGTCCCGCAGACGTAACCGACCGCGTGGAACGCTGGTGGCCGGAGGTGCTGCGCGAAAGCTTGCACGGCGAGCCGGTTTTCCCGCGCGAAATTCCCCGCATCGGCCGCGTGGGTAGCAGCTCCCGCCTCAGTGATTTCGATAAGATTCGGCGTGAGCAACTCGCCATCGTGGCGGATGCCGAACGGCGGGGTTATTCCATCGAGTGGCGCGAGGTGAATACCCGCAAACTTGGCAGCAACCGCTTCATCCACCGCATCACCGTGGACAGTCGGGAAGTTTTTCTGGGCCTCCTGCGACGCGGCAAGACCTACGCGGACTTCATCGCTGACGTCCGCCTCATCCGCGAGCGGGTCCCCGCACTGGAAGAATGGCTGGATGACAACGTACTGGAAGTTGTTCGTCAGGCCGGTAACTGGCCGAGCCTACTGGCCGTGGTCCGCTACTTTATGGATAATCACCAACCCGACCGCTATTACATCCGGGAGCTGCCGGTGGCCGTGCCGACCAAATTCATCGAAACCCACCGAGCCGTTCTCGCCTCCCTGCTCGATACCGTGATACCTGCTTCCCTTATAGATCCCATGTACACGGGCGTTCGGGGCTTCGAACGCCGCTACCGCCTCAGGTACCGTCAACCCCTCGTCCGCCTCCGCCTGCTGGATCAAACCCTGGCCGACCGTCACCTTGGCGGCATCAACGACCTCGGCCTCCCGCTCAATCAATTCGAGCAACTCCGGTTGCCGCTGCGCCGCGTGATCGTACTGGAAAACAAAACCAATTTCGCCAACCTGATGAACTTCCTCACCCTGCCGGAACTCCGCGCCGCGGCGGGGATTTTCGGTAGCGGTTTCAGTGCGGGCTTGCTCAAAAATGCCGTCTGGCTCAATGACGTCGAACTCTTATACTGGGGTGATCTGGATGCCCACGGCCTGCAAATTTTGAACCAGTTCCGCAGTGCTTTTCCCCACACCCGTTCCCTACTCATGGACCGCGCCACTCTGGACGCCCTGCCCGCCTACCATACCGCCGCTACCCCGGCCGCCGTGGCCCCCATGCCCCACCTGAGCGCGGAAGAACTCCGACTCTACGATCATTTAAACGATGGCCGGATTCGCCTGGAGCAAGAACGTATTCCGCTGGACATGGTGCGGCGGGCGTTGGTAGGGGAAGGAAAGTAGAGGCAGGGTGCGAAGTCCAGGCGGTAGCAGGTCGAGAAACTTTCCAATTACTCCCGTTGCATGACAATAGGGTACTTCCGTCACGGCCGGGTCGAAAATTCTTAGTTTTGGGCCAAGCCGGCCCAGGCATGAACCTAAAGTATAAGCGGTGTCCTTTACCCAGGAAGTTAGGTTTAGGCTCCTCTCCATCACTTTTTCAAAACTTCTTTCATGAACGTATTCAATAAGATCAAATGGGTGCTTGGCATCTCCCTGGTATTTCTGCTGATTCTCATGACGAACCTGATCGACCGGCAAAACTTCCTGATCGTGAGTGATTCCATCGAAACATTGTACGCAGACCGTCTCGTGGCCCAGGACATCGTTTATCATTTATCTCAGGAGCTAGGGAAAAAAGAGGTAAGTTATGCCGAATTCGACCCGGCCGAGCAGAATGCTGATACGGCGTACGACAACGCGTTGATCGCTGAGTACATGAGGCAGTTTGCTGCCACCAAACTGACTTCCGCGGAAAAGTTGACCTTTGAGCGGATGCAAGAAAGCTTGCGGGACCTCCAACAAATTGAAGATAGCGCGGTCGGCAGCCAAACTACGGTAACTGAATTATCCGCCGCCCTGACGATTGTCCGCAAACAACTGGACGACCTGTCCGCTATTCAGCTGGAAGAGGGGAGAAGGAAACTACTCCTGAGCAAAAAGGCACTGGGTTCGGTAGAATTATTCACCCGCTATGAGATCGGTGCCCTGATCGTGATGGCGATCCTGATCCAGATCATCATTATTTACACCCCGAAAATAACCGCGAATGATTAATTTCAGCAAGGTACTATTTGCTCTTATCACTCTTCTGGTATGCATGACCGGCTGTGATCACGAAACCACAGAAAAACAGGTCACCTCGATACCGGTAGAGGACTGGGACAGCAGGAAAGTGACGATTCAGGTAAGCGATTCCCTGGAGGCCGGCAGCACCTACCTCTCTAGTTACTCACAGATCTACGTCCAAACCGGGCGGCGCAGGTTCAGCCTGACCGGTACCATCAGTATGCGTAATATCAATCAAAGCGATACGGTCTACATCGACAAGGCCAAGTATTTTAAAACGGATGGTGCCGGTATTCGTAGCTACTTCGACGAGCCGATCTACCTGGCCCCGCTGGAAACGGTGGAGATCATCATCACCGAGCAGGATATTGAGGGGGGAACGGGAGATAATTTTGTTTTTGAATGGCATAAGCCGCCCGGTACTCATGATCCGTTTTTCGAGGGCGTTTTTATTACGATTTATGGGCAGCAGGGTATTTCGTTCACTACGCGGGGTATTCGGATCGACTGACGGCCTGCCCCCCCTTGCGCGACCGGAGGTCACGCAGCCAAACATTCGCGCGACCGGAGGTCACACCCCCTTGCGCGACCGGAGGTCACACCCCCTTTGCGCGACCGGAGGTGAAATCTCCTTCAATCCCTCATTCCCTCATTCCTTCATTCCTTGTAACCCCTTCAATCCCTCATTCCCTCACCTCGAAAGATCATTTATGATCGAGAGAAGCAGCGCAGCTAATCCTTCAGTCATTCAATTCGCGCACGGCGGCAAAGCCGCCTGATCGGAGTGCAACTCCTACACCGTTTTTTTACGCACCTCATTCACCCCGGTTACTCAGTCCCTCACCTCGAAAGATTATTTATGATCGAGAGAAGCAGCGCAGCTAATCCCTCCCTCATTCCTTGTTCCCCACCCGAGCCTACCGGCTCGACCTCCCCGAAGGGGAGGTTGTCGGCGCATAAACACCTTTGCAGCCCACCCCTTCGGGGAGGGCAAACGCGCTAGCGTTGGGAGGGGAAAACGTGGTACGAGCAAAGGAGCCGTGCCCCCTACATTTGCCATCCTATCAGGCTTAACCTTCACCTCGAAAGATCATTTATGATCGAGAGAAGCAGCGCAACTAATCTGTCAGTCATTAGCTGCGCTGCTTCTCTCAATCGCAAAGCGATTCTTCGAGGTCAGTCATTCAATCATTCGATCATTCAGTCATTCAGTCATCGCGCACGGCGGCAAAGCCGCCTGATCGGAGTGCAACTCCTCCACCGTTTTTTTACGCATCTCATTCACCCCGGTTACTCAGTCCCTCACCTCGAAAGATCATTTATGATCGAGAGAAGCAGCGCAGTTAATCCTTCATTCCTTGTAACCCCTTCAATCCCTCATTCCTTTAATCCTTCATTCCTTGTCCCCAGCGTGAGGTGCCTGGAAGGTGACGGCGCAGCCGGCAGTGCGCAGCACCGAGCGAACAGCGAGCCTGGAAGGGACCGACCGGCCCGTCAGGGACGGGCACGCCTAAAAAAGCACGCCAACTTTGCCTTATCCGTGCAACCTTGCGCCGCTCACCCTCGTCCGTGCTAATGAATTAGCACTTGCCACACTTATGAGACCGATACTCCTTTTTGCCCTTTTGTTGCTGACGGCCGCTCTGACGGCGCAGGACCGCCCCGAATATACCACTCAGCGGATTGCGGGCGAGGCCCCGACCGTGGATGGAAAGCTGGACGACGCGGCCTGGGAACAGGTGGAGTGGGGCGCGGATTTTCACCAGCGGCAGCCCAGCGACGTGGAGCCGGTGAGCCAGGAAACGGCCTTTAAAATACTGTATGACGACCGCTACCTGTACGTGGCGTGGCGGGCGTACGATACGCACCCGGACTCGATTGTGGCCCGCCTGAGCCGGCGCGACGAGTTTCCGGGAGACTGGGTGGAAATCAATATCGGGAGCCTGAACGACAAGCGGACGGCCTTTTCCTTTACGGCTTCGGCCAGCGGCGTGCGGGGCGACGAACTGGTGAGCGAGGACGGCAACAACTGGGATTCGAGCTGGAACCCGTTCTGGTTGGCCAAGACCAATATCGACTCGCTGGGCTATACGGCCGAGGCGCGCATACCGTTCAGCCAACTGCGGTTCGGGAAGGGCGAGAGCCGGGAGTGGGGCCTGCAGGTGAACCGCAATTTTTTCCGCAAACAGGAGGCCGATTCGTGGGCGCCGGTGAAACAGGATCAGCCGGGCTGGGTGAGCCGGTTCGGTACGCTGAAGGGGCTGGAGGGGATCAAGCCCCGCAAGGCACTGGAAATTCAGCCTTACGTGCTGGGCCAGGTGCGTACCGGCGGGGCCTATAACCCCGAGGACCCGTTTTCGGAGAAAACGGAGACGCGCCTGAGCGCGGGCCTGGACGGCCGCGTGGGGATAACGAACGATATAGTGGCCGATTTTACCATCAACCCCGATTTCGGGCAGGTGGAGGCCGACCCCGGGGCCATTAACCTGGACGGTTTTCAGATCTTTTTCCGCGAGCAGCGGCCCTTCTTCGTGGAGGGGCGCAACATTTTCGACTACCGCGTGACGCAGGCCGAGGCCGGGGGACCTTACAACCGCGATCTGCTGTTTTACAGCCGCCGGATCGGGGGAAATCCGAGCCGGTTCGTGGACGGCGACGCGGCCAACGGCCGCTATGTGCAGCAGCCGGAGAACACCACCATCCTGGGCGCGGCCAAGGTGAGCGGCAAGACCCGGCAAGGCTTGTCGCTGGGGTTGCTGTCTAGCGTGACGGAGCGGGAGATGGCCACCATCGTTGACCTGAACGGCGAGCGGACCGAGCAGGTGGAACCCTTTACGACCTATAACGTGGGCCGCGTGCAGCAGGATTTTAACGACGGCCAGAGCACCATCGGCGTGATGCTGACCGGCGTGAACCGCGACCTGAGCAGCGAGGCACTGCAGTTTTTGCACGAGAGCGCTTACTCGTCCGGCATCGACCTGGTGCACCGTTGGAAGGACCGCGCCTGGCAGCTGCGGGTGAACGGCGTGTGGAGCCAGGTGAACGGCAGCGAGGAGGCGATCTTGCGCACCCAGACCTCGTTCGAGCACAGTTTTCAGCGGCCCGACGCCGACCACTTGCGCGTGGACAGCACCGCCACCCGCCTGAGCGGCACCGGCGGCACGGTGGCCATCGGTGAGTTTAAGGGCGACTGGATCTTCGAGACCGGGGCGACTTTTCGCAGTCCCGGTCTGGAACTGAACGACATCGGTTTTATGGGAAATACCGAGCAGATCAACTACTTCGCCTGGGTGGCGCGCCGCTGGCAAAACCCCGGAAAAATCTTTAACCGTTTCCAGTGGAACCAGAACGTTTACCTGGGCTTCGACTGGAGCGGCGAGTCGCTCAACCGCAGCTACAATACCAACTGCTGGGGGCAGTTCAAGAATTTTTCCAGCATCAATATGTTCCTCAACATCGAGCAGCAGGACATCAGCAAGAACGCCCTGCGCGGCGGTCCGCTGTACCGCCGCTCGCCGGGAATCGCCACGGGCGGCGGTTTCGGCACCGACCAGCGGAAGGATTTGCAGTTGTTTTTCTACGGAAACGGCGGCCAATCTTACGACGGCAACGTGATGGGCGGCGAAGTGGGTATCGAGGTGAATTACCAACCGACGGACGCCCTTTCCGTCGCCCTCTCACCGAGTTACAACCCCTCCTCCCGCCGCGACCAGTACGTCAGCACCCTGACCGACGGCGACCGCGTGGGCTACCTGCACGGCCGGATCGAGCAGCAGGTGTTCAGTTTCACGGTACGCGGCACGTACAACCTGACGCCCGATTTTACCATCCAGTATTACGGGCAGCCCTTTGCCGCCCGCGGCGTGTACGACGAGTTCAAGATCGTGGACCGGCCGCTGGCGAACGACTTCGAGGACCGCTTCGTTACCTTCTCCCCGGCCCAGATCCGGTTCGAGGAAGACGGCGGCAACTTCCTGGTTAACGACGACGGCGACGAGGCCGATGATTTCGAGTTCGGGGACCCGGATTTTAATTTCATCCAGTTCCGCTCCAACCTCGTTATCCGCTGGGAGTACCGGCCCAGTTCCACGCTCTTCCTGGTTTGGTCGCAGGGCACCTCCGGCGGGGCCGATCCGGGGCGCAACGTGTTTTCCGCGCTTTCCGAGGATCTGTTCGGCGGGGAGGTGCAGAATACGTTTTTGGTGAAGGCGACGTATCGGTGGGTGCGGTGATTTTAGTCGGGTAGTTGGTAGTCGAGTAGTTGGTAGTGCGCTCGTTGCGAGTGCGTTACTACCCACTACCCACTAAAAAAACTACCCCCCCTTACCGAACCACCACCACCAAACTCTCCACCCGCTCATCCGCATACTCCACGCGCATGACGTAGCTGCCCGCCGGAAAATTACCCACGTCCCAGGGCGTAGTGCCGGTGCCGAGTTGACGGCGCAATAGCAGTTTTCCATTCTGGTCGAAGAGCGAGCAGTGGGCGTCTTTTTCCTTATTTGGTAGTTTGATCGAAACCGGACCGCTGGTGGGGTTCGGGAAAACGGTGAACGAGGCTTTTTCCAGTCCGGGCACCTGCAGGGCTACCGGCACGGGAGACTGCCCGCAGGCGCGCGTGCGCCCGTAGCGCGTGATGAGGCGTACCAGCAGGTCGTTTAGCTTTTCTACCTCGTAGCTGTCCGTACTCGGTTCGATGTGGGCGTTGCCGATACCACTGTGGTTGGTCAAAAAGGTATAGGTGCCGTTGGTAGCCAGGGCCAGACTGCGCATCAGGTATTCGGTACTCTTGTCCACGCCGCTGCAACTGAGCGGAATGATACGCACGCCGCGCGCGGCGGCCGTGGCGGCCAGCACCTGCATCCGCGCCACGGTGGCCGAATCGGTGTGGGGCGAGGCATCCAGCACCAGGAAGAGGAGCCGCGCTGCGGCGTCCTCGCGCCAGCTCATGCGGTCCAGCGCGGCGGCCAGGGCGGCATCCACGCCCTCGGGCGTGTCGCCGCCGCCGTCGGCTTCTTGCCTGGCGATAAAATCGAGCACGGTGGCGGGGCGGTCGTCCAGCGGACTGAGGCGGGTCAGGTAGACATCACCCTTGTCGCGGTAAAAAACGGAGCCGAAACGCGGTGCCTGGCGGCTGTCCAGGCTATCGGTCACGCAGCGGATGATGTCGGCCAGTTCCGATTGCAGGTACTTGATCTCGTCGCCCATGCTGCCGGTGGCGTCCACGGCGAACACGATGTCCACCCCGGCGGCGCGGTCGTCGCAGGGGCCGGAAACGACAAAATGATTCACCCCCTCCCGGAAGGGCAGGGCGGGCCGACTGGAAGCAGACCGCTCACCATCCGGGTAGCTGATCTGGAGTTGCGGGGTGCGGTCCTGTTCGCCACTGCGGCCCGCCAGGTCGTACCAGAGTTCGGCGCGGCCGAAGTTGTCGGTCCGGGCCTCGAAGTAGGTGGCGCCGTCGGCGGTCAGCCGCACGGGCCGGTCCACGGCGGGCGTACCGTCGGCGAAGGTGAGTTGGACGGCATAGCGCTGTTTGGGCAGCAGGCCCCAGGTGCTCCGGTGGCGAGCCAGGTCCTCGTCGCGCACGTCCTGCCACAGGTCCCACTTGCCGAAGTCGTTGGTTTCTCCGGCGGTGAGTTGCCCGGCGGCGGGTCGCTCGGCTACCTCAGCCGCAGCCGGATCGGTGGTAGCAGGAATGGTTTTAACCGCCGAGACGGTCGATTTTGTTACGGAAGCCATCGATTCGGCCCGGACCACTGCGGCCGGCGACGAAGCGGAACTCATCCCGGCAGCGGTGGCGGTCAGGCCGTCCACGGATCGCCGGGGAAGCGCACGGGCTGACTCGCGGCCTTTAAGTTCGCTTCTGAGGATAACTTCCGATGCGGGCGCCGGTGGTGGCGGCGGCGGAGGCGGTGCACCGGCCGAAGCATCGTAACCGGTTACGATCACTTCATCCATCAGCGCGTTCCTAAAATCGGGTGCTTTCTCCTCGATTGATCCATCCGTTTTATTTGGCGTCAGCGTCAGTGCCCGGGGGGTTGGACTAAGTATTTCGGGCTTATTTGCCGTTAGGGTCAGCGTATCCGGCAGAAGGCCGGGACGAATAAGTACCAATCGCAACTCGGTCTGCGGACGGAAAAGCACGAAATCGTTTGCCTCACTGAGTCCGATTTCCTCACCCGTCCCGATTTCCGTAATCCGTACTTTTCCCCGTTCCAGGTTAAAAATCTTCTCTACCCGCGCCCCGAAAAAGTTACCGCTCTGCAACGGCTTATTCGGAAAGAAGGAAGAGGTTTCCAATTTGATCGTTTCGCGCAGTCCCGCTGTCAGCCGAATGGTCTTGCTCAGGAAACAGGGCGCGGCCACGGATACTTCCAGCGTCAGTGGTTCGGCCTCGAAACGGTACTCGCCTTTTTTATCGGTCCGGGCCATTTCGCGTCCCTGGTAAACGAGTTGAATGTTCTCCAGCGGCCGGTCGAACGCGTCGTGGATCTTGCCTTCGAAAACATTGGCCGTCACCTCGTCGGTGGGCGGAGTTGGATTGAACGCAAATAAAAGCGGGGCGAACAGGAGGAGGAAAAGCAGGCGCATGGCAGGTTGGTTTAATGGGTAACGGGGGTAAGATGCCAATGAACGGGAGAATGCATAAACGCCCGGCATTTTTTTTGCGCTGGTCCGCACACACGTCCGCCGGCCCACCGCGGATAGTGCGTGAGCCGGTGCTGCTACCGATAACCTGAAATAAGGAGTAAATACCGTCGGATCGGATTGTTCCCGTCATCCCACGTCCCTAAAACTCCGATTTCTCGTGAAACTCGATCGCCGGGTGATTATCCTTCACCATTTGCAGCGACCACGCGCTCTCCGCCAGAAAAACCATGCGCCCCTCCTTGTCGGTGGCAATAAACTGGCGCCGCCGCTGCTCGAATTCCCGCAGGGCTTCCTCGTCCTCACTACTAATCCAACAGGCTTTCGCCAGGTTAATCGGCTCGTAGAGGGCCGTGGCCCCGTACTCGTGTTCCAACCGGTACTGGATCACGTCGAATTGGAGCGCACCCACCGTGCCGATGATCTGCGCATTGTCCACCTCGCGGGTGAACAGCTGCGCCACGCCCTCGTCCATCAACTGGTCCAGCCCCTTGGCCAACTGCTTGCTCTTCAGCGGGTCGCCGTTGATCACGCGCCGGAACTGCTCCGGGCTGAAACTGGGAATGCCCTTGAAGTGCAAATCCTCGCCCTCGGTCAGCGTATCGCCGATCTTGAAGTTTCCGGAATCATAGAGGCCCACCACGTCGCCCGCATAGGCGTAGTCGATCACTTCCTTGCGGTCGGCCATGAAACTGGTCGGGTTGGCAAATTTCATCTTCCGCCCCTGGCGCACGTGCAGGTAATTGGTGTTCCGCTCGAAGGTGCCGGAGCAAATGCGCAAAAACGCGATCCGGTCGCGGTGGCGCGGGTCCATGTTAGCGTGGATCTTGAAGACAAAACCGGCAAACTGGTCCTCGTTCGGGTCCACGGGCCGCTCCTCGGTGGGGCGGGGCAGGGGTTCGGGCGCAATCTCCACAAAGCAGTCCAGCAGTTCCTTCACGCCGAAGTTATTCACGGCCGAGCCGAAAAATACCGGACTCTGGCCCGCCGCCAGGTAAGTTTCCCGCTTAAAGAGCGGGTACACGCCCATGATCATCCTGATCTCCTCGCGCAGTTCCTCGGCGGCGGCTTCGCCCACCATTTCGTCCAGTTCCGGGTCGTTCAGGTCATCGAACTCGATCGTTTCTTCCGGCCGCCCCTGCTTGTTATCCGGCCGGAACAGCACCAGCGACTGCGTATAAATGTTGTACACGCCCTTAAAACGGTCGCCCATCCCGATGGGCCAGCTCAGCGGCACCACCTTCAGTTTTAATTTCTGCTCCACCTCGTCCAGCAGATCGAACGCCTCCTTGCCCGGCCGGTCCATTTTATTGATGAACACAATGATCGGCGTCTTGCGCATCCGGCATACTTCCACCAGTTTTTCGGTCTGTTCCTCCACGCCCTTCGCCACGTCGATCACCACGATCACCGAATCCACGGCGGTTAGCGTGCGGTAGGTATCCTCGGCAAAATCCTTGTGGCCGGGGGTGTCCAGAATATTGATCTTCCGGTCGCGGTAGTCAAACGCCATCACCGAAGTAGCCACCGAGATACCCCGCTGCCGCTCGATTTCCATGAAATCGGAAGTCGCGGTTTTCTTGATCTTGTTGCTCTTCACGGCACCCGCCACCTGGATGGCACCGCCGAACAACAGCAGCTTTTCGGTCAGCGTGGTCTTACCCGCATCGGGGTGGGAGACGATGCCGAAAGTGCGTCGCCGTTTAATTTCGGTTTTCTGATTCAAGGGGGAAAGAACTAGCTAAGTGATGGAGTAAAAACCGGGCAGCAGCCCGCAAATTCGGTGCCCACAATAAGGACGTCTGGTGAAAATGCCTGAAACCGGGCTTAGGTTGACTAACGCCGTATCACACCTTTTCTCTACAACATGATCTCGTCCAGCAGCGTGGAATCATTATTCAACGACCGAAAAAGCTTCATCCGAAACCGGCCCTTGGAGTTGAACAGGTTTTTGCACATCTGGTCGATGGCAATAGTCGAGAGCACGGTCTGAATGTAGGCTTCGATCAGGTCGTCGAGGCCGAGACCGAGCTTGTTGAAGTCGCGGCGGTCCATCAGCAGCAGGCGGTTGGTATCGCTGGTCCAGTGGTTGGTGCCCAGTTTTTCGGAGAGGTTGGTGCCCAGCATCCGCCACGAATCGGAGCCGTCGGTCAGCTCATCGGCCAGGGGGTCGGGGGTGCGGCGGGCGTAGGTACACAGGGGTTTAATGCCCTCGGCCGTGCTACTCACCATCAGGCGCAGGTCGGCCACGTAGGTGTTGCCCTTGCTGTCGGGGATGGTGCCGACGTGGTAGTATTTTCCCTTGCTACCCGTGGAAGACCAGTTATAATTACCGATCAGGCTCTGGACAATGTAGCGCTCGTAGGCAATGTCCTGGGCCATGAAGGCTTCCAGTTCGCGCTCGTTAATAATGGTGAATACTCCCTGACCGGCATTGCTGTACGGAATCTTGATTACGGCCTGCCCGCCCATCTTGCGCACCCACAGCGGTATTTCGTTTTTGCTCACGTCCCAGATCGTCTCCGGGATATTGATGCGCAGCCCGTAGGGTTCCAGTTCGGCATTGTAGAGGTCGTAGGCTTTGGCGGCCACCATTTTGTTGCGCCCCCCGGCCAGACAGGCCACGATGGGGTTGAGGATCCTGGTTTTGCTGTGTAGCGGCAGGCGGTTCCACGGCCGCTGGGTCACGTAGCGGAAAGCGGCCCGCAGCGGTATCCACTCGCCCTCGTGCAGCAATTCCAGCTGCTCGTCGTTTACGCGCAGGTGCTCATTGGCATCGCCGTCGTAAAAAGGGATCAGGAATACTTCCTCGTCCATCACATCGGCAATAACGGCGGCATAACCACTTGTTTCCAGGAAGTTCTTATCGTAGATCACCGCCAGCCGGCCGGCCGGCAGGCCGCCGCCGGAGCGGGACCGCAGCATGGGTTTGAACGTCCGCTCGATGAGCAGGCGGTAGGAGCCGTCCTCCTTATTATCGTCCAGCAGCGGCATACTCTTCTGCCCCGAAGGACAGGAGTTGTTCTCAATGACCACCATCTGCCGCCGCCCGTTAGCCGAGGTGGCGTTGATCAGGTCGGCCCCGCCCCAGAGAAAATACTTGCAGCGGTAGGCCAGCAGTTCTTCCAGTTTATCGGCCTTCACCATCGGGTGCAGGTGACAGTAGCGCGACACGATGCGCGATCCGCTCAGGTTAAGAAAATAATTCACCATCGGGTGGATGGTGGCATTCAGGGCTTTGGGATACCAGTGGTTCTCGCTCCGGAAATTTCCGGGGGAGATCAGTTCTACGGTTTCATTCATGGTAGTGGGGGTGGGCAGTTTGGTTGGGGCCGCAAGGTAGGTTTTGCTAACCGGCCGGCAAGGTAAGCGGAACGGGTATTTTGGTGCGAATGTTGGCGGCGGCGGGGCAGGGCGATAGGCAGTGGGGGGAAAGAGAACTCTACGCACGCCTATCTCCGGCACGTGCGCAGCCCCCCGGCTCGTACCGCATTTTCCCCTCCCAACGCTACCGCGTTTGCCCTCCCCGAAGGGGTGGGCCGGCGGGACGAACGAATACGATAAGTTTTCCCTTCGAGGAGGTCAGGCCGAGCCGGGGTAGGGAAGTGTACGCCTAGGCCGAACTTCGGGGAGCTTACGACGATCACCGCAGGTAAAGTACGCGGCGCAGCCGCAAAGCGGCTTCGCCGCAATTCCTTACCTTCACGCCAAACAAACCCACCCGCCGATGAAGGGCCTCTGGCGCCGCCTGACTACCGCCGTTATTTTCGTCGTAATCATGCTCACCGGTTTATTTACCGGACCCTACACCTTCACCATCCTGTTCGCACTCATCGCGGGCGGCTGCCTGTGGGAATTCCTTACCCTCACGCTCGACCGAGTCAGCCGCCGCGACAAAATCCGGCGCGGCCTGGGGCTGGCCGTGGGCTTGTTCCCATTTGCCATCATGACGCTCATCCAGCTGCAGCTCGTCGATAATCCCGACGAGTTCGTGGCCCTGGTCGCCTTCCTGTTTTCACCCCTCGTTTTCTCGGTGTTCATTTACGAGCTTTACACCCACTCGCGCCGCCCGTTCGCCAACATCGGCTCCGTCGTGCTGGGGCTGTTTTACATCGGGTTGCCGTTCGCGCTGCTCAACTACATCGCCTTCGAGGGAGATTATTTTTACTACCGCACCATCTTCGGCATCCTGCTCCTCACCTGGGTCAACGACACGGGCGCCTACCTCACGGGCAGCAACTTCGGCCGTCGCCAACTCTTCCCCCGGGTCTCGCCCAACAAAACCTGGGAGGGCACCATCGGCGGCATCCTCACCACCCTGCTTTTCGGCTTCTTCCTCAGTCTCGCCTTCGACGAAATGCCCACCCACTCCTGGCTCATCCTGGCCGTCATCGTTGCCGTCTTCGGCACCCTCGGCGACCTGGTCGAAAGCATGCTCAAGCGCAGCGTCGGCATCAAAGACAGCGGCACCATCCTGCCCGGCCACGGCGGCCTGCTCGACCGTTTCGACGCCTTCATTTTCGTCGTGCCCTTCGCCTCCGCCTACCTGCTTTATATCCGATAACGGCAAACGATTCCCGGTTTCTCCTGTTTTGTCGGGTGGGGCCATCCCTCCGCTACCGCTGCGGGTCGCTGTGTCCGTGGGCTCGCTATTCGCTCGGCCGCTAGCGCGTCTGTCGGCTAACGCCGCCACCCACTCCCATCGCTTGTCCGGTCAAACGATAAAGATCGTGCCAACCGGTAGAAGGAAAAAAACACCTCCCTCCAATCCCGCAGCGGATAAACTACTTGCCAAATTCCCTAATCGTCTGGGGTCCCCTTCACCCCAGCCGCCGCAGAGGGAGGAGATTACTACCCACTACCCATTTACCCACTACCTCACTATCCACTATCTCACTACCCCCCTACCTACTAAAAACCAACCCATGCGTATTCACCCCGAAGGCCGCCAAATGTTACTGATGCTCGGCCTCGGCCTCGGCATCATCGTCTTTCTCGTTGCCTGGCTCCTACCCGGCTTCTGGCTGCCGCCCGTCTTGATCGGTGCCGTTTTCTTTTTTCTCATCGTCCTCCAGTTTTTCCGCAACCCGGTGCGCACCCTGCCCGCCGTGGATAATTCCCTGGTCTACGCTCCGGCCGATGGCAAAGTAGTGGTAATTGAGGAAGCCTTCGAACCCGAGTACCTCAAAGACCGCCGCATCCAGGTCAGCGTGTTCATGTCACCCATCAATGTACACGTCAACCGCAACCCCGTGGCGGGCGAGGTGACCTACAATGCTTACCACCCCGGCAAGTACCTGGTGGCCTGGCATCCCAAGAGCAGCACCGAAAACGAGCGCACCACCGTGGTCATCGACGCCGGCGGCACCGAGATACTGCTCCGCCAAATCGCCGGGGCCGTAGCCAAACGCATCAAAAATTACCTCACCACCGGCACCCATGTCGAGCAGGGCAGTGAGATGGGCTTCATAAAATTCGGCTCCCGCGTGGATATTTTCCTCCCCCTGGATGCCGATATTCAGGTCAGTATCGGGGATAAGGTGCGGGGTAATGAGACGGTGCTGGCGCGGCTAAAGGAGTGATTGGCGGTGGAGTAGGGGAGTAACCCAAACCTGTTCTCATCGGTTGTAAAACACGTTTAATCAACCCGGCGTTCTTTGTGTATGACCCGCATCACGCTTGATATTCCTGACGATCGAACCGTTGCCCTCCGCTTCGAGGGTGGTTTGAGTGATCGTGCGTTCGATGAATTTTGCGCACGCCACCCCGATCTTCGCGTAGAGCGTGAGAAGGATGGTCAACTAACCATTTTGTCTCCCGTCCACTACAGCTCCGGCTATTACGAAGCAGCCTTCATTGGTCGTCTTACTATTTACGAGATCAATTTTGAAACCGGCCGTTCGATAAGTTCAGCAGCAGGCTATACCTTACCGGATGGATCGATTCGAATGGCAGATGCGGCATTCGTATCTAACGAGCAACACGCAGCATTAGGAAATCAGGATATTGAAAGCTTTGCCCCGGTTGTCCCAATTTTTATTGTTGAAGTTCGATCTGGTTCAGATCGGTTGAACGCACTTAAGAAAAAAATGCGCGATACCTGGATCGCCAACGGCGTCCACCTCGCCTGGTTGATCGACCCGCAGAACCGGACCGCCACCATCTACCGCCGCGACGGTAGCGAAACCGAGATCAGCGACTTTGATAAGATCCTCGACGGCGAGGACGTTCTACCCGGCTTTACTTTCGATCTGAGTATCTTGGCCGTTTAAACCAGTCCCACGCCCTGCCTTGACCTACGATCAGATCCTCCAATCCGTTAAAAAGGGCGATTTCGCGCCTGTCTACCTGTTCCACGGCCCCGAGTCTTACTACATCGACCGCCTGGAGGCGGCCGTGATCGAGCACGCCCTGACCGAGGCCGAACGCGCCTTTAACCAGACCATCGTCTATGGCAAGGAGGTGGATCACCTGGCCGTCGTAGACGCCGCCCGCCGCTTCCCCATGATGGCCCAGCGGCAGCTGGTCGTTATCCGCGAGGCGCAGGAAATGCGGTCGCTTAATGATTTGCTCAGCTACGTGGAAAAGCCCGCGCCCACCACCATCCTGGTCATCAGCTACAAGCACAAGAAGCTGCCCGGCAATACCAAGTTGGGTAAATCCCTCAAAAAGAGTGCCGTCGTCTTCGAGGCCAAACCGCTCTACGACAACCAGGTACCGGGCTGGATCAGCAGCTACCTCAAGAGCAAGAAATACCCCATCAATACCGACGCTGCCGACCTACTGGCCGAGTACCTGGGCACCAATCTCTCCAAAATCAGCAACGAACTGGACAAGATGCTCCTCAGTGTCCCGCCGGGTACCGCGATCACCACTAAAATGGTGGAAGACCTGGTCGGCATCAGCCGCGACTACAATGTCTTCGAACTCCAGCGCGCTATCGGCACGGGGGATATAGTAAAGGCTAACCGCATCGTCAACTACTTCTCCGCCAACCCCAAGGCCGGACCGATGGTCATGGCCGTCGGCAGCCTCTACAACTACTTCGCCAAAGTCTACCAGCTCACGGAGTTACAAGCCCGCCGCGCTCCCGAAAGCGATATCCTCGCGGCCATGAACCTGCGCTCCAACTTTTTCCTGCGCGAGTACCGCGCCGCCGCCCAGCGCTACGGCCGCCTCCAGTGTGAGCAAGTCATGGCCCTCCTGCGCGAATACGATCTCAAAAGCAAGGGCGTGGACTTCAACCTCACCGGCACTCCCGACGGGGCATTGCTGAAGGAGTTGGTGTACAAGGTGATGCATATGCCCCGGCGGGGGTAGGGTGCGGGGTAGCGGAGAATAATTGTAAAACTCCCCGGCTCGTCCCGCTAGTTATTTACTTGCCCCCGCGGCGTATCCAGCACCGCCAGCAGCACATAATAGCCCACGGTCACATACACCACGCCCCGCCAGATCGCAGCCCATGTACCTTCCCAGTCGGGATAATACCAAGCATTAACGGCCACCGCTAAAATGAATACTACGGTATTGGCAATCGTTAGCGGCCACCAGCGGCCGCCGCGGCTGGGGTATACGAAGTAGACCGGAACGAAATGCAGCACCGTGAGTATCACCACAAAGGCCAGGTGCGCCCAGGCGGGCCAATCCGTGAAAACGAATATTTGCACGAAAACCACCATGTTCCACAGCACGGGAAAGCCGACGAAATGCTTACCATCGGCACTCACCATGCCTTCTTTGCCGTAATAGAGCGCAGCGGAGAGGAGCATCAAAAAAGCCCCCGTCAGGCGGAGGGTCTCATCGCCCACGGGTAGGCCACGGTAAAAGAAATAAGCGGGTAAAATGGCGTAGGTGAAGAAGTCGATTACGTTGTCGATCGTCGTGCCGTTGACATTCGGTAGCACCTCTTTCACGCGGGCGGCACGGGCAAAGGTGCCGTCGATACCATCGATGACGAGGGTGAGAAGCATCCAGAGCATGGCCGCACGGTAGTCGCCCCGCTCGACGGCGAGCAGGCCCATGAAACCGGCCAACAGACCGGAGGCGGTAAAGAGGTGCACGGCCCAGGCGGCCAGTTTAGCGGAAAAGGTGGGGCGACGCGATGAGTAGCGGTTTAGTAAAGAAAAACGGGTAGTAGACGGCCGTCACGGAAAACCTCGATCGGCTATTCCTCGATGATCGCGTCGTCGATCAGTTCATCGCCGTCGCCGTCCCGGTCCTCGAAGCCGGGGAGGGTGCCTTCCTTTTTCCTGGGCGTATGGTCGGGGTCTTTACTAATCTTGATCTGTTTGCCGCCATCATCGTGGTAATCTCCTTTGGCGAATCGATCGGCTCGGTCGAAGAATGAATCGGTACCCGACAGCAGGCTGTCGCCGGCGTCGCGCTTTTCTTCCTTGTAGTTAAAACTCTTGGCGCGGGCGGCGGCCACCTCGGCGGCCTCTTTGGCCTTGCGGATTTGCTCGTCCATTTCCTCGCGTTTTACGGCGGCATCGGCCTTGTCGGCCAACTCATCCAGTTTGCCCTTCAGGTCGGCTCCTTTTTCGGCGGCGCGGTCCAGCAGTTTGCCGCCCTTGTCCAGCACTTCCTTGCCAACTCTTTCCGACACATCCTTCAATTTATCCTTGGCGGCCAGCCCGGCCCGGGCGGCGGCATCTAACCCCTGATTAGCGGCCTCACCGAAAGCGGAGGGTTGTTTGGGCGCGGCCGAAGTGGGCGGCACCACCGCATCGGCTTCGAAGTCAATCTCCTCTACCGGCCGCCGCTCGGAGGGGGCGTGCAGGGGCGTGGTGGGCTGTTCGGGCGTGGCAAAATGGCTGATGTCCGAATCGGCCGGCTCCTGGCCGGTGGGCGGCACGTGGGGCAGGGGGTCGGCGGTTTTTTCGGCCAGCCAGTCCTCGGCCTTATCTTTCAGTTCCCGGCCGCGCTGGGCGGCGTGTTCGCCTTCGGTCCAGATTTTTTCGGTCAGGTCGCTCAGTGCGTCCTTGCCGCGCTTGCTCAGGTCGTCGGCCGTTTGGCTGAGTTGGTCGCCGGTGCGGTCCACGAACTCTGCGGCCTGGTGGCCGAGATCGTCGGCGGCCTCCGAAGCGGCATCGCCGGCGCGGCGCGCCTGGTTTTTGGTCACGGCTTTGGCACCGAAAAAGATTCGTTTGAGGTCTCCGAACAAGCTCATGAGCGAGGAAGGTTGCTGCCCCGACCCGGTTGGGGCGGGGAAAATGAGGGAAGTTAAATCGCCCGCCCGCTGGGGTAGCGGTCGGGCGGTTTAGTGAAAGTAAAGTAAGGTGTATTTCTCCAACCGTGCAAGTTTTTTCGACCGGCCGCCGGTATAACGTGATTTTCAGGCAGATTACCGCCTTATCCGGTGAAACCCGCCGCCTGATTCGCGTTCTACCTCCATCACTAATCAGACTAACCCATGGAAGAGACGAAAAAACGCACCATCAGCCCCTTCATGTGGGTCGTACTGGTGCTATGTGGTTTATTACTGCTCACTTTTATCCTCAAGGCGGCGGGCGTTAACGTGGCGGGTACGCAGGAGGAATCAGAGATTATTCAGCACCCGCACCGGGATTGAGGTAGGGGGGGTAGGATTAGCTGCGCTGCTTTTCTAGATCGCATAGCGATCTTTTGTGAGGAGATGGGGTGAGGACTATTGGGTTGGCGGCTTCGCCGCCGAGGCGGTGATGACTTCCGACCGGAGGTCGGTGAGCCAAATTCGCGCGACCGGAGGTCACACACCAACGGGCGACCGGAGGTCACCCGGCCAAATGTTCCCGCGACCGGAGGTCACGACCCCGTGTGGCTGGAGGTCACGACCCCGTTGCGTGAGGGATAGGAGGTGTTGTTTGAACGGACCGCTGCCCGCCAGGGCGAGGGGAGAGAGTGCCGGATAGCCCGACCCCGGCCCTTGGCCGGGGGCACGCCCGCACGGCCCTAAATAAAACGACCACCCTAAACCATGATGGCCGGGGTGGTCGAGTGTAGTTACAGACGTCAGGTAAAGCACGAATATTCAGTCACCGGTTTCCCCCCGGTTCCCTGATCATTACCTACGGTACTTCTCCAAATCGCAAAGCGATTTATCGAGGTCAGTCAGTCATCATACCTACGGTGCTTCTCCAAATCGCAAAGCGATTTATCGGAGTCATTCAGTCATTAGCTGCGCTGCTTCTCTCAATCGCAAAGCGATTCTTCGAGGTCAGTCATTCAATCATTCAGTCATTCAATCATTCAATCATTCAATCATTCAATCATTACCTCACGCCCACGTCATCAGGGCCAGGTCCTGGGGGTGGGGCATCAGCTGGTGGGTGGGCCGCACGCGGAAGCCGTACTCGAAAACGCCGGATAACTGCGGGTCCAGGGTGATGGTGAAGGTGGCCGAGTCTCCCTCCGCGTTTTGGCGCTTCAGGGCTGCCTGGGAACGTAGTTCCAGCTTGCTCTCGCTGAGCCGCTTGTAAAAGACGACTTCGACCTGGATGCTTTCGGCCGCGATTCCGTTGAGGTGAACGCGGACGGTGGCCGTGAAGTCTTCGCCGACGGGTAGCGACTGGTTCTGTGAATCGGTGGATTCGACGATCTCGGCGGAAACGCCCGACCATTTTTCCTTCACGTCTTCCTTCCAGGCGGCATAGGAGCGGGCCTCTTTGTAATCGTTGGGGCGCACTTTTTTAGTCTGCTCGTAGAGGGGCAGGTAGAAGCGGTCGTAGTAGTCGTCGAGCATTCGCTTCATGGTGAACTCAGGGGCTACCTCGGCGATGATCTGCTTGACGAAGCTCATCCAGCGGGGCGAGATGCCCTGCTCGTTGCGGTCGAAATAGGTGGGGATGATGTCCGATTCCAGGGTGCTGTAGATGCGCTCGGCGTCCAGCTCGTTTTGCAGGTTCTGGTCCTCGTAGGTCCGTTCGATGGGCAGGGCCCAGCCCGCATCGGGGCGGTAGCCCTCGGCCCACCAGCCGTCCAGGACGGAGAAGTTCATCACGCCGTTCATGGCGGCCTTCATGCCCGAGGTGCCGGAGGCTTCCAGCGGGCGGGTGGGGGTGTTGAGCCAGATGTCTACGCCGCGCACCAGTAGTTTGGCCATTTCCATGTTGTAGTCTTCCAGGAAGATCACCTTGCCGGCAAATTCGGGGTCCTTGCTGATGTTAAGGATTTCCTTGATCAGGTACTGCCCGCCCTGGTCGGCCGGGTGGGCCTTGCCGGCGAAGAGGAAGAGTACGGGCCGGTCGGCGCGGTTGACGATCTCGCGCAGGCGGTCGCGGTTGGTGAACAGCAGCAGGGCGCGCTTGTAGGTGGCGAAACGCCGCGCGAAACCGAACACGATGGCGTCTTCGGAGATGTTATTCAGGATGTCGAACATGGTGCGCGGACTCTCGCCCCGGCGGCGCATATCGGCTTCGATTTTGGCGCGCACGTAGGTGAGCAATTCCTTTTTCAGTTCGCGGCGCACGGCCATCAGGTCGGCATCGGCAATGTCGTGCACCTTGCGCCAGCGATCGGGGTTGCTCTGGTCCTGCACCCAGTTTTTGCCGAAGTGCTTACTGTATAAGGTGTGCAGCTTATTGGAGATCCAGGTGGGGTAGTGGACGCTGTTGGTCACGTAACCGATGTGCATCTCCTCGGCCGTGTAACCGGGGAAGAGCTTGGTAAACATCTGCTGGCTGACCAGCCCGTGCAGCTTGGATACGCCGTTGACCTGCTGCGAGAGCCGGATGGCGAGATTGGACATATTGAAGTCCTCGTGCTCGTCTTCCGCATTGGCGCGGCCCAGGGCCATGAATTCCCGCCAGCTCACGCCCAGCTCCTGCGCGTAGTTGCCCAGGTAGTTCTGCATCAAGTGCACCGGAAAATGGTCGTGACCCGCCGGCACCGGCGTGTGCGTGGTATAAAGCGAAGCGGCGCGGACGGCCTCCACGGCCTCGGCAAAACTCATGCCGGCGGCCACGAAATCTTTCAGTCGTTCGATGCTGAGGAAAGAGGCGTGCCCCTCGTTGAGGTGCCACAGGTCGGGTTCCAGGCCCATTGCCTTCACGGCCTGCACGCCGCCGATACCGAGCAGGATTTCCTGCTTCAACCGGTGCTCGTTGTCGCCGCCGTATAGTTGGTGCGTCAGGGCGCGGTCGTCCCAGCCGTTGGCCTCGAAATCGGTGTCCAGCAGGTACAGATCGATCCGCCCCACGGGCAGTTTCCAGACCTTGGCCTGCACCACCCGGCCCTGAATATTTACCGGAATAATGAGCCAGTCGCCCGCATCGGTCCGCACCGGCTCGATGGGCAGCTTGGTGAATTCCTGGGGCGGGAACTGGTGAATTTGCTCGCCGTTCTTACCCAGTGCCTGATTGAAATAACCGTAGCGGTAGAGCAGGCCCACGCCGAACAGGTTCACGTTACTGTCGCTGGCCTCCTTCAGGTAATCGCCCGCCAGCACGCCAAGGCCGCCCGAGTAGAGGCGCAGGCTGATATGCAGGCCGTACTCCATGGAGAAGTAGGCGATCCTGGGCAGGCCCTTTTTCGGCTTTTCGTTCAGGTAGGCATCGAAGCTCTTCTCGGCACTCTTCAAGCGGCCCAGAAAATCCTTGTCCTTTTCCAGCCGCTCCACGGTCTCCACGGGCAGTTGGTCCAGCAGGGCCAGCGGGTTGTACTTGTGCTCCACAAACGCTGCGGGGTCGATGCTCTTAAAGAGTTCGGCGGCCTCGTGGTTCCACGACCAGTAGATGTTGTGGGCCATGCGGCGCAGGGGCTGCAATTTTTCGGGCAGCTGATTTTCAATGAAAATCCGCTTGAGTTTTACCTGGTTGTCGCTGAGTTGACTGATCATGGGAAGAAGCTTTTGTGCAGAAAAATGGGGATGCCGCGTTTACGGCGATGACAAAGATAAGGCGCGAACGGCGCTTTGATGTGTAAATGGTGTAATTTTTACACGAAGGGGGGGTGACAAGGAATGAAGGAATGAAGGATTGAAGGGGTTACAAGGAATGAAGGATTAGCTGCGCTGCTTCTCTCGATCATAAATGATCTTTCGAGGTGAAGGTAGCGGGTGTTGCCTTTGGGGGGCGATCCGTGAGGATAGTCGATAGTCGACAGTTGATTTGGCATATGCTGCTTGCCCTCGACACGAAACTGCAATTACCGGATTATTACTACCCTTTACCCTCTACAATTATTCCTACGACCCCTTACGAACTAATTTACGAAAAGCCGGGCGTGTCCGTCCCTGACGGGCCGGCCGGTCCCCTGCGGGCTTCGCTGTTCGCTCGGCACTTCGTGCGCTAACGCCCCTGCGGGCACCTCACGCGGTGGGGCGGGGGAGTGACGAAAACCAAACGAGCACCGCCACAAACGAGCGGCCGAACCGCACGGGCCGCGAGAAATACTATCTTTGCCCGTCCATCTAAAGCGATCCTTCCATGGCCAAGAAGCCCCTGCGTAAAAAGTCTACCAGTAAGCTGGAAATCAATAAGGGTTTGACCGAACTCCTCGGCGGCTCCCGGTTGGACGAGGCGATGGTAGAGCGGCCCGAAGATACCATCCGGGAACTGTCGCGCGATTTTGCCCGCATCCCCATGGAGCGCATTCAGCGCAACCCCGACCAGCCGCGGGTGGATTTCGAGGAGGAGCCGCTCAAGGAATTGTCCGAGAGCATCAAGACGCACGGTATCATCCAGCCGCTGACCCTGCGGCACCTGGGCGACGGCAACTACCAGATCATCAGCGGCGAGCGCCGGTACCGTGCCAGCAAAATGGCGGGGCTGACCGAAGTGCCGGCCTTCATCCGTGTGGCCAATGACCAGACGCTGCTGGAAATGGCCCTGGTGGAAAACATCCAGCGCCGCGACCTGAACCCGATGGAAGTCGCTTATTCCTACTACCGGCTGGCGAACGAATATAACCTCAAACACGAGGAAGTGGCCGCCCGCGTGGGCAAGCAACGCTCGACGATCTCCAACTATTTTCGCCTGCTGGAAGTGGTGCCCGACGTGGCCACCGCCCTCAAACGCCGGACCATCACGATGGGCGCGGCCAAGGCGATTGCCGGCATCAAGGACCACGATCTGCAAAAGGTGTTCCTGGACGAGATCCTGCAAAACGATGACTGGAACGTTCGTCAGATCGAGAAGGCCGCCGGCGGTTACAAGAAGAAAAAAGCGGCCAAAAAAGCCGCCCGCCCCGGCGGCCTGAACGCCGATCAGGAGCGGGTGCTCCAGACGTTCAAAGATTACTTCGGGGCCAAGGGGACCAAGCTGGTGATCGAAGACAAGGAGAGCGGTAAGGGCTACCTGCAAATCCCCTTTGCCGATGCCGAGCACCTGCACGAGATGTTCAAGGCCGTGGAAATTTTGTAAATCCGGCGGGGTTTAGTCTTTACTTAGTACTTCGGGTGAGCCGAAGGCCGCATCTTTGCGCCATGCCGATTCGATCATTACTCTTACTGGTGTTTTTGCTCCTGCTCGGGCTGACTGACCTGTCCGCCCAGGTGCCGGACCAGCCCGTGGGCCGCGATACGCTCGAATCACCCCGGCGGGGCGAGCGGAAGGTAGCCAAACAGGCGACACGCCCATCGGATACCCTGATCGTAGCCCGCTCGCTGACCGACAGCCTGAGCCACCGCCCGACCAAGGCCCTGAAGTGGAGCATCATTCCGGGCGGCGGGCAGGTGTATAACGGCCGCTGGTGGAAGGTACCCATTGTGTACGGTGCCCTGCTGGGGGCGATCGGGGTAGCGGATTTTAACCAGACCAATTTTAAGCGATTCGAGAAAGCCCTCCAGGCCGAATGCTTCGGCGTGGGACCCACGGATGGCGTGCCCTGCACCCCCACCGATCACGAGTTTACCTCGCTGGGCCTGAGTACGGCCAGTTTGGTCAATATCCGCGACCGTTTCGACAAGGGGCGGCAGGCGGCCTACATCGGGGTGGTGATCGTCTACCTGTTTCAGGGGATCGAAGCTTTTACCGATGCCCACCTGAAAACCTTTGATATGGAAGACGACATCGGTACGGTCCGCATCGAGCCGGTACTCGATCCTTTTGGGGGACAGGCGGCCGTGGGGTTGGTGGTGCCGCTGGGAAGCGGACGCAAACGGCGGCTGGAACAGCACAAAGCGGCCCGTCTGGAACGATCAATTTCGGAGGCGGCGCGTTGATTGGGAAACAACTTTCCCCCGCATGGCCCTGACCGAATCCACGATGCTGCCCCTGGGCACCCGCGCTCCCGAATTTTCCCTGCCCGATACCGTTTCCGGTAAAACGCTTTCCTTTGACGATGTTAAGGGCGAGCGCGGCACCCTCCTCTTTTTCATCTGCAACCACTGCCCCTACGTCATTCACGTCAATGACGAACTGGTACGGCTGGCGGCCGATTATACGGAGCGGGGGATCGGGTTGGCGGCAATCAGTTCCAACGACGTGGACAAGTACCCCATCGACTCACCGGACAACATGACGGCCTTTGCCGCTCGCTCCGGTTACACCTTTCCCTATCTTTACGACGAATCGCAGCAAACGGCCCGCGACTACGACGCCGCCTGCACCCCCGATTTCTACGTCTTCGATGCCGCCGGAAAACTCGCCTACCGCGGCCGCCTGGATGATAGCCGCCCCAATAATAATACCCCCCTTTCCGGGCAGGACTTGCGCGCCGCCCTGGATGCCGTTCTGGCCGGCAAAGAACCGGCCGAGCGGCAGTATCCGAGCATGGGCTGCGGGATTAAGTGGAAATAAGTTTAATCCTGGTATTCCTCCCTAGCCCCCCCGAAGTGGGGGATGATGAATAATGACATTAATTGTTCGATTATTTCTCCCCCCTTCGGGGCGGCGGGGGGCAACCGCGTGAGGTGCCTGGCGGGTGGTCCACGAAGTGGGCAGTGCGCAGCACCGAGCGAACAGCGAGCCTGAAAGGGACCGACCCCGGCCGTTAGCCGGGGGCACGCCCGAAAAAACATACCTATTACTATTTTTCCCAACTAATTTATGACACTAAAGGACAACGTTAAATCTGCCGCCAATAAAGTTTCGCAGGAGGCGCGGCAACTGAGTGAATTCGTGCGTAACCCCGCTAAATCGCTGGTGGACCGGCTGGAATGTTATGAGGATATTATCAGCATGGAGGTGGGGGATACGGGCCTGAGCCGCGCCAAGGTGATGGAGCGGGATTTTGACCTGCGGCAGCTGTACGTGAAGTACGAGGGGGACAACCCGACGGGTACGCAAAAGGACCGGATCGCGTTTGCGCAGGTGTACGATGCGCTGCGGCGCGGCTATACGCACGTGGCGCTGGCAACCTGCGGCAACTACGGCGTGGCGGTGGCCCTGGCCGCCGATCTGGCGGGGCTGGAATGTCAGATATATATTCCGGAGAACTACCACACCGAACGCATAAAAGAGATGCAGGAACTGAACGCAACCATTGTGCGCCTGCCCGGCAGCTATGAGGAGGTGGTAACGGCGAGCAGCAAATTGGCGGCCGAGCACGACTGGTACGATGCCAATCCGGGCGGGGCGAATACGCCGATCCAGATCATGGCGTACTCGCAGATTGCCAAGGAAATTTACGATGAACTGGGCGATGCGCCGGTCTACTGCGCGGTGCCGGTATCGAACGGTACGCTGCTGGCGGGAATTTACCGGGGGTTCGTGAGCCTGCACAAGCGGGGCAAGACCTCGCGGGTGCCGCACTTTATTGCGGCTTCCTCCTCGCGCAAAAATCCCATCGTGCAGTCTTTTTTGAAGGGCGAAACGACCTGCAGCGATCTGGACCCCGCCGCCATCCATGAGACGAGGGTAAACGAGCCGCTGATCAATTGGCATAGTTTTGACGGTGAGGAGGCACTGTATGCCCTGCACCACTCGGAGGGAAAAGCTTATAACGTGAGTGATAAGGACCTGCTGCGCATGGCCGCTTATTTGCACAAGAAGGAGGGTTACCGGGTGCTGGCCGCCTCCACGGCCGGGCTGGTGGGCCTGATCCGCCTGCACGAGGCCGGGGCACTGAAGCCGGACCGCTTCGTGGCGGTGCTGACGGCGCGGAACTGAAAGAGCGCATGCGCCGAGGGTAAGTAGGTGCTAAGAACCTAATCCCTGCTTTTCGGGTAGCACAGGAAATACTTGGTCATATCGTAAGCCCGGATACCGTGTTCGCCCACCTGCGAGAGGGGAACGAGGCTGCCGTCTTTGCGCAGCACGATGATTTCTTCCTTATTGATTTTGTAAGCAGAGTTGGTCTCGCTGCCGCTAATGAGCAGGTGAGCGGCCGCGCCGACGGGCAGGTCCGTCCGGCTGCGGAGCCGGTCGCGCACTTCCCGGATGCGGGACTCGGGGAAGGGTTCGTTGCTGAATTCCAGCCGAAAGAGGCGACGGTCGGCCAGCCCCCGGGCCAGGTAGGCCAGTAGTTCATCGGGGTGCCTGGCCCAGCCCTTGACGGCACCGGCAATATCGATGTCATCGAGGCGGGCAAAGTATTCCAAGAGCAGGTCCGACCGCCGGCGAAAATCCTCGGCACTCAGTTGGTGGTGCAAAAAGTAGGCCAGCGCGGGCGGGGCCGCCACTTCGGTGCCGGCCGCGATGAGGTCGCGGGCGCGTTGCATGGTCTTGATGAGCATCTGCTCGGCGGAAAGCACGGTTTTGTGCAGGTAAACTTGCCAGTACATGAAGCGGCGGGCGATGAGGAAATCCTCGACGCTGAAGATGCCTTTTTCTTCCACCACCAGCCGGCCCCCGCTCACGTTCAGCATTTTGATGATGCGGTCGTAGCCGATCACGCCCTCCGCCACGCCGGTAAAATAGCTGTCGCGGTTGAGGTAGTCGAGGCGGTCCATGTCCAGTTGGCTGCTCACCAGTTGGTGCAGGAAATGTTTGGGGTGGTCGCCACGAAATATACGGATAGCCATGCCCAGCCGCCCGCCGAACTCCCGGTCGAGTTGCTCCATGAAGAGCAGCGAAAGTTCTTCGTGCGTGACGTGGATGAGCGTGTGTTCCAGCGTGTGGGAAAAAGGGCCGTGACCGATGTCGTGCAGCAGGATGGCGGCACAGACGGCCTCGCATTCCTCGTCCGTAACTTCCACTCCCTTCGAGCGCAGACTGCGCACCACTTCCTGCATCAGGTGAAAGGCACCCAGGGCGTGGTGAAAGCGCGTGTGCAGCGCACCCGGATAGACGTAGTGGGTGAGGCTGACCTGTTTGATGCGGCGCAGCCGCTGAAACCACGGGTGTTCAACGATGTCGAACAGCAAACCGTAGGGCAGGCTGATGAAGCCGTAAACGGGGTCGTTGAGAAGTTTAGCGCGGGACAAGGGGCGTGGGGTTGGTGAGTGCGGGGGTGCGAGCGAACGCAATTTCGGAAAAACTTTCCATTCGCCGTTTTTCGGCGGGCGGCATAAGGAATGGCACGGGCGGCCGGGGTGGCGGGCGACATCCCGGCGGATTAGACGTTCGGAACAAAAACCTCTCGCGGCCCAACTTCGTTTATCCGGGTAGTATATAAGGTGTTACCCTACTACTGCCGGTCTGCATCCGCCGGCCCGCAGTTGACCGGTACCCGTAAAACAATCGACAATCCGATGAACTATTTATCCCTGGCCCTGGCGGCCGCCCTGACCATGTTCGCTGCCTGCAACTCTTCCAATAACCCGGCCTCCGCGCAGTCTACCGACGCCCCGGCCGCTGAATCCACCGCCATGAGCGAAACAAACTCCTCGCCCGACTACAAGTACAACCCGCCCGCCGATCCCGAAAACCTGAACAAGATCGCTAAGACCGACGCCGAGTGGAAGGCCGAACTGTCTGACGAAGCTTACCGCGTACTGCGTCAGGAAGGTACCCAGCGTGCCTACTCGGAGCCGGAATTGTTGAATAACAAGAAAGAAGGCATTTATACCTGCTCGGCCTGCGGCCTGCCGCTGTTCAGTTCCGCCACCAAGTTTGAATCCGGTACCGGCTGGCCCTCGTTTTACGAGCCGCTGAATCCACTATTTGTCGGCGAAAATGAAGACACCAGCTACGGTATGCGCCGCGTGGAGGTACACTGCGCCCGCTGCGACGGCCACCAGGGCCACGTTTTCCCCGACGGCCCCGAACCCACCGGTTTGCGCTACTGCATCAATGCCGTTTCGCTGGATTTCGTGCCGGAGGCGGAGGTAAAAGAATGACCTCGGCAAATCGCTTTGCGATTGCGAGAAGCACCGCCGGTAATGATGGAGTACTGCTGAATTTAATCTTTTCCTTTCGGAGGTCAGGGGGGAATACATCTCACATCCCCATGAACTACCCGCCCCGTATCCAGTTAAGCTAGTAGCGTCCTTATGCGGCTATTCATTAACTTTGCGGCCCGGCCCGTTCGTCGGCCCCATAGTTCAACGGATAGAACGTTGGTTTCCTAAACCGAAAATGGTGGTTCGATTCCACCTGGGGCTACTTTTTCGCTGCGGCTTTCCGGCCGTGCAATCTTTTTTCGTATGAGTATTCGTAAGACCGCCAGCGTCATCATTTACCGCTTCCGCGAACGGGGGCTGGAGGTTTTTCTGCTCAATAAGCAGGACGATAACTTCTGGGAACTCCCCCAGGGACAACTCCTTGACAACCGGGAATCCAACGACCAAATGATCGAACTGGATTGTTGCTCGAACGATTTGGGAGAGGACGAGGAGGCCGTAGCCATGGAAGGCGACTGGCACGAGATCCCCAGCCTTAAATCACTGCTCTATCAGGATGCGCTGGAACTTAAGGAACGGTTCAAGGAAATGGAGCAGGGGTCGTTTCAGCCCATCAAGCAGGCCCTCAAGCAGGCCCTGCCGCACCAGTATAAGTTTTTAAAAGAATTAAAGGATATCCTGCGCGACCGCAATTCGGTGCGCGACCTGTAACCGACTATCCCTCACGGACAGGTTGCCCACAATTAACCGGCCGCCTCAACTGAATTTTAGCTCGCTTGTTAGGGTAGGCATAAACGATAACCTTATGAGTACCACTGCCGCCAAGAGTCCCGTATTACTATATACGGAGCAAACGCCCAACCCCGAAACGCTGAAGTTCGTCACCAATAAGATGCTCTACCGTGGTACGGCTGATTTCCGCGAGGTAGACCTGGCCAACCAGTGGTCTCCTTTGGCCGTGGCCCTGTTCGAGAAGCCTTACGTGAAAGGAGTTTACATTGCCAATAACTACGTGACCGTCACCAAGGAGTTTACCTTTTCCTGGGATGACATCATGCTGGAGCTAAAAGAGTTCATCAAGCAGTACGTAGCCGACGAGAAAGAGATCGTCGACGAGGGCTTTGCCGATGCGATGGCCCAGATCGAAAAAGAACGCGGCGTCGCCTACGATTATACCGATGACGAAGCCGAAACGGTCGTCAAGATCAAGGACCTGATCGAAACCTACGTCAAGCCCGCCGTGGAAATGGACGGTGGTAACATCGAGTTCAAGTCCTACCGGGAGGGTATCGTAACCGTCATTATGCAGGGTGCCTGCAGCGGCTGCCCCAGCAGTACCGTTACGCTGAAAGCCGGTATCGAGGGCATGCTCAAGCGCATGGTTCCCGAAGTGAAGGAAGTGGTTTCGGAGATGGGCTAAAAACGGCCTAGCGGCCCGTTTTGCCGGGTGTTTTACTGCTAATATTTGTTTAAAATTACCGTTCCACCGGTTCGTTTGCCCGTGCAGGGTAGCGGATTTGTTCGGGCGTGCCCCCGTCCCCGGCGGGCCGGGGTCGGCACCTTCCGGGCGCGCCTGGCGGCTTGGTGCTACGCACTCGTCGCTACCGCTCCGCCCCTCCAGGCACCTCACGCGGTGGATATATAACTGGCCGGTAGCAGTGAAATCCTTTGGCCTTCATCCGCTGGAAACCCAGCGAGAGACCTTTGTAGGCATGAAGGGTTCCCGCTGCCCCCTGGGCAATTCATTGCCGGGCAGGATCGTCGCCACTAGCGCAACGGGAACAGTGAGGAAAGGGTGAAAAGTAGTTACTTGCCGGCCGCTTCGGCCAGTTGCCTGGTATCCACGTACTGCTGGAAAGCGGTTATCTTACCGTCTTTCAGCGTCCACAGGTGGGCCGCTTGCGCATCGACTAAATTACCGTTGCTCTTGCGTTTGGCGTCGTAACGAAGCGTTGCCAGCACCTGATTGGCGGACATATCGTGCAGTTCGATGTCTTTCAGTTTGAAATACTCGTGTTCCTCGCCCAAGCGGGTAAAAACACCTTTCAGTACCGCATCGGGACCGATGTACGGGTTACCGTCCGCCAGCGCATTTCCTTCCGCTTCCCGCCATGCTATTTCGGCATCCATCGCGCCCAGCACGGCGGGTATGTCCCCGCTGGCAAAGGAACGGTAAATGGCGTCGATGACGGCGGTGTTACCCGGATCGGAAACTACGCCCAGTTGTTGCATCATGGCCATATTGTCCAGGATGTCCTGCTCCTGGGCGATCCGTCCGTCGCGCATCTGTACCAGGGTTGCGCCTTCCAGGTCCACGTCGTTGCCGGTAGCGGGTATGCCGAAGAAAACCCCCGTGTGCTTGCCGCGAAACCGCCAGTGCTTCACGATCTTATCCCCCTGCCCGTAAGCATCCAGGATCTCGAAGTTGATGTCGGAAAATCCGGTCAGGAATTCCTGGTAGTAAGCTTTGAATTCTTCCAGGCCCACGATGTTGTCGGGTGCCATTACGGCCGTTACGTCTTCCGTGAAATTTACGGCGTTGATCTCCTCGATCTTGCCCTGGTTCATCACTTTATACCAGGTGTCCTCGTATAGTGCCAGGTCTTTGGTCAGCTGCTCGTCGCCGGTGCTGGTGGCTTGCTCACAGCTTGTGAAGTTGAAAGAAAGTAGCAGCGGAAGTGCGGCCAGGATAAAAAAATTGCGGTAACTCATGTCGTGTCGTATTGGTTCGGCCTACTCTGGTTGGTTTTCGGCAATCCCAGTAATCCCTTCCCCGCCGCAGGGGCGATGAAATTGATTACGGACCAAAGATACCGGTACAGGCCGCGCCGACACGGCACCGTTTTCCGAATCACGCTATTTACTTTCCGAACAATATCACTCACTCATTCCCGCCGCCCGCAGAGCCTGCGCCACGTGCCGCTGGTTATGGTAAACCACCACCCGTAGCGTATCCCCGAGCCGCAGCCGGATCAGTTTGGTGATGGAGACCGCCGTTTTGGTGCGGTTCACGTCCACGTTTCCACTAGCCGCCAGTAATTGTAGCAGGGTTTCCTGCTGCCGGACAAATTCATCCAGTACATCGCCCCGCAGCGTCTGGGCCAGCGGATTCATCTTCTTGAACGTCTTGATCGCCCGTGCATTCGGGTGAACGGCCATCGCCAGCTTATTGCCGACCAGACCGGAGCGGAAATTGCCGCCCGTTACCGACTTGGCCTTCTTGAGGCGCATGGATATCTCCGGCAGGTAAAAATCACCGTAGCGGCAGAGGTGTTCCAGGCATTCCAGCGCATTCCAGGCGGCGGGGGCGGGGCGGGCGGTCAACCGCTCGGCGGGAAGTTTGGCCAGGCGGCGGGCGGCTTCCTGATTAGCTTGGGTGCGGGAGGTCAGGTCGGCGATGAGTTCGGCGGTGGTCGTTTTCATGGGGCAAAGATAGGGTAGGGGGAGGCTAATTCAGTCAAAGATCACCACGCCAAATCCCGCTCCGCCAGCAAATAATCCATGCCCAAATCCGGCCACTCGATACCGACGGCGGGGTCGTCGTAGCGAATGCCGCCCTGGTGATCGGGGGCATAATAGTTATCGCACTTATAGGTGAAAACGGCCACGTCGGAAAGCACCAGGTAACCGTGGGCAAAGCCGCGCGGCACGAAAAGTTGGCGGTGGTTGTCGGCCGTAAGTTCCAGGCCGTACCACTGCCGAAAGGTGGGGCTGCCGGGGCGCAAATCGACGGCCACGTCGAAGACGGAACCCACGATGACCCGCACGAGCTTGGCCTGCGCATACGCACCGGTCTGGAAGTGCATCCCCCGCAAAACGCCGCGCTCGGACCGCGCCTGGTTGTCCTGCACGAAATCGGCCGTAATTCCGGCCGCCCGGAAGGCATCCGCCCGGTAGCTCTCGAAAAAGTAGCCGCGGGGGTCGGAAAAAATGCGGGGGTCGAAGACCTGGAGACCGGAAATGGGGGTGGGGTGGAAGGGCATGGCCGCAAATATAGCCATTCATCGAAAAAATACGTTTATTGACTGACCCTGTCGTATTTTAGCCCGCAAACTTACTGTTATGATCCTGCTGACTCACCATGTCGCTTTTTGGACCGCCCTGATCGGACTCATTATTTTGTACCGCACCGCCAAGCCGGGAGCGGCCCGGCTGGGGCGTGTCGCCGTGCTTCTGGGTTTGGGCGGCATGGTGTATTCCTTTTTTGGAATGGAATCGGCCACCGCCACCGAAATCTTCGGCATGGCCGTGCGTGATTTCCTGCTGCTGGCCGCCGCCGGTGGGTTGCAGTTACTGGTCTCGCTCAAAAAAATGCCCTTCTGGCTATCGCTACTGCTAACCGTGGCGGCCGTCGGGCTGTCATCCATGATTAATAAGCCCGCCGCAGCGTGGACCGCCCCCGCAGTGCCGACCGACAAATTTGCCGGTCTGGATGTTCCCGGCCGCCTGGACCCCGCCGCTGAACTACTGGTGGAACGCCGCGCGGGCGTGAGTGAAGCCGATTTCGAGCAGGAACTAATGGATTTGGGCCTGACCGCCGAACGCGCTTTTTTCCCCAGCCGCGCGGACGATACCGACCTCGACAACTACTACCTCGTAGACTTGCCCGCCGGTGATCAGGATGCCCTGACCGAGCAACTTCGCGCCGCCCCGGCCGTCGAGTGGCTGGAGGGCAACGAGGAAGTGCACGAGATTCCGCTCCTCGCCCCCACGACCGACGTGGCCCCCGCCCGCCCCGGAAATTCCTTCGTCAACGATCCCAGCGTAACCGAGCAGTGGGCCTACGACCTGCTCGGGCTGAACGAGTACCACGCCCTGCTGGCCGAACTCCGTCCCGTGCGCCCCGCCCGCATCGTTATCCTGGACACGGGCGTGGATGCCAAGCACGAGGATCTGACCGCAAACTACGTCTCTATTCAGACCAAATACGACGATGATCCCCGCGGCCACGGCACGCACTGCGCCGGCATTGCCGCCGCCGTCACCAACAACGGCCGGGGAATAGCGGGCATGGGCGGTCCCGGCAATTTCACGCAGATCAGCAGCATCAAAGTCCTCACGGCGGGCGGAATCGGCACCCAGGCCACCATCATCCGGGGCATGCTGGAAGCCGTCGATAGCGGCGCGGACGTGCTGAGTATGTCGCTGGGCGGCTTCAGCTCGCAGTCCAAGCAGCGCGCCTATAACCAAGCCGTCAAGTATGCCCGCGACAACGGTGCCGTAGTGGTGGCCGCCGCCGGCAATTCCAACATGGACGCGGGCGGCTACAGCCCGGTCAATGCCGGCGGCGTGATCGGGGTGGCGGCAATCGACAATCTCTCCCTGCGTGCGCCTTTTTCCAACCGCATGGAGCGAATTCCACTTTCCCTCTGTGCGCCGGGCGTGGACATTTACAGCACCCTGCCGGGCAATCGCTACTTTGCCTACAGCGGCACCAGCATGGCCTGCCCGCTGGTAGCCGGTCTGGTGGGTGTGCTCAAAAGCCTCGATCCTTCGCTAGATACGCCGCAGATCTACGAAATCCTGAGTACCACCGGAAGGGAATTGCAGGACGGAGACACTGTGGGGCCGCTGGTGCAGCCGGCGGCCGCGGTGCGGCGCGTGGCGGCAATGGTGGAGTAGGGGAGGGAGAAAATCTTCGATGCCCGGCGTGATCGTTTTACCGACTTAGCGGTTGTATTGCCCACCGTTTATCAACCACAACTCCGCGCTCCGCAAACTACCACCGCCATGATATTCCGCTCGCTCACTTTGCTCGTTACTCTCGCAATCCTGTCCGGCTGCGTGGCCATCGACGACACCTATACCGAAGTGCCGCCCGGCCCCTGGCGGGCCGAACTAAAGCTGGAGGCCCGGCCCATCACCCCCAACCCCAAGGGAAAGCCGCTACCCGAAAAACTCAATTTCGAGTTCGAGGAGGTGGCCGGCGGGGTGCTCCCCTTCACTTTCGAGGTGGCCTACGAAGATGATTCCACTTTCCATATCGATATGTACAATGGCGAGGAAACCATTCGCATCCCCGCCGCCAACATCGGTTTCGGACGGGATAAAACCATCGCCCGCGATACACTGCGGATCGATTTTCCGGTCTACGACAGCTACATCAGTGCCTACCACGAGGACGGCGTGATCGAGGGCGTGTGGGTAAAGAATTACGACGCCGAAAATCGAATCCCGTTCGTGGCAAAATTCGGGCAGGACCACCGGTTCACCCACCTGCGCAAGACCCCCGCGGCCGACCTGACGGGCAACTGGGCCGTGGAATTCGGCAAGCCCGGCGAGGAAGCCTACCCCGGCATCGCCGAATTCAAGCAGGACGGCAATAATTTACTCGGCACCTTTCGCACCGAAACCGGCGACTTCCGCTACCTGGCCGGCACCATGCAGGGCAACCGCGCTTACTTGTCGGTCTTCGACGGGGCACACGCCTTCCTCTTCGAGGCCGAGCTGACGGCGGGTGATACACTGCGCGGCACCTTTCGTAGCGGCCGCAGCTACATCACCGGCTGGACGGCCGTGCGCAACTCCGCCGCCACGCTGATCGATCCCGATGCGCTGACCCGCCTCAAAGAGGACGCGCCGATCCGATTTTCCTTTCCCGCCCCCGGCGGCGATACGGTCAGCCTCACCGATCCGGCCTTTGCGGGCAAGGTCAAACTCGTTCAGGTCATGGGTACCTGGTGCCCCAACTGCCGCGACGAAACCGCCTTCCTCAAGCAGTACCTGGCCGAGAATCCCGGCTCCGATCTCGCCGTCATCGGTCTCGCCTTCGAGCGCTACGCCGACCCCGCCAAATCACTCGGCATCATCAGCCGCTACCGTACGCAAATGGACATTCCGTGGCCCATACTGCTGGCCGGCACCAGCAGCGACAAGGAAGAAGCGGGCCGCAAACTGCCCATGCTCGACCGGGTCATCAGTTATCCCACACTCCTTTTCGTCGACCGCCAAAACCGCGTCCGCCGCATCCACACCGGCTTCAACGGCCCGGCCACCAGCAAATACGCCGACTTCGTGGAGCGCTTCGAGCAGACGGTCAACGAGCTACTGGCGGAACGAGAGGTGCAATAGCGTAGCAGGGTTTGGGGGGCGTGTCGCCGGCTATCGCCGCCGCCGGTCCCTTCCCGGGCTTCGCTGTCGCTCGGTGCTACGCACGTCCCCTTCAGGCACCTCACGCGAAAAACGAGTAAAATTTGCGGCCAAGACCAACCGGTGTAAGCCGCTGAATTCATACGCCATCTCCCATTATTTCCCTATTTTTACCGGCTATGATCCTCGAAGAATCAGTACGTGAAGTGATTGAGACGGCCCGTGCCGAGGAGGTGGTGGGTGATTTCGTGAACCTCAAAAAAAGGGGGCAGAACTACCTCGGCCTGTGCCCTTTCCACGGGGAAAAAACGCCCAGTTTTAACGTCAATCCCGCCCGCAACATCTACAAGTGCTTCGGTTGCGGCGAGGCCGGTGACTCCGTGCAGTTCCTCATGGACCTGGAGCAGATGACCTTCCCGGATGCTATCCGCTGGCTGGCGCGGCGTTATAACATCAAGCTCAAGGAAAAGGAACTCAGTCCCGAACTACAGGCCGCCCAACTGCAGAAGGAAAGCCTGATCCTGACCAATACCTGGGCGCAGAACTGGTTCAGCAAGCAACTCCACGATACGGACGAGGGGAAGAGCGTCGGCCTGACTTACTTCAAACAGCGGGGCTTCCGGCGCGATATCATGGACCGCTACGGCCTCGGCTATGCCCCCAACGACCGGAATGCGCTGCTGCGCGATGCCACCGCCGCCGGCTACAAAAAAGAGCAACTCGAACAGCTCGGCCTGATTCGGCACGACCGTGATTTTTTCCGCGACCGGGTCATGTTTACCATCCATAACCTCAGCGGCAAGCCGATCGCCTTCGCGGGCCGCATCCTGCGCAAGGATGCCAAAGCCCCTAAATACATCAACTCGCCGGAGACCGAGGTCTACCGCAAGAGCGAGGTGCTGTTCGGCATCGCGCAGGCCAAAACGACCATCCGTAAAACCGACAACGTCTTCCTCACCGAAGGCTATACGGACGTGATCAGCCTGGCCCAGAACGGCGTGGAAAATGCCGTGGCCAGTTCCGGCACCAGCCTGACCGACGGTCAGGTGCGCCTGCTCAAACGGCTGACCCACAATGTAACCCTGCTTTACGACGGCGACAAGGCCGGTATTAAAGCCGCCCTGCGCGGCGTGGACGTGCTGCTGCGTCAGGATCTCAACGTGCGCGTGGTCCTCCTGCCCGAAGGGGCCGACCCCGATTCTTACGTGCGTGAGGTGGGGGCCGATGCCTTCAAGGAATACCTGCGGGAGAAGTCCAAAAATTTCCTCCTCTTTAAGACCGATCTGCTCCTCGAAGACACGGCCGGCGATCCGATCCGCCGTACGGAGGCCGTCAAAGAGGTGGCCGAGAGCCTGGCGCTCATTCCCGATCCGATCAAGCGTGGGCAGTATGTGCGCGAGTGCGCCCGCTTGTTCGGCGTGGAGGAAGAACTGCTCATCGGCCAGATCAACAAGCTACTGGCCAAACAGCTCCGGCAGTTCCACGAAAAGCGGGAGGCCCAACCGCGCCAACCCTACAATCCGCAGATTGCCCCCCGCCCCCGCCCCGGCGGATCGGACGGCGACTGGCCCGGCGAGGAACCGGCTTGGCTGAACGCCGAACCCGGTGCGGGACCGGATTCCGACCTGCCGCCGCCGCCGCGCCCCCAAGCCAATCTGTTTCGGGGCGATGCCTACCAGGAGCGTGAAATCGTCCGCCTGCTGGTCAATAGCGGTACCCGCTGGTATGATGAGGAAAACGGCATCACCGTGGCCCGCTTCCTGATCGATAATATCGAAGACGTGCTGGAGGAGTTCGATGCCAAACTATATCAAAAGATCGCCACCCTCGCTCGCGAGCACCTACAGGTCACCGGCACCCCGCCGGATTTCGGGTGGTACAGTAATCACCCGGATACCGAGGTCAAGAAATTTGCGCAGGACACCTCCATGTCCGCCCACCACTTTAGTCCCGGTTGGGAGAAGCGTTACGACGTGGTATTGCGTCAGCCCATGCCCGAGGAAAACTTTCAACTCGATAGTGATTTCGCCCTCCGCCACTTCCGTTTGCGCAAAATCAACCGCAAGTGCCGCCGCAACGTGGAAAAGATCCGCGAACTGGCCGCCGCCGGCGATGACGACCAGGTGATGCTCTACCTGACACTCCAAAAACGCCTTCAGCAAGTCCGTACGGAACTCGCGGCGGAGCTGGGGGTAGTGGTAATCGACGGGAGCTGATTTCGGATATTCACTCGTGAGGTGTCCCGCAGGGCCGGAATGCGCAGCACCGGGCGAACAGCGAGCACGCTACCGGATGGGATTAAGGGGACGCACGCGAGCCGGACCGACCCAGCCGGTAGGCGGGGGCACGCCGAAGGAAACCATCGGGCAAATGCGCTAATTATTATCCCTCGCGTCCTCCTTTTCATTAACCCGTGCGGCCAGGGGGTCGGGTTGTGCGAGTAGCTGTTTGGCACGCTGCACGGAAGGGTCGTTGGCGTTGAGAAGTTCATACATGGCATCGTCGCCGTAAAGTTGCTTGGCGAGGCGGGCCTTGATGAAACGGGCCAGCTGGTCGCGGGCGGCGGGGCGTAATGGGCCGCTGATGGTGGACCCGTGTTCGCGGGCGTAGGCGTAAAATTGACTCAGGATAGCATCGGAAATGACGAAGCGATCGCGGAAACCGGCCAGATCGTAGCGCTCGGGCGTAAGTTGAGAACCGGTTTGCAGGTAGCGGATGGCGAAACCGGGCACCTCGCCGCGCAGGCGGATCAGGTTGGTATCCAGCTGGACGGAGTCGATCGGCACGTAGACATCGGGCTGGATGCCGCCGCCTCCGTAGACGGGATGGCCCCGGTCGGTATAATAAACCTGGGTAGAGTCGACGGTGCCGGCGGCGGCTGCGTCGCCGGTGAGTTCGCCGGAATAGTAACGCTCGTCCACGTCGGCATCGTAATCGTCGTAGGGTTTCTGGATACTGCGGCCCGAGGGGGTATAGTAGCGTGCCACGGTGAGGCGCAGGCCCGCGCCGTCGGAGAGGGGGAATTGTTCCTGCACCAGCCCCTTACCGAACGAGCGGCGGCCGATGATGAGACCCCGGTCGTGGTCCTGCACGGCACCGGCCACAATCTCGCTGGCCGAGGCCGAACCCTCATCAATGAGGATGGCGATCTTGTCAATGTCGAAAAAGGCCCGCCCGGAGGTGGTGTATTCCGCGCGCTTGGTGCCGCGCCCTTCGGTGTAAACGAGCAGTTCGCCCTTCTGCGGGAAGAGTTGACTCAGCATCCGCACGGCCTGTTGCAGGTAGCCGCCGGGGTTGTGGCGCAGGTCCAGCACGATGTTTTTAGCCCCGCCCTGGTTCATCAGTTTTTCCAGGGCTTCGACAAATTCCTGGCCCGTGCCGGCACTGAAGCGGTTGATCTTGATGTAGCCGGTCTGCTCGTCGAGCATATAGGCGGCATCGAGGCTGAAAACCGGGATCGCGTCGCGCTCGATGGTGAAGGGGAGTAGCTCCTTGCGGCCGCTGCGTTGCACCTTCACATTCACCTTCGTACCCTTTTTGCCCCGGAGCATCCCTACTACCTCGGCGGTGTTGACCTGCGGCCCGGCCACGATACTGTCGTTAATGCGGACAATCTTGTCGCCGGCCAGGATCCCCGCCGTCTCGGAGGGGCCGCCCGAAAGCGGGGCCACCACCGTAATGGTATCGTCGAGCAGCATGAATTCGATGCCGATGCCGTCGAACTCCCCGTCGAGTTGCTCCTGGATGGCGGCGATATCGCGAACGGAAATATAGTTGCTGTGGGGGTCCAGATCGTCGAGTAGCGACCGGATGGCCTTCTCGGTCAGTTCGTCCAGGGGGGCGGCGTCCACGTACTTGGCGTCGATGTAGCGCAGCACCTCGTCCACCCGCCCCGCGCCGTAGCTGCGGCCGCCCACCACGCTGTCGCCGCTGCGCAGGGCCACCGGCGATTCGCCCTGCAGCCTCATGCCGATCAGTAGGCCGGCGATGAGGGTGAAGGCCAGTAATAGAGGAAGCCAGATTTGAAAACGGGAAAGCTGCCGCATGGGAAATCGTATCGGTTGATCGTAGTAAACCCAAAGGGCTGAACGGCCGCATTTGTTGTGTCACCGCGCGGCTCCGGCCCGCTTAATGTTTCGCTGACGTGACAACCGAAGCGCACAAATGTTAAAAACTATCATATAAGTGGAGCCGATTGGCTATATTTGTCGAACGCTCAACCCCACACATGAACAAAGTAGAAAACATTGACGCGCTGGACCGAAAAATTCTGGCCCTGCTGATGCGCAACGCCAAGCGGCCCTATACCGAGATCGCGCAACAACTTTTCGTTTCCGGCGGCACCATCCATGTGCGGATGAACAAGCTCATCGAGGCCGGTATCGTGGAAGGTTACACCCTGCGGGTTAACGCGCAGGCCCTGGGCTACGACGTCACTTCCTTCCTGGGGGTCTACCTCGAAAAGAGTTCCTACTTTACGGAAGCCGTTGCCGGGATGCGTGCCATTCCCGAGATCGTGGCGGCCCACTATACTACCGGCCTGTACAGTATTTTTATCAAGGTGATCTGCCGCGATACCCGCCACCTGCGCGATGTACTACAGAAAATTCAGACCATCGAGGGCATCCAGCGCACCGAGACTTTTATCGCGCTGGAGGAAAACATCGAGCGGCCGATTAACCTGCTCACGGAAGAGGAAGCCCAGGATCTGGCCATCGATACCGGGGAGAGTAAGGTGGTGAGCTGAAAGGTCCATTCCACGCAGGAAAAGCAGCAACAGTTTTTGCACCTACTCTTTGAAGACTGTCTACGGGTGCTGATAGTTATGTTGCCCGTTTTACCAAGGCCGGTGCAGTCATAGGCAATGTAGCCTAATACGCTACGGCCACGTTATACAGGAGATCCGCCTCCAGAAAAACGGAATCCGTGAAATCATGGACGTTGTAAGCATAGCCCTGATACTCGTGCTCGACGCGCATCAAAAAGCCGTTTGCGGCACCGCATTCGCTGCTTTCAATCAACTCAAAGTTATATGACTCCATCGAGTTTGTATCTTGCTTGTCTATCCGTTTATCTATGAAGTCAAAAATCATGGAAGCATACCTCTCACCACTATCATATTCAAGGACTACTTTCGGATGCACAGTCGCAGAAATGAGTTCTCCCGCTACATATTTAGGAAAAACAGTCATGGGTAGTACATCAAAGTAATCCTCAATCGCTCTGGTTCCGATAAGAAAAAGTGAGGCATGTACATTACCGCCGATTGGGTGTCTGGGAAAGCGGTAACCTCCTTCCGAAACGAAAATAACGGAGCCGGAAGTGGGTCCCCCAAAAATAATTGACCGCGAATCATTACTTGTCGAGCAAAATTCATCCTGAAACTCGTCAATCAGCAGCTCTCCATTAACGGAGATTTTCCACTCGGTTCTTTCGTAGTCGAACAGTGTTTCGAGGGGGGGCTGAGTTTCTTGAGTCGGACAACCGAATAAGAGTAATGAAAATGATGTTACCAGGACTAGATGAATTAATTTATTCATTTTAAGTAAAATTAAGTAGGAAAATTGAGTGGGTAACCTGACTTCAATCACCTAAAAATATTTGAGTAAATAACGGTGATCAAGAGTCTGCACACCCAAGCAGTGTCATTACCCTGCCCCTCGTCAATATACAAAATTTATTAATCTTTTCCCCACGAGTCGACTCTTTATGGGCAGCCCGCACGCCTCTAGAGAAAATAAATCCACGCAAAAGTTGCACAACTACGACTACGCCCGTACCTTTGCTACGAGCCTAATCGTAATAAGCCAATGTCCGACCAAAAAACTCCGCCCCCGGCGGCCTCCGAACTAGAAATTTTGCAACTCCTCTGGGAGCGCGGGCCGTTGCCCGTCAAGGCCGTGCACGCGGTGCTATCCGAACAGCGACCCATCGTGTACACCACCGTACTGAAAACCATGCAGGTGATGCTGGAACGAGGTTTTCTCGACCGCGAACCCGCCGGGCGGGGCCACATCTACCGCGCTATCGTAGCCCGCGAGGAAACGCAGGACGGCCTGCTGGACACCTTCTTGCAGCGCACTTTCGAAGGTTCGGCCAAATCGCTCGTCATGCGGGCCCTCGGTAACTACCGGACGACCAGGAGCGAACTGGCCGAGCTGAAATCCCTCCTCGACACCCTGGAAACCGAAGAAGAATGATCGAGCAATTCCTATCACCCGAACTCGTCCACGCCCTCGGTTGGACCCTCGTTCACTCCCTCTGGCAAGGGGCCGTTTTTGCCCTTTTACTCGGCCTGCTTCTCATCGGCCTGCGGCGGTTCAGTGCCCGTGCCCGCTACTTGGTGGCCGTCGGCCTGCTGACGGGTTTTGCGCTCACGGTGGCCGTCACGCTGGTCCGGCTCTATCCTACCGGTGGGGTAGTAGAATCGGCTGATTACCAACGAAAAGCAACGACTACTGAAACCCACGCCGGACCCCTGTCACGAGACTTGCCCGTGGCATTGAATCCACCAGCCGCCGCCCGTCCCGAAGCTACCATCCGACCTGCTTTCCGGCAGCGGATGACGGATTATTACAATGCGCACCTGCCGCTCATCGTCACGCTTTGGCTACTGGGCGTACTGATTTTACAGCTCCGCTTCCTGGGTCAACTGGCCTTCGTGCAACGCCTCAAAACCTACGGCACCGAGCGGTTTCCCGCCCACTGGGCCGCCCGCATTCAGGAACTGGAAGAAGGGCTGGGCATCCGCCGGTCCGTCCGTTACCTCACCTCCTTTCGCACCCATTCACCGATCACGGTGGGCTGGCTGCGGCCGGTCATCCTCTTCCCCGCGCCTCTGCTGGCCGAATTAAAGGACAGCCAAATCGTCGCCATTCTGGCTCACGAACTGGCGCACATCAAACGCAACGATTTTGTGGTCAACCTCGCCCAAGCTTTCTTGCGCACCTTCTTTTTTTACCACCCCGGCGTCTGGTGGATGTCGGCCCGCATCGGGGAAGAACGCGAGCACTGCTGCGACGACCTCGCCGTCCAACTCACCGGTCGGCCGGTGGGCTACGCCAAAACGCTGGTCCGACTCAAAGAAACCGACCTGGCGAGAAGTAGCCTGGCGATGGCTTACACCGGCACGGCCGGCCGGGGCTTCAAACTGCGCATCACGCGCCTGCTCTCCGGCTACCTGCGCGGGGCCACTTACGGCGAGGGCATCGTGACCGGCCTGATCTTCGTGCTGGCACTGGGCATTGCCGTCACGGCCTCCGGCCGTCAGCAGGAACTGATCCGCACCAACGGGATGGTGGAACCGACACACACCCGCACCGGACCCGGCGGCCCACCGCCGCCGCCGCCTCCACCGCCGCCGAGCGGAGATTTTGGAGGGGAGGAGAGTTCCGATCCGGGAGAAGAAACTGATTCCGATACCGAGCTGACCTCCCCCGGCGAGGAAGCCGACCTCACCGATTTCGACCTATTTATCCGCGCTTGCTACGAAGGTGAAACCGAACTGGTGCGCTACTTCATCGGCCTGGGCATGGAAATCAACCGCACCGACGAACGGGACTTCACGCCCCTGATGGCCGCCGCCTCCGAGAACCACGTGGAGGTGGCCCGCCTGCTGATCCAGACCGGGGCCGAGGTAAACTTCCTCAACCAACACGGCTGGACCGCCCTGATCGAAGCCGCCGACGAGGGTTCGTTGGAAGTCGCTCGCTTGCTCCTGAAATCAGGGGCCGAAGTAAACCTGCGCGGACCCGAGTCCAACCGCTCCGCGCTGGGCATGGCCGCTAGCGAGGGGCACGAGGAAATGGCCCTGCTGCTACTCAATTCCGGGGCCGATCTGTACCAGGCCGGCGGGCAACCGGCCATCCACCTCGCGGCCGAAGAAGGCCGGCAACGGGTCATCGACCTGCTCGTTAAGCGGGGCATAGACATCGATGCGACGGACGAAAACGGCCGTACCGCCCTGAGCTACGCCGCCGAAGAGGACCAGACAGAAGTAGTTCGTTTCCTCCTGGCCGCCGGTGCGGACCCGCTCCGGGTAGACGATTACGGGCGCATAGCCCTCAATTATGCCGCCTCCGAGGGAGCTGAGGGTGCTTTCGAGTTACTGATCGAGGCCGCTTCCGGAGGTCACTACGATGCCGGTGAAGCGGCTACCGAAAAGCGGCAACGGCAAGAATACGGCCGCTCGCTACTCCATCCGCACCTCCTCGTCACGGCGGCCGCCGAGGGCCGTTTGGACATCGTCAAAAAGCTGCTGGCCGCCGGTCTGGATCCCGACGATGCCGACCGCGAGGGCCGCACCGCGCTAATGGCCGCCGCCGCCGAAAACCGCCCGCGCATGATCGAGTTGCTACTAAAAAACGGTGCCCGCACCGAGAACGGCTGCAACATTAACGACACGAGCATCGACCGTAAGCAGGACGGCACCACGGTTACCGTTCTCAGCTTTTATCGCGGGGCCACGCCCCTGATCTTGGCCATTTCCGAAAAAAACACCGCCGCCGTGCGCGCCCTCCTCACCGGCGGCGCGGATGCCAACGGTAACTGCGAAAAGATGAAAATGGAGGTGGCCGGCGATCGCGACTGGAACGATCCCAATGCCTTCTCTCCGGAAGCCCTGCGCAGCCTCTCCACCCCGCGCTACGAGGCCTCCGGCTGGACCCCCTTACTGGAAGCCGTGGAAACGGGCGACACGGAATTGGTGGATCAGTTGCTGCGGGCGGGTGCCGACCGTACGCAGGCGACCAGACAGGGATTGACGCCCCTGCAACTGGCGCGCGAATTGAATTACCCGGCAATCGTAAAGCAGCTGGGCGGCTGATTTTCACGTTGGTTCCTGACTGATCTGGGCGTGTCCCCGGCTACCGCCGGGGCCGGGTCCTTGCGGGGTTCGCTATCGCTCCGTGCTGCGCACCCCTCCCTGCGGTCGTGCCCTCCAGGCCCCTCACGCGGAAACCCCCGTCCTCATCCCTGAGGGCGGGCCATAAAACTAAAATTAAACCCATGTACTCCTACTTTTTCCGGAGCGCAGCGGCTACCGCCGTCCTGCTGCTCCTGGCCACCGCTTTGTCCGCCCAGAACCATCCGGTCAGCGGCCTCATTACCGCCGAGGCCGGCGGCGATCCGCTCGAATACGCCACCGTCTCCGCCTACGCGGCGGGGGACAGCCTGCGGCTGATCGACGGCACCGTGACCGATGCCGCGGGCCGCTTTAGTCTTTCCCTCCCGGCGGCGGATTACCGGCTCGAATTTGGATTCATCGGACTGGCCACCCGTCGCCAAACGTTGAAATTATTGCAGGCGACCGATCTCGGCGAAATTAGTCTGACGGCCGTTGCCAGTTCGCTCGATGCCGTGGAAGTGACCGCCGAACGTACGCGGATGAGTTTGCAACTGGATAAAAAGGTATTCGAAGTCGGGCAGGATGCCCTGAGCCGGGGCGGATCGGCTACTAATGTACTGGAACAACTGCCTTCGATCATGGTCTCGGCCGACGGGCAGGTGAGCCTGCGGGGAAATTCCGGGGTGCGTATCCTGGTCAACGGCCGTCCCTCGGCCCTGGCGGATAACAACGCCCTGGAAGCCATTCCGGCGGCTAGTATCGAACGGGTAGAGATCATCACCAACCCCTCGGCCCGTTACGAGGCGGCGGGATCGGCGGGGATCATCAACATCATCCTGAAAAAGGAAAAACAGCGCGGTTACGGCGGCACCGTCGGCCTGACCACCGGCTACCCCGCCGACCACCGCCTGAACATGAACCTTAACCTGCGGCGGGAAAAATTCAGTGCCTTCGCCAGCGCGGGCCTGCGCTACTCCAACTATCGGGGTTCCGGTGAGCTGGACCAGGAGAGCGAAGTGAACGACGGCTTTTTTCGCCTCCGCCAGGAACGCGATCAGGACCGCAACGACAAGAACGTCACCGGCTACGCCGGCCTGGATTATAACATCAGCGAGCGGGCCACCCTGACCGCCGGCTATTCGCTCTACCACGTCATCAACGACGACCTGACCGACATATCTTTCCGCTACACCGATGCCGACGACCGACCCACCCGCAACTGGCGCCAATCACTCGACTACCTCGAACCCGGCACCTACCAACAACTGGACATCGCCTACATCCGTACCGGCGAGGCCGGAAAAAAACTGAGTCTCTACCTCAAGAACGACCTCTGGGCCGAAGTGGAAAACGAGGTGGTGGATATCGACGAGACCTTCCCCGCACCCGTTGAATTGCTCCGCTACCGCACCGAAACCCGCGAGAGTAGCCGCGATCACCTCCTACAGGCCGACTACGAAATGCCGCTGGGCGAATATAGTAAACTGGAACTGGGCCTGCGCGGCGAAACCCGCATCATTACGAGCGATTATTTGGCCGAGAACTTCATCAATGAAGCCTTTACCCCGCTACCCGGCTTTGCCAATGAACTGGATTACTTCGAACGCATCGGTTCGGCTTACCTGCAATACGGCTGGAAAAAAGACGCCATCGGTCTGCAAGTGGGGCTACGCAATGAGTACACCTGGATCCAGGTGGAAAGCGCGGCCGAAGAGCAGCCGGATATCGAGAAGCGCTACAACAAACTCTTCCCATCCCTGAGTGCCAGCTACCAACTGAGCGATGCCACCAGTACACAGTTGAGCTACAGCCGCCGCATCCGTCGCCCCGCCTTCTGGCAACTCAACCCCTTTGCCGGTATCGGCAACCCGACCACCCTTTTCGCAGGCAACCCCGACCTGGACCCCGCCTATACCGACCGTGTGGAACTGAACCTGGTGCAGCGCTGGGAGAAACTGACCGTCAACCCCGCCCTTTATGCCTCCACGACTACCGACTTTTTCAACTCCATCATCGAGCAGGAGGGAGAAAATATCTTCGCTCTCTCCACCGGCACCATCCGCTCACGGGCCATCAACTTGGAGCGGGAAGACCGCTACGGCCTGGAGGTGACCACCAACTACCGGCCGACGGAAAAACTGACGCTCTCCGGCGAGATCAACTACTACGGCTACCGGCAGCGCGGCCGCTTCGGTGACCGGGATTTCGCCTTTGATTTCGCTACCTGGAGCGGTGCCCTGCGTACCCAAATCCAGCTACCGGCCGACATCGGTATTCAGGCCCGCTTCAACTACAACGCCCGCTACAAAGATGCCCAGACCATCCGCCGCGGTCAGTATCTCATCGACCTGGGTCTGACCAAGCAGTGGAATAAAAAATTCACCCTTACCCTCAACGTCCGTAGCCCCCGCTTCCAAGTCCAGGAGACCTTCCGCCCCGATTTCCGCCAGGAAGAATATTCCGAGTGGACCAACTGGCGCACGGGACTCAGCCTGCAATACCGCTTCGAGCGTGGTGCCGGCGCGGAGGAGCGGCGGCAGCGGGGGAGTATTCGCTGAGAGGAGAAATAATAGTGGACTGATTTAGAGAACAATGATTACTCCGTCCGGGCCGAATTAAACGCAGCACTCCAAACGTCACTATTTCTCAGAACGCTATTCCGCACTCGTGGTACTCACCACCACCTCCTCGTGCAGCGTGCGGTGCACGGGGCAGCGGTCGGCTATCTCCAGCAGGCGTTCACGCTGCTCGGGGGTTAGGTCGCCTTCCAGGGAAATGGTGCGGTCGAAATGATCGATCTTGGCGGACTTTTCGCCCGCATGGGCCATGTCTTCGGCGTAATCTTTGCGGTGGTCGATGTGGACCAGCACTTCCCTCACCACCCACTTTTTGCGGCGGGCGTACATCTGGATCGTCATAGCCGTACAGGCCCCCAGGCCCGCACTGACCAATTCATAGGGGCCGGGACCGAAATCGTTACCGCCCACGGATTCCGGTTCGTCGGCCGTCAGGGAATGCTTGCGGACCATGATCTCGGTCGTATAACCCTCGGCTCCCAGCCGGACGGCCACGTTGCGGCTCGCTTTGAGTTCTTCTTTTTGTTCGTCCGATTCGGTCAGGTATCGGCTGCTCCAACCGGCAATTACGCGGCCGGCGTAGTGGCTGTCGGCTTTGTCGGATAGCAGGTGATCGGCCCCGTCCAGGGAGACAAAGCTTTTGGGGTGACGGGCGGCCTGATAAATATTTGCCGCCTCGTCGATGGAGACGGTGGTATCCTGGGGGGAGTGCAGGATAAGGAGGGCCGCGCCCAATTCGTGGATACTTTCTTTGATCTTGTAATTACCCAGGTCGTCGATAAATTGTCGCTTGATCCGAAAAATACGGCCGCCGATGTCGATGTTGGCGTAGCCCTGCTTTTCAATCTCCTTCAGACCGCCCTGCAGTAGATTGGTTACATGTACCGGTTCGAAGGGGGCACCGATAGTGGCCACGGCCTTGATGCTCGGAATCTGGTGGGTGGCACAGAGCACCGCCGCTCCGCCCAGGCTGTGCCCGATGAGCAGGGTAGGGGCCTCGAAATTCTCGGTCAGGTAATCGGCCGCCGCCACCAGATCCGCGATGTTGGAGCTGAAGTTGCTGTCGGAAAAGTCCCCCTCGCTCTTCCCCAAACCCGTAAAATCGAATCGCAGCACCGCGTAGCCCTCCAGGTTCAGTGCCCGACTGATACTCCGCACCGCCGTCAGGCTGCTGGAGCAAGTAAAGCAGTGGGCGAAAATGGCGCACGCCAGCGGGTGGCGGTTCACCGGTAGTTCCAGCCTTGCATGCAATTGCTCGCCGGCGGCGTTGGGAAAAGTGATGGCTTGGGAAGACATATGGGGGTGGTTTGGGTGAGGGTAAAATTAGAGGAATAATCAGGTTTTTTCATGAGGTGTTATGTTCTCAATGATCCATTCTCTGGTAGTTTCCGTCGCATTAATCTGGATCGAAACGGCAATAATCGTATCAATAAATTTACTGCTGCTGGATTTTCCAATGCGAAACAATATATCTTTTGAGTATTTCAAAATATCGCTTATCAGAAACATGAATCCTTCTCCCTCGTAATCATTAATACGTTTAGCAACTTCACCACGGTCAAATACCACACCCGATCCATAAATGAAAAGTCCCTGACTTCCTCCTGCCTGCATAATTTTCGATGCAGCATGTTGAATGTCATATTCAGTGAAATTTTTATCTTTGACCTCTATTGCATAAACTAGTCCATCGGGGTCGAAAACATCAATATCTCCTACTTCTTTTGAGGATGATCCAGCTTGGTTAACTTTGTGAATTATAACAGAATAGTTAGAATCGAGATGATCGTGGTAAAGCGTTTCAAGAGTTCCTACAACGATGACAGGTATTTCACCCTGACATGATTTTGTGAGCAGTGCCTTAATAAAACTTAATCGTTCTACTAATACCGGCTTGTTGCTGGAAGTGAAGCCGCGATATTTGGAAAGCCTCAATATTTTTCGATCCAAACAATAAAAAACATATTTCAAGTAAGAATAAGCTTCTTGTTTGCTGCTTATACTACTCAGTAATTCGATTAACAGTTCTAATAGATTTCTATCGTAACCTCTCCGAACAGCATTATTATAACTGAGCATAGGATACCTTGCCGGTTTATTCAAGTAGGGTTCGTTTGAGCCTCCAAGCGCGTTGAAAAGCACATCTCTTTCAAATGGTACCACAACTTGATGGCATAAGCTTCGTGCATCAAATGCACCGGGGATATCTGCTCCTGCCTGGAGAGCCAACGGACTGATCTCGTCACTGGTGGATCTTGCCAACAGGCTGGTCACCAGAATGTAGCGGTATGTTTTGTGCTTGCCGAGGATAATTTTTTCAATAGACGCTGCAAATTTTCCATTGCAACTTTCTCGCTGTAAAAAGGCGGAGTTTAAGATCCGTTCCGCTTCATTCGTTTCAATGAGCTTAGGCATCCAATTCTGCGATTTGAAGTTGATAGGGTAGGTCGATGATCACATCGTTGATCAGGTAATCCATTAACATGCGACCGATACGTTCGCCCAGGTTTGGCGGTACTGCATTACCGATTTGTCTGAAACAAGAGGACTGAGAACCCTGAAACACATAATCGTGAGGAAATGTCTGGATAGCGGACGCTTCTTGTACGGTCAAACGGCGTAGACGATCGGGCGCGACCTGGTATTCCATGGGCTTACCACCTTTTATTAGTGTATTGTGGTATTCGACCACCCAGTTCGGTTCACCATTATAAAACTCTTCGTTGTCGATGATTGGCGTCTTGTTTCCTCCCATTGAGGCAGGAAGCGTTGCGCTAAAACCATCGAGCCGGATCGGCCTTCCCAGACCATTAAACATCATACCTGCAAAGGGAGATTTTCGTAGAATCGGATTAGCGGTCAGGGTGATTTTTGCTTTTGATAGTTGTTGGTTATTACCAGTTCCGGCAATATCCAGATGACCGATCGCTTTGCGTACGGTTGGACCTGTTTTACGGTAAGGTTCCAACATTTTACTTAGATCGGGCACAATGATGGAATTCATTTTGAACCCTACAAAAAATACCCGTTCCCGTGCTTGGGGAACATCGAAATCACTGGCATTGAGTACTACAAAATTCGTCGCGTAACCCAACGACCTGAATCGTTCTAGCAGCTTTTCGCGCAGCGGTTCCCATTTAGATAATTTACCCAGTGCCTTGACATTTTCCATGAGAAAAATGGATGGGCTTAGTTTTTTTACCACATCGACAAAATTCCAAACGTGCCTACTTCGCGGATCATTCGGGTCCATTTTGCCGGCTACGGAAAACCCTTGACAGGGTGGACCACCTACGACTAGATCAATATCGGATAAGTTATCCAAATCCGGCAAAAAATCGAGAATATCGCCACAGCGTATATGGTCACCAATGTTGAGGGCATAAGACGCACAGGCATTTTTGTCATAATCGTTAGCCCACACTACCTCAAATCCGGCACGTTGAATTCCGATATCAAAACCCCCGGCCCCCGAGTAAAGTGAAAGTGCTCTCATAATCACAAAGCTAACATTTTGTTTCTACCAATGAACCGCGTCGTTTAATTATAGCTTATTTCAATGGAAATTTGTGAACACCCTTCTTTTTTCCCAACGGACAAGGGGTGGGAGCGGGGCCGCCCCGCAGGCGGCAGCCCGCAGGGCCGAGCGAACAGCGAGCAGCGGACGGCCCGGCCGGCGGCGGTAGCCGCCGGTGGCCCCCGAGAAATGTTTAGCGCACCACCACCCGGAACGTGCCCCGCGCACCGCTGCCGAGATTGAGAACTTGCGCGAAGTAGAGACCGGCCGGGAGACCGCGAACGGAAAATGACGCACCGGGGCCGAGGGTGGCCCGCCGGACCAGACGGCCGGAGGCGTCGAATAAACGGGTCTCGGCCGTGTTGCCGGTGGGGAGGCCGCGCACCCGGAATTGCTCTCCGGCGGGGTTGGGGAAGATGGTGATGCCCGTCAGTTCGAGTGGTCGATCGGCGAGGCCGACGAAGGGGGAATCGACGATGTCGGTGTCGTAAAACTGGATGCCGCCCCGGTAGTTGCCGACCGCCATTTCGAGCAGTCCGTCGCCGTCCCAGTCACCGAAGGAGGGGGTGCTGCGGGTGCCGAAATTGATGCCGCCCAGGGCCGTGCTGACGGTGCTGAAAACGGGGTTGGCCGCGCTGATGCCGCCGCCGTATAGTTCGACGGGACCGATGACGCCGCCGGCCGCCACCTGAAGGCTATCGGTGCCGTAAGCGATAACCCAGGGGGCGGAATAACCGGTGCTGAAACCGGGGCCGCGCAGGTCCAGGCCGCCGAATTGCTGGCGGTTGTCACCGGCGTCGGGCGAGGGGTCGAAAAAGGGGACGGTAGGGGTACCCGTATTACGAAAATAATTGATGTTGCCGCTGCGCTCGCCCAGGAGCAGATCGAGCAGTCCGTCACCGTCGATGTCGGCCAGGGCGGGCACGGAACTGAGGCCCACGTCGATGCCCATCCACTCGAATTGCGGCTGGCCGAACACGGCGGTCTGGCCGGGTCCGCCCGTGTTTTCCAGGTAGAGGAGTCCGCCGGTGGCCTCGCCCACCAGGGCGTCCTGATCGCCGTCGCCGTCCAGATCGCCGAAGACGGGGTAGAAGCTGTTGGTGACATCGGTGAAGACGGCCAGGCCGAGGTAGTTGGTGTCTACGAGCGTGAAAGCGGGTGCGCCCGGGCTGCCGGTATTTTCGTAGAGGTAGACCTGCGAGTCGTTAATGGCGATGCCCCCGCCGCCCGCGTAATCGTTGTTGTTGCCGATGACGAGATCGAGCTGACCGTCGCCGTTGTAGTCGAAAGGGACGGGGCGGGCACCGGTACCGAGATCGATCATCTGTTCCACCAGGGCGGTACGGGTTTGCAGGGCGAAGACGGGGTTGGCGTCGGTGCCCGTATTTTCGTAATACCACAGCACTTCCTTGTCTTCCACGTTGCCCTGGGCGGAGGGGGAAACGAGGAGGTCGCGCTTGCCGTCGTTATTAAAATCGACGTAAAAAGGGGCGGGGAAGAAATCCTGGTCGAGCGAGACATCGTAGGTGGGAAAGAAAGGCTGCTGGTCATTGTACCATGCCTGCTGGCAGGTGCCGCCGTTGGTGAGCAGGTTGATGTCACTAAAGGTGATGTCGCCCAGGATGAGGTCTTTTATGCCGTCGCCATTCGCATCGAAAGTGAGTAACGTGGAACCGGAGTGGCGGGGGCCGGCGGGTTCCGCCGGGCCGAGTAGCGGATCGGCGCACTCGCCGGGGGCGGAGGCCAGATCGACGGCCGAACTCAGCCCGCTCTCGAAGATGCCGCCGTAGCAGCCGTTTTTGCGCAAGTAGATGAGGCTGTCGAGACCGAAGCCCCGCTCGACCGATTGGTTGGCGTAAAACTCCATGTAACCGCCGCTGATATTGAAGGTGAGGATGTCGAGGTCGCCGTCGCAGTCCAGGTCGTCGAAGGCGGGGATGTCGATGGAACTGACGAAAAGATTTATGCGGCCGTTATTGAGGGGAAAATAGATGATATTGGAGGCGTTCTCGAACTGGTAGCGGTTGAACGCCAGTAGGTTATCGTCGTCGTAGTAGCCCTGGTAAACCATGATACCGTCGATGATGGCATCACTGTAGGCAAAGATATCCATGATGCCGTCGCCGTTATAGTCGCGTAGGAGTGCCCAGGCGTCGAGGGGCGGGAAATTGACCGTCAGTTCGGGCGCATAGGTGAGGCTGCCGTCGGTCTCGGTGCGGAAAGCGAGTTGCGCCCCGCCCAGGCGGTCGAAGATGTAGAGGTCGTCATCGCCGTCATTATCCAGGTCGGCCGAACTCGGTTGGGGATTGTTGAGGCCGCCGGCAAAGGGCCACGCCAGCGTCTGGCCCTCCACCGTGACCGGCGCGGTGAAGCGGGTGAGACTCGGTGCCTGGGCGGCTACCGAAAATGTTAGTAAAATAAGGAGTGCGAGTGAGAGGAGAATACGGTGCATGGAAGCCGGTTTGGAGGTAAAATTAGGGGTTTCCGCCGCCCTTTAAATTATTTGTGCGATTTTGTCGGCCGCAAACGGCGTACTGCTATCAAACAATGCCGTTGCCCGACCTGCCCACCGGCTACACTAATAATAACCACTTCCTTCATGCGGTTTCTGCTACCCCTCGTTATTTTCGTCGTCCTGCTTGCTTCTCTCCCCTCCCTGCTAACCGCCCAGGAAACCCGTTTCGGACCATTCGCTGTAGAACGCGGCACCGTGAGCCTGCCCGCCACCGCCGGTACCGATAGCCTGAAAGTGAGCGTGGATGGTGCCGAAATAAACTATGCCGTTACCGACGGCCGCGCCACGCTACCTGCCTTCACGCCCGGCCTGCACCTGGTGGGCGCGCAGGGCGAGTACCGGCTGTTTCATTTTCGCCAGGCGGGCAAGGACCAGCCGCTCCGCACCCGGCACATCCCGCTGTGGCTGTCCATCATTCCGCCGCTGGTGGCCATCGTGCTGGCCCTGCTGTTTCGCGAGGTCATCATTTCGCTCTTTATCGGCGTCTGGGCGGGGGCCTTCATCGCGGGCGGCCTGCGGATCGACTCGCTTTACGCCATCCTGCTCAGTTTTGTGAGTGTTATCCAAACCTACTTCATTCGGGCACTAAACGACACCGGTCACCTGTCGGTCATCGTGTTCTCGCTGCTCATCGGCGGCATGGTGGCCATCATTTCCCGCAACGGCGGCATGGCCGGGGTGGTCAACCGCCTGAGTAAGTACGCCACCACCGACCGCAGCGCGCAGGCCATCACCTGGCTACTGGGCGTGGCGATCTTCTTTGACGACTACGCCAATACGCTCATTGTGGGTAACACCATGCGCTCGGTCACCGACCGCTTTAAGGTCAGCCGCGAAAAACTGGCCTACGTAGTCGATAGCACCGCCGCCCCGGTGGCTGCCGTGGCCTTCATCACCACCTGGATCGGGGCCGAACTCGGCTACATCGACGACGGCATCACCCAGATCGCCGGTTTCGATCCCGATCTGACGCCCTATGCAGTCTTTCTCGACAGCCTCAAGTACAGCTACTATCCCGTGCTCACGCTCTGCTTTATCCTGTTTCTGATCTATCAGGGCCGCGACTTCGGTCCCATGCTCAAAGCCGAGACCCGCGCCCGCCTCACCGGCATGGTCAGTACCCCCAGCAGCGAGGAGGACGAGGCCAGCGAAACCGAAGACCTCAGCCCCGTGGCGGGTGCGCCCCTGCGCGCACGCAACGCGGTAATTCCGGTCCTGACCGTCATCATCATGACCATCGTCGGCCTCATCGACACCGGCATCGCGGGCGAGTACGCCGCCCTGGGCGCGGCCGCGCCCGCCACCGACGGCTGGGGGGCCGTGTGGGGGGCCATGGACGGCAGTTTTTTCCGCAAACTCGGCGACGTGATCGGCTCGGCCGACAGCTACGTGGCCCTGCTCTGGGCCTCGGTTTGCGGCGTGGCGGCGGCCCTCATTCTTTCGGTCACCCAGAAGATATTGTCGCTCGAACGCACCATCGGGGTGCTCACCAGCGGCTTCAAAACCATGCTGCCCGCCATCATGATCCTCAGTCTGGCCTGGTCGCTGGCCATCACCACCGAGGAGCTGCACACGGCCACTTTTCTCACGGGCGTACTACAGGGCAACCTGCACCCTTTCTTACTGCCGCCCGTCATTTTCGTGCTGGCCGCCCTCATCAGTTTCAGCACCGGGTCCAGCTGGAGCACCATGGCCATTTTGTACCCCATCGCTATTCCGCTCACCTGGTCCATCACCATCGCCCACGGCAGCACGGACTACGATCACTCACTCGAACTGCTCTTCAACGTCATCAGCACCATCCTGGCCGCCAGCGTCCTGGGCGACCACTGTTCCCCCATCTCCGACACCACCATTCTCAGCAGCCTGGCCTCCGACTGCCACCACATCGACCACGTGCGCACGCAGTTGCCCTACGCGCTTTCCGTGGGGGCCATTGCCATCACCACCGGCTTCATCACCGCCGTGCTGGGCGGGGGGTGGCCCATCTGCCTGCTCATGCTCGCGCTGGGCATTGTCGCCGCCTGGCTAATTGTACGTTTTGTCGGGAAACCGGTGCCCAAATCGGTGTAAGCGGTGCCCGTGAACCCTGGACCGGGAAAAAATTAACGTATTTTAACGAAGAAAAATCGCCCCCACCCCATACCTATGGGGTGGGGGCCACCCCCCCGCGTCGTTACCTTTGTAGCGCAGCGAACACGAACCGCTGCGCGTTTTTCCGAAAGCCTTATGGGTAAGAAAAAGTTGGTTGCTTCTCTTGCTTTTAGCTGATGGAATTGTTTTGGTTTTGGTTTTTGATGCGTGGACCGGTTGCCTTGAGCGCATCACTAAACTCCAGTTATCTTTTTGTAAGTTTTGCAGCCTTTTCGGCTGTTCTCTCATTGTTTTATTATGCCGCGGGTTGTCCTCACGTAGAGGGCAACCCGTTGTGCGTTCGGGGTGGGGGAGGAAGGATTACAGTTTTCGCTCCATCACGTAATCCATCATCACAAAGCCGTTACCGATGTCGGTGTCCTTGTGTCCCAGATTGCGGTATCCCAGGTGCTCGTAGAATCCTACGGCCGGGTTATCGCGCTTCACGTCCAGCACCATCACGGACATACCGGCCGCACGGGCCTGTGTTTCGGCGGCGTTCACGAAAGCCCGGCCGCTTCCCGTCCCCTGGGCGGCGGGCCGCAGGTAAATTTTGTGGATCTTGGCCCTTCCGGTCCGCTCGTAATTCAGTTCATACGACAGGAAGCCAACGGTCTCACCGGCCGACTCGGCCAGTAGGAAAAGATGCCCCTTCGGCCCGAATTGCTCTTCCAGCGCCGGTGTGCCGTACATCAATTCCATCATGTAACGCAACTGCTCGGGCGACATCTTGTCGCCGAACGTTACCGGCCAGGTCTCATTGGCAATCTGCTGGATAACCGGAATATCGGCCGTGGTGGCGGGTCGGATCGAAAGGGACACGGGAAAAGATTTTATGCGTAGGTCTGACTGTTCTGAACGCGATTGATAACGATCCGGCCGAGCCGGTGTTTTTTGTGCGGTTATTCGGGCGTGCCCCCGGCCAGTGCCGGGGTCGGTCCCCTGCCGGCGCGGCTGTCGCCTTGGCCCTGCGGGCTGCCTTCCTCCGGGCAGGGGCAAGCCCCTGCCCTGCGTCGTCACCGTTCGGGCACCTCACGCGGGTGAGAACTCACCCCTCCTTCGGCAAAAACACTTCCGCGATCATGCACCGCGCACTTCCGCCGCCCAGCTTTTCAATGGTGCCCAGGGGCGCATGTAGCAGTTTGGCGTGTTTACCCAAAGTTGCCCGCTGCGCGGGTGTAAGGGCATCGTGGGCCGCCTCCGACATCACCACCACCGGGCCGTTTTTCCCGCGTACCTCCAGCATATTACCGGCAAACTCATCCACCTGCTGCGTACTGATGGCAACGACCTCCTTGCCCGTGGCGGCAAATTTGTCCAGCAGCATCTTTCGCTCGGCGGGGTTGGGGATATTTTCCAGGGAAATGACCACGAAACCGGTGCCCATGCACATGATCACGTTGGTGTGATAGATCGGCAAGCCGGTATCCCGGCCCAGAGCGGTAAACGGCAGGGGTTCGTAGCGCATCACCTCGCACCAATTGAGGAAAGTTTCCTTGTCGGTCCGCTCGGAGAGACAGGCGTAGGCGATACGGTTCTCGCGGTCCAGGATCATGCTGCCGGTTCCTTCCAGCATCCGGCCCTCATTTTCCCGATCTTCCAGCTTGATCCACTCCCGCACCTGGAAATTCTCGGACAGGTATTCCACGATATCCGTCCGCCGCTCGCGGCGGCGGATGGCGGAAAACATGGGGTAAGTCATCACCACGCCGTCTTCGTGGGTGGAGATCCAATTGTTGGGAAACACGGCGTCCGTTTTCTTCGGCTCGTCCGTATCCTCGATCACGTGTACCTGAATTCCGGCCGCCCGCATCCGGCGCACCAGCTCGTCAAATTCGCGGCGGGCGCGTTGCGGGGCCAGTTCTTTTTCCTTGCCCGTCGGCTTGATCTGGAAGGCATTGTCCTCCGCCGTTTCGGGGTTGTAGCCGAAGTTGGCGGGGCGCACCATTAGTACGGTGTCGGTAGTTTGTTGTGTGGTGGTGGTCATGTGGTAGGGCGGCGGAGCCGCGTACTTTGGTGGGCGGCCTTCGGCCGCTGGTAAATTAGTACTTTTGTATCCAGCCAAAACGAGTGTGAGTGTACACCTGGGCTGGGTACAAAAGTAATAAAATACCAGTGGGCGCAGCCCATAACCTAAAGCACGCGGCTCCGCCGCCCGATATGAATTTACCTCTCTTTATCGCCCGCCGCGTGGCGGCCGGCGGCGGCCGCTCCTTTTCCCGCCTCATTCTTCGCATCGCCGTGGCGGCGGTGGCCCTCAGCATGACCGTCATGGTGGTGGCCACCTCCCTGATCTCCGGTTTCAAAACCGAGATCGCCGACAAGATCTACGGCTTCTGGGGGGATATTCATATCACCGACCGCGCCGCTGCTTCCGACCTCTCTTCGGAAGTACCCATATCCACGCAACAGGATTTCTACCCTTCCCTCGATACCATCACGAGCATCGAGTATCAGGAAAGCCGAACTTTTCTCGGTCACGAGTACATGACGGTAAACCGAACCCACGGCGGCATCCGCCACATTCAGCAATTCGGCATCAAGCCGGGTATCATGTTCAGCCGCACGGAGGAAGAAGGTACCATCATGGAGGGTATCGTGCTGAAGGGGATCGGCCCCGATTTCGACTGGGATTTCCTCAGCCGCTACATCACCGCCGGCGACCCCCTGGATGCTACCGCAGATTCCCTGTCTTCCGATATCCTGATTTCCGAGCAGACCGCCCTGCGGCTGCGCCGTCAGGTGGGTGAAAAGGTGCTGATCAATTTCGTGGAACGCACCGGCGAGATGCCCAAGCGCGTGATGACCATCCGAGGCCTCTACCGCACCGGACTGGAGGAGTACGACCGCCAGTTCGCCCTGATCGACATCCGCCACATCCAGCGGATCAACGGCTGGGAACCCGATCAGGTCAACGGCTTCGAGGTGTTTATCGACGATAAACGGGATCTCGATGCCTACGATAATTATATTCATTACGATCCCTTACCCATCGAACTCTACGCCGAGTCGATCCGCCACAAGCAACCCGATCTGTTCGACTGGCTCGACATCCAGGATGTCAATGAAGCGGTTATCCTGACACTCATGTTGTTGGTGGCCCTCATCAATATGGTCACCGCACTGCTCATCCTCATACTGGAGCGCACCAATATGATCGGTATCCTCAAAGCTCTCGGCCAGTCCGACTGGTCCATCCGGGGCGTTTTCCTTTACTACGCCGCTTACATCCTGATCCTCGGTCTATTCTGGGGCAACCTGCTCGGCCTCGGTATCTGTTGGTTGCAGGATACTTTCGGCATCGTCCGCCTCGACGAGGAAAGCTACTACCTCTCCGTTGCTCCGGTTGACGTCGACTGGGGCGTTGTCCTGCTACTCAATGTGGGTACGATAGCGGTTACACTACTATTTCTGGTCATACCTTCCTACCTCGTATCACGGGTAGACCCGGTACGGGCAATTCGGTTCAAGTAGGGTTTTTCTTCCATTACATCTCCCGCAACCGCTCCGCCACCCACGCCGCCGACTGGTTAGCATAAGTGAGGGTGGTAGCGGCCTCCCGCCCCCGCCGCTCGAAGGAATGGTGGTAGGTTTTGTCGTAATAGACCAACGCAATGCGGGCCGCCGCCGCGTAATCACCGGTTTCCAGGTCTTTCAGGGCAGCCTTGAGGTGTTGCCCACCCAGCCGCTTGCCGATGCGCTGAAAAGCGGCGGCGAGTTGCTCGTTGGGAAAACCGGCATAATCGGCAACCAGGTGCCGAACGCGGTCTTCCAGGTCGGGATCGAGCCGGTAAAGAGGCGCGGCACTCAGGCGATCCCAGAAAGTTTCGGGGATGCAGGCGGTGCCGATCATGCGGCTTTCGTCCTCGACCCAAACCGGCCGGTCGGCGGGGAGCTGGTATAAAGCAGCGAAAAGGAGGTTTTCAAAGTGTTCGCTACTCGGCTGCGGTTCCTGACCGATGGCACCGAAGGAAGAACCCCGGTGACGGGCCATGCCTTCCAGATCGAGAATAGCGGCACCCTGCGCTCGCAGCGCGTGGAGGACGGCCGTCTTCCCCGACCCCGTGGGGCCGCACAGCAGCCGTAAATGGTGCGGAAAACTACCCAGCCACGCCCGTGCTTCCGTGCGGTAAGCCTTATAACCCCCCGGTAGTATGGCGACGTCGAAACCGGCCCGTTCCAGTAGCCATCCCATGCTTGCCGACCGCTGCCCGCCCCGCCAACAGTGGACGGTCACGCGCCGACCGGGAGCCAGCTCCAGCGCACGCTCTACGTAGGCACGCAGTTTGGGACCGCTCCGCTCCAGCCCCAGCAGGAAGGCCGGTGCCGGCCCTTCCTGCTTGTAGGCGGTACCCACCTCGGCCCGTTCCTCGTCCGAAAAAAGGGGCAGGGACCGGGCACCGACGATGTGTCCTTCCGCGTATTCGCCGGGGCTACGAACGTCGAGCAGGACACGATCTGGGGATGGTAGGAGCAAGGGGCAGGGTGGAATTGAGAAAAAATTAGCGGCAGACCGGATTTAAAAGTTCTGGACGGAATTGGGGTGATCGTCGCTTCGCGTGAGGTGCCTGGACAGTGCCGACCTTGGGAGGCAGCCCGCAGGGCCGAGCAGACCTGCGAGCTGGGAAGGGACCGGCCCTGCCGCTCAAGGCAGGGACACGCCCGACCAAACTTCATACACCTGATAAAGAGCTTACTTTCTCGCCATTACCGATTGATCACATTTTTAAACCGGGGCCGCTTCGGAGTCTGGTCGCCCATTTTTTCCTTCTTGGCGGCCTCGTACTGGGCGTAATTGCCTTCGAAGAAAACCACCTCCGCCTCGTCCTCAAAGGAGAGGATGTGTGTAGCGAGGCGGTCGATGAACCAGCGGTCGTGGGAAATGACGAGCACGCAGCCGGCGAAGTTATCGAGCGCGTCTTCGAGGGCACGCAGGGTGTTGATGTCGATGTCGTTGGTCGGCTCATCGAGGAGGAGGACGTTGCCGCCCTCGCGCAGGGTCATGGCCAGTTGGAGGCGGTTGCGCTCCCCGCCCGAGAGGACGCCGATCTTTTTCTGCTGGTCGGAACCGCCGAAATTGAAGCGGCTCAGGTAGGCGCGGGCGTTCAGGCTGGTGCCGCCCACTTCGATTAGTTCGTTGCCGCCGGAGACGACCTGGTAAACGGTCTTCTCGCCGTCCTTGAGCTGCTCGTGATTCTGGTCGACGTAGGAGACCTTGACCGATTCGCCGCGCTCGATCTCCCCACTGTCGGGTTGCTGCTCGCCCATGATCATGCGGAAGAGCGTACTCTTGCCCACGCCGTTGGGACCGATGATGCCGACGATGGCATTTTTGGGGATCGACAGGTTGAGGTGCTCGAACAGGATGCGGTCGCCGAAACCCTTGGTGACGTCATCCAGTTCGATGACCTTATCCCCCAGGCGCGGGCCGGCGGGGATGAAGATTTCCAGGTTCTTTTCGCGCTCCTTGCCACCCTCGCCGGCCAGTTTATCGTAGGCGTTGAGGCGGGCTTTGCCCTTGCTCTGACGCGCTTTGGGGGCCATGCGGATCCATTCCAGTTCGCGTTCGAGGGTTTTGCGGCGCTTGCTTTCGGTTTTTTCCTCCTGTTCCAGGCGGCGGGCCTTTTGCTCCAGCCAACTGGAATAATTTCCCTCCCACGGAATGCCCTCGCCCCGGTCTAGTTCCAGGATCCAGCCCGCCACGTTGTCGAGGAAATAGCGGTCGTGGGTCACGGCGATCACGGTGCCGGGGAAGCTGCGCAGGTACTGTTCCAGCCAGTGGACGGATTCGGCGTCCAGGTGGTTGGTCGGCTCATCCAGTAGCAGGATATCGGGGTTGCTCAGCAGCAGGCGGGCCAGTGCTACGCGCCGCCGCTCGCCGCCGGAGAGTACGCTTACTTTGGCGTCGTCGGGCGGGCAGCGCAGGGCTTCCATGGCCGTGTTGAGGCGGGTGTCCAGTTCCCAGGCATTGTGGTGGTCCAGCTGTTCCATCAGTTCGCCCTGCTTCGCGATCAGGTCGTTCATCGCATCGTCGCTCATCGGCTCCGAAAACTTGAGGTTGATCTCCTCGTACTTTTTTTGCAGGGCCACGACCTCGCTTACGGCCTCTTCCACCACCTCGCGGACGGTTTTATTCGGGTCCAATTCCGGCTCCTGCTCCAGGAAACCGATTTTGTAGGTACCGTCAAAAACGATGTTGCCCTGGTAATTCTCGTCCCTGCCGGCGATGATTTTGAGCAGGGTAGACTTACCCGATCCGTTCAAACCCAGTACGCCGATCTTGGCCCCGTAGAAGAAAGAGAGCCAGATATTATTGAGCACTTTCTTGCCACCGGTGAAGGACTTGGAAACGCCTTCCATTGAAAAAATAATCTTGTGATCGGCCATTTACTGTAAGGATTGAGGGATTGAAGGAATGAGGGATTGAGGGTCGTGGGATGTGCCTCCCTCCGGACGGCGGCGGGGCAGAAGAATCAGCGATCTACGCTAATGCTTCAGTGCCAGCCGCACGTGCGCCAGGTGGTGCCGCCCGTGCCAGGCATATTGCCCGGTAGCGCGGGCCAGCGAATAAAAGTTACCATCGGAATGATTGTAGCCGCGCCCGCTAAAATCAGCGGGTTCCAGGTGGCGGAGGAGGGATAGCCAGCGGTCGTGCAGACCGGTCAGTAGATCGAGGGAAACGGCGATGGGCACGGCGGCAATGTCCGGAGTTTCGGCCCAGGCTTTTTCATCGTAGGCTTTGATGTGCGGCTTATCTTCGGTCAGCGACCATTTGAAGCGCAGGTAGGCGTTCAGGTGGCTGTCCGCCAGGTGATGGACGAGTTGGCGCACCGTCCAACCGCCGGGGCGGTAGGTTTGCTCCAGTTCCGCGTCGGTCACTTCGGCCAGGGTGATGCGTAGTTCCTGCGGCAGGCCGCCGATGTTGGCGATCCAGGTTTCCAGATCGCCGGCGGAAATCGGATCGGGCACCTGGAAGCGGCCGATGGGGTAGCGTAAATTGTCCATACGATGGAATAGCCTGGGCGGGGGAAAAGGTTGGGTCGGAGAGGGGATTATTTCATACGAGTGATAGGGGTAAGCGATACGATCAAGGTTCAGGGGCCGACAATTTATAACGCAAAACAATCTCCCCTCTTCGGGAGGCCGGGGGAAACCCACATCCTCAAATCTCTTTCAAATAAAACAACTCGCAAGACCCGTGGTGCCCGGTATCGCCCATGGGGCCGTCCAGTTTGCGGTAGCCCGCCGCTTGATAAAGCCGCCCCGCGCCACTCATGCGCGCCACGGTTTCCAGGTAGACTTTTTTATAGTCCTGGCGCGCGGCCTGTGCTTCGATCAGTTCCAGGATAACTTGCCCCCAGCCCTGGCCGCGCGCTTCGGGGTCGAAGTACATCTTGCGCAGTTCGCAAGTATCCCGGTCGCCGCCCGCCAGGGGGGCGAAGCCCGCCCCGCCCATGATGTAATCCTTGTCATCCACCAGCAAATAATAGCCGGAGCGGGGCTGCGAGTAGCCGGCGTACAAGTCTTCCATCTCGGGGTCGTTGATGGAAAACCCCGGCCCGGCACACTCGAATTCAGTCATCACCACCCGGATCAGTTCGGCGAGTGAGCGGTTGTCGCGGGCTTCCAGTTGGCGGATCATCATGGCGGTTGTAATTTGGTTGGGTACAAATACTCCGGCAAAAGTAATCATAAAACGGGCCGCCGAAACTGGTTTCGACGGCCCGTTTTAAATGATATAACAAATAGACGATCCTGTTTGTAAGTCGGCAGGCACATCATAGTCTTGCCGATATTGGTCGCCCCGCTGGAGATTTAATCCCAGTCGCGGCGTCCCCAGCGGTTCTTCGTACTACCGAAAATACCGAAGCGCAGGGTAAGGTTGGCGGTAAAACCGCTCAGTTGGTCGTCGGTCAACGGAGCATTATCCTCCAGTCCGTTGACGTAACGGTAGCCGGCCGCCGCATTAATGCGGAACCAGGTAGCTACGTTCAGCTCCAGGCCCAGTTCGGGGGTTGCGGCGAAGTTGCGATCTTCGATTACATCTCCCCGACCATCTTCGCGGTAATCAAAACGGCCCCAGCCGGCGCGTACGCTACCATAAGGGTGGATCAGTTTATCGGAGTTGCCGGTAAACCCGAGCCAGAAACCGCCCTGGCGCAGTTCGGCCGAGGTGAGGTCGGCGTTAAGCGTTTGGAACGGAGCCAGTTCGCGGGTTTTCATGCCGTAGCCGCCGATGAAGACATTGTTGAACACCAGTCCGCCGCCGCCGCCGGCGGCATCGGCCAGCCCGTCGGATAGGGCAAATTCATAGATCGGGGCACCGAAAGCACCGGTAAAGCGGGCCTTGCGCAGCAGCGTTTGCTGTTGGGCGGAGAGTTGGGTGCCGAGGCCGAAACCGGCCAGTAGGAGGAATAGCAGTGCGTAACGCATGGGTAAAGGGGTTGTGGTTAGTGAATCTACTGCAATGTCGATTGCCCTGCAATGATAGTTGCATCGGAAGCACAAAATGCGTCTCCAATTCGTTAATTCCACCGTTAAAGTCCGTTAAACCCTAAAACTTGGGGCACTCCACCCGGCTCCGGTACTTGGCCGGCGCCACGTACATCACGCTCATCTCAAAGGCCCCACGCGAGTTGTTGCTCACCGCCAGATCCGAAACGGTCAAATCATAACTCACCCCGAATTGCAACCGCTCCGTCTCTAAAATAACGGAGACCGTCACGGCGTCCATACTCGTCGATTCCAGACGATTCGACAGGTGCGACCACGCACCGATCCGCAGGGCAACTTCCTTCCATTCGCGCTGTGTATAGCGCACGTTCGCGCCCGCCATGGCACTAAAGGCCGGTCCCTGACTCATTACGATGGCGGCCGGTAGCAGGCTGAATCCACTCTTTCTACCCAGCGGCAACTCACCACCCGCATGCACCACGTATTTGCGGAAAAGCTTGTCCTCCGCATCGGGCAGCAGGCTGATGTTCGGTTCATTCAGGTGGTGCGCCGAGCCGCCGACGTAGATGCTGGTGTTATCGTCGAAACTGGCATACCAAAGCAGGCCGGCGTTGAAATTGGCGTAAAGTCCGGTATTCATGCTCGGGAAATCCTCCCCGGGCGCGGCGGCCATATCAATGTATGCCTCGCGGGTCGCGTTATCCACGAAAAACTGATTACTAAACCACAGTTTCTCAAAATCAAACCCCCGCTGCCCGAAGCCCAACTGGGCACCCGCCACCAGAAAATTGGCACTTTTGCTGTAGCGGCTACCCCCCAGCTGTTGCTGATACGAGCCGCTCACCGCCATCTGTGAGCGGGTAAAGCGAGAAACCCCCGCCTGGTCACGCATAACGCTCAGACCCAGGCCGTAAAAATTGCCCTTGCCTACCGGCCGCCGGATATCGGCCGAAGCCGCCAGGGTCTTGAACGCATCCTCGGTCCCCAAAACGGAGGAGTACAGGTTACGGTAGTTGGCAATCAGCCGGGTCTGGCCGTTCATTACCCCGGTCAGTGCCGGATTTACCTGCAGGGGCGTGGCATAAAATTGCGCAAACCGGGCATCCTGCGTCCGCCCGGTAGTGACGATGAACAGGCCGAAAAGCGCGATAAAAAGCAGACGGTTGGTGTAGTTATTTCCCATTAAAAATTGCTTTCGTCGGCACCGTTCCCTACTTGCGGCAAGCGCGCCGCAGCCGGACGGGGCCACTGAATAAATCGGTTACAGGCGGTCTATTTTTCTAAGTAAATCTCTGTTCCAAACTAAAATCTCGTTTTCTCTTTTCAGTCGTCCGGGCGTGCCCCCGGCCAAAGGCCGGGGTCGGTCCCTTGCGGGCTTCGCTGTTCGCTCGGTGCTCCGCACTCTTCTCCGGGTAGGGGCAAGCCCTACCCCTACGTCGCCCCTCCAGGCACCTCACGCAATTCCCCCCCCGGCCCCCCGAAGGGGTGAGAAGGAATGATGGCGGGGATGAAGAATTCAAGGCTTCATCCAACAATCCCACCCAAAGCAATCCATCCGGGTAGAGCTTGCCCCTGCCGAGGTGCAAAAGCATCTCCCCAAGCGTGGGCTGCCGCCAAAAGTACGGGCGAAGCCCCTCAAATGTACACAATCCTCCGCCGCCGCCCAAGACTTTAACGTAAGAGCGTCGTTTGGCCGTTAACAATTTCGGTGCTGCCATCTTCGTAAACAGCTTCGGCCTGCCAAATAAATACCCCTCCGTTAAGGGGTTTCCCTTTGTTCGTGCCGTCCCACCCGCGGGTGAAATCGTTGACGTCGAAGTCGCGGTCCTCGTAGACCATTTCTCCCCAGCGGTCAAATACCTGCACGTAGGCAATCCGGGTTCCCGGGCGGCCGTGTACGATCAGGCGGTCATTCTGTCCGTCGCCGTTGGGCGTAAAACCGGTGGGTACTTCCACTACCCGAAATTTATCCACCCGTACTCGCACCCGGTCCTCGGCCTCGCAGCCGTCGGCATTGATGATCACCAGGGTGTAGTCGATCTCGAACTCCGGTTTTACCGTGGGCGTTGCACAGGAGTCGCAGTCGATGGTGCCGTCGTAGGAACCCGCCCACTGGTAGAGCAGTCCGCCGACCGTGTCGATCACTTCGGGAATCAATCGGATGCTGTCGCCGAAAGTGATGCGGCGGTCGTCACCCAGGTCGAGATCGAATTCCGGCCCGTCGCCGATTTGGGTTTGGGCGGTGTAGACACAGTTGCCCGCGTCCCGTACATATATAGTGTAGGTACCGGCATCCAGACCGAGAAAATCAGTGCCCCGGCTGAAGCTGTTGCCGTCCAGGCTGTAGGCGTAGGGAGGTCGGCCGCCTTCGGCCAGCGCGGTGATACGGCCGGTGAAATCTCCCCGGCACACCACGTCGCGGGGAAGGGAGGACACCGTTACCGGTTCCGGTTGGGTCACCGTCACGCGGTTTTCCCGTTGGCAACCGTTGGCATCGGTCACGGTCAGTTGGTATTCCCCCGCCGGGATGTCGATCAGTTGACGGGTCGAGTCGTTAGTCGACCACGCGTAGGTGTAATTCGGTACGCCGCCGGATACATCTGCGGTAATGCTGCCATTGCTGTCGCCGAAGCAGCGGTTATCGCGCGCACTCAGGCTGCTGACCAGCAGGGTAGGTTGCTCTACGGTAAAAGATTCGGTTCGGCTACAGCCGGCAGCATCGGTTACCTGCACGCTGTAGGTTCCCGCCGGTAATCCGCCCGCCAGGGAGTCGGTGACGCCGCCCGCCCCGGCATTCCACTGGATGGAAAATGCCCCGGCATTCGGGCCGCTGATCTGGACGATTTCCAGACTGCCGTCGGACTCACCGAAACAGGTGACGGGTGTACTCTCGGCCGCAAAAACAACGGGGGCGGGGTCCGGCAAGTTGCGCATTCCCGTGCCCCGGCAACCGCGCTGATCAGTAACCGTCACGCCGTAGGCCGTTCCTCCGGCCAGATTATTAATCACGATTCCCGACTGGTTAGTACTCCAGCTATAGGTGTAATCCGTTTCGGTCAGAGCCGCGCCGCCCACTACCTGGGTCACGCCCAGCCGCCCGTCCGCCAGTCCCTGGCAGGTAGGGGCATTGGCAATCAGGTTGAAGGTAATGGAGTCGAGCTGCACCACGTCCAGGTCGATGGTCACCGTACAGTTTCCGGCGTCGGTAACCGATACGGTGGCGGGTCCGGCGGGCAGTTGGGTAGCCGTGGCCGTGGTTTCGCCGTTGGTCCAGCTATACACATAGCCGCCGGTGCCGCCCTGTGGATTCACGGTAGCTACATTGGTGGCCGTGTTAAAGCAACCGGACTGGTCCTGCTGCGCGGCCAGTTCGATTCCGGTGGCGGGTTCGGCAATCGTTACCGAATCCATGACGGTACAACCGTTGGCGTCGGTTACTTCCAGGCCGAAGGTGCCGGCGGGCAGGTCGGTGATGGCAGCCGTGGTTTCGTCATTCTGCCAGTCGAAACCGTAATCGGGGGTACCGCCGCTGACGGAGGCCTGCACGCTACCCGTGCTCTCGCCCCGGCAGGCAACATCCAGGGGCAGGAACTGGATCTCCAGGCTGTCGGGCTGGCTCACATCAGCCGTTAGCGTATCCGCGCAGCCGTTGATGTCGGTGGTGATGAGGGTATAAGTGCCCGCCGCCAGGAAAACGGCGTTATTATTCACCTGCGAGTTCTCGTCGTCCCAGGCGTAGCTCAACATTCCCGTACCGCCGGTAGCAGTGACGGTGAGAGAGCCGTTGCTGCCGCCGAAACAGCGGGTAGGCTCGGAGGCCGTCAGCACGGTCTCGATGGCCGGCGGACTTGCGATGGCTACCGTTAGCGTTTGCGTGCACAGGTTCTCGTCCGTCACCGTAATATCATAGGAACCCGGCGGCAGGTTAACCGACCCGTCCCCGGTGCCGAGGCTGCTCCAGATATAACTGTAATCACCCGAACCCCCGGAGGTGGTCAGACTGATCTCGCCATCCAGCGTATTGAAGCAGGAAGTGGGCACGGAGGTGCCGTTGAGGAGCAGCGCATCCGGCTCGCCGAGGCTGAAAGTAGTATCTGCCTGACAGCCGTTGGCATCGCGGACGGAGATACTATGGGAAGTTGCGTCAAGCATTATTCCCAGTGAATCGGCCGTAAAAGTGGTGCCGCCGTCAAAGCTATACTCGTAGCCGCCCGCGCCGCCGCTTGCCGTCAGGCGGATGGAGCCGTCGTTGCCGCCGTTGCAAGCGGGGTCGGTGCTTTCGACTAACGCGATCAGGATAGAGTCAGGCGATCCGATCGTAAAGTCAAGGGTACGGGTACAGCCCAAACTACCCCGTACGATGAGGGTGTAATCTCCCGCACCGAGTCCGGTCAAGGATTCGCTGACCGGAATATCAGCTCCGTTTAACTCATAGGATGTTTCCGAGGCGTCGTCTACCAGATCGATCATCACTCCGCCGTCCAGGGAGTTGGCGCAGCTAGTGGGGGTGACCGAGGTAATATCCGCACTGAAGCCGCACTGCTGATAAGTGCAGCCGGCGGTGGTCGGCTCCGGTGTCGTACAAGCAAGCAGCAGGGTATTGGTAATAATGGGAGTAACGGTGATAAATACCTCATCGCTTTCGGTCAGCCCGGAAACTGTTACGCTCGTATCACTGACGGGTCCGACCACGGGGCCGGGCACCCCGCCCTGGGTAAGCTGGTAGGTGTACAGTCCGTCGGGGCTGCTATCGAGCCAGCTAAAGGTGAGTTCTCCCGATCCGAAATTGGAGGCACAGCTGATCTCCACCTGCGAAAAAGAGTCCGGTACGACCAAGTCGATCCGGGCTGATTCCATGCAGCCAAAATTGTCCGTCACGGCGGCCGTATAAGTATGCTGTCCCGGAGCGGTAGGGGTAATAACCGGATCGGGGCAGCCCTGGCAACTTAGTTCGGTGGTATTGTCCCAGGTATAGGTAATCTCGTTGTAGGTGCGGAAAGTAATCTCCCACGACCGGAAAAGCCCCACCGGCAGGGGCGCGAAATCGTCGCTGGCCCGTAGGGTCCAGGTTCCGTTGATGGGAGTGCCGACCAAATCGTTAAAGTTGCCCTCGGGCAGGAAGTTACCGGTAAAGGGCGGGGTGCCGGCCGTAATGGGGACGGTGGCCGTGGGCGTGAAACAGGTGTTGGTGTAGTTATCGCCGCCGCCGCCGTTGCCGGTACTCAACTCGATGGAAGTACCGTTGGGGGCGATGAGAAACAAACGAATATCGGCGTCGAAATTGGTTTCGATATCCACGCAAACCGATTCCAGCTGGCCCACCACGTCGTTCATCACGGTCGGGCGGATGGAATTCACCTCGATGGTCGGGCGGTAGGGGTTATTGGGGGGGTACTGCGCCCAGCCGAAAGGTTCTTCCACGTAAGCCTGGAAAGCGACGGTCGTATCCTGGTTTTCGGGACCGACGGCAATGGACGTGAAACTGTTTCCGGGACAGATGGTATCCTGCTGTAACGGTACCTCCACGATGTCGCGGCAGTTGTAGCAATCGGGGTGGCTGAAGGGCAGTACCTGGTAGGCAACGGTGGTATCGAAAACGCAGCCGAAACTATCGACGATGTTGAAATTGAAAGCCGCATCGCCGGCAAAATTGGGCTGGGCAACGATGGAATCCGGACTGTAATAGACAAAGTTCTGGTTGTCCGACCAGTAGAAAGAGTCTACGCCGTTGGTAAATATTTCCAGGGCTGGATAGAGTTCGGGGGCAAAATTGATGCTCCACTGGAAGAGCCAGCCGTCATCGGAGGGCCAGGAATCACGGACGTTTATGCTCCACTCGCCGTTGAGCGGGCAGCCGGCCAAATCTTCCCAATTTTCGGTAGCGGCGTAATCTCCGGCGGGCAGATCACCGCCGAACATGGTGTTATATTCCCGCCAGGTAAAATCAGCTTCCGGCGTCCAGCAATAATCATAGCCGATCCCGAATTGAGCGTTATTAGGGGAGTTGTCGATGGGTTCTCCCAGCAATACCTCACCGCCGGTCTGCATAAATTCCTGGAGTTCCAGTTGTTGGCCGTTGGGGCACTCGATGAACACTTCCAGGTCCCAGGCATAGGAATGCTCCATGTTGACACAAATGCTTACGATATCTTCGGGACCGTTGACAACGGCACCGGGGGTGAAATCAAAGAATTCCAGGCTAGTGCTGTACAGGTCGCCGTTGCCGTCGGGCAGGCCGATGGTATCGGAAAGGGTCAGACCGGTTTGAAAACTTCCGAAGGTTGAAGCGGCCAGCAAGTCGAAACTATTGGATTGGATGGTATCCGGCACGTTTACCGCCGCCGTCAGGGTGATGGTATCGGTAGCGCAGTAGACGATGTCGGGGTCGGTGAGCAGTTCCCAGACGGGTGGCGGGGCTACTCGCACTTTTAAGGTAAGCGGCGGCACGCTGGTGCAGGACGCCAAATCGGTGATGGTGAGACGAACGATATAGCCGCCCGGCTCGTCGTAAGTATGGATGACGGTGGGTCCCACGGCCTGGTTACCGTCGTTAAAATCCCACTCGAAGGAAGAGTTGGCGTCGGAGTGATTATAGCTGACCCCGTCTTCGGGGTAAATGCCCGCGCCCGTCAACGTAATCGGCCGGCCGGGGCACACATCGATATAACCGTCGACGGCTACGGGAGTGGAGGAAACCAGTACGGCCTCGATCCGCTGGCAGGAGGGGATACAGTCGATAAAAGCCCGCCAGCCGGGGCCGACCCCTACGCCGTCGGACTGAAAGGTGACCGTGAGGCAACCGCCGGGGTTGCCGGCGGAGGTCTGAATGGTGGTAAGGATACCGTTTAGCTCACTGGCTCGCTGCGCGATCAGGGTCGCCGGGTCGGCCGTGGGGCCGTTGAAGAATTTCAGGGTATCGCCGTCTCCGAGCTGGAGGTTCTGAAAACTGAGTTGGATATGCGTATTGACCGGATCGGTGGAGCAAATGGTGATGGAGTGATCCTCGTTGTTGCCGTATTCGCCGCCCTGGCCGCCGCTGTCGTGCAGTACGCCGTCGCAGGTATTTACGGCGTTATCCGTGGCGATGTTGTAGGTCTGGGCATGAATGCTGGAAAGCGCACCGAGTAGTAACGAGAGCAATAACGAACAACGAATAGAAGTCAGGATCATGGGAATGGATTGGTGGACGATGCAGGTGGCAGGTAATCCGTTGCTATTGTGTGGAAACAAATCTAGAGGAATCAACGGGGAAACCCGGGAGCAGGAGCCGGGATCGGTCGGTCTTTGCGGAGAAGCAGGGTTGCTCTCCGCGTGAGGTGCCTGGCGGGGGAGCCGAACAGGCGAAGTGCGCAGCACCGACCGGCAGGGAGCCCGGAAGGGACCGGCCCGGCCCCCAGGCCGGGACACGCCCAAAGCCGTACCTGGAACGGTGTATTCAAAACGGACAAACCATAAGCTGCCGACAAATATATTTAAACCTACGCGAAGCGAAGCCACTACGGACGTAAAAGCAGCAAACTTTGTAGCCGTCCGGTCAAAAACGGGGTGATTGACGGAGGTAATAGGCGGTGCGGGCAGGTAAAATTGCGGGGTTGAACCAAAGGCCGGTGCGCAAGCGTTGGAATTTCCCTAATTTTACGCAAACTTCGTTCCCATGCTTCGCTCTATCCTTCCGCTGCTGCTTTGCTGCTTTTTCCTGGCTGACCTGGCGGCCCAATCCGCTCTGCGGGCAGAACTGGCGGGCTGCCCCACGCCGCCCAAACTGTACCGGTTTGCCACGGCCGGCTTTGCCGAAGTGGCCCCGCTGGAACAGGCGGCTGACGACACTTATACCATTCGGGTGGACGACAAAAGCCCCACGTTTTACTACGTGGGCACTCGGACCGATAACCTGATGCCCGTACTGCTGGGCGGCGAGAAGGAACTGACGCTGCGGGCCGATTGTAATAGCCTGGCCGGGGGCGTGGTGCTGAACTCGCCGACCAACGCCGGCTACGATGCCCTGAAGAAAACTTTCGGCAGCCAGAACGTGGCCTACCAGCAGGCCGCGCAGTTGTATAGCCGCGCCGCGCAGTCGGGCGACGAGGCCGAAATGAAGCGTCGTAATGCCGAAATGATGGCCGTTGACCAGGCGAAACGCGATCTGTTGGACTCACTGCAGCGCACCGCGCCTTTCCTGGGCCGGATTGCCGCCTTAAATACTTACCTGAGTTTTGCGAATAACAACACGGCCGGCTACGCCAACGAGATCGACTACTTCGTGAACACTTTCTTTCAGTTCGTCGACTATAGCGACCCGCTCTACAATGAGATTCCCTGGACCTTTGAGTCGACCAAAAACTACACCACCACGCTGTTAAAGGTACTGGGTCAAGAGCAAATGGAGCAGGTGATGCGTGCCCAGTTAGCTAAGTGGCCGGCCGGAAGCAACGCCCGCAAACTGGCCCATAGCGGAACCATCACGGCCCTGAAAGCGGGCAGCCACCCCGCCATGATTTCAATTGCCGACGATTTTGTGGCCGCATATAAGGACTCCGACCCCGCTATCGTGGCGAGCATCGAAGAAGAGATCAGCCAAATTCGTAATTTTCAGCCCGGCGGCCAGGCACCTGATTTTACGCAAGCCGACGTGGACGGTAAGCCCGTGAAACTGAGTGATTTTCGGGGCAAAGTGACGCTGGTGGATTTCTGGGCCAGCTGGTGCGGTCCGTGCCGCAGGGAAAACCCCGGTGTGCGCGCCCTCTACAGCAAATATAAGGACGAGGGTTTCGACATCCTGGCCGTGAGCCTGGACCAGGACCGCGACCGCTGGCTGGGCGCAATCGAGAAAGATCAGCTGCCCTGGACGCACGTTTCCGACCTGAAGGGATGGAGCAACGAAGTGGCCCGGCAGTACAGCGTACGCAGTATTCCGCACACCATGCTGCTGGACGCCGAGGGCAAGATCATTGCCCGCAACCTGCGCGGAGACGCCCTGGAAGCCAAACTGGCCGAACTATTTCCTGACGCCGAATAGGCCCACCGCCCCTTGAGTCCCTTCGGCCTGTATTTCCAGCTCGGTTTTGAGCACATCACCGACATCGGCGGTTACGATCACATCCTTTTCGTGATCGTGCTGTGCGCCGCCTATCGCCCCGCCGACTGGCGGCGGCTGGCGTGGCTGATCACGGCATTCACGGTGGGGCATTCCCTCACCCTCAGCCTCACGGCGCTGGGTATCCCCGGGCCGGGCGAGCGGCTGGTGGAACTGGCGGTGGCGGGTACAATTGTTTTTACCGCCGTTCTTAACCTGGTGCCGTGGAAGCGGCCGCGCTCGTCGGTCCATTTCGCCCTGGCGGCTAGCTTCGGGTTAATCCACGGGTGGGCGTTCAGTAATTTTTTCCGCTCCCTCCAGCTCTCCGATGAGTACCTGGGCGACCTGCTGGTGCAACTGTTTGCCTTTAACCTGGGCGTGGAGGCAGGACAGTTACTGGGTCTGGCGGTGCTAATGGCCACGGCCCTGGTCTTCATTAACGGTCTGGGGCTGAAACCGCGCTACTGGACGATCATACTATCGTTGATCGGTATGAGCTTGGGCATACTGATGCTAGTGGAGCGGTTGTAATTATTTGCTAAGGCCGTACTTCCTAAAACCCAATCCGCTTGCGCTCGATCTGCAACGAAGCAGCGTCTTTCAACAGGTGGGCCACGTCTTCCTTACTGATGGTTTTGGTGAGCTTGGCCTTACCCTTGCGGGCCAGTCGCAGGTCGTGGCGACGGATAATGTCGCCCACCAACTGACGCACCACGCGGGCGTTGCCGAAGAACTGGTCGCGGAAGCGGTGCAACCAGACCAGGTAATCGGCCAGATAAGCCTCGGTGGGGGAGGTCATGCGGTAGCCCTCGGCCGTAAACATCCGGCGGGCGATCTCGATCAATTCTTCCGGCGAATAGTCGGTAAAGCGCAGTATCTTATCGAAACGCGAGCTGAGACCGGGGTTGGCCTTCAGAAAATCATCCATGTTTTCGGGGTAGCCGGCCACGAAGACGAAAAATTCGCCCCGGTCGTCCTCCATTCGTTTGAGCAGGGTCTCCACGGCCTCGTCGCCGAAGTCGCCCCGGCTGCCGGCTTTGCGCTGCGTGAGAGCATAAGCCTCATCGATAAACAGTACGCCGCCCCTGGCCTCGTCTATTTTCTTGCCGGTTTTTTCCGCCGTCTGGCCCACATAGCCCGCAACCAGTCCCTGGCGGTCGGTTTCCACCAGGTGGCCGCGTTCCAGCATCCCCAGGGCCTTATAGAGTTGGGCCAGCAGGCGGGCCACCGTTGTTTTACCCGTACCGGGGTTGCCGATCAGGACGCTGTGCAGGTGGAAGGAGTTGAGCACGTCCTTACCCGTCCGGCGGTAATAGCGCACCAGTTCCACCATTTCGTGCAGTTGCGCTTTGATGTTGGTCATGCCCACCAGTTTGTCCAGTTCGGCCAGGGTTTCGGCCAGGAAAAGCTCGTCTACGGGAATATTAGGCCGCTCGCGCTTCTCGGCGGCCACGATCTTGTCGATATCGGCCAGCTCGATGGTCATCAGTTCCTCCTTTGTCGGCAATTTGCCGTCGGGCCGGCCCATCACGCGCACGGCCAGGTTGTTCTTGGCTTTTTCAATCAGGTCCCACACGTAGCGGGCGTTACCGAAGGTCTGGTCGCGCTCCCGGTAGGCGCGGGTGATGATCTCCTCCAGGCGGGCCTTGGCCGCCAGCGTCAGGTTGACTTGTTTGCGCTCGCACGAGTAGTCGGCGATCACGCTCAGCTCCTGCGGCAGGTAATCGCGAAATTCGTAGTGGTGCTTGAAGCGCGACCGCAGACCGGGGTTGCTGTCCAGAAAGCGGTTCATGCCGTCGGGGTAGCCGGCGGCAATGACGGCCAAGTCGCCCTTGCCGTTACTCATTTCCTTGACCAGTAGCTCGATCACTTCCCGCCCGAAGTCCTTGCCGTCATCGTTGCTGCGCACCAGCGCGTAGGCTTCGTCCACAAACAGCACGCCGCCCCGTGCCTTTTCGATCACGTCGCGGGTTTTGGGGGCAGTCTGGCCAATGTATTCTCCCACCAGGTCCACCCGGTCGGCTATAATTACGTGGCCCTTGCTCAGCAACCCCATTTTCTTGTAGAGCTTGCCCATCATCTCGGCCACCGTGGTTTTGCCGGTGCCGGGGTTGCCGATAAAGGCGGCGTGTACATTGGGCTGCTCGTCCTCGAAGCCGCGTTTTTTACGCAGTTGCAAAAACTTGAGATAGGTAGCGTGATCGCGCACCTGCCGTTTCACGTCCTGCAGGCCGATCAGGCCGTTCAGTTCCGCCATGATGCTGTCGAAGGTGCTGTCGTCATGCTCGTCCGGGGTCAGCACCAGCGGCTGATTGATACCGGGCAGGTACACCAGCGGGTTTCCCGCCTCGGCCGCATCCCCGATCTCGAAGGGAATGGATGCGATCACCTTATCCAGAAAGATCACCTCGATGTAGTAACGGCCTTCGCGCCACAGGTTGGTCGAGTTGGCCCCCCAGCCGGCGGTGAGGGTGATGGTTTGCTGTTCCTCGTCCAGGTGCAGCAATCGGGTCACCTGGCCCTTGAGTTCGCGGGCCTCGTTGAAAAATTTACAGAACAGTTCCAGGTGCCAGGGCAGCGCGGCCTGGCGGTTTTCCAGCACCAGTTCCAGGTAAATATAGCGGGCGTTATCGTGGGCAAAAACACGGTTGTACACCCGGTCGTCGGAGTTCACGTCGTCATGCGGACCCTCGTACAGCCGCGCCGAACGCAGTTTCAGGTAGCCGTTTTCGTGGGCCGCCGCGTCTTCCTCCAGCAGATTACTTTCGATGATGTAGAAGTGCTTGCTCGCAATCCGCTCGCTGTCGATGTAGGCTTCCCAGTAGTAGGTGCCGCGCTTCCAGAACGTGCCTTCCCGCTGGTTTCCCCAGCCCTCGCGCAGGTAGATCAGGCTGTCGGCCTTGCTCACCTCTTTATCAATTTGCAGCCGGCACATCTCCACCCGCCGACTCTTGCGCACGCTGAAACACTTCAACTCCACGCGCAAATTCCAGTCCTCGCGGTCAAATAGGCGGTTGTGCAGCGTCAGTTCGGTATAGATATAGGAGGTCTGGTCGCGGTCGAATACCTGCCGGTATTTTTTGCGGTTGTTCCACAGCGATTCGGTGGAATTGTACACCTTCAGTTCATGAAACTTGAAGGGTGGGGTAGTGGTGCCGCTGATGATATCCGGCATGGAAAATAAGGTATTCGACTGTTTTGGGAAAAGATCGTACCCTGATAGTACGGTCGGTGGGGCAGCTTGGTTGCATTTGACGCGTAGCGGCCACCAAGCTAAGGATTTTCCCCGTCTTACGGGAAGATTTTCCTTTCGGTCTTCCCTATATCCATATTACAGTCCCGTCCGCTCAATTTGCATGATCGCCGCCACGTGGGCATCGGCAATTTGCTGCCGCACGGCGTCTTTATTGAGTTCCACCACCTCGAAACGGTTGTTGAAAAAACCGCTTTCCGTCAGCACGGCCGGCATCCGGGTAGCACTCAGCACATAGAACTGTTTGCCTGGGTTCGACTTCAGGTGGCGGTTCTTAAAGCCCGTTTTTTCAATCAGGTGCTGCTGAAAGATAGCGGCCATCTTCTGCCCCCGCGCCGAGCCGTGGTAATACCAGGTCTCGATACCCCTTACCGAGTCAGCCGTGAAGTCATTGATCGTTCGCGCCGGGCCGGCGTTGGCATGTACGGAAACAAATAGCTTGGGTAAAGGACTAACCACGGTATTGGCACGCAGCACCCGGGTGTTCAGGAAGTTACCTACGCGCACTTCGGGTACCACTACAAAGTACTTCACGCCCTCCAGCCGCAGGCTGCGCTCGATCCGCGCCACGATATCGCGATTAAACTCATACTCATAAAACCGCTTGCCCTCCGGCAATACCGGGCTGCGCTTGCCTGGACTCAGGTTGCCGTGCCCGTTATCCAGGCACCACAGGTAGCGGGGCTTGTGCTGCGGCACGGTCGGCACCACCGGAGGTTCCAGTGGTTCGCTATCGGGGTCAAACTCCATGTCGTCGCCCGGCTCGGCGGCGGGCGGCGGGGTATCGGGGTCAAAATCCGCCCCCGCATCCTGGTCGATGGGTTCGTCGATCACCTCGTCCTCGTGCTCCACCACCACAATGTCTTCCTCCTCGATATCGGCCCCGTCTTGCGGTTCCTCCACGGGCACCTTACCCGGCGTTTCTCCACCCCGGGGCGGCTGTTTTTCTTTGGGCCAGGTCGGCTTTTCATCTTCGGGTGTCGGGGAAAAGAGGCCGCGAAAAGCGGAGGCAATCGCCTGGAATATTCTCTTGAACATGGGTCGGGGTTAGTTAAATTCTACTGGTTCAATACATCGCCGCGCAGTTTTGTTACCGCCGCTGCGCGCTCGAAAGATAGCATCTCTTCGCGTTCCCCCACGTATTCCAGCACATTTAATGCCCTTTTTCCCGCTTCATTCGCCCTCTCCGCGTCCGGCGCGGCATAGAAATATTCCCGCAGTAAATAGCCGGCAATCTCTACTTCCTCCAGGCTCAGTTTTCGCTCCTCCGTCAGGTATTCCCCCAGGTTCCGGGCCGGCCGGTCCAGCAATTCCGCAACGTCAAACCCCAGGGCCGCACCGCTGATCTCGGCCAGTTCGGGTAGTGCTTCCGCCTCATTATTTGATCGAAACTGTAAAATGGCCGCCATCACCTGGGCCAGTTTTTTCAGTTCGCGGTTGAGAAAATCCTTGTCCTGTATCATCGAATAATTTGTCGGTTTACGAAAGTTCGGGCGTGCCGTCTCGGCTACCGCCTCGCCGTCGGTCCCTTCCAGGCGCGGCTGTCGCCTTGGCCCTGCGGGCTGCGTCCTTCCGGGCAGGGGCAAGCCCTGCCCCTACGCCCGCCCCTTCCAGGCACCTCACGCCGGGGGGCTCTTGGCCCCCCGTACTTTACCTGCGGTGATCCTCGGAGTTAGTAGGTGTGCCGCGCACGCTGGTAATCCGGTAAAAGCCTATTCGTACACGCCCCCTTCCCTTTTTTCATGCGGTTACATTTATCCGCCTTATGAGAGCTATCGGGCCAACCCGAAAGTACTGTTATCCCAGGTTATTGCTAATAACTCGTTATTGACCCTGAAGGGGCGCGACAGATTAACCGGGAATGAAACCCTCGGATTAGAACGTTCCTTATGAAATCCCCTCCCCCCTAAAGGGCTGCCTGTCGCTCAATTATCTACTCAGGGCAAATATGGATCTCTGGCCACCAAGTCGGGGGGGAGGGTAGGCGCAATTACATCCCACCCAGCCGGCCCATCGTGCGTACACCCGTGCGCACGTACACCCGCGACCGGAGGTGGCGCGGTGCCAGTCATTCGCGCGACCGGAGGTCACACCCCCTCGCGAGACCGGAGGTCACACCCCCTCGCGCGACCGGAGGTCACACCCCCTCACGAGACTGGAGATCACACTCCCTAGCACGGGGACAGCTCATCACACTTGTAGCACCCCTGTCTTGAACTCTTCCACCGGCGCGTGGTCGGCCATCTCGATACCCAGGCTGATCCAGCTGCGGGTGTCGCGCGGGTCGATCAGTTCGTCTACCCACAGGCGGGCGGCGGCGTAGTAGGGGCTGGTCTGACGTTCGTAGCGGTCCTCGATCTTTTTGAGCAAGGCGGCGCGATCTTCCTCCGTCACGTCATCCTGGCCGGCCAGCTGGATTTGAAGCAGCACCTTAGCCGCCTGGGTGCCGCCCATCACGGCGATTTTGGCGGTGGGCCAAGCCAGCATCAGGCGGGGGTCGTAGGCACGGCCGCACATGGCGTAATTGCCCGCGCCGTAGCTGTTGCCCATCACGATAGTGAATTTGGGGACGGTGCTGTTACTGACGGCATTGACCAGTTTGGCCCCATCCTTGATAATCCCCCCGTGTTCGGAGCGGGAACCGACCATGAAACCGGTAACGTCGTGGAGGAAGACGAGGGGAATTTTCTTCTGGTTGCAGTTCATCACAAAGCGGGCGGCCTTGTCGGCTGAATCCGAATAAATAACGCCGCCAAACTGCATCTCGCCCTGCTTGCTCTTCACTACTTCGCGGTTGTTAGCCACGATACCGACCGCCCAGCCGTCGATCCGGCCGTAACCGCAAAGGATGGTCTGACCGTAACCGGCCTTGTATTCCGTGAACTTGCCGTCGTCCAGCAGTAGCTCCAGCAATTTGCTGGAATCGTAAGGTTGGGCACCGGTTTCGGGCAGGACGCCCATGATATCGTTGGGGCTGCCGGGAGCCTCGGCCGGTTCGGCGCGATCGAAGCCGGTGGTGGGGCGGCGGCCCATTTTATCCACGAGGTCACGGATGGTGGACAGGCAGGTGGCATCGTCGGGCATCTTATAGTCCGTCACGCCGCTGATCTCGGTTTGGGTCACGGCACCGCCCAGGGTTTCCTGATCCACCGTTTCGCCGATGGCTGCTTTGACCAAGTAGGGGCCGGCGAGGAAAATAGACCCCGTGCCCTCCACGATCAGTGCCTCGTCCGACATGATCGGCAAATAGGCACCTCCTGCCACGCAGGAACCCATGATGGCCGAAATCTGCGGCACTCCCATTGCGGAAAGCTTGGCATTGTTACGGAAGATGCGGCCGAAGTGGTCTTTGTCCGCAAAAATCTCATCCTGCATCGGCAGATAGACGCCCGCACTATCCACCAGATAGATGATCGGCAGGCGATTTTCCCACGCAATTTCCTGCGCCCGCAGGTTTTTCTTACCCGTGATGGGGAACCAGGCCCCCGCTTTTACCGTAGCGTCGTTGGCCACGATTACGCACAGCCGTCCGCACACCCGGCCCATGCCGGTCACTACGCCGCCGGCGGGGCAGCCGCCGTGGTCGGGGTACATATCGTGTCCGGCCAGGGCACCGATCTCCCAGAAGCGGGTATCGGGGTCGATCAAGGCGGCCACGCGCTCGCGGGCAGTCATTTTTCCCTTGGCGTGTTGTTTGGCGATTCGTTTGGGGCCGCCGCCTTCCGCCGTTTTATCCTTGATCCGGTTCAGTTTTCCGAGCAGGAGTTGCATATGGTCTTCGCGGGCGGCTTGCTTTTGTTGGTCTTTGGTCAAGGGAAGGGTACTAATTGAATGATTAATGATGGAGTAATACACGCTTAAAGTGGTGGATCGGCGATATATGCGCTCCGGGTCAGCTATGCGGGAACCGAATTAGGTGAAGTGAAGTTTAATCTAGCGGCACGGTTTGCGGGGGAAGCTAATCGGTTGAGCAGCTGATTTTGCAGCTCGGCGGGGGAAAGCCCTATCCTTACGGATTATTTTGGCGGGGGAGGGATCCGATTGGGGGGAGATGCTTTTGGCATCTCGGCAGGGGCAAGCCCTGCCCTTACGGATTATTTTGGATGGGGAGGGATCCGATTGGGGGGAGATGCTTTTGGCATCTCGGCAGGGGCAAGCCCTGCCCTTACGGATTATTTTGGGTGGGAGGGATCCGATGGGGGGAGAGATGCTTTTGGCATCTCGGCAGGGGCAAGCCCTGCCCTTACGGATTATTTTGGGTGGGAGGGATCCGATGGGGGGGGAGATGCTTTTGGCATCTCGGCAGGGGCAAGCCCTGCCCTTACGGATTATTATGGGGGGAGATGCTTTTGGCATCTCGGCAGGGGCAAGCCCTGCCCTTACGGATTATTTTGGATGGGGAGGGATCCGATGGGGGGGAGATGCTTTTGGCATCTCGGCAGGGGCAAGCCCTGCCCTTACGGATTATTTTGGGTGGGAGGGATGCCAAGCGGTATTCAATTACTAGACATTGTCCTCGCGTGAGGTGCCTGGAAGGTGATCCGCGCAGCGGGCAGTGCGGCAGCACCGAGCGAACAGCGAGCCTGGAAGGGACCGACCCCGGCCGAAGGCCGGGGGCACGCCCCCTAAACCATTCTGCCGAGTCATTCTTCCTCGCTGCTTCGGCGTTTTTTGCTGCCGTCATACAGGTCGAAGCGGTGTAGTTTCGCGTCCAGTTGGCCATTCATGAGGGTGAAGCGGCGCGATGCGCGGAGGCCGACGCGTTTGAGGGCGTCGATGTTGGCGGAGAAGACCCAGGCGGAATAGCCGCCGAAGCGCTGCTTGAGGGCGTCACCAATGTCTTTGTAGAGTTGGATGATATCCTCGTGCTCCATGCGGAGGTCGTAGGGCGGGTTGGTGACCAGGATGCCGCCTTCGGCCTCGCTTTCGGGCGGTTCCACGGTCTGGACGGGGCGCTTGACCAAGGTGACGTCGTTGGCCATGCCGGCGGCGCGGAGGTTGCTGCGGCTGACGTCGATGGCGCGGCCGCTGATGTCGGACCCGACGATGGGGTAGGGGGCCTTGCGGACGTGGGTTTTGGCCTCCTCGCGCATCTCCTGCCAGAGTTCGCCGTTGAAGCCGGCCCAACGCTCGAAGCCGAAAGCGCGGCGCAGGCCGGGGGCGGTGCGCGTGGCGACTAGCGCGGCCTCGGTGACGATGGTGCCGGAACCCACGAAGGGATCCATGAACGGCTGCTCGCCGTCGTACTCGCTGAACTGGATCAGACCGGCGGCCAGTACCTCGTTGAGGGGCGCACCGGTGGTGGCGAGGCGGTAACCGCGGTGGTGTAGCGGATCGCCGGAGGCATCGAGGGAGACGGTGACGAAGTTATCGCGGTTGATGTAAACGTTCACGCGCAGATCGGGCCGCTTGGTGTCAACATCGGGGCGCAGGCCGGTGCGTTCGCGGATCTGGTCTACGATGGCGTCCTTGGTTTTGAGGGCCAGGAAGTAGCTGTGGTCGAGCCGTTCGGAGCTGGTGGTGCAATCGACGGCCAGGGTGCGGTCGGCATCCAGGAAACGGCTCCAGTCGATGCTCTGCACGCCCTGATAGAGGCCGCCCTCGTCGTGGGCCTGGAATTCGCGCACGGGCATGAGGACGCGCAGCGCGGTGCGCGCGTGCAGGCAGATGCCGTAGAGGAGCCGCCGGTCGCCCCGGCACTGGACCACGCGGACGCCGGGTTCGATGTCGGTGGCACCGAGTTGCACGAGTTCGTCAACGAGGAGGGGTTCGAGGCCGGCGAGGGTTTTTACGGTGATGTACATGGGGTAAAGGTATTGTAAATATTGGGGCTGTGCGTGTTTGTCTGGGTGAGCTGCTGTTGGCAGCTCGGCAGGGGCAAGCCCTGCCCGTACGGGTTGGGGGCGATGGGAGATATTTGGGGGGGAGCTGCTTGGTGAGCTGCTTTGGGGGAGCTGCTTTTGGCAGCTCGGCAGGGGCAAGCCCTGCCCGTACGGGTTGGGGGCGATGGGAGATATTTGGGGGGAGCTGCTTGGGGAGCTGCTTGGGGGGAGCTGCTTTGGGAGAGCTGCTTTTGGCAGCTCGGCAGGGGCAAGCCCTGCCCGTACGGGTTGGGGGCGATGGGAGATATTTGGGGGGGAGCTGCTTTGGGGGAGCTGCTTAGGGGGAGCTGCTGTTGGCAGCTCGGCAGGGGCAAGCGCTGCTTGCGCGGATTAGGGGCGATGGGAGATATTTTGGGGGGAGCTGCTTGGGGAGCTGCTTGGGGAGCTGCTATGGGGGAGCTGCTTTGGGAGAGCTGCTTTGGGCAGCTCGGCAGGGGCAAGCCCTGCCCGTACGGGTTGGGGGCGATGGGAGATATTTGGGGGGGAGCTGCTTTGGGGGAGCTGCTGTTGGCAGCTCGGCAGGGGCAAGCGCTGCTTGCGCGGATTAGGGGCGATGGGAGATATTTTGGGGGGGAGCTGCTTGGGGAGCTGCTTTGGGGGAGCTGCTTTGGGGGAGCTGCTGTTGGCAGCTCGGCAGGGGCAAGCGCGGATTGGGGGCGGGGGAAGATTCTAATAGTAGGCTATCCAATCCTTCATTCCTTCCATCCTTCGACTCTGGCCGCCCGCTGCCGCAGGCAGTGGTCGGCCAGTACGAGGGCGGTCATCGCTTCCACGATGGGGACGGCGCGGGGCAGCACACAGGGGTCGTGGCGGCCCTTGCCGGTGACGGTGGCGGGGTTTCCTGCCTCGTCCACGGATTCCTGGTCGGCGACGATGGTGGCGACGGATTTGAAGGCGGCGCGGAAATAGATGGGCATACCGTTGGAGATGCCGCCCTGTACCCCACCCGAGCGGTTGGTGCGGGTGCGTACCCGGCCGTCCTTGTCTTGGTAGAAGGCGTCGTTATGTTGGCTGCCGCGCAGTTCCACGCCCGCGAAGCCGGAGCCGTACTCGAAGCCCTTGCAGGCATTGATGCTGAGGATGGCCTTGCCCAGGTCGGCGTGAAGTTTGTCGAAGACCGGCTCGCCCCAGCCGGGTGGGACACCCTGAACTACGCAGCCCACGGTGCCGCCGATGGTATCGCCCGCCTTGCGAACCTCCCGGATGAGGGCTTCCATGCGGGCGGCCGTTTCGGGGTGGGGGCAGCGGACGGGGTTAGATTCGGTGAGCGAAAAATCCAGTTCTTCGTGGGGTACTTCGAGGTGGATGGGGCCGACCTGGGCCACGTAGGCGTTTACGGTGATGCCGAGTTGGTTGAGCAGCAGTTTGGCCACCGCGCCCCCGGCCACGCGGGCCGCCGTTTCGCGGGCACTGGAGCGGCCGCCCCCCCGGTAGTCGCGCCGTCCGTATTTGGCCTGGAAGGTATAATCGGCGTGGCTGGGCCGGTAGCTGCCCGCGATGTGCGAGTAGTCTTTGGAGCGCTGGTCCTTATTGCGGATCACCATGCCGATGGGGGTGCCGGTGGTGAACCCCTCGAATACGCCGGAGAGCACCTCCACGTCGTCGGCCTCGTCGCGCTGGGTAACAATCTTGCTCTGCCCGGGCCGCCGCCGCGCCAGTTCGCGTTGCACGAATTCAAAATCGAATGCCAGGCCCGCCGGACAGCCGTCTACTACTACGCCCAGGGCGGGGCCGTGGCTCTCGCCGAAGGTGCTGATGCGAAAAAGGGAACCGAAGGTGCTACCGGGCATGAAACAAGGATTGAGGGACTGAAGGGGTTACAAGGATTGAAGGATTGAGGGACTGAAGGATTGAAGGGGTTACAAGGATTGAAGGATTGAGGGACTGGAGGATTGAAGGACTGAAGGGGTTACAAGGATTGAAGGATTGAAGGATTGAGGGATTGAGGGACTGGAGGATTGAAGGGGTTACAAGGATTGAAGGATTGAAAGATTGAAAGATTGAGGGACTGGAGGATTGAAGGACTGAAGGGGTTACAAGGATTGAAGGATCGTACCCTTCACCTCGAAAGATCGCTTTGCGATCAAGAGAAGCAGCGCAGCTAAACCCTCACTCCTCCTGTCCTTTATTCATTGAACCGCCACACCACCCCCGCGCCGGGGCTGATGCCCAGCGTCTCATGGTAGCGGGCACTGAAATCTAAACGGACGGTTTCGGCCGGCAGGTAGCCGACGCCGAAGCTGATCTCGGCCGGGCCGCTGGTGATGCCGGCGCGCAGGTAGAGCGGTTCCACGGGGCGGTACTCCAGGCCCACGCGGACGCGGGCGTCGTAAGCCAGGTCCTTCTCCACGTCGGTCAGGATGAGGACTTTTTCGTTGGGCGTGTAAGCCAGTCCGAGGGCGAGGGAACCGGCCAGGGGTTCGCCGGGAACGACCTCGGGGCGGAAGGGGCTGTAGGCGCGAAATCCGACCGCGAGGGATTTGCTGAGCCGCGCCTGGAGGCCCAGGTCGAAGGTGGCAATGACTTTGCTGCCGTAGTTTTCGATACTGATCGTCTGGGCGATGAGGGAGCCGCCGATGCTGAAGTTTTCCGCCAGCAAGCGGCCGTAGGAGAGGGCGAATTGCTGTTCGCGGTAAGTGTCAAAGCCGAAGGTGGTAGCCCGTATACCGAAGGTACCGATCTTGCCGGGCAGGACCGCTCCGGCGTAGATGGCGCGTAGTTCGGACAGCGCGAAACGCTGCTCCACGAAGGCGGTGGCACCGATTCTTTCCACTCCCGGTAATCCGGCGGGGTTGGTCCAGAGGGTCTCCATGCCGGTGCCGGCCACACCGGTGCCGCCCATGGCCATGCCGCGTGCTCCACCCGGCGGTGCCTGCGCGGTGAGAAATGGGGAGCCGAAAAGTAGGACACCTATAATAAGCAGTGCGTAACGCATGGTTCGGGTTTAGCTCATGGCCGCCAGGAGGCTGATCTCGATATTAACGTACTTGGGCAGTGCGGATACTTCCACCAGTTCGCGGGCGGGGGCGGATTCGGTCTCGAAGTATTCGGCATAGACGGCATTGATGCGGCCGTACATTCCCATGTCTTTGACGAATATGGTGCACTTCAGCACGTCCAGAAAGCTCAGACCGGCTTTGTGCAACACGGCTTCCAGATTTTTCATCACGCGGTGGGTTTCGGCTTCGATGTCGGTTTGTACCAGTTCGCCGGTATCGGGGTCGAGGGCAATTTGCCCGCTGACGTAAAGGACACCGTTGTGGAGGGTAGCCTGATTATACGGACCCACGGGCGCGGGTGCGCGGTGGGTATTAACAATGGATTTGGCCATGCAGGGAGTTGTTTCGGCGCAAGGTAAGCAGATAGTGGGAGTAGCGCGAAAGAATACAGAAATATTTAAACCTGGAGACAAGTGCAGGTAATTGACGGTCAGAATATTACGAATTGGGCGGTATAAAAATGCGGCGGGTGAATTTTCGGTTTAGCCGAGGTTGGTAGGCTGCGACGGATGGAACATCTAACCCGCTTCGCCGTTAGAGCATTCCACTACCTACCAGCAATGCCCCCACTCCAGAAACTCACCTACTCGCTCGCGTTAGCGGGACTCTTTGTTTGCTTTCTGATCTTTGGTAAAGTACTGCTCGTGCCGGTGGTACTGGCCTTTGTGCTGTGGTATCTGATCAATGCCGTCGACCAACTTATCTGTCACGTGATCCCCGGTGCCAAGCGGGTTGCGCACGGCATCACGCTGGCCGTGGCGGCCGTTTCCATTCTGGCATTGCTGGTGCTTACCGGCAGCCTGATTGGCCGGCAGATTAACGAGATGATTGCCACCGCCCCGGGTTACTGGATTAATCTACAGGGGCAATTCGTGCGCATCCTCGCCGGACTTGGTTTTGCCGAGGGTGTCAGCCTCCAGACACTCTCCCGGGAGATCGACATTAACGGCTATCTCCTTGATATGCTCGGTTCTTTCACTACCGTCACGCGTCAGTTTTTACTGGTGCTCCTGTATACGTTGTTCCTGCTGGTGGAGCAGCACACCTTTCCGCGCAAGCTCGCATCGCTGCAACTGCCGCCGCAACGGAAAGCCCACCTACTCCATATTCTTAACAAGCTCAACCGTGCTATTCGCGCTTACGTGGGCGTAAAATTTGCCGCCTCTTTCGCCACCGGTCTGCTCAGCTACTTCGTCATTGCCTATGCCGGGGTGGACTTTGCCTTTTTCTGGGCCTTCAGCATTTTTGCGCTCAATTTTATTCCTACCATCGGTTCCATTGCCGCCACCATCCTGCCCAGCCTGATGGCCCTGGTGCAATTCGATACCCTTACGCCTTTTCTCATCGTCGCCATCGGCGTCGGGATTATCCAGCTCTGCATCGGCGGCCTGCTGGAACCCAAACTATACGGGGACGCGCTGAATATCAGCCCGTTTGTCATCATCTTTTCCCTCATCCTCTGGGGCCTTCTCTGGGGCGTGGTGGGCATGCTGCTCTGTGTTCCGATCACTTTTACGCTTATCACTTTTTTAGCGCAGTTCAATTCCACGCGGCCGGTGGCGGTGTTGCTGTCGCGGCGGGGGAAGGTTTGATCAAGTGTGAAAAATTAGTGGAGTGATTCAATATTGGAAACGGTTGAGGAGTTGCACTCCGATGCACTCGTAGCGTATGGTCGGAGCAATTAGTATCGTAATCTCAAGTCGCCGGCTATTGCTACACTGGAAACGGTTGAGGAGTTGCACTCCGATGCACTCGTAGCGTATGGTCGGAGCATAGCTCCTTGTCGGAGTGCAACTCCTCAACCGTTTGATGAAGTTCAGTTTTTTGCAAATTGCAAAGCAATTTATGGAGGTCAACCAATCAATCATTCAGATATTCCTTCCCCTACCTCGCACAGCGGATGCAGTAGCCGCTTTGCGGCATTAGCAAGATCCGTTGTACGGGGATGGGCTGAGCGCACCGTTGGCAGAGGCCGAAACGCTCGTCGTCCACATGGGCGAGGGCGAATTTTAATTGGGCCAGTTTTCGGCGGGTCTGGCGCAGGGCGGCTTCTACCACGCTCTTGTTATTGATGGCATCGAGGCGGGAGATGCGGCCGATGGAATTATCCGGGCTGATGGGTTCGGCGTCGGCCTCGTAGTTGATGATTTGCGATTCGGCGGCGGCGATGGCCGTTTTGATCTGGGTACGCAGTTCGGCGCGGTTCAATTGGGGTGGAGTAGCCATTGGGTTAAGGTACTACTTTTAGCGCAGCTACCGGACCAGGGGTGGTAGCCGGGCCGACGGAGGAAGGAGACCCGGAGGCGTAGCCGGAGGGGCCGAGCGAAAGCGAGCCGGCGGATGACCCGGCCGCACCGCCCGGCAGGGCGGGGCGGGGGCCACACAAGCGGTCAAAAAAAACTGATATTTGGTAAAATCGTACCTTGGCAGGCTATGTTTCGATCGTTCGTGCTATTCACATTACTCTCCATTTCTTATTCGCCCCTGACCGCTCAGATGAGTCAGGTTAATCCGCTGGACGACGGCCCGCCCACGGCCCATGCTGCACGGACGACCGAGTTGATGACCGTCGACGGTATCATTGACGAACCCGCCTATTTTGCGGGCAAACCGGCCGACAATTTTTGGTACACTTTTCCCACGGATACCAACCAAGCGGCCTACCAGACGGAGATCTATTTTACCTACGACGACAATTTTCTCTACGTGGGGGCCAAGTGCCATGCTTCCGGCCAGGATTTTGTGATCCCGAGCCTGCGCCGCGATTACTCGGCGGGCGGTAATGATAATATCACCTTCCTGTTCAACCCTTTCCGCGACCGGACTAACGCGATTGTTTTCGGCATGAACCCCTACGGCGTGACCCGCGAGGCACTGATCTACAACGGCGGTGAAAACGGCGATGATTTTCGGGAGGAGTGGGACAATACCTGGAACGGTGCCAGTCACCGGGGTGAGGGGTTTTGGTCGTGCGAACTGCGGATTCCCTTCCGAACCCTGCGGTTTCCGGCGGGGCAGACGGAGTGGTATTTCAATAGCTACCGCTTTGACATGCAGGACAATACGCGCTCTACCTGGCACCGGATACCGCAAAACCAGATGATCATGAGTCTGGCCTACATGGGGTCGCTCACCTTTGACGACGCACCCGTGCAGAACGGCGGCAAGGTGACCGTGATCCCTTACGTGGGCGGCAGCCTGCAACGTGATTACGAGAACCCCACCGGAACCATTGAACGAAATTTTAACCTGGGTGGCGACGCCAAAATTGCCGTTACCACCGGCCTGAATCTGGACCTGACCGTGAACCCTGATTTTAGCCAGGTGGAAGTGGACGAGCAGGTGATCAATACCACGCGTTTCGAACTTTTTTTCCCCGAGCGGCGGCAGTTTTTCCTCGAAAACGCCGATCTTTTCGGAAGTTTCGGCTTCGGCGATGCGAATCCGTTTTTCTCCCGCCGCATCGGCGTAACACGCGACACGAGCACGGGCGAGGGCCTGCAAAATCCGATCTACGGCGGAGCCAGACTGAGCGGGAAACTGACCGATGACTGGCGCGTGGGCTTACTGAATATGCAGACCGCCCGCAACCGGGAGAACGGTTTGCCGAGCTTTAATTATACCGTTGCCGCCGCGCAGCGAGTAGTGGGTAAACGCTCGAATATCGGCCTGATCGGGGTAAATAAGCAGAATTTTAGTGAGTTTAGCGATACTACCGCCACTAACCGTAATTATAACCGGGTGTTGGGGCTGGATTATAACCTGCAAACCGTAAATAACAAGTGGAACGGCAAGACTTTTTTGCACAAGTCTTTTTCGCCCGAAGCGGCTGATGGTAACGGGTTTAATCACGGCCTTAATCTGTCCTACCGCACCCGCCCCTTTACCGCCGAATACAGCCACCAACTGATTACCGACGACTTTAATGCCGAGGTCGGTTTCGTGCCCCGGCGCGGGATTTTTTCCACCAATGCTTTCGCCGCCTGGTCCAGTTATCCCGGCGGACGGGTGGTCCGCAAAGGACCGAATATCGACGGCGAGTTGATCTGGGCCGACGGCCAGGGGCAGACCGACCGTTCGGTCGGGATCGGCTACGATTGGGCGTACAGCAACTCCGAAGATCTGGGCGTTGATCTGGATTACAACTACATTTTTTTGCTCGACGATTTCGATCCATCGCGTACCGGTGCCACGCCCTTGCCCGGTGACCGGGCGTATGACTTCATCAGTTTTTCGATGAATTACAGCAGCGACCGCCGTAAGAAATTCAGCTATTCCGTACGGCCCAGCGGCGGTCAGTTTTTCAACGGCTACCTCTACGGCCTCAGCGGCTCGGTGAGCTACCGCTACCAGCCGTTCGGCAGTATTAATCTAAACTTTAATTATCGTTACATCGACCTGCCCGCACCCTATGCTTCCACCGGTTTACTGCTCATCGGACCGCGGATTGATTTTACCTTTACGCGTAGTTTGTTTTTAACCACTTTCGTGCAGTATAACGAACAGGTGGAAAATATTAACATCAACGCCCGTTTTCAGTGGCGTTTCGCGCCCGTTTCTGATTTTTTCCTGGTATATACGGATAATTACGACAGTTTAGAATTCGGGCAGAAAAACCGTGCGCTGGTGGCTAAGGTCACCTACTGGTTGAACCTGTAAAAAAGCCCCGCCCGGCCGCCGCTACCCGGACGAGCGGCGGACGACGCGGGCGGGGCCGATCTTAAACTACTAAAATCGGGTGTTTATTCCATTTTAAACCTGATCGGCAGGTTGTAGTGCACATTAACCGCTAGCCCGTCTTCCCTGCCGGGCTTCCACTTGGCGGGCATCTCACGAACGAGACGTAGTACTTCCGCATCGATGGCATCGGTACCCGCGCTGCGTTCGCCGGTACTGCCGACGAGCGATCGAGCGGTTTTAATATTGTACGGAGCACCGCCTTCCTTTGGAATGATAAAACTGACGACGGCTACTCCTTCGATCCCTTCCTCTTGGGCTACTTTAGGATAGGTGATGTTCGCGTAAACGTAGTCGAGCATATTTTTATCCGAACACTTTCTTACTTCCGCCGCCGAACCCTGGCAGTCGCCGTACACGGGCATTATTTCCGCGACTTTCCAGACTTCGGAAGGAACCATCTCATAAGTTTCTTTACCCGTTTCGGGGTCAGTGGTCACGATGGTATCCATTTGGGTTTCCATGGCCGGTTGGCCGGCATCGGCGGCCAGGGGTTCCTGTGGTTCTACGTCCAGCAGGCGCTGGCCGGTCATGTCGGAATCCTGGTTGCAGGCCCACAGGGCGATGAGCAACAGGGGCAGGGTAAGGAGAAGCTTCCAGGAAGCGCCTTTCGGTGAGGTAAGCATGGTAATGCGTTGTTTTAACGGTGATGAAAAAAAGGTGTGGGCCGGTCGGGGTGCGCTTCCCCACACGGCACCGGTCAGCAGCAAACGCGCGTAGGCCCGGGTCTCGCTCATCCGGGCGGCGGCGGCGTCGGCCGCAAATTCGTGTTGCGCAGCCAGGCCGCGTCGGTAGGCATAAAGGAGGGGGTTCCACCAGAAGAGCAGGCCCGCCAGATCGATCAGCAACAGATCGACCGTATGCCCCTGGCGGACGTGCGCGGCCTCGTGGGCCAGCATGGCCGCTCCGGATGATGTGGCGTCGAAGGCCGGATTCCAGAAAATGTTGCGGCCGAAGGTGAAGGGTTGAGCCAGATCGGGTAGCAGTAGCAAGCGGAATGTTCCGCTTCGCCGCGCAACGGCCCGTTGGTGTAAGCGGTTGATTTGCCACAGGCCGTAGCCGCAGCGTAAGCCGTGTAGCAAACCGCCGATCAGCAGAATGATGTTCAGCCAGTTAATGGCTGCTGCCGTTGTTCCGCCGCTACCGTTTACGGTCAGTTCGGGCAGCGTCGCGAAAAAGGTTTCGGCACCGGGGGCGGCGGGTAGCAGTTGCGCGGCCGGCAGCCAATCGGTGAGCAGCCCGGCCGGGAGCAGGGGCAGCAATAAGCCCAGCAAAAAGGTGGCGAGTAGATACAACCGGTTCCCCACCGGTAGCCGCTCGCGGCGGAGCAGCAGATAGTAAGCAGCGTAAAATAACAGCCACGCCAGGCTCACGAAAAACAGGTAGATCGGCATCGCTCGGTAATTGATTAGATGAGGGTAGGGTAGGGGTGCTATTCTTCTTCCAGGCGGGCGGTCAGTTCGCTCAGTTCCTTTAGGCTCAGGTCATTGCCCGCAACCAAGAAAGACACCAGTCGCTGCGTACTGCCGCCGAAGTAGCTGCCGATCAGTCGTTTCAGGCGGCCCCGGCTGTACTCCTCTCGACTCACCAATGGGCGATAAGCAAAAGCGCGGCCGTACTGGGTGTAGGTGCAAAATTCTTTGTCTACCAGGATGCGGAGCATGGTGCTGATGGTCGAGTGGGGCGGCTTTTTACCATCGGGCGCGGCGGCGGCCAAGCGGTCGCGCACGTCGCCCACGGTGGCTTCGCCCAGGTCCCAGATCAGGTGCATTAGTTCTTCTTCGGCGCGGGTGAGGGGGGTGGTCAAGGATTGAAGGGGTTACAAGGATTGAGGGAATGAAGGAGTGAAGGATTGAAGGATTAGCTGCGCTGCTTCTATCGATCATGAATGATCTTTCGAGGTGAGGTGGTGGTCAAGGATTAGCTACGCTGCTTCTCTTGATCGCAAAGCGATCTTTCAAGGTGAAGGAGTGAGGGAAAGAAGGATTGAATATCTCAATTACCTTAAAACTCCCCCCTTCGGGGGGCTGGGGGGGAAAAGAAGGATTAGCTACGCTGTACATCATAAGTTCTTTAGAATTCTTGATTGATGATCAGAGATTCTCGACTTGCCACTCATGATTTTTTCGCCTTCGGGGGGCTGGGGGAGAAACTCAATAGGATAGATGCAAATCTTCGTCGAATGGTTTAGTCTTATAACTAAAAACTTAGTCGAAAGGTGCCTGAAGAAACGGCCGCTCAGGGAAGATATGCCATTAATTAGCTGACTAGCAGCAGGTTGAAGCGAAAAATTATTTTATCTCCTTTCCAAAAAAATTTCCTAGCCCCACGAGATCTCGGCATCCGGTAGCAGGTCATAGCAGCCACGCGAGCGGCGCAGGAAGAGCTTTTTATTGTAGCGGTCATCGCGGTCGCGCTCGTTTTTGGCCAGGATACCATTGACGTACTGCCGCCGGTGCCGGTAGTCGGCCAGAATGGCGTGGGGCATTTCTTCGATGATCTCCATAAAGTCGTCCATCAGCAGGCACTGTTTGGTAACGGGGTCTTCGGGACCGTAGACATCGGCGCGGAGGGAATTGATCAGGTTGAGCAGGAAATATTCCATGCTTTTGCGGCTGATGATGTAGAGGCGATCGTGGTAACGGTTGCGGGCGGCGGCGGGGGCCAGGCGCGGGTACCATTTGTTGAGCAGGTGAACTTTCACCTGCCGCCGGTCGAAGCCGAGAATGAGGTGCTGTAGGGCAGTGCGGTTCAGGCGGTCGGTATTGTTCACGCTTGCGCCTTCTTCCAGCAGGGTTTCGGTCAGGCTGTCCTTGCCGTACTGGATGGCCAGCATCAGGGCGGTCATGCCCTCCTGCGGTTCGGTAATATTGACACCGAAGCGGGAGAAGGTACGGTCCAGATTTTTCTTGTTGCCGTTGCGTACGCTGGGCACCAGGTCCAGTTGCGCCTTTTGGTACTCGCCCAGGTGTTGTTTGGCCGGACCGTATTTGGCTTCCTCATGCAGGCGGCGGATGAGGTCGATCCGGTAGCGCGAGCGGGCAAAACGGAACAGCCGTCCGAGTTCGTCGCCGGAATGCTGTTGTTGCGTATCGAAGATCTTGTCGATCAGCACCTCGGCCTCGTCGCTACTGATGTATTCCTCGCCGCGCAGGCGGGCGCGGATGGCCTCGGCCTGTTCGGTCTTGCCCTGCAGTTCCAGACGACGGGCCTCTTCCAGCCATTCGGTCTCGTCACTGTCCTGCTGGGCAATGTTTACCTTTTGGGTGGGTTCCACGATCTTGAGCAGACGGAGCAGGTCGTGCTTGCGTGTTTTTTCTACAATGTAGAGGTTCTTAACCGCACGGGTGAAGGCTACATATAAGGAGTTGATGTAGAATTTGTAGGCTTCCTGCTCCTTGTTGCTTTTATCCTTGGCGCGGGAGAAGCGCATATTTTCGTCCTTCAGATCTTCGGGCGTGACGCCGCTGCTGATTTCGCGGAACTCCTTGTCGTAATCGCTGATGAAGTTGACCAGGATGATGTTCTCATACTCCAGACCCTTGGCTTCCTGGATGGTGAACACCAGCGGTGTTTTAAAGAACTGGGCCACCTGCGATTTTTGGGTCTTATCCATCACCAGGACAGCGAATTTGGCCGAGTTTTCGGTGCGCTTGTTCAGTTCTAGTTTGATGGCGTCCCCGTCTTCGTAAAAATTGATTTCGCCCTCGGCCTCGGCCACGGTGTTGATGAGGTAAGTGCTTTCCTTGTCGATGGAACCGAAGCGCGCATTCTTGATCTTTAGTAGCTCATTGGACAGGGTGGTAACGCGGCGGCTGTTGCGGTAATTGGTTTTGAGTACCCGCAGGGCACTGCCGCGCAGGTCCTGGGTAAAGAACAGACTCTTAATCTTCGACCACGAAAAGAAATTGGGGTGGACGATCTGGTTGCTGTCGCCGGAGAGGATGAAGTTGCCAGACGTTTTCAGGCTGCTCAGTACGAACAGCAGCTGGACGTTGGTGATGTCCTGTACCTCATCCACGACGATGAAGTCGTAGTCCGGTTCGACCAGTTCGCGGTATTCGTAGGCGACGATATTGGCGTCGTAATAGTCGTTTTCCTTCAGGAAATCGAGGTACTTCTCGAACAGGTCGTAGACCCGCCCGCGCTCGTCGCTGAGGAAGATGGATTGCTTCACGCCCAAGTCCAGGTATCGCTCACGGGTCAGGAAGGCGGCATCGGTTACCGAACCGGTCAGGACGCCCTTGAATTCCTCGAATACCTTATAGGGGTCACGGAACTTAAAGGTGTTGCGGTAGCGGCGGTCGTACCACCGCTCAAAGGTGCGGTAATCCAGTTCCTTGCCCCTGGGGATACGTACGCCCTCCAGGTAATCGCGAAAGGAAAGGAAATCGACTTCCTGCTTATCATTTTCGTAGCCGTTGGCGTAGTAGAGGTTCTGGGAATTCTCCACCAGGTAATCGGACAGCGACACGTAGGCGACACGGCCGGGGTAAAGTTTCATCTTCTCCAGTGTGAGGGCCGTTTTTCCGCTGCCGGCCGAGCCGATGATGATGAGGGGCGCGGGCAGCTGGTATATTTCGTCCTGGTCGCCGTCGAGGGAAATCACCTTATCCAACATATGGAAGCGGGTGGTCCGGGGGTTGACGTAGCGCAGCGGCAGGATATGCTCGTTGACCGGCTCGGCGGCGGGGAGGAAGTTTTCTTCTTTGACCTCCGCCCCGCGCAGGAATTTGGATTTATCGTAGTCGTGGTTCGGAATTACCTCCAGCAGCAGCAGGTAGGTTTCGCCACCGTATTCGGCGAACTGGAAAAGCAGGCGGTTTTCGTGATCCAGTTTGGCGCGGTAGTAGCCGGCGTTGCGCATCTTTTTCACGTCGGCCGACTTGAAATCACCGGCGGCCAGCATCTTATCTACTTTGGTAACTTTGCTTTTGAGTCCTTTGGTGTCCAGTTCGTTGTAATACAGTAACTTCATCAATAAACAGGTTGGGTGGGGAAAACGGGGTGGAGTGGTTTGATTGGGTTAACCCGTGGTGGGCGGTGCCGGTTTACCCATTCGGAGGCACGGTATGCCAGCGTGGGGGCAATCCCCGCCCCTACGGGTCATTATAAACGGTGGAGGAGTTGTACTCCGATGAGGAGCTATGCTCCGACCATTTGGTACGAGTGCTTCGGAGTGCAACTCCTCGACCATTTGTGTAAAGAAGTGGCGAAACTAATCAGTGATCAGCGTGAGGTGCCCGGACCGGCCGAGCGAAGCAAGGAGCCCGCAGGGCCAAGGCGATAGCCGCGCGGGTAGGGGACCGACCGCGGCGCGTTAGCGACGTGGGCACGCCCGAAAAAAGACGAGGAAAAAGTCAAACACCTACTGAACATATTTCCAAATTTCACCTTTAAGCCTCCAACGTACACAATCTGCCCGATTGATGGTTCCCCACCATTGTTATTACGGCTAATGTGAAAGAAGTGTAGCCGGTGTCAGAATCATTTTGTCAGATGATTGCGGCACTTTCCACATCCATCCTTCCCGATAGCTTCGTAAGTACGGTATAGCTGGATTTTAGCCGTTTATTCGGCTTTCCCTCTACTATTACCACTAAAAAAACTCGCGTTCCGGTGTTCCGGAATGCCTGCTACTTTATTATTCTAACCAAAACATTTTTACCATGCAAAGACGTATTACCCGTCTGTTAAGCTTGCTGGCGATTCTGATGCTGACGGCCTATTCCGTTCAGGCGTCGAGCCACCGGGAGGCACCCATGATCGCTGATGATCCGCTGGCGGACAACACCGATGTCTACGCTTTTAGAAGCCCCGATGACCCCAACACCATCACCATTATTGCCAACTACATTCCGATGCAGTTGCCGCAGGGCGGCCCGAATTACTATACATTCGGCGAGAACATCCGTTACGAAATCCACATCGACAACGATGCCACCATTCCGGGCGACGAGATCACCTACCGCTTCACCTTTACGCGGGTGAACGAGGACCCGACCACTTTTTTCAATATCCGTCTGGGTGCCGAGAATATCAAGGCCACCTATACGCTGGAGCGTAGCACCAACGGCGGCATGAGCTTTACGACCATTGTGGAGAACGGCCCCGTGCCGGCTTACAATATCGGCCCACGCTCGATTGAATCCGAGGTAGGACTGGATACGACCTACGCACAAATGATGCAGAATGCCATCCGTACCGCTTCGACCGGTGAGACGGTGTTTGCCGGACCGGTAGACGATCCCTTCTTTGTGGACCTGGGTGGTATTTTCGACCTGGGTAATTCTCCCCGTCAGGGAGACGACGCGGTGAACCGCGACGGTCTGGCGCAGTACAATTGCCACACCCTGGCGATCAAGGTGCCGATTGCGACCCTGCTGAAAGCAGGTGCACCCGCTACGCCCGCCAATATCCTGGATGCAAATTATGTCATCGGCGTTTGGGCTTCGGCTAGCCGGCCCGCCGTGCGGACCCTGACCGGTTTTGACGTAAACTCGACCGATGCTGAGAACACCACGCCCGTAAGCACGAGCGGCGAGTGGATTCAGGTGAGCCGTCTGGGTATGCCCCTGACCAATGAGGCCGTTATTCCGATCCAATATAAGGACTACTGGAACCGTCTTTCGCCTTACGACGAGATTACGGATACCGTACTGGACAGCTTCTTCTACAACCCCGAGTTGGCAAATTATATGGACGACGATCTGTTCGGCGGCGTAGTACCGGCCTTTGCGCCCCTTCGTGTGCAGACGGCCAGCCAGACGGTACTCGGTGCCGTAGACTTTACCAACGGTGCCGACGGACTTCACGTACTGGTGGGCAACGCTGCCCTGGAGGGTACGGCCCTCGGCCCCAACTCCGGTTTCCAGGCGTTGTTGCTGCCCGGCCCGGGCCAGCCCCGCTCGGTCGACCTCTGGCCGATTTTCCACACCGGTGTTCCCAACCTGCCTCCCTACCAATTGGCAACGGGTAAGCCCGCCGGCAACCCGTTGGCGGCCGGTAAGCCGTTCATCAACAACTTCCTGCCCAACGGCGGTGATATGTTGCGCCTGAACATGGCCGTGCCCGTAACGCCCCGCGACGATGCCAACTTCAACTCGCTCGGGTTAGTCTGGGCGGCCGTACTGGGTCTGACCGATGCTAATTTCAATACCACGACTAATCTGCAAAACATCCCCAACATGGACGGTTTCCCCAACGGGCGCCGGTTGGAGGATGACGTAACTCGCATTGAGTTGCAGGCCGTCGGAGGTATCGTGCTGGCCGCAATCGGTCTATTCTACGATGATTACGATCCCACAAGCGGAGAGAGTCCCGTAACGCAGGACCTGATGAACGTGCTCGGCTACTCCACCGGTGTGGAGGCTAACGACAAGCCGTTCCAGTCCGCCTTTCCTTACGTTGCCGCTCCATTCCGCGGAACGGAAGTCGACTTTAGCCCCGTAGAGGACTAATCCATTCCGATGGTTGCCAAGCGGCGACCTGACCGGGAAAAAACATTTTCAATAACACAATCGCGGACCGGGGAGAGCAATCGGCTTTCCCCACCCCGTGTACCTTATATCATTATCAATGAACAACTTTAGCAAGTTCAAGTGGCCGGCGCTTCTCGTCGCCTGCCTCCTGTCGGCTTACTCGCTCTCGGCTTCCAGCCACCGCGAGGCACCCATGATCGCCGACGATCCTCTGGCGGACAACGTAGACGTTTACGCTTTCCGCTCCCCTGATGTCGCCAATACGGTTACGCTCATCGCGACCTTTATCCCGATGCAGCTGCCCCACGGCGGACCTAACTACTACCACTTCGGTGAGAACATCCGCTATGAGATTCACGTGGACAATACCACGGATACTCCCGGTGACGATATCACCTACCGTTTCACCTTTACGCGCACCAACGAGCGGGGAGGTACTTTTTTCAACATTATCCTCGGCGGTGAGAACCTGAAAACCACCTACACGCTGGAGCGCAGCATGGACGGCGGCGAGTCTTTCACCACCATCGTGGAGAACGGCTACGTGCCACCCTATAACGTAGGACCGCGTTCCATTACGGCCCCTACGGCCGGACTGGGTGCCGATAGCTACGCACAGCTGTTCCAGAACGGCGTTACGACCGCAACCGGCGACGGCGGCGAGACCGTATTTGCCGGTCCGGTAGACGATCCTTTCTTCGTGGACCTGGGCGGTATTTTCGATCTGGGTGACTCACCCCGCCAGAACGGTGAATCCCGTGACGGCCTTGCCTGCTTCAACACCTCGGCCCTGGTCATCCAGGTGCCCGTGGGTACGTTACTGAAAGACGATGCCAACCCCGCTCCTACCAGCGTACTGGACGGTGACTACGTGATCGGCGTGTGGGCTTCGGCCAGCCGCCCCGCCGTACGCACCCTCGGTACCGACCCCGAAGGCGAAGACGACACCTTCACCGGTGATTGGGTACAGGTAAGCCGCCTGGGTATGCCCCTGACCAACGAGGCCGTGATCCCCGTGGGTTACAAGGACTACTGGAATGCCATCTCGCCCTACGACGAGATCAGCGATACCCTGCTGGACGGTTTCTTTTACAACCCTGAACTCGCTCTCTACATGGACGACGACCAGTTTGGTGCTGCCGTACCGGCATTTGCCCCGCTGCGCGTTCAAACGGCCAGCCAGACGGTACTCGGTAACGTAGACTTTACCAACGGTGCCGACGGTCTTCACATACTGGTGGGCAACGCCGCCCTGGAGGGTACGGCCCTCGGCCCGGAACTCGGTTTCCAGGCATTGTTGCTGCCCGGCCCGGGCAAGCCCCGCTCAGTCGACCTTTGGCCGATCTTTCACACCGGTGTTCCCAACCTGCCGCCCTACCAGCTGGCAACGGGTAAGCCCGCCGGTAACCCGCTGGCCGCCGGTAAGCCGTTCATCAACAACTTCCTGCCCAACGGCGGTGATATGTTGCGCCTGAACATGGCCACGCCTCCGACCCAACGCGATAACGATGCTTTTAGCTCGCTGGGCCTGATTCAGGCAGCCGTATTGGGTCTGACCGATCCAATTTATGCCAATACTAACATCGAATTGATTCCTAACATGGACGGCTTCCCGAACGGACGCCGCCTGGAGGATGACGTGACCCGCATTGAACTGCAAGCGGTTGCCGGCGTAGTACTAGCCGCGATCGGCTTGTGGTACGACGACTACGATCTTACTGATTCGACGGCCAGCCCCGTCACGGCGGACCTACAGGGCGTACTCGGCTACACCACCGGCGTGGAAGAGAATGACCTGCCCTTCATGGCTACCTTCCCTTACCTGGCCATGCCGCGTAGCGGTACGGGTCCCTGTAGCGGTGCTCCGTTCCAGGTGGACGTAGACGACTTCGGCCCCGGTGTAGGTGTTGCTGCTCCCGCAGTGATTGCCAAGGCTTATCCGAACCCGTTTGCCAGCCTGACGACCTTCGAGGTTCGCGTAACCAAGGCCCAGACCCTGACCATCAACCTGTTCGACCTGAACGGCCGCCGTATCCAGCAAGTGACCACGCGTGACTTCCAGATCGGTACCCACCAGGTGCAGTACAATGCCGGTTCACTACCCGCAGGTACCTACCTGGGTGTGATAACGAACCAGAAAGGTGAAGTGATCCAGACCCTGCGTCTGATGAAGTCCAAGTAACCGACCCGTAAGGCCGGCAGAATTTTTCTGCTAGTTTTGCACTCCCGGCGCCGACCATTCCGATCTCTGATCGTGGAGGTCGGCGCTTTTTTTATTCCCCACTTTAGCACTGTTGCGGCGTCGATCGTCGTATATGAGCTATCCGGCCCCAGGGCCGCTTATCAACCTATCAACTTATGCGTTTTTTTCTTTTTCTCCTTCCGCTCTTTCTCCTCGTCTCTTGCGGAGACGCTGATACCGCCGGTGACGGCACCGATGAGATGGGCCTACCCGAAATTCCCAAGCTACTCGCTCGCCCCGTCGCCCTGCAGGGTAACGTGGAGTGGGATGCCGTACAGAGCAACTACATGAAGGTGGCGAGCGCGCTGCGCACCACTAACAAGCAGGGCGTGGAACCCCGCATCCAACTGGCCCAGGTATTCATCAACGAGGCCCGCGTGACCGGCGAGCACGGCCACTACTACCCCGCCGCCCTGAAGGTGCTCAACGAGGCCCTGGCCATCAATCAGGGAAAAGACCCCAACCTGGAGTTCGAGGCATTGTCTACCAAGGCGAGCGTGGAACTATCGCAGCACGATTTTGCCAGTGCGCTGGTGACGGCTAAAAAAGCCGTGGCCCTCAACCCCTACAACGCCCAGGTTTACGGTGCCCTGGTGGATGCCAACGTGGAATTAGGCAACTACGACGAGGCCGTTAAACTGGCTGACAAAATGGTCGAGATTCGCCCCGACCTGCGTTCTTACTCACGGGTATCCTACCTGCGTGAAATTCACGGAGACGTAGACGGAGCCATCGCCGCCATGGACCTGGCCGTGAAAGCCGGTGCCCCCGGTTATGAATCGACCGCCTGGGCACGGCAAACCATGGGCGAACTGTACCGCCGTTACGGGATGCCGGAAAAGGCGGAAGCGATGTTTCGCGCCGCCCTGAACGACCGCGCCAACTATCCCTTTGCCATCGCCGGTCTGGCGGAACTGGAAATGGATAAAGGCAACTACGCCCAGGCGGAGAAACTGCTGGATAGCGCGGCGGCCATCATCCCCGAAGTAGGATTTTACGTCACCAAGGCGGAACTCTACCACAAGCAGGAGCGCAAGGAAGAGATGAAGGCCACCGTGGCCGAAATAATGCCGATGCTAAAGGATGACGTGGACAGCGGCCACAACATGGACCTGGAGTACGCCACCGTTTACCGCGATCTGGACCAAGACTACGACAAAGCCCTGAAGTACGCCATAACGGAGTACGACAAGCGCCCCGAGAATATCGACGTCAACCGCATGGTGGCAACTATTTTGGTGGCGCAGGGTAAAAAAGAGGAAGCCGCTCCCTACCTGGAACGTGCCGCCCGGACCAAGTCGAAGCACCCCGAGCTAGTGGCCATGCAGTAGATTAAGTCGGGCGTGCCCGCCCCGCCTGCCGGCGGGGCGGGCGGTCCCTTACCGGCTCGCTGTTCGCTCGGCCCCTCCGCTGCGCTCCGGGTCTCCTCCCTGCGGTCGGCCCGTTCAGGCACCTCACGCAACTCCGGACACATATTTATCCCGCGTTGCCAAGTTTTATTACCTTTGCGTCTCTTTTGCAAAACCTCTCACCGATATACCAGATTCGGTAACGGAAGGGAGAAACGCAACACCTTACATTATGGCAAAGAAAAGACAAGGACAACGGGCCGCCGCCGCCCGTCAGGGAATCGACCTCAAACGCACCGGTGGTGCCGGCACCGATGCCGACGAAACACTGGTGGACATCGTGGAAGTACGCGACCAGGCGAAGGGATTCTTCGAAGAAAACCGCAACATCATCCTCGGCGTGGCCGTGGGTCTGTTCGTGGTGGTACTCGGATTTTTCCTTTACCAGAGCTTCGTTAAGATTCCCGCCGAGAAAGAAGCCGCCTCGCAGCTTCAGCAGGCCCAGGTGCAGTTCGAGCAGGACAGTTTTCAGCTTGCCCTCGTCAACCCCGGCCCCGGTTTCCCCGGTTTCCTGGATATTATTGACCAGTACGGCAGCACCGTTGCCGGAAACCTGGCCTCTTACTACGCCGGCGTGTGCTACCTCAACCTGGGTGATTACCCCGCCGCCGCCGACTACCTGGAGGATTTCGATCCTTCCGGCAAGATTACGCCCGTGATGAAGTACGGTACGCTGGGCGATGCCTACAGCGAAATGGACCGCATGGACGATGCCCTGGACGCCTACGAAAGTGCCGTGGACAAAGCGGGCGAGAACTTCCTGCTGGGCGGCTACTACCTGAAAAAACTCGGACTGCTTTACCGCCACCAGGGGCAAAATGACGAAGCACTTGCCGCCTTCCGCCGCCTGAAGGCCGATTACCCCGAGTCGCCCGAATCCGGTGACGCCGATAAGTATATCGCGCTGCTGGAAGCCGCTACCAATTAAGGTGGCCGCCAAGCCGGAACAACCACTTACCGATACCCCGGTGGAGCCACCCGCGTTCCACTGGGGTATTCTCGGTCCGGGCAAGATCGCCCGCAAGTTCGCCGAAGATCTGCGCCACGTGCCGGGGGCTACCCTGACCTGCGTAGCTTCCCGCTCGGCCGAACGCGCTGCCGCTTTCGCCGCTGATTTCGGTGCGGAATACAACGTGGCGGGCTACGAACATATCTTCGATGGCCCCGCCCTCGATGCCGTCTACATCGCCGTGCCCCACACCGGTCACCGCGAGCTGACCGAAATGTGCCTGGAACGCGGCATCCCCGTCCTCTGCGAAAAGCCTCTTGGGCTGAATTACGGCGAAGTCCGGGCAATGGTCGCCACGGCCCGCCGCACCGGTACCTACCTCCTCGAAGCGCTCTGGACCCGCTTTCTCCCCTCCACTGCCGCAGTTATCCAACAACTGGCCGCCGGTTCCATCGGCCGCCTCGAATCCCTGCGCGCCGATTTCGGTTTCCGCGCCCCCACCAATCCGGATAGCCGCCTGCTCGACCCCGCCCTCGGTGGCGGTGCCCTGCTCGACATCGGTATTTACCCCGTCTTCCTGGCCCAACTTCTTGTTCGGTGCCCCCGCCTCAGTAGCCGCCACCGCCCGCCTCTCCGAGCGCGGGCGTAGACCTGGACACCACCATCACCCTCACTTACGACGACGGCCGCCTGGCCCACCTCTACTGCACCTTCCTCGGCCGGACCCGCACCGAAGCCCTCCTCCTCGGTTCACCGGAGACCTCCACTGGCACTCCCGCTGGCACGAGCCGTCCAACTTCAGTCTCCTCCTACCCGGCCAACTCCCCGCCAACCATTTCTTCGATTGCCCCGGAAACGGCTACCTCTACGAGATTCAGGCCGTGATGGACGACGTCCGCGCCGGCCGCGCGGAGAACCCGCTCTGGTCGTTGGCCGATAGCCTGCAACTGCACCGTACACTGAAGGACATCGGCCAACAGATTGGCCTCCCTTACGTATAAGGTCGGTAGGGATTTCGGCAACCATTTTTCGGGAGTGATCATATTATTTCCGTGAGGTGCCTGGACGGGCCGACGTAGGGGTAGGGCTTGCCCCTACCCACAAGACGGAGACCCGGACGTACCGCGCAGGGGTCCGAGCGAACCGCGACCCGGTAAGGGACCGACCGGGCCGATAGCCCGGACACGGCCACCCCAACGCCGCCTACGCGATTGCAAGCCATCCGACAAAAGCCCGTGCCGCTAATTTCTTTTTGTGCATTCTTGAGACGGGCGCATCCAGAGCGTGAAAAACCACCCCATGCGAACCCTTACCCTGTTTCCTTCTTTCTCCTGCTTGCCCTGGCCGGTCCTGCTACCGCCGCCGCCCAAACAACCGCCGATGCAGGCACCATTACCGGTCGCGTCACGGATGCGGATACGGAGATCCCCTCCTGTTTCGCTCCCTCAGTCTCTATCAGAGAAAGAAATTACTCCAGGGAGTCAATACCGATATTAATGGCTACTACACTTCATCGGAGTTATGCCCGGTACTTATTCCGTGGAGGTGGCCTATACCGGTTACCCAACCACCATAACAAACGATGTGGTGGTAGCAGCGGGCGATACCCTACGATTGGACTTGACCCTGGATAATTCCGGGGGCATACTTTTGGATGAAGTAGTGATTATTGACTATAAAGAACCCATTTACGAAAAGGATCATACGATATCCGGGTCAATCCATCACCTCCGAGGAAATAAGGAACCTACCCACCCGCAATATCAATGGCCTTGTCGCTACCACCGCCGGAATTAGTAGTACCGGTGAGGCAAAAAATCGCCCCGGCCGAAATGACCAGGCACCGACCATCCGCGGCAGCCGGTCCAATGCCACCAATTACTACATTGATGGGGTACGCGTGCACGGAAAACCGATTCCCAAACCGCGCGGCCGTAACTCCGATCCCACCGCCGGCGAGCAGTATAACGCGATCGTAGAAAACAATTTCATCCAGACCTGGGAACGCGCCACCCACACCTTTTCCTCCGATGTGGACGCGGCGAGCTACTCGCTGCTCCGGTCCACGCTAAATGCCAATAATTTGCCCGAGCCGAATGCGGTACGCATCGAGGAGATGATCAATTATTTCAATTATGACCTGCCCGCGCCCACCGGCGAGGCCCCGTTGGCCGCCCACACCGAGCTGGCCCCCTGCCCGTGGAACCCCGCCCACCGGTTGCTTCAGATCGGGATGCGGGCGCGGGGGCTGAGTACGACCACTTTGCCGCCCGCCAATTTCGTTTTCCTCATTGACGCGAGCGGCTCGATGAGTCAACCGAATAAATTACCGTTGTTGATCGAGAGCTTTAAGCTGTTGGTGGACAATCTGAGTACCGACGACCGGGTGGCCATCGTGGTCTACGCCGGAGCAGCGGGAATGGTGCTGCCTCCAACCTCGGGCGGCGACAAGCATGGCATTCGCGCAGCCCTGGACCGCCTCCGCGCCGGCGGCTCGACCGCCGGGGGCGCTGGCATCGAGCTGGCCTACAAGATAGCTCGCGAGCAATTTATAACGGGCGGCAACAACCGCATCGTTCTGGCCACCGACGGTGATTTCAATGTAGGCGTCAGTTCTCAGGAAGAATTAATCAAACTGATTGAAAAAGAACGGGAGAGCGGCATCTACCTGTCCGTACTGGGTTTCGGGCGGGGGAACCTCCAGGACGGGACCATGCAGGAACTGGCCGACCGGGGCAATGGCAATCATGCCTACATCGACCGGTTGGAAGAGGCCAAGAAAGTACTCGTCTCCGAAATGGGCGGCACCCTCTACACCGCCGCCAAGGATGTCAAGATCCAGGTCTACTTCAACCCCCGCATCGTGGGGGCCTACCGCCTGATCGGCTACGAAAACCGCTTGCTGGAAAACAAGGATTTCGAGGACGACACCAAGGACGCCGGTGACCTGGGGGCCGGCCATACCGTGGTGGCACTTTATGAACTGGCCCCGGCCGACAGCCGATCTACGGCTCTGGCGGAAGCCAAACCGCGCCAACGGCGCATTGCCGAAAAAGAGCAATCCACACTCGATCTTCCTACGGCGGGCTGGTGTGAGCTTCGCCTCCGCTACAAGCCGGTGGAGGGCAACAAGAGTAGCTTGCTAACTTTTCCGGTCACCACCCAGGTCAACGAGTTGGGGCAGGCGAGCACTAACTTGCGGTGGGCCGCCGCCGTTGCGGAATTTGGGATGCTACTACGCGGGAGTGCTCATTTGGGCACGGCCACCTACCCGGCTTGCCGCACCCTGGCCGAATCGGCCCAGGGCCTGGACCCGCACGGCTACCGCGCGGAAATGCTGGGTTTGTTGGATAAGGCGGAGACGCTGAGTGAGAAGACGTTGGGGGAGAAGTAGTAGCCTAAGCTCCGTTATTCCTCCAACGCATAACGAATAATCCGCTCCCCGTAGGCCGTGACGAGTTGATCGCCGACTTTGATCGGCACCAGTTTGCCGGAGCGTTCCTCGCTGCGGTCATTGGTTGTGGAATAGAGGTAGAACACCCCCCGCTGCCGGTCGATCCGACCGAAGCGGCGGGTGCCGGGGACGGTGAAAAAGGCCGTGGGTTCCGTGGCGGCGCGGGGGCGGCTCCAGGCCAGACCGAATTTCTCGGGACCGTAGGCGTAGCAGGCCGCCGCGCGGTCGTTTGCCACCAGGTAGTCGAAGCGTTTGTCACCCGTGAGGTCCAGAAAAGCGAAAGCGGTAGCGGGTACCCTGGGCCTGCTGGTATCCGGCGGGCAGGGCAGGCCGAAAGTCTCGCCCGCGAGGGTGAAGATGCGCACCCGACCGTCAGTGGTCAGCCCCGCCAGCCGAGCAGCTTGTGTACTGCTCCGCCCCTGGATGCCCAGGTAGCGGAGCCGGTCGGCCGCCGCTCCGGCCCGCTGCCAGCGGATGCTGCCGCTGCGATTGAAGGCCGTAATGCCGCCCGAGCGGTCGGGCACGAAAATGTAGTCCGCCGTGTCGGTAGCCAGGTGTACGGGCGCGTCCGCTAGTCGGCCGATTACCGGACCCGGATCCCACCCGGCGGCCGGTTGGCCGTTAAAGTCGAATCCCCGCAGGGTACCCGTCTCGTCACCCACCAGGTAGAGGGCCTGGCCCGCGCCGGCGAAGGTGCACAGGCGGCCGGGCGCATCCAGCCGGCTACCGTCGTCGAAGGGGGCGGTGATAACGGTACCCAGGTTGGCATCCAGCAGGTGAACGGCGCGGTCGGTATGAAAATAAAGCCGTGCGGTGCGCCCCCGGCCGGCTTGAAAAAGGTCCGAAACGATGGTATCCAGCACGGGATATTCCCACAGCCGTTCCCCCGCCGCACTGATTTGGTAGAGCACCAGGTTTTCATCCTGCGCATAAAAGGGCGGTTCACCGCCGGGGCACCAAAGCCGTAGCACGCCCTCCGGTAGCACAAACTCTTCCGTTTGCGCCTGCGCGGGATCAGCGGCGGCGCCCGCCGCCGACAATGGGAACGGGTGAGCCGTGAGCGCGGCCCTACCTCGCCCCTCCGGCATGCCGGTGCACAACACGGCCTCCGGGGTTCCGGCAACGGAAACACCTTCCCGGTAGGCTAGTACGGAGCGATCCCGCCCGGCAATCTCCCCCAGCATCTGCCGGTTGCGGGGCACGGTCAGCCAGCGCGGGTAGCCGAATAACTCATCGGTCAGGACAGACTGGAGAGAGTGCAGGGTCAGGGTTCCGTCGGTGTCCGGCCGCAGGTAGATGCTATCGGTTGCGGCAGTTCCCAGCAGGTTGGCCAGCCCCCCGGCGGGCAGGCGGTAGAGGGGCAGGCCGGCACCGGCGGATGTCCGGGCGGCCAGTAATCCGGCCAACTTTGCGGAATCGCTCACCACGAAGATCAGTCGCTTTTCCCCGCCGCTTTCCTCGCACAGGGCCGCCTCATTTGCCAGCAACGGCCGCAGATCACGCCCGAACCAGTCGGGTGCCCCAATAATTTCCGACCAGTCAAAAGCCCCCACGCTAAAGGCCGTTACGCCCGCTGGCACGGCTGCCAGCACTCGCCGCAGGTTCAGCGTATCCGCCCGCGTCGTCAATGGCGGCAGGAACGACACCTGGCCGGGCTGATTCATCGCATTTCCAATGGGAAATACCCCAAATCGCAATCCCGGCAGGTTCAGCCCCGCCGCCACGCCCCGGCCTGCCGGGGCCGGAAAACTCGTTTGCCAGGCTTCCGCATCATAGGCCCAGGCCGTGCGGCCCGGACTCGGATGAGCGGGCGCACCGCCCGCCGCCAATGTACGCAGCAATTGCTCCACGGGCAGGGCATCGGCTCCCAGCAGTAGCCAACCGTCAAGGGTGGCGGCCCAGACTGCTTCCGTCTCCGTGGGCAGGCGGAAGATCGGGGCCGTCTCGCCCTCCGTGCGTTGCTCCGCGCGGCGGGCCAAGTCGTTTTCCGTGCCCTCCCACGCCAGGGCCAGGCCCGCCCCCGGCTGCCCCGCCGCGTTGCGGTAACCCACCGCCAGGCCCGCCTCCCCGCCCCCCAGTAATCGGCCCACGATCAGCAGCCGCGTCACTTCCGTATCAAAGGGTTCGTAACCGCTCAGTGGCACCGAGTCGCGGTCGGCCGCCAGGTAGAGGGCCAGGGGCGTCCGGTCGGGCAGTGCCGTCCACGGATCGGCCGGGGGTGATTGGCAAGCCGCCCAGAGCAGAACGGTTAAAAGCAGGCAAAGACAAGTTCCGGGATGGGTCATATTATGGATCGCATGGTTCAGGTGTGGCGCAAAATACGTCCGGCCGCCGTACTTTGCCCGCTAAAATGGCCGCAACCTTTATCCGCATCGCCGCCCTGCTCGGTGCCCTCAGCGTAGGGCTGGGTGCCTTCGCCGCCCACGGCCTTCGCCGCCTGCTTGATCCGGCCCTGCTCGTCACCTTCGAGACGGGCGTCCGCTACCAATTTTACCACGTTTTTGCCCTCCTTGCGGTGGGCATCCTCCTTCAGCGCGGCAATCTGCGGCGCAAAAACCTCGTCCGCGCCGGTTGGTCGTTCGTGGTCGGCATCGGCCTGTTCTCCTGCTCACTTTACTTACTCGCGCTAGAGCAATACGTTCATTTGCCCGCCGCCGTGCTCGGTCCCATCACGCCGTTGGGGGGTCTGGCCTTCATCGCCGGGTGGGTTTTCCTGGCCTTCAGTCTGCGGTTGACCAAGGATTGATCGTTTGTCTTTTGGGCATGTCCCCGCCCCTTGCGGGAGCGGGGTCGGCGTCTTGCGGGCTTCGCTGTTCGCTCGGTGCTTGCGCACGGCCTTCCTACGGTCGGCCCCCTCCAGGTGCCTCATGCGGTGGGGCGGGGTCAGTTTGCCTCACCAGCTAAAAAGTACTGCGCTATTGCCTCAATAGATTGGACGGCCTGCATCAAACCCGCCGAGCTGATTCATCTGAAAGACGAAATTATTTCCACTTGCACCCAGTGAAATCCGGAAATCATTAAAAAAAATCATTGCCCCATCCAAGGAATCAGGTTTGGTATTGAATTACAGTAGTTGGCAGGGTAACGTTAGCGGGTCGGGCAGAAGAACCCATGACCCCGCGAGCCTTAGCGTTGGATGCGTGAGGTGCCTGGAAGGGGCGCAGCGGTAGCGGAGCAGCCCGCAGGGCCGAGCAGACTTGCGAGCCTGGAAGGGACCGACCCCGCTCCCGGTAGGGGCGGGGGCACGCCCGAAAAAGGAGCCTGAAGAATAAGGAGAACCTGCTCTAATACTGCTCCTGCTCATTCGGGAAATCACCGGTTTTGACGTCGTTGATGTAGGCTTCGGTGGCCTGTTGCATCAGCTCGAACAGTTCGAGGTAACGGCGCAGGAAGCGGGGCTGGAAATCTTTGGTGATGCCCACCATGTCGTGGGTGACGAGGACTTGGCCGTCGGCGTGTTTGCCGCCGCCGATGCCGATGGTGGGGATGATGAGCGACTCGGAAACTTCCCTGGTGAGGTGCGCGGGAATTTTCTCCAGCACGATAGCGAAACAGCCCATTTTCTGTAGCAACAGGGCATCGCTGCGCAGTTTATCGGCCTCGTCTCGATGCTTGGCGCGGACGGTGTAAGTGCCGAATTTGTAGATGGATTGCGGCGTGAGGCCGAGGTGGCCCATGACCGGTACGCCGGCCGAGAGGATGCGTTTGATGCTGTCTTTGATCTCGGCACCGCCCTCCAGTTTGACGCCGTGGGCACCCGTTTCTTTCATGATGCGGATGGTGGATTCGAGGGCCAGTTTACTGTTGCCCTGGTAGCAGCCGAAGGGCAGATCGACGATGACGAGTGCGCGGCTGACGGCCCGCACGACGGAGGAGGCGTGGTAGATCATCTGGTCGAGGGTGATGGGCAGCGTGGTCTCGTGGCCGGCCATGACGTTGCTGGCCGAGTCGCCGACGAGCAGCACGTCCACGCCGGCCGCATCGAGGATGCGGGCCATGCTGTAATCATAGGCCGTGAGCATGGCGATTTTTTCCCCCTTGGCCTTCATGGCCTGTAAAATGTGAGTGGTGATGCGCTTGGCGTCGGTGGTGTGTACGGACATGGAGCTTGGTTTGAGGGCGCGAAGATAGGGAAGTGGGCGGCTTTGGTGCGTATTTTGGTAGGACGCTGCGCGTCGGTATTTTTTGATTAACTGCGGTGATCGTCGCAAGCTCCTCGGAGTTTAGCCTACGCTTACACGCCCCCACCCGGACCTAACGGTCCGACCTCCCCAGAGGGGAGGCTTCGTTAGCCATGTTACGTAGTTTCCCCTTTGGGGAGGCAGGAGCCGCCAGGCGCGGGTGGGGAACCAAGAAACACGCGCATAGGAACTCACCTACCACTCGTTAAAAATAAACCTTCCCACCCGCCAACTCAAGCGGCCGCCGTTGAGGTACAGTAGCTATCTTTATGCCAAACCCTAATCCATGCGCCTCCCCTTACTCCTGATTTTTAGCCTTTTCATCAACGCCCTTAGCGCGCAGACCGCCGCCCTGACGGGCAGCCTGCGCAGCTCGGCTACCGGGCTGCCCCTGGAAGGCGCGACCGTAGTGACCGCAACCGGCGGCGCGAATGCCCTGACCGACGCGGCGGGCCGCTTTCGGCTGGATAGCCTGGCCCCCGGCCGCCACACCATCCAAATTCGGCTGATCGGTTACGCGCCGCTGACCCTGCCGGACCTGCTGCTGCGCTCGGCCGCACCACTGGAGGTGAACCTGGAGATGGACCCCACCGCCGCCGACCTGCCGCCCGTGCGAGTAACCGCGCCGCGCGTGCCGGAGGCCGCCCTGAACCCGCTGGCACGGGTAATCACGCTGGAAGAAGTGCGCCGTTACCCGGTGGCCTTTGACGACCCCGGACGCCTGGCGGCCCGCCAAGCGGGCGTGCGCGGAACGAACGACCAGGGGAATGCCTATTCCGTGCGCGGAAACGCGCCGAGTAGCAATGCCTGGCGGCTGAACGGCCTGCAGATCGTAAACCCCAGTCATACCTCCAATGCGGGTACGGCCAGTGATCTGCCCACCTACACCGCCGGCGGCGTGAATGCGGTGAGTGCCCAGGTGCTGGACAACAGCGTGCTGTATACCGGCGGCCTGCCGGCCCACTACGGTAATGCGCCCGGAGGCCTGCTGGATATGCGGATGCGGCCCGGGCGAACGGATGCTACGCACGGCGGGGTGCAGGCTAGCTTTATCGGCCTGGAAGCAACGGGCGAGGGAGCACTGAATCAGGCACGGACCGCTTCGTTTCTGATCAACGCCCGCTATAGTTTTACCGGCCTGCTGACCGATGTACTACAAGTAGATTTTGACGGCGAGTCGATCAGCTTTCGAGATATTAACGTCTATATCAACGTCCCCTTCGGAAAAGATAAGCGTAACCGACTGAGTTTTTTCGGAGTGACGGGGGAGAGCAATAACTTCGCCCCGGCCCGCCCACCCGCCGAGATCGAGGACGATAAAGACGCGAGCACCATCCGGTTTAATTCTAAGATGCTGATCGTCGGTTCGGAAATAGACCTGCGCCTGACCCGTCGGCTGCGGCTACGCGGGGTGGCGGGTTTCAGCCGTGCGGTGAACAGCCGCCTTCAGTCAGATACGGACACGCTGCCCGATCCGATGCAGTCATTTAATGAGTTGGATTACGAGCGGTTTAACGTGCCGTTGCGATTGACCTACGCCCTGGCGGCGGGCAGCGAAGTGGAGGTGGGTGCGGAATACTTGTCAGAAAGAACCCTGATAGGGGAAAGAGACCGGCTATTCACCGATACTTTTTTTCGGCGAAACCTGGACGATCGCTATACCGCCACGGTGCTGTCGCCCTTCGCGGCTTACCGGGTGCGGGGTCGGCACTGGAATTTGGAGGCCGGCCTGCGGCTGAGTATATACGGCCGCGATCTGGGTTTCAGCGAAGCTATCACCGAACCCCGCCTGCGCATCGGCTACCGGTTTAGCGAAGCGACTTCCATCACCGCCTCCGCCGAGCGGGTAACGCAGATCAACTCGTTCGTACTGAGCCGCCGCGTGCCGGGTACGCTAACGGATAAACTGCCCGTCACCGACCGGGCGGAATTACGGATCAACCACCGGTTTGCTCCGATCGCCGATTTTACGGTCACGCCGTTTTATCAGATTACGCGGGATGATTACGGCCTGACCCTGCCGGGTGATTCGGGCGGCATCATTACGCTAGCTTCCGATTATGCCGGGTTCGAGCGGGGACTGCTCTTCGACCGCCAACTGGATTTCAGCCGCCGGCTGGGTATCGAATACTCCCTGAGCGAATCACCGACCGAAAGAGGCTGGTTTTACTTGCTGACCGGTAGCTTCGTGTTTGCTGATTTTCGTGCCTTCCATGATAATGGAGGAACATTTGACGCCCTTAGCCGCTACGACCGCGTATATACCCAAAACCTGACGGTGGGCAAAGAATGGAAAAGAACTCCCAAAGGAGACTGCACCCGCACCTGGGGCGTCAGCGCGGCGGCGGCCCTGCATACAAACGGTCAGAACACTCAGTCGATCAGCCCGGATAGCCGTGAGGCGGGTTATTCGATTTACGGTTACGTTTACGAAGAAAGTATTTCGGTCGGACCCGGCACCTACTTCCGTACCGACCTGCGTCTCTACCTCCGCTCCGACCGGCCGAAGCGCAACACCACGCTTTCCCTGGACATTCAAAATGTGACCAACCGGGAGAACGTCTCCTTTTACTACCTGGATCGGTTATCAAACCGGCTCACGCCGCGCTACCAGTTAGGGTTGATTCCGGTGCTGAGTTACCGGGTGCAGTGGTAGGGGGTAGGCTTAATCTAAACTACTAAAATACAACGGCAACGCCGCCTACAAAAATACGGCCGAAGGCTCCCTTAGTGGCTACGCCGCTAAGCCCTCGGCACGGATTTATACAACCGCACATAACCCGGAATACAGACCCCCGCCGCCGAAACACCCTCCCACGGACCCTCCAGCATAAACTTACCGCCGCCGGTATAGGTCAGTCGTAGGCGCATGGTTTTATAGCACCACTCCAGCGAGGTGGGTTTGACGCTTTTGCGAATTTTTTCTTCGCGCACGTCTATCGACTGGGTGGCCTCGTTCCAGTAGGCGATGAGGTCCATTTCGCCGCCGATATCTCCGACGGAGACAAAGGAATAACCGTCGATGTAGGAGGTTTTCACTTCCAATTCCAACCCAAAATCGAAGGAAGGCGCGAAGCCGCCGTCGTCCTGCGTGAGGGTGCCGCGCCAGGTACCGCTGAGCACTTCGGGTTGGGCGGTCAGGGGGGACAGGAAAAGGAGAAAACAGAGCAGAGAGAAAAATTGGCGCACGCAGCAAGGGGGTTATGCGGGTTAATTAACCGCTAATCAGTAAGGAAAGGCCGGGGCTTTTCGTATTTTTGCACTTTAGCCCCCGGTTTTGACCGAAGGAAAGCCCACTGGCAAACGACCGACCGGACGGGGAAAGTGCACGATTCGACCAACCATTTGCCGCTCGTCATCGTTCGCCGCCCACCGAGGCCCAAAGCTAACCAACCACCACCACTTGCCGTTTACCGGCCCCAGCCATCGCCATGCAACGAATTTTTCTCGACAACTCCGCCACCACCCCCATCGACCCCGCCGTGCTGGCGGCCATGACCGAAGCACTGGCCGATAACTACGGCAACCCGTCCAGCATCCACGCCGAGGGGCGGCGCGCCCGCGCCGCCATCGAGGCGGCCCGCAAAACGGTGGCCCAGCACCTCAACTGCTCCATCGGCGAGATATTTTTCACCTCCGGCGGCACCGAGGCCAACAACATGGCCCTCAAAAACGCCGTGCGCGACTTGGGCGTTACCCGTATCGTCAGTTCGCCCATCGAACACCACTGCGTACTGCATAGCCTCGATACCATTGCCGCCGCCGGCGCGGCCGACATCATACACGTGCCGCTGGACAAACTGGGGCGGGTGAAGTATGAGGAACTGGAGCGGATTCTGCAAACCGCCCCCGCCCGACCCGGCAAAACCCTCGTCAGCCTGATGCACGCCAACAACGAGGTAGGCACCCTGCTGGACCTGGAGCAAACGGCCGCCATTTGTCAGCAAAACGGGGCCTATTTCCACTGCGACACGGTGCAAACCATCGGCTACTATCCCATCGACCTCGCCGCCACGCCCGTCAGTTTCCTGTCCGGTTCGGCCCACAAATTCAACGGTCCCAAGGGCGTCGGTTTTCTTTACGTCAACGGCGACAACATCATCAAACCCTATCTCGACGGCGGTGCCCAGGAACGCAACATGCGCGGCGGCACCGAAAACCTCTACGGCATCGTAGGGCTGGCCGCCGCCCTCCAACTCGCCCAGGAACGCATGGACCATACGGCCGTCCACATCCGCCAACTACGCGAGCACTTCATCGCCGGCCTGCACGAGCACTTCCCCGGGGTGGAATTCAACGGCGATACGGCAGGCGGCCACTTCAAGGTCCTTAGCGTCGCCTTCCCGCCCTCCGATCGCGCCGATCTGCTCCTGCTCAGCCTCGACATGAAGGGCATCGCGGCCAGCGGCGGCTCCGCCTGCAGCTCCGGCATCGACGTCGGCTCGCACGTCGTGGCCCAGCTTCGCCCCGGCAGCCTGCACAAGACCGTTCGTTTCAGTTTCGGCCACCAGAACACACTCGAAGAAGTGGACCGCGTGCTCAGTGCCCTACGCGAAATACTTCCGGTAGAGGTTGCTCACTAGATTATGTCCACCCGCTGACCCGATCCCCCCGCCGCAACGACTACCTTTGCCGGACCACCCCACCATGCGGCACCACCGGCTCCTCATCACCCTTCCCCTCGTCCTCTGCGCCGTCCTCGCCGCCCTCTACCGGCTGGACGCCACCGCGCTCAACGTGATTTTGGCCGCCATTTTCGGCCCGCCCTTCAGCCTGCTCCGCGCCTGGTGCCAGAGCCACTTTCCCCTCCCCGGCAGCATTATTTACAACCTCCCCTCCGCCCTCTGGACCTGGAGCCTCACCCTCCTTGGGCACCGTCTGCTCTTACCGCTCCCCGGCGGCCGGCGCGTTCCTTACCGGCCCATCGCCATCACCTTTGTCCTCCTCATGGAAGCCGTACAGTACCTCGGCTGGTCCGACGGCACCTTCGACCGGGCCGACATCACCTGGTCGCTGGCCGCTTACGGGTCGGCCCTGCTTTTCCTGCGGTTTTTCGCCACTCCACCCACCGCATGGTCTCCGGCCCGTCCACGTGCGTACCTCATTTTTTGGCTCCTCTTTTTCGCCGTTTTCCTGGCGGACATCGTGTAGAAGTAGCGGAAAAGGCGAGTTTAAACGAGAGGAGGTCGTACTACTTGGGCGTGCCCCCTCCCTGCCGGTCGGCGTCGGTCCCTTCCCGGCGCGCCTGTCGGCTTGGCCCTGCGGGCTGCGTCCTTCCGGGCAGGGGCAAGCCCTGCCCCTTCGTCCGCCCCGTCCAGGCACCTCACGCTACGGAAACGAGACAAGCGAATCATGTAATGGATTGTCACGAAAATTTACTCTATCATCCGGCCAAATGTCCCATATCTTCCTGCTAAAATCATTAAGGCGGATGTGCTATTTTGTTTTTTATTTGAAAATAAACAAACTTATCGTATCTTTAGCCCCGGATCAGCCGAACCCGGCTCTTCCATCTGCACTGATACACGGCAGCAAAACATAGGGGGTGAATACTGGTCAGATCAGGACCGTTTCACTTGAATCCTGGTATTCTAAGGTTGGTTATCCGATTCATTCAGGTGGCAACCATCATGAAATGCCTTGCAGTCAGGGCCGTCCACTTGCTCATCGCGGACGGGTTTCCGGCTAAAGAAGGAGGGCGGCCGCGATGACGGTTTCTCCTTCGCGAACTCCATCACATAGTTTTTAAATCGTTGCACCCCTCGCGCACCGGAACCAGCCGCTGATTGACCCAGCGATTGCGAACGCTATAGCCGGCGCGGGCAACTTCGATTTTCATTTCAAACAGGCTTTTTGCGGCTCTTCGGCCCCGCAAGAAAGGCCACCGGTCTGTCCGGTGCGCCGGAAGCGGGGGCGGCACGGCCGGCGGTGGCGGCCTGGGTGGGTCCCTCCCACAAGGGGATGCTATACTCGTTTCTTATATTTAAGAAAAACTGATTGATCGATAGCTAACCGAATATCGAACACTTCCGTGTCTGTTACTGATTAGATTAGGAGTTAATCAACGTAGGTATAACATTCGTCTGTTTACCACTATGTTAGCGGCGCAATCGCCAAAGCTCTGATTTTGCAAGCCGCTCAGAGGAAAATATGCTGCATTGCCGGATCAATCTTCGTACTGAAAACCAACGCTCGGAGTTATTTCATCCGTCTCCCCCCGCTCCTCCATCGCAGGAGGGATAGGAGGTGTTGTTTGAACGAAGCCCGGCGGCCCGAGCCGCCGGGCGAAGAGAGTGCCGGATAGCCCGACCCCTTGTTAAACCCCATCTCACTACGTACATCCTCACTAAAACTTCCCCGAAATGGCCATTAGTAAAGCTACCCAAAACAAACTTTTTACCGCCGGCTACACCGCCAAGGGCGTCGTCTATCTCATCATGGGCATCTTTGCCGTTGCCACCGTCATCGGTGCCTCCAGCGGTACGGGCGGGCCTAAAGCGGTCATCGACTGGATCGGTACCAACCCGTTCGGGCAGATCCTGATCGGGTTGATCGGACTCGGCCTGATGGCCTACGCCGCCTGGCGGTGGTTCAAAGCACTGGCCGATACGGAAAACGAGGGCAGCGATACTACCGGCATTGTTAAACGCATTGGCTGGGCGGTCAGCGGTACGGCTTACGGGGTGCTGAGCGTGTATGCGTTCAAAAAACTGTTCGGTTCCGGCGGCGGCTCCGGGAACCAAAAAGAAGATATCATCGCACAGTTGCTTCAGCAGTCGTGGGGACCCTATGCGGTCGGGCTGATCGGGGTCATCATGGTCGGTGTCGGTGCCTACCAGGTTTACCGCGCCGCTACGGATAAGCACGTGGAGGACGTGGATGCCTGGGGCCTGACCGATGACCAGGAAGAAGCCTTTAAGCATACCGGTCGGGTAGGTCTGGGTGCCCGAGCCGTGGTCTACGGTATCATCGCTTACTTCCTGTTTCGCGCGGCCACCATGTCGGACGCCGATCAGTTCAAGGGCATCGGCGAGTCGTTGTCCTACCTGCGGGATGCTACTTTCGGCAGTGCCCTGCTGGCTATCGTGGGCATGGGCCTGGCGGCCTACGGCATTTTTATGTTTTTTCGGGCCAGATACGAGCGGGTGTAGTATCCGCGAGGCGGGTTGGGGCGTTGTAGCAACCGTATGAAATCATCGCTCCTCGCCCTGCCCCTGTCTTTGTTGCTGTTGCTCTCCGTGACCGGCCGGTCCACGTGCCACCGGCCGGACGGCAACGGTGCTCGGGATGCCGCTTTACCAGCTGTCTCGCAGGATACACTGAACCGCCGCCAACTGCAACGAGCGGCCTACCGCACCGCCGAAACCTGGCGGTTTGTGTACTGCCCCCTGCGGGAAGAATCCGAAGACGAATACCGTAAGCTCCTGCGAGAAATAGCGGCTACCAAACCCTTCGGGAAGATGGTGATTATTGAAAATTGCCGGGAGCTGGAAGGCCTGTCCGCCAATTATCCGGTATTCTGGTTCGGTGGGAAACTGCCCGACTTACTGACCACCGCGCCGCCGGCCGGCTATCCACTTCGGCCGACGGCCGCAGGCTTCTCCCTATCTGACCAGACGTATAACCGGCCCGGCGACGGCCTGTCGCTCTATTACTACGCTCACCCCTCGGGGGAGCCACAGGTGATTTCCTACTTTCTCTACAATACCGACGAGCTACTGCCCGCCAACCTCCGCCGCCGGTTCGGCTCCGATTACAGCAGTATGTTCTGGGCGAGTTGGGCTTACGAAACCTTCCGCAATGGCGGTGCCTACCGGCTGGGTGCTTACCTGAACCGCGAATCTTTTGCCTTCGACCCCGCCAACGAGATCGAGTTCACTACCACGGCCGAGCCGCTGAGCCAGCGGCCGCACCTGCGTGCCTACGGCTGGGACGGAGCCGCACCGCCCGCCCTGGACAGTATCCTGGATGCCGCGGAAGAGCGGGTGAGTGAGCTGGCAGCCGAGCTGGGAATTGTTGCCACCGAATCCCGAATCGACCTCTATTTCTACCCCTCCATCGAGCGCATCGGCCTGCGGCGGCAGCGAATGGATGCCGCCCAGCCCGATCTGGAAAACCGGGAACTTCACCTGGTGGAAAATAACTACTTCCGGGGTGCCGCCACCGGGCGGGAATTGGAACTGCTACTCCACGCGGCGGGAGCCGGATCAACCGCCCTGTGCCGGGGCCTGGCGGCTCGGCTGGGACCGGATTCCACCCGCTTACTAGCCTACGCCGCCCGCCTGGCCGCCTCGGACAATTTGCCCCCGCTGGAAGAAATTTTGTTGGAAAAAAACTGGTCGGGACCGGAATCCGAATTGGTCTGGACCGTAGCCGCAACCGGTTATGCCGACTTTCTACTGGCGCGGGACGGCCGCGTGAACGTACTGCGCGAACTAGCGAACTACGGAACCAAAACAACGGCCGCCGAAGCAACTGCTTACCGCAATCACCTGAAGAAAATTGAGCTAAAGCGGCCGGCATTCCCCGCCGCGCCCGCCACCGGTTTCCTGCGCGGTTTCACCTTTGCGCACGAGGGTTACCGGGGCTACAACGGCTACGGCGGTCGCAGCGTGCGCCCCGCGCTGGATGCCCTGGCCGAACTGGATGTCAACGCTCTGGCCGTCGTTCCTTACTCCTTCCTGCCCGCCGCCCGCGCACCCGGTGATATTCCCGTGCCGACCCACATGGGCAGCGAGAACGATTTTGCCGTCACCTACAGCCTGCGCGAGGCCCGCCGCCGGGGCTGGTTTGCCCTGCTTAAACCCCAAATCTGGGTCAGCGGTGCCTGGCCGGGTGACGTGGATTACGACGACGCCGCCGACTGGGACAAGTTTTTTGACCGCTATTACCGCTGGCTGCGCCACTATGCCCTGCTGGCCGATATGGAGGGTGCCGACGGGCTGGCCGTCGGTACCGAACTGGTGCAGGCCACTCTGAAATATCCCGCCCGCTGGCAAGCGATGATCACCAAAATAAGGGGTATCTACCGGGGCAAACTGACCTACGCCGCCAACTGGGGCGAGGAGTTCGAGAACGTTACTTTTCTGAAAGAATTCGATGCCATCGGCCTCAATGCGTATTATCCCCTGAGCGACAACCCCGCCGCCACGGACGAGGAGTTACTGGCCGGTGCCCGGACCTGGCTGGACCGCGCCGCCCAACGAGCCGCCGACCTGAACAAGCCGCTCTGGCTGACCGAAGTCGGTTTTCGTAGCGTCACCGCCCCGTGGGTAAATCCCCACGCCGAGGCGGGAGACCGCGCCGCGGACGCCGCCGCGCAGGCCCGCGCCTACCGCGCTCTGGCCCGCGCCGCCACGGAAACGTCCCGGCTGGAAGGCGTATTTATCTGGAAATGGCCCAGCTACCTCACCTACACCGGAGCCGACGATACCGGTTTCGCGCCGGTAGACAAGCCCGCCGCCGGGGTGATCCGGGACTGGTTCCGGGAAATGGAAAAGCGTAAATAAATCGGTTTACAGCATACCCAGGTTCTTGACGAAAGCCCCGTTATAGCCGGCACGACGTACCCGGTCCTTCAGGTCGTTGGCCGTCAGGCTACTGCCCGTCTGGCCGACAATGATCTTGAACTGGGTCGTACTACCCGAACTGGTCACCAATACCAGCACCGGCTGCCCGAAGTCTTGCCGCAGTTTCTGCCCCTGGATCAAAACGTTGTTGAAGTCATTGAGCGTCAGCACCTGCACGCCGTAGCCGCTAGCGGTGGGTTTGGTGATCTCGATCTTGTACAGGTTATCCGCCGTGGCACCACCTCCGATCGGACCGGGCGTGGGGGTCGGTGTCGGCGTGGTGGCTCGGCGTCGGCGTAATAATGATCGGCGGCTGATTGGTGCCACCGGCACCGGGGCCTCCGGGCGGAATGTTAGGCTGCGCGGCGTCACGCAGCCGCAGGGCCTCGGCCACGGCACTATCGGCGTTGATCCGGCCGTAGCCGAAACGAGTACTGTGACCGAAAGAGTTGTAACTGGACGGCGTCCCGATCCGGTCGGCCGTGCGAATCAGAATCTGCTTCACCTGGGCGGCCGTCAGGTCGGGATTAGCCGACAGGATCAGCGCACAGATACCGGCCACCAGCGGCGTGGCACTGCTGGTGCCCCCGAAATGTTTGTAATCGTTGCCGCGGCTCTTGCCGTCCACGTAAAAGCGGTAATCGCCCGATTTACCGTACATGCCCGGGTCCCAGGAAGCACGGGCCGCCAGGATGGGCCAGCCGCCGTCGCTGGGTGCCACCAGGGTCACCTCGTTGCCCCGGTTGCTGTAGAAAGCATACTCATCGCTACTCGTCGAGGCACCCACCGCGATCACGTTGGGGTGGGCGGCGTAGTGATTCACGCGGTCCAGATTATCGTTGCCGGTAGCGAAAACGACCACGCAACCCTTACCGTTACGGCCGCGCGTGGCGGCCTTGGTGATGGCTTGCTCCACCAGCGGGTGCAGGCTGAACCGGGTGCTGGTAGTACCCCAGCTACAGGAGATCACGTCGGCACCGTTATTGATGCAGTGATCGAACATTCGCTCGGTCTTGTCAATCGCGAAAGTCAGGCCGTGCAGGGGCATCAGTTTGGCACTGGGGGCCGCGCCCACCAGACCCTGGCCGTTGGCTGCGGCAGCGGCCACGCTACAGCAGGGCGTGCCGTGCGAGCCGTTATCCGCACCCGTGGGCAGCCAGCTTCCGCCGGAATTTATGTTGTAGGGCTTCACGATCTTGCCCCGCAGATCGGGGTGGTTCAGGTCGAAGCCGTTGTCGATCACCGCTATCGTGACGTCGTCCGATCCGGTGCTGTTCAGGCGTTCCCAGGCATTGACTACTTTAGCATCGGCACCGCGCTTGAGGCGAAAATTGGCGTCGGCCACCATGCCCTGGTTTTCCAGGTGCCACTGGTGCGACAGCAGCGGGTCGCGGGGCGAGAAAAAGGCGTACTCGTCCAGCGGCATATCAATATCCGGCACGGCGGTCTGTACCATGCTCAGGTTCTGCAGGGCCATTGCCACGCTCAGCGGGTTGGGGCTGTCGGGCGTCACGCAGGCAATCACCAGGTCGGGCCGCCGCCGCTCGATCAGCTCCAGTTTATACTCCCCCAGGGCCATGTCCTGTTCGGCCTCGCTCACGCCGTCGTGAAAGTCGATATACAGCCGTCCGGTGGGCACGATCGGCTTATTCTCGCCTTCGGCAAACCACACGTGGGTACCCACTTTCACCTTGTCGTCCTTGCGCACCTCATCCAGCGCGGCATCGATTCCCTTGCCGGCCCGGTCCTTGAGGGTAACGACTTTGAAACCGCCCATTTCGGGTAGCACCTCGGCGGCCACCTCCTGGATTTTCTGCTCCTCGTCTTCCATTTTCAGGCCGACGAGTTTGGTGGACTTGCGCAGGGTCAGTTCTCCCTTGCCGCTACGGACGGTAATCTTGTTGCTCATGGTGTTGGTTGTGGTGCGGGTCGGACAATAACAGTTGTTCCCTGGTGCTAATTACGCAAAAAGGGCGGAATGTTCGATTTAAAATGGAAAAGCAAGCTATAATGCCTTACCCAGGCGGTACGGGGATCGGGGTAGTAGGTAGTCATTGCAAGCTCTCCCGTAAATTGCTTGTTTAAGTGCCATCTATCATCCACCATTACTATCAGCTACCTATTCCGGGCGTGCCCGTCCCTGACGGGCCGGTCGGTCCCTTCCAGGCGCGCCTGGCGGCTTGGCCCTGCGGGCTGCTCCTTCCGGGTCAGGGGCAAGCCCCACCCCTACAGTCGCCCCTTCCAGGCACCTCACGCGGGGTACCCATTCCTCACCCTTCCCCGATCTCGCGCACCATATTACTCAGTACCTCCCGCATCCGCCGCCGCACGAAGTCGATATTTTCTTCCTGCTTACCGGTATACAAGATCATGGCGGAAAGCTGGCGTCCGGCGGCAATTTCCGTAATTTCCGGCATCAGGGCGGCGCGTTCCAGCCGGTAAGCCTCGCGCAGCAGGCGCTTGATCCGGTTGCGGTCCACGGCCCGTTTGAAGCGTCTTTTGGGTACGCTTATTCCTAGCCGGATCACCGCGTCGCCGCGCGGTTCCTCGGCCCAGTGAAACAGCAGACGGATCGGATAACGGTGCAGGCCCGCATTACGCCCCCCGGCAAAGAGACGGGCAATTTCGGTCCTGCTTTTCAGGCGGTCCGCTTTGGGGTAGGGGAAGAGAGATGTAGGAGGTGTGATGTGCGAGGTAGGATTTTTGATGCTTGCTCGTTTAGCGCATCCACGTAATTTTGCCCTGTTCGTAAAATTAATACTCAAATTCCAGCCGCTCACTCGGGTATCCGAATAAACATTTCTCCTTAATCAGATCCGCCACCTTGTCCGGTACCATGCCCTCCCAACCGGCTGCTCCGGTGCGGAGGCCGGCCAGCACCTCGCGGCTGAAAATATGCAGATGTTCGGGTTGGTAGCCGGTCACGTCTTCGATCTGTCCGCTGTCCAGCAAGTGGCGGTAAAGGAATTTGACGCCCTCGGGAATGGGAATATTGGCGGCCGTCATCAGCTCGGCCGAACCCTCCTGCAGGGCGGGGTAGACGTAAATTTTGACGTTGCGCGTAAACAGCTCGCCGAAGGCGGCCAGCAGGCGACCGTCCTGGTTCTGGTAGTACTTTTCGGTAATGAGATCGAGGAGTTCCCGCACGCCGAAAACGATGCCGATGTGCGGCACCTTGAACTCGGCCAGGTAATCGACCAGCGAGCGGTGGTTGGTGTAGCTGGAGATAACGACCGTTTGCCCGATGGCATTGAGCAAGACGGCACGGTCGAGGAAATCGCGCTCGTCGAGGTCGCCGTCGGTGCCGAGGTTTTCCAGGGTAAGTTCGGTGAGGAGCTGGGTTTTGGCGGGATCCACGTCGGGCGCGTGGCGAAACTGGTGGTAACTGCTACGCAGCATGTCCTGGTTGACCAAGGTGGCGGGCCGGAAGCTGCCGCGCACGATCATGACCGAGCGGCGGTAAAGGAATTCACTGGCATGGACACCCCGCCCGTCCTTGCCGAACATGGCCACTTCGCTGAGGCCGTACTCGACGAGCCAGAGCGAGAGCAGGCGGTCGTCTACCTGAAAATCAGGCCCGTCGAGGTGGATCATGTCGATGGCAACCCGCCCCTTGAGGCTGTCGTGGAGGCTCTGCACGAGCACGTGCGGCCGGTCGGCGTAGTGGTAGGCGGCGTAGATCATATTAACGCCCAAGATGCCAATGGCCTGTTGCTGGAGCTGGTTGTCGTTGTCGAACATCCGCACGTGGAGCGTCAGGTCATTGAACTCCCCGTCGGGGCGGGTCTGGAAGCGGAGGCCCAGCCAGCCGTCTCCTTTAATGGTGCGGGAGTAATTGACGGCGGCCACCGTATCGGCAAATACGAAGAAGGTGGTATCGGGCCGCTCATCGCGCAGGCGGTCCATCATGAGGGTGGCCTCGTGATCGAGCATCTTATAGAGGCGAGTCTCGCACACGTAGCGGCCGCTGGGTTCGGTACCGTAGATCTGGTCGGAGTAGATCTTGTCGTAGGCCGACATCGTCTTGGCGATGGTGCCGGCCGCCGCCCCCACCTGGAAGAAGTGGCGGGCCACTTCCTGCCCGGCCCCGATTTCGGCAAAGGTGCCGTAGATCTTGGGGTTGAGGTTAATTTCGAGAGCCTTCTGTTCGGTTTCGAGGAGTTGGCGCATGGCGGGTTACTGGTTGAGACGGGAAGGTACGGGCTTTTGCGGGGATGGGGTAGGTCAGGGGGGGAATTGTTAAAAAAATGAATAAATACATAAATGTAGATTATTAGCTATAAATTTGTTCACCATATGAAACATGCAATACTTCTCCCTACTGCTTGCATTAACACTTACTTTCTTTTTTTCATGTGAAGATTCTGAAAAGGTAAGTCGTGAATTCGAAATTAATTCAAATTTTTTCAAACCTGACTATGTTTCACGTACAGTAGAATTTCAGCATAGTCCGTTTTCTGAATTAAAATCGAATAATCTGGATCAGTACATCTGGACTGAAGAAACTGTAGAGTCTGCACGGCTGAGAGAAGAAATTATTACTACCGTTTTTTGACTTATGAATAAAATTCCCTTTTATTTTGACGAACGTTTATGGGTTAATCCCTATCTATTCTTCGGCCGCGTAGAAATAAATGAAGAAGAAGTAAAAAGATTTTTTGGTGACCCTTTTTATCTGTATATTTCCTACAATAAAAGTCAAGAAACTTTTGTCCAGATCTATTTGGAAAACAGCGTTGAGTACAATCGTATCCTCACCATTACCAGTTTCTATCTTGAAAACAAGGAAAAACTGGAAAGTATTGGTCTGACAAACGTAGAGTTATGGATCAAGTGGTACGGTAATCAAGGAACGATGTCATTATCGCCTGAGGAAGTACAGGCACTGGCCGCAACCGGTTTAGAAATCCCCATGGATTATGTTTTTTGGGATGAGCGGGAAGACCCTAGTATCAACCCGCTGACGGGAAAAAAAATCGGCCCACCTGACAAAGTTGGGGATTGAGATTTTTTAAAACATATTCTACCACCTCCCCCCACCTCCCCAACCCCTCATTTGCCCGTTAACAAAACTTACCCTACCTTTGCCACCGGCCATCCCCCACGGGGCGGCCATTTATAACGAAGGGTGGAGAGATCAGGCTCCGTGAAACCCTGGCAACCCGTCCACCGAATGGACTTGGTGCCACATCCTGCCCCCGCTATCTTGCGTGGGGAAAGATAAACCGACGGACCATGAAGACCCCACTCGCGCACCTTTTTTCCTCCCTTCCATTTTCCAGCTCCTACCCGAGCCACGCCCCACTGCGCAACCGTCGATGTTGCCCGGGCCGCCGTTGTTGCTAAGCCGAGCCGCCGCACAACAACCACGATTGCCGGAATTCCCCTGCCCCAGCCGGTCAGGATGTTTCCGCGCACCACCTTCCTTATTGTCAGTGTCTGACCTCTCTGTTCCCAGAGCGGCACCCGGGTACTCATAAGCGTATTTCCTTCCCGAAATACGCCGCCATTCCACTAATCAACCATTCGATATCTGCTACCGGATATTCACTATCACCCCCTTTTTTCAACCGTTAAACAACCACTCCCATGTCCCATCGTTTCGAAACCCTCCAGCTCCACGCCGGCCAGGAAGAAGTAGAAGGCACCACCCGCTCCCGCGCCGTGCCCATTTACCAAACCAGCAGCTATACCTTTCGTGACAGCGATCACGGTGCCAAATTGTTCGCCCTCCAGGAGTTTGGCAACATCTACACCCGCATCATGAATCCCACCACCGACGCATTCGAGCGGCGCATCGCCGCTCTCGAAGGCGGCGCGGCCGCCGTCGCGGTCGGCTCCGGCCAGGCGGCGCAGTTCATCGCGCTCAACAACATCACGCAGGCCGGCGACAACATCGTCTCCAGCCCCAACCTCTACGGCGGCACCTACAACCAGTTCAAAGTCGCCTTCAAACGCCTCGGCATCGAGGTCCGCTTCACGGAAAACGACGACCCCGGCAGCTTCGAAAAACTGATCGACGGGCGCACCACCGCCCTCTACTGCGAAACGCTCTCCAACCCGCGTTTCAACGTACCCGATTTCGACGGCCTTGCTGACGTTGCCAAGCGTCACGATATTCCCCTCGTTGTCGACAACACCTTCGGCGCGGGCGGCTACCTCTTCCGCCCCCTCGAACACGGCGCGAGCATCGTCGTCGAGTCGGCCACCAAGTGGATCGGCGGCCACGGCACCACCATCGGCGGCGTCATCGTCGACGGCGGCACCTACGATTTCGGCAACGGCAAGTACCCGCAGTTCACCGAACCCAGCGAGGGCTACCACGGCCTGGTATTCAACGATGTATTCGGAAAAGACGGCCCCTTCGGCAACATCGCCTTTGCCATCCGCGCCCGAGTGGAGGGCCTGCGCGATTTCGGTCCCGCCCTCAGCCCGTTCAACAGTTTCCTCCTCCTGCAGGGCCTCGAAACGCTCAGCCTCCGCGTCCAGCGCACGGTCGATAATGCCCTCGCCGTGGCGCAGTGGCTCGAAGATCACGAGCAGGTAGCAAGCGTCTCCTACGCCGGTTTACCCAGTCACGAGGGCCACCAAAGAGCCAAAAAATACCTCCGTAACGGTTACGGCGGCGTCCTCAGTTTCGTCGTGCGCGGCGGCAAGGAAGCAGCCGTCAAATTCGTCGACAGCCTCCAGCTCATCAGCCACCTGGCCAACGTGGGCGATGCAAAAACGGTCATCATCCAGCCCTCCGCCACCACGCACCAGCAGCTCTCCGAATCCGAACAGGCAGCGGCCGGCGTCCACCCCTCGGCCCTCCGCCTCAGCGTTGGTATCGAACACGTCGAGGACATCAAGGACGATCTGAAGCACGCCTTTTCGTTGATCGAAGAGCCGGTTTTAGTCGGGTAGTTGGTAGTCGGGTAGTCGGGTAATTAGTAGTCGGGTAGTAGGTACCTGTGCCATGGCGCGTACTACCTACTACCCAACTACGTACTACCTACTAATAGGGGCCGTGCCCCCGGCTACGCCGGGGTCGGTCCCTTCCGGGCTTCGCTGTTCGCTCGGCACTGCGTGCGCTAATGCCCCTCCAGGCACCTCACGCGGCGGGGCTTCGCGCACTACATTTTGCGGCTTCGCCGCCGTCTCGGACCTGGAGGTCCTCGACCTGAGCGACGTGTGCGGTGGGGCTTCACGAAGTTCGTGCTGCGGCTTCGCCGCCGTCTCGGACCTGGAGGTCCTCGACCTGAGCGACGTGTGCACACGGCGTGGCAAACGCTGCTCAGGTCGAGGACGTCCACGTCCGAGAGGGGCGGCGTAGCCGGCTGTGGCTTATACGAGCAGTTTTACGCGTAGTTATTCCCGACGTGGTCGTCGGGATCCAAATCTATTACTATTCTATATTCTTCTCCCGCCCCTTTCCCGCTCGATTCCGGTGCCACGCTGCCGGGACTGACCATCGCCTACCACACCTACGGCGAACTGAACGCAGCGCGCGACAACGTCGTCTGGGTGTGCCACGCGCTGACCGCCAACTCCGACCCCGTCGATTGGTGGCCGGGACTGGTGGGCGAGGGGTTTACCATCGACCCGGCTGACTACTTTATCGTGTGCGCTAATATGCTCGGCTCCTGCTACGGCACCACGGGACCTACCAGTAACAACCCCGCCACCGGGAAGCCCTACGGTCTGGATTTTCCCCTCGTCACTACCCGCGACATGGCCCGCGCCCACCGGCTACTGGCCGACCATCTGGGTATCGACCGGGTCCGGCTCATCATCGGCGGCTCCATGGGCGGACAGCAGGCACTGGAATGGTGCTGCCTTCAACCGGAGCGGTTCGACCTGCTCTGTGCCCTGGCTACCAATGCCCGGCACAGCCCCTGGGGCATTGCCTGCAACGAAACTCAGCGCATGGCCCTGCGGGCCGATCCTACCTTCGGTACCGACGCCGCCGAGGCCGGCCGTGCCGGACTGGAAGCCGCCCGTGCGGCGGCCATCCTCACCTACCGCCACTACGAAACCTACCGGATCACTCAGTCCGACCCGCTGCCGATCTTAAATGACTTTCGGGCAGCTAGCTACCAGCGTTATCAGGGGCATAAACTTTGGAGACGCTTTAACCCCGTCAGTTACTACCGTCTAGGTCAGGCGATGGATAGCCACAACCTCGCCCGCGACCGCACCGGCGTTGCCGAAGCTCTGGCCTCCATCCGCGCCAAGGCCCTCGTGATCGGCATCGATACCGACGGCCTCTTCCCGCTCGAAGAACAGGCTCTTCTTAGCCGCTACCTGCCCCACGCCCGCCTGGAGGTCATGAATTCCGATTACGGACACGATGGATTCCTTACCGAAACCCGTCGCATCGGCCAGTTTCTCACCGATTTTCTAGCGGACGAGTTACGCGTAGACGAAGGCACGAAACAGGCATTTACCGACAGCCTCACCGGGCGTAAGTTTGCCCTGCCGGGTACGGAGGAGGTGTGAGAAAATAGTTGTTTGAAGCGTCATTAAACTCGTAGAGATGTGAATGGTAAAGTTTAAGTAAATAAACCCACCGCTCCCCGGCTCCGTTCCCCTTAAAAAACGGAATGGAAAAACTAAGAAAAACAGTCTACGTCATCCTCAGCATAATAGCTGTTGCCGTTGCTATTGCCTCCATCCTTTCTCTGTTCCGCAACACCGAAAACCGGCTGCTGAAAATGCTGGATTTTCCCCGCATCCAATTTTTTATCACTTCGGTAGTTAGTCTGATCCTGTTTGTGATCATGACCAAGGGCTATCGCTGGTACGATTATCTGCTGGTCTCCTCATTAGTTGTCGGGCTGGGAGTCAACGGCAGCTATTTGGTCAATTACACGCCGTTGGTGGCACAAGCCGTGCCGGAGGCGAGCGGAGACTATACGGCGGCCGATGAATTCGACATCCTGCTCAGCAATGTCAAGATGACCAACCGGAAATCCGCCCCCTTGCTTGCACTGATCGAGGAAAAGCAAGCGGATCTGGTGCTGGTCATGGAGGTTAACGAATGGTGGGATGCGGAATTGAAGTCCATCGAAGCCACCTATCCGCACGTGAGCAAGCAGATCAATTCCGTAACCTACGGGATGAGCCTATATAGTAAGTTTCCCTTCGAGGAAGTCAAGGTCAACTATCTGAATAACGAAAAAGTACCCTCGCTGGAATGCATCCTGAAACTGGAGAATGGCCGGCGCCTCAGATTTCACGGCCTGCATCCGGTCCCCCCCACCTGGTTTTCCGATCTGCCGGACAATGAAGGACAGGAAGAAGTAGCCATGAAAAAGCTGGGCCGATTGGTAGCGGATCGCTCTTACCCAACCGTCGTAGCCGGTGATTTTAACGATGTCGTTTGGTCCTACACCGATGAGTTGACGGGCACCGAGGATAAGCTGCACGACGTGCGGGTGGGCCGCGGCTTCTACAACAGCTACGACGCCGATAACTTCCTCCTCCGTTGGCCGCTGGATCATGTTTTCGTAACGGAAGAGTTTCAACTCAAGTCTCTGGAACGCTTGCGTGATGTGGGGTCCGATCACTTTCCGGTTTATGTGGAGTTGGTATTGCGCGGGGAGTGAGCATATCTGGTAATGATTAAATATGGTCCGGTAGAATGTCAGGCAGCAACGGGCAAGAGCGTTTTTATCGGAAATAATATTGCAACATTAGCAATGGTATGTTGCTTTTGCAAAGCCTTGATCATAGTTTACCTAGGCAGGTACGGATTTTAAGTTGATCTTTGTCCTCACCTGAACATCTGCTTTTGCTCGCTATATTGTATCCAACTTTTATTATGTTCGACCTAACTGCCTTACTTAACTTTTACCGTGATGCCTACCAGTACGAATACAGTACGGAACGAGTAGCCGACTTCTTCGCAAAAAATGTCTCAAATCTTTATTATCCTGAAAGTTTTGAGTTGCTCATCCAAGACGACTACCAACTGCCGGTAGCAAGCGACTGGGGGAGAAAAGTGACGGCCGAACTGGAATTGAACTCCAGCGAGAAAAAGTTGGTGGCGGGGACGTTTTTCATTAAAGGAAAAGCGGAAGTGTTGGGTAAAACCCAACGGATATTTGCGCCCCTGTTTCTACACGATGTGAACCTGGATAGGGACGTTGAGCTATATTCTATCCAGTTAGACGCTGCTAGTTTAAATTTAAATCCGGCAGCTTTTAACTTTCTTAACGACCAGTTTTCGGATATAGACATTTCTTATGATGAAGTAATAGAAGCAATATTCAGCGAGGCTGAAACCTTCTCTTTCGATGGAATAGTTAATCTGGTGCGCATTCTGAGCACAAAATTTCCCTTATTAGATAGTTCGCTGCTGAACGAAAGAATCAAAACGGACCGACGGTTGGTAAACTTGGAAGAGGTATACAAATCACGCAGCAAAGACTATGAAGGATTACTGTTGCCGGACACGGCAATTGGATTGGTGGACAAACCACTGAAATCGAGAGGCGTCATAAACGAATTAACCGAACTTGGTAAGGCCATAGAGCTACCGGGTACTCTGTTGACGAAGGTTTTTGACGGCCAAACGAGTAAAGGGAAATCAGTTAGCCACCGAAAAATAGATCATCCCATAATCGTTCCAGTCTCGTTGAGTAGGAATCAACGAAATATTATCGGCGCCGCCGACAAATTACCATTGACCGTAGTGATTGGGCCGCCGGGTACGGGCAAATCATTTACGATCGGTACGCTCGCAGTTCAGGCGGCACACGCCGGAAAAAAAGTACTGATCGCCTCAAAAAATGAGCAGGCGTGTCAGGTGATTAAAGACAAAATCGAACAGGATATTGGTATCCGTAATATCACGGTAGACGCATCCAAGCCCCGCTATCGTATCAGCGTAGCCGCGCGGCTGCGAAATATTGCCAATGGGGTAGGAGTCCATCAGTATAATCCGGAACGCTGCGCAAATCTGGGTAGAGAAGTCCATTTACTGAAAGCGGAATTAAGTCGATTGACGGAAGAACTGACCCATCATACTGCACGAGAAGTAAATTGGGCAAAATTTTTAGTACATGAGCAGGATAATATATTGGTTCGGATCACAAAGGGCTGGAAGAGATTCAGGTACAGCGGTGACGCCCCTGTTTGGGAACTGCACCATAAAATAGAGCGTAAGCGTAAATTGCTGCTTAAAAAAGGACGCCGGTATATCACTGCCAACTACCAGAACGAATTAAATCGCTTACTACAAAATAATCGTGCTGATCTGCTGCGGTTGGAAAAAGCTTTTCAGGTAAGGCGGGGCAATGTGATTAAAGAGATATTTTCTTCCGTTGATTATGGGACCGTCTTAACGGCATTCCCCGTCTGGATCTGTAAATCCACTAATGTGGCGGATATTATACCACTACGCAGTGAGTTGTTCGATCTACTAATTATCGATGAGGCTTCGCAGTGCGACATAGCCAGTTCACTACCCCTGCTTTATCGAGCCAAGGCTGCGGTAGTAGTCGGTGATCCGAACCAGTTGCGGCACCTGTCATTTCTCTCCAAACGGATCGAGCAGGGGATTCGTGAGAAATACGGATTGGCCGGTATGGATATCAGCTACCGCAATCGGAGCATTCTCGATCAGGCTAATATGGCCGTGAGCAGCCAGGAGGGCGTGACATTTCTGGACGAACACTTCCGTTCGCGTCCGGATATTATCGCTTTTTCCAATCAGAAATTCTACGGCAATCAACTCAAGGTAATGACGAATAACCCGTTCCGGCAAGATGGACCCAACCTGTTCTTTCACCGGCTTGGCGGCAAGCGAGACGAGCAAGGAAGAAATATCCGGGAGGCGAATGAAATAGTCATGGCCGTGCGAACAATCATATTGGAAGAAGCCGCAACGGCAAGGGTTGAAGCAACTGGAATCGGCGTTATCTCACCCTTTAGGGGGCAAGTGGATTTGTTGAAACAATTACTGAAAGAAGAATTGGAAGCAGCTGATTTACAGAAGCACAAATTACTGGTGGGCACTCCCTTTAGTTTTCAGGGAGAGGAGCGAGATATTGTTTTTCTCTCCTTTACGGTAGACGACCGGACACACGGAGCAACTTACCGCTACCTGGATCGAGCTAATGTATTTAATGTCAGTATCACGAGAGCCAAACGAGCGCAACACGTTTATTTTTCCACAGCTGTCACGAGTATGCCCGAACAAACCTTATTGGCCGATTATCTCAGCTATCGATCGGCCGATAGCTTACTTACAACCCGGTCCGTAAGGGAGGATCACAACTTCCTTCGGGAAGTGGGAGCACTACTGGAAGAATTGGCCGCCGGAACAATTTACACCGATCAGGAAATTGCGGGTGTACACTTGCACTACGTAATAACCCGAGGAGAACGGATGTACGGTGTTAACTTAATTGGCTATCTGGAAGAGGAAAATACCGCCCTAAGTCTGGAACAAATCCGCCGACTCACGCGAGCGGGCATCGATACCTTCGTATTACCATTTCGTATGTGGCAGATAAATCTAAAAGCGTGCCGCAACAATCTTAAAACCTTCTTGGAAAACTAGCAACCCTACAACACGCCTTTCTACCGCACCGCCCTCACCCCATAACCCGCACCGCGCAGTAGCGCGATCACGCCCTGCTCGCCGGCGAGGTGACCGGCACCGACGGCGAAAAATACGGGGCCGGTTTTCATATATTTCGTCATGCGGGGGATCCAGGCGGCGTTGCGGCTGTTGAGCAGAAGGTCTTCCATGCCCTGGACGCCGCTCTCGGGCGTGTCCATCATGTTGACCATGCCGACGATATCTTGCGTGGTGTAGAGGCGGACCATCTCGGTCATCATGTCGTCGCCCTCACCGCCGGTTTGGCGGATGCTCTGCATGAACATTTCGGCCTGCCGTTGGAGGGGAATCTGATCGAAGAGGGAAATCTGGAACTCCATCGTTTCGAGACCGAGGATGGGCTTTTTTGCGGCCTGGGCGGCCTCGGTTAGTTCGAGTTCGTAGCTTTTCAGGCTGCTATTGTCGTCTTTGCCGGAGCCGCCGCCGCCCATCATGCCGCCTTGCAGGTCTTCCAGGTCAATTTGCGTGAACATACTGGAAAACATCGGCTTCATGCGGTCCACGAGCATGCTTAGCATGGGCGCACCCTTATCGTCGAAGAACTGCTGTACGCTGTCGTACTGGGCGGGGGTGAGCAGATCGGAAAGAGAGGTATCGCCGGGCATCATCAACTTACCCATCATGGGGAGGATCGCCATCGGGTCGGACATATCGCGCGGGTCGATCTCGAAAGCCACCCGGTCGGAGCGATCAAAAGCCATTTGGGCGACCTGACTGAAGTTGTACGACTCGGCGGGGATAATATGGATGGTGCCGTAGAGGTAGCTGGTATCCTGCCACTCGGGGCGGGTGATTTCCCAGAGGAGGCTGTTCTCCGCCGTGGTGGGTGCCTGGGCGGGCAGCAGGTGGAGAGCAGTAAGGGAAAGCAGGGATAACAGGAGGAAACGAAAGGACATACGGTAGGGATTATGACCGGACGAACGACCGGCCCGGTAGTAAACGTTTGCCGGTTAAAAAGTATGACGGAGGTGGGAAAAGAACCGGCGGGAAGTTGGGTGGTTTTACCTTGGGGCGACGAAAAAGGGGGTGATGTAGGATGTAGGATGTAGGATGTAGGATGTGTGATGTGTGATGTGTGATGTGCAACGTGGGGTTTGGGTTTGGAGAGGAAAGGCTTATAAAGTCGTTCATCGGGTATTTTGGGAGAAAAACATTCAACCATCCAGATACAGTTTATTGAACACTCCCGAAGCAGCGCAGCTAATCCCACACTCCTTCACCTCGAAGGATCGCTTTGCGATCAAAAGAAGCAGCGCAGCTAATCCTTCCATCCTTCAATCCTTGGTTCCCTGGTTCCCGCGTGAGGTGCCTGGAAGGTGACGACCGCAGGGAGGAAGCCCGCAGGGCCGAGCGAACAGCGAGCCTGGAAGGGACCGGCCGGCCGGCCTTAGGCGGCGGGACACGCCCGAAAAATCAAAGAAAAACCATGATTTATTCACTTGATGAGTATACCCCTTACGTGCATCCCACGGCCTACGTGCATCCGCAGGCGACGGTGGTGGGCGATGTCTGGATCGGGGCGGATGTGTACATCGGACCCGGGGCGCGGCTGCGGGGAGATTGGGGGCGGGTGTACGTCTCGGACGGCTGTAACGTGCAGGAAAACTGTACGTTACATATGTTCCCTGGAAAGGAAGTGTACCTGGAGGCGGGGGCGCACATCGGGCACGGGGCGGTGGTGCACGGGGCGCGGGTGGGCGAAAATTGCCTGGTGGGCATGAATGCGGTGCTGATGGACGATGTGCTGCTGGGCGCGGGCTGCATTGTGGGGGCACTGGCGTTTTTGCGTGCCGGAACGGAGTGGGAAGAGCGTAGTCTGATCGTGGGAAATCCGGCGCGGGTGCTGCGCCGGGTCTCCGATGAAATGCTGGTCTGGAAAACCGAGGGAACGGCCCTTTATCAGCAATTGCCCGCTGAATTGAGCGCCGGAATGCGGGAGGTCGAACCGCTGCGCGAGCCGCCGGTGGAACGGGCGAGTAGGGGAGGGGCGTACCGGGTTTGGGGGGACAAGAAATGAGGGAGGGCAAGGGAAGTGCGACCTTCGGTCGCGTGAAGGGGGTGTGACCTCCGGTCGCGTGAATGATTGTCCCGCCGACCTCCGGTCGGTTAGCGGGAGATCAATAAATACCTTATCTCGCTTGATAATATCAGACAATCCAGGCTGTTCATTTTATCAGGTCTTGAGAGCGTGTCTAAATTTTTACTTCCTGAGAATCAAGCATCTGAGAACCTGGCGTCATGAAAACGGACTTACGTAACCCGCTATGCGCGCACCACGATGTAACCGCGAAGTGAATCATTGATTCTCAGTTCTTAAAAACTTTAAACACGCTCTAACTTGACGGCTACTTGCCCTACGAGAAAAGGTTGGCTATACGTAGTGAGAGAACTAATGTAGGGGGAAAGCCATATTCTTGCCCCGGTGGGGCAATTAGGTGTGATCCTGGTAATCAAAATAGGCAACGTGTGAAGTTTCATTAGATGATGAACGGAGTACCGCTAAAGGTTAATTAATGCATAAATTTCAAGTTACATGACCTGCTAAAACGGCGGCATAGCCGCCTGCTCGGACGGAAAACGTCCTCGACCTTGTGCGCATGTAGTAGGAAAGCAAGAAGCGCAAAATTTACCCCCTTACCCTCTTTGCTCCTTCATTCCCTCACTCTTTAACCCACGTGAGGTGCCTGGACGGGGCGACCGCAGGAAGCAGCCCGCAGGGCCGAGCGAACAGCGAGCCGGGAAGGGACCGGCCCCCGCCGGCAGGCGGGGGACACGCCAAAAAAAATAACCGCCCCCCCGAACACGTTACTCCCAGCGTTGAAGTCTCTGAACCAAACCAACCACCAATGACGCGAGTGAATCGTCTGTTTATCTGCCTGATAGTTTGTCTTATTTTTTGCGCCGCCGGAACTGACGCGCAGACCAATTTTGACGAGACGTGGCGAGAATTTCTGGAAAACAACAAGATTTCGCGCATGAGCGAACTGGTGAAGCCGGACAAAGTATACGATGCGGACGACTATGCGAAATACCTGCTGATGAACACCAATACGAGTTTCTGCCAGAGTGATGTGGCGGATGCCGAACGCCTGCTGGGCGAGGTGCGGGCCATTGACGGCCGGGTGCTGGAATCGGTGCCGGGGTTTGTGAAAAAGATGGATGACCTGAACTCGAAGATCAAGGCTTATTATACGATGGATGGCCTGTGGAAGCGGTTTCTGGATACCAGGCAGGTGTCGCCCAAGGAAATGGAGGCGATTACGTCGGCAAAAACGAGTTGTGAGAAAAGTACGCTGGCCAAATATTCCTTTATGACGGCCTATGCGCAATTTTGCAGCGGAGACGTGGCGCAGGCGAAGGAGATCTTCGAGACCCGCACGCTGGCCCTGACGGAGCGAACATCGCTGCGCGTGGAGGACGTGCCCGGACTGGCGGAGCAAGTGGGGACGATGAAAATGCTGTTCCAGGAGCTGCCCCGACTGGATGCCGCGTGGAAGCAGTACGTGAGTTCCGGTGTTTCGCCGGGTTTTGACCGGGAATTGCCGGTATTTGCCTGTAACCCGACGCCGAAGGTGAAGGAGCTAGTCCTGCGGGGGGTGTTGGATTATTGTGATGCGGCCCCGGCGGCACTGCAACAGATTAAAGAGTTGCAGGCCCGCAGCGGCGGATCGCTGGAGGGCGAAGTGGCTAAAAAGGTGAAGGAACTGGAGGCATCCATCGGGAAAAAAGACCAGGGCCTGGTGGACCTGAATGCGGCCTGGGCGGCCTTCATTCCGAATAATGAGGTGAACCGGGGCAGCTACGGCTATGACTACTGCACCAAGGAGCCGCTGGTGCGTGCTTATATCATGGACGGCTTTTTGAACGTCTGCGACCTGGGCGAGGCGATGCTGCAAAAAATAGAGGCCCTGCACCGCGCCGACCCCACGCCGCTGGAGCCGATGACGACGAAAAAATTTAACGAGTTGGCCGCTCTGACCGAGGAATACCGGCAAAACGGCGTGGAACTGGACATGATCTGGCGCAGGTTTGTGGGGCAGGGGGACAAGCTGACGGCCGATTACCAGTCGGCCGAATTTTACTGTGACAATATTCACCAGGTCAAGGACTGGACCATGCGGGGGCTTGCCGCGACCTGCGAGGGAGGTTTTCCGTATTTGAACCAGATCGACGAATTTCAGCGCAATTTTGAGTTTAGTTTTACGGACGAACTGGAATGCCGGGTGCAAAAACTGCGCATCCGGGTGTGGACCTGCCGCCGCGAGGCACTGGAAAAACTGGCCCGCGTGGAAGCCCCCGACGGCGGCTACGAAACCCGGTTGGCCGAGCTGATGCAGGAGTACGGGGTGGGGGAGCGGCCCGAGGTGTGTGATTTGGAGAAGTGAGGGTAGTTCGTCCGCTTATTCGCTTTTTTCCTATTTTTGGAGCCGGCCGCCCGATCAGACGACCGGTTCCAAACCACTTTCATGCGCCTACCTTTACTTGCCGCCCTGCTGTTTTTTGCCTGCTTCACCAGTGCCACCGCTCAGGATCTGACTGCCATCTTCGCCAGCGTCGATACCCTCTTCATGCCCGGTGCCGCGCCGGGGGAGCTGACGGCCGACAGCCCTGGTGCCACCCCCATCGTATCGAGCGGCCCCTGTAATTTGCCCCGGCGTCATTTTGCCGTGGCGGCCACTTACCAGAGCGGCCGCGTGCTGGCCATTGCCCACGAATCGCTGCTGAGTGACGGTAGCATCGGGCAGTACGACAACCTGCAATTCGTGACTAATGCACTGACCTGGCTCAGCCCCGGTAACCAGCGCGTGACCCTGAAGGAACGGTGGGTGAACGAGGACAATACCGCTATCCTGCAAGCGACCCTGGCGGCCGCTGACTACTCCTTTACTACCCTGGACGGCAGCATCACGGCCGCCGGGCTGGCCGCTACCGACATACTGATTCTGGGGAATGACTGGAACAACTCGCAACCCTACACGGCGGCCGAACTGGATGCGCTGCAAACCTTTGTGGGCGGCGGCGGTGCTATTTTGATTGCCGGTCTGGGCTGGAGCTGGCCGGAGGGTTTGGCCACCTATCCGATGCACCAGACGGCCAATTTATTCGGCATCTCGTTTACGGAGGACGTTATTTACGACGCTGATTTCAATGTGAACGGATCGCCAAAATTCTATTCCTTTTTCCCCGAAAACCAGGACGGCACGGTCGCGCCCCACTGTCCGTCACCCTTTATGGGCACCAACATTGTCCGAGGCGAGAACCTGCGCGTGCTGCGCCTAGCCGTATCCACCAACGGCGAATTTACCCAGCAGAGTGGGGGAGCGGCCGCAGCCGGTACGCTGATCGATGCCTGGCTGGAGGACATTAACACCATGTACGGCCGCGAGTATTCCGTGCGTTTCGAGTTGATTCCGAATAACGACCTGTTGCTCTTCCCCAACCCCACTACGGACCCCTGGGCGACGCTGCCGCCCGGTTCGGGCGGATGCACCAACGCCGGTCTCATCCTGGACGATCAGGCGGCCGTGATCGACGGTATTATCGGCGCGGCCAACTACGACATCAGCCACGTCGTGGTCGGGTCGCCCTTCGGCGGCGGCTGCGCGGGCGGCCTGAAATCGGGCGTATCCGGCGGACTCGACATACCCGTGACGCGGCACGAAATGGGCCACCAACTGGGGCAGTCCCACACCATTAACTTCTCTGACAACCGTAATTACGAGCCGGAAAACGGAGCCTGGACCGTTCAGGGCGGCAACGCCCAGGGGCGCGCCCACGCGGTTTCTTACCACCAGTTGGCAAACTTTTTGCTCAACGAAATTCCCCAGGTCGGCACGAAAGTACCGACCGGAAATACCCCTCCCACCGCCGATGCCGGGCCGGATTTCGTTATTCCCCTCAGCACGCCCTTCACCCTCCGGGCTACGGCCGCCGACCCCGACCCGGGCGACAGCCTGACCTACGTGTGGGACAATATGAACCGGGGAATCGCGCAGAGTATTCCGGTTGCCGACGACTCGCAGGGGGCTATTTTCATGCGCCTGCTTCCCACCACCGATCCCGTGCGCACTTTTCCCCGCATGAGCGACGTGGTGGCCGGTAACAACGCCAACGAGCAGGAGCAACTGCCCACCACGCCCCGCATACTGGACATTCGCCTGAGCGTGAATGATAATCACCAAACTATGTACCAGGGTCAGATGGTCAACGCCTCCGGCACCAATTCCGACGACCTGCGCATCACCGTGGCAGACGCCGGGCCGTTTGCCGTTACCAGTCAGGCCGCCCCCGGCATCACCTATACCGGCGGTACGGAGCAAACGGTTAGCTGGGACGTCAACGGCACGGACATTGCCCCGGTCGGTACGCAAAATGTGAGTATTCATTTGTCTACCGACGGCGGTTTTACCTACCCCACGCTCCTTCTCGCCGGTGCGCCCAATACGGGATCGGCAGCGGTTATGCTCCCCAATATTTCCACGGAATCAGCCCGTGTCCGCGTATCGGCCGACAACAATATTTTTTTTGCGATAAATACCCGCAATTTCGCCGTTGAGTTAGATACCGGTAATTCGGAAGAGCGGTTGAGCCGGTCCACGATCAGTATTCACCCCAACCCGGCGCGTAATTATTTCCAGGTAGATTTTTCCGCTTCGCTTACCTACCAATTACAACTTATCGACGCGAGCGGCCGCACGCTGCTCCGTCAACGAAACAACAGCCGCCTCGACGTGTCTGCGATACCCGCCGGTCTGTATCTTCTTGTCGTTACGGATTTGGAAACCAGGGAGCGGGTGGCGCGACGGGTGGTGGTATTTTAGTAGGTAGTGAGCAATTATGGGCGCACACTGGTCACGTACTTGATTTTTCCGCCATTAATTATGCAACTTGTCTAGGCTAAGAGCGTCATTTGCTTTGCAAGCAATAGGATTATCTTGTTGCTGGATATAGTTGTAACTTCGGTTTTCTTATTATTTCGTTTTATCCGACTCATCATTCCAATGAAATACTCCCTCCTCCCTCTCTTTCTCTTCCTCCTCACCCAAACCCTCATCGCCCAAACTACCGTATCCGGTAAAGTAGTCGATGAGGCCGGTGGGCCGATTGCGTATGCCCACATCGTCATCCCCGGAACGACCTGCGGTGCCCTGAGTGATGATGACGGCACGTTTGACCTTCGTTGCGATCATCAGTCGGTTGTGAAAGACTCAGTAAAAGTGAGTTACCTGGGTTATCTGACCGGAACGGTGGCAGTGAGCAGCCTGAATGACGAGCGCAGGGAAATTGTGCTGGTGCCGGCATCCCAGCAACTGTCACTGGTGAGCGTGGTAGAATCCAGAAAAAACAAATCCCTGGAATACCGGTTCGAGCCGCCTTCCAGGCGGGTGCGGAGTTGGTACCAGAAGGACGTAACAACTACTTATCAGGTAGCTACCCGAATTGAAAACAGGAAGAACATTGTCGGTTACCTGGAAGAAATTAAATTTCACATCGGGAGAGCATCGAGCGACCAGTCTACGTTGCGGTTGTTTTTTTATGCGCTCGATGAAACTTGTGGCTGCCCCGGAAAGCCCCTGAATGCCAAAGATATCGTCCTAGGTGATATTAGTAAAAACTGGAATACCGTAGATCTGCTGCCCTACATCGTAGACTTGCCCGCCACGGATTTCTTTGTCGGTTTCGAGTGGTTAGGTATTCGTGACAAGGCTGATAAAAAGTTGGATTTCAGTATCGGCATGGTACCCTACAAGCAATCAGGCTATTTGTGGGAGAAAGAGGGTGGCCGGGAATGGGCCGTGAAGAAAGGATTAGGTGGCGGCCGACCGGTAGTCCGGTTAAAAGCGATCTATTAATAATGATCGAAGCTAATCTCTCCCCCGCGTGAGGTGCCTGTAAGGTGCCTGGATGCGGGCAGGGGCATGGCCCCTGCCCGCAACAAGGCAGTGCGAAGCACCGAGCGAACAGCGAGCCTGGAAGGGACCGGCCCCGGCAGTAGCCGGGGACACGCCCAAAAGCAACAGATAAAAGTTAAAAAAAGCCCTCACCGCGCCCACAGGTTATATTTAAGGATGCACCAGATGGCCCGTACGCCGTCTACCCAGCTGATTTTTTTGCCTTCCGCGTAGGTACGACCGTAGTAGGAGATGCCGACTTCATAGATTCTTACGCCCGGTATGCGGCTGATCTTGGCCGTCACCTCGGGTTCGAAGCCGAAGCGGTTTTCGCGTAGATCGAGCGACTGCACGAGCGACGTGCGGAATAGTTTGTAGCAGGTTTCCATGTCCGTCAGGTTGAGGTTGGTGAGGGCGTTGGACAGGGCGGTGAGGAATTTGTTGCCGATGGAGTGCCAGAAAAACAGGATGCGGTGGGGCCGCCCGCCCATGAAACGGCTGCCGTAAACGACGTCGGCCACGCCCCGGTGGACGGGCTGGAGGAGGAGGTCGTACTCGGCGGGGTCGTATTCGAGATCGGCGTCCTGGATGATGAGGTAGTCGCCCGTGGCCGCCTGAATGCCGGTGTGGAGGGCGGCACCCTTGCCCCGGTTGACGGCGTGGGTGCGCAGCACGAAGGGAAAAGCGGGGTGCACGGCCGCGTAACCGTGGAGAGCGGCCAAGGTGCCGTCGGTGGAGCAGTCGTCGATGACGATGACCTCTTTTTGCCAGCCGTGGGCCAGGGTGACGGCCCGAACACGATCTAGGATATGATGGATGGAGGGTGCCTCATTGTAGGCGGGAATGACGATGGAGAGTGTGCCGGACATGCCGCAAAGGTAGCTTTTGAGAATAATACCTTATCTTTATCGGCTAACCGGTATGTTGAGTATAAACTTGTTGCCGGAGTAACCACTTAGCCACTGCCGAACCGATGATCCATGGGGGTAATCGGCGGCAATTTCATACATGATCAGATTTCCCTTTTTTCAGCAGCTGGAAGAGATGGACTGCGGCGTCACCTGCCTGCGCATGGTGGCCGCTTATCACGGCCGTGCGTACTCGTCGGAGTCGCTGCGGCGGTCCAGCTATACGGGCCGCGAGGGAGTATCGTTACTGGGCATCAGCGAAGCGGCCGAGGCCATCGGAATGCAGACCCTGGCCCTGGATGACTTGTCTTTCGATCAACTGCGCGAGGATATCCCGTTGCCGTGTATCGTGCCGTGGGGCGACGATCACTTCGTGGTACTCTACAAAATCAGGAAAAAGGCCGCCTGGATCGCCGATCCCGCCGCCGGAAAATTTAAACTGAGCCGCAGCGAATTCATCACCCAGTGGGCCGATGAGGAGGACCGCTACGGTAGCCCGCTCGGTACCAGTCTGGTGCTGGAAACCACGCCCGCCTTTGACGAAAAAGGCCGCGAGAAGGAAGACCGCCCGACCGGCGGCTACATCTACCGCTACTTCCGGAAATACCGGCAGTTATTGCTGCAGTTGGCACTGGGTGTGCTGGTGGGGCTGATATTTCAGTTGGCGCTGCCGTTCCTGATCAAGAATTTGGTGGACATTGGTATCGTCCGGGTGGACATTAATTTTATTTGGATCATGGTCGTCGCCCAGGGCGTTTTGTTTGCGGCCCACACCCTGATCCAGCTGATGCAGCGCTGGATACTGTTGCACATCGGCACGCGAGTAAATATCCGGGTTATTTCCAATTACCTGATCCGCCTCACCAATCTGCCGGTCCGCTTTTTCGACGCCCGCCTGGCCGGCGATATCATCCAGCGGATCAACGATCACCAGCGGGTGCAACGGTTTTTTACCGGCACCAGCCTGTTCAGTTTTTTCAGCTTCTTTAGTTTTTTCAGTTTCTGCGGCGTCTTCTTCTACTGGAGTGCGACAGTAGGGTGGATTTTTTTGCTGGGTACCCTGGCGAATATCGGCTGGGTCTTCTTTTTCCAACGGTATAAGGTCAGCCTAGACTACCGCCGCTTTGACCAGTCGGCCGAAAACCAGCACCAGTTGCTGGAGCTGATCAACGGGATGCGGGAGATCAAACTCTATAACGCCGAACGCCAGAAGCGCTGGGCCTGGGAACGTACGCAGGCTAGCATTTACCGCACCAACGAGCGGTCGATGCGCATCGACTCTTTCCAGCGGACCGGCGGGGCGGTACTGAGTGAGGGAAAAAACCTGCTCATCACGTTTGTCGCCGCCTCGGCGGTGGTAAACGGCAGTATGACCCTGGGTATGTTGCTGGCCATTCACTATGTGCTGGGGCAGCTCAGTTCGCCCATTGCCTATTTCGTGGAGTTTATCCGCTCCTACGAGGAAAGCCGCATTAGCCTGGAGCGCATGGGCGAGTTGAAGGACGACGGACCCGAGCGGTCCGACCGCGAACTGATTTCCATCCTGCCCGAAAAGGGCGATCTGGTACTGGACAAGGTTTCTTTCCGCTATCGGGGTCCTGAATCACCGCAGGTGCTCTCGCGGGTATCGGCCACGCTGCGCAAGGGGCGCATTACGGCCATCGTCGGCTCGTCGGGCAGCGGAAAATCCACCTTACTCAAACTGCTACTCGGTTTTTACGCACCCACCGAAGGCAGCGTACTGCTGGGCGAGACCAACCTGAGTTCCATCCGGTCCAAGCTGTGGCGCGACCAGATCGGGGTGGTCTTACAGGATGGCTACATTTTCAGTGATACTATTGCCCGTAATATCGCGCTGGGCGACGAATACGTGGACGAAAAAAGACTGCTCGATGCCGTTAAAACGGCCCGCATCCAGTCGTGGATCGAATCGCTCAGCGAGGGTTACTCTACCCTGATCGGTGAGATGGGCATGGGCCTGAGCGCGGGTCAGCGGCAGCGACTGCTCATTGCGCGGGCCGTTTACAAAAAGCCGCCCTACATTTTCCTCGACGAGGCCACGGCCGGTCTGGAAGCCTTTACGGAAGTGCTCATCATGGATGATCTGCTTGATTTTTTCCGCGGGTCCACCATCATTTTGGTTGCGCACCGCCACACCACCATCCAACGTGCCGATCACATCATCGTGCTGGAGGGCGGCGAACTGATTGAGGAAGGCACGCACGAGCAGCTGATGGGCAACAACTACGTCTACCAGCGGATGATCCAGAACCAAATATCCCTTGGTAACTGATGGCACGTCAACTCGAATCCCTCAGTACCGGCCCCCGCTCCAACCGCAGCGAGGAAGTTCAGGCCATCCTGGGCCGCCCGCCGGGCTGGCTGATGCGCATCAGCGGCCTGCTGCTGCTCTTTGTGCTGGTTGTGTTGCTGGGACTCTGTTTCGTGATCACCTACCCCGAGGTGGTGCAGTCCGAACTGATGCTCACCTCCGTAGACCCGCCGCGTCGCCTCAAGGCCCGCGAGGGCATTTACGTTACCGATCTGCTGGTGCGCAGCGAAGACACCGTCCGCGCCGGCACCACCCTGATGGCTTTCCGCTCCTCGGCCCGCTTCGAGCACGTGCAGGTGCTGGGCGACCGCCTGCTGTCCGTCCGCGATGCCGCCGACAGCCTACTAATCAATCTCACCATCCCCGGTGAGCTGATGCTGGGAAGGCTGCAGGAAAAGGTCTACGAATTTCAGGACAAGCAGGAAACCGTGCGCTCCATCAATAAGGGGGGACTGTATGAATTCAGTGTGGATGAAATCCGCGACCAGATCAACCTGGCCCTCAGCCGCATCAACAGCGATCGGATTCGCCTGAGTAACCTGACGGCCGAGTCCATCCTGCTGGCCCGCAACCGCGACCGCGCCCAGAGCTACTACGAGAGCGGTCTGGCCGACGAGGCCGAGGTGCGCGTTTCGGAAGAAACACTGCTGGCCAACGAGCGTCAGCGTAATGCCGTGGAAAGCGAAATCCGGAATAAAGAAGTAGAGATCAAGCTGCTCCGCCGCCGCATTACCAACCTGCGCAACGGTACGGAGGACAACTCACAGGCCGCCGCCATCGAGCTGCGCGAAACTTACCGCGATCTGGTTACGGAAGTAGAGGAATGGAAGCGCGATTTCCTCCTCATTTCCCCCATCAACGGGGTGGTCGTGCTGGACCCCAACGTTCACGAGCGCGAGTTCATCAAGGACGAAAGTACGCTGGCCACCGTGCTGCCCCTCAACCCCGGCGGCAACATCGGCCGCATCGACCTCGATCTCGTCGGTGCGGGCAAGGTCAGCGTGGGGCAGCGGGTGCTGGTGCGGTTCAAGAATTACCCGTCCCTCCAGTTCGGCACCGTCGAGGGCCGCATCCGCAGTATCGGCCGTATCCCTTCCGAAAACGAGACGATCCCCCTCGTCGTCGAATTCCCCGACGGCCTGCTTACCAGCACGGACCGCAAGTTGGAAGCCACGCCCTTCATGATCGGCGAGGTGGACATTGTGGTGGAACGCAGGCGGTTGATCGAGTGGTTGTTCCAGAAATTTTAGGTGAGGGGTGAATTTTCCGCCGCCACCCGTTCCGCTATCCTTCGCCAGCTATACACCCCATAAAAGGAACCCGGCGTACTCACATACGGCCGTTCCAGCACACCGACAACCGCACCCGTAAACGCCTCCGTATCCCCGTCCGGCACCACGATCAGTTTACCGCCGCAAACCGATTGATCGATGCCCAGGGCACCCGAGCGGCTGCTGACCACCGTAAGCCCGCCGGCCAGGGAGTCGATAACCTTGGTCTTGATGCCCGCACCCGTATCGACGGGGTTGAGCAGCACGTCGGCCGTGGGGAGTAATAGGCCGAGATCGGCCACGAAACCCAAGTAATGCACGCCCCGCTGCCGGTATTCCGCTAGGTTCCCGTAGGCCGCCGGCAAGCCGCCGCCCGCAATCAGGAGCTGGAACTTACCCCGCCCGAGCCGCTCTTCCAGTGCCGGCAGAATGGTGCCCAGTAATTGATCCAGGGCCACCAAGTTAGGTTCGTAGCCGAGGCTGCCGAAAAAGAGTAGGGTAGGGCGGCCGGGTAAAGACCAGGTAGCCAGGCCGCGCTCGCGCACCGCTGCCCGGTTAACGGGAGAAGCTACCAAATCGGTGCCGAAAGGCAATACCCCGCAGCGGTCCGGAGATAGGCCGAATTCACGAACGGCCTCCGGCAACTCATCTTTGGAAATGAACAGCACCCGGTCCGCGCGGCGGTACACGTAGCCTTCCACGGCCTTCACCACCGGCCAGAACCATTTGCCGAGCGTCCGGAAGCGGCGGTACTCCAGGTTATGGCTCCAGACCCAAGTCTTGACGCCGCGTCGGCGCAGTCCCCGCAGCAGTAGCGGCACCATAAACGGCTGCTGTACGATCAGGTACTCGATACCCAGCTCGTCAATCAATTGCAGGACTCGTCGTCGCGCGGCGAGATCGAGGTACCGACTGCTCGCGGCCGGCAGTACTTCATGCAGCGGGTAGGGGAGACCCTCCTCCGGCAACTCGTTGCCCACGGCACTGATGACCGCGCTCAGCCCACCCGCCTCCGCCAGGGCGCGGGCAAAGCCCGCCGCCGCCACCCGCCCCCCGCTGGTGGCGGGCAGGTAAGGATAGGGCACCAGAAAGGCCGTCTTGAGGGGCATCCGCTTATTTCTTTTTGCGGGGCTTTCTGGGTTGCTTTGCTGCCGGCTGCGTGCGGGCCGGACCATTGGCCGGTTGGTGCATATCCTCCACCGGAACGGCCGTCAGGGGGGCATGGTCGGGCCGGTTGCGGTAGTCGTAAACGGCATAACCGATGAGGCCCAAGATGATCAGCAGGCTACAGATCAGCGACAGCGTCGTTCCGATCGCGTAAGCAACCGGCTGGAAGGTCATCCTGATCTCGTGCTTACCGGCGGGGACCCGGATGGCGCGCAGCACGTAGTTGGCGCGGATGATGTCGGCCGGTTGGCCGTCGATTGTAGCCTCCCAACCCTTGTCGGGACCGTACCATATCTCCGAGAAAACGGCCAGTTGTTCGGCCGGCGAGTCGAATTGGTAAGTCAACTCGTTGGGGGCGTAGCTGGTCAGGCTGATGCTTCCCTCGCCCGTTGGATTCAGTCCGGCCACGGCCGACTGGAATTCCTGGTGGATCACGGCCGTCTGCTTGGGTTCGACCTCGCTGAGGGCGGCGATTTCGGCATTGGCGTCGGCCACCGAGCGGATGTCGCTCACCAGCCAGGCATTACCCAGCGCACCGGGGTTGCGCTGCACGGTGGGCGCACCTTCCGGACCGGGGGCAATGATGTATTTGGTGTTCAGCATATCGAACACCCGCTGATTGCCCCGGCTCAGGTGGCGGTCGATCAGGTCCTGGTAACGTTGCAGCTTGGCGGCGTGGTAACCGCCCACGCTCTTGTGGAAGTAAGAGGTACTCGCGTCGTTCCAGGGGTCCACGGTAGTATTGAACACCCGGTAATTGGGGTCGGGGTCCTGCAAGATTTGTTGATCGGCCGGCGAGGGGGTTTGCACCGACTGGTCGTACTGCCGCTCGGTCACGAAGTCATCCTTACTCAGGTAGCGGGTGCCCACGCCCCACAGGTCTACTAAAGTGATGACCAGCAATATTCCGGCCAGCGGAAGGAGACCGATCTTTTCTTTTAAAAACAGCCAGATCGCTCCGCCGCTCAGGGCTACGATCAGGAAGGTGCGCCACGCATCACCGCTGAACAGCCCGGCCCGCGTGTCGGCCAGGGCCGTCACCAGGGCGGCCGGGGCTTCGCCGCCGGTCAGGCGCCCCAGCGAGGCGGCGTCGTTCGGCATACTGAAAGCAACCAGCGAGCTGCCCAGTACGGCCAGCAGCAGGGCCGACCCGCCCACGATGCCGCCGGCGATGTAGAGTTCTTTGGTCCGGTCCGTTCCGGCGGCCTTGTCGACCATCAGTTGGTGCAGACCCAGCAGGCCCAGGGCCGGCACCAGAAAAGCGGTGACGGATAGCACGGAGTTGGGCGTCCTGAATTTGTTGAACAACGGCACGTAGTCGAACAGGAAGCGGTTCAGCCACTCGGCATTACTACCCATCGATAGTAGAAAGGTCAGCACCGTGCCCCCTAGCAGCCACCACTTGATTGGGCTTTTGACCAGCACCACGCCCAGCACGAACAGCAGCCAGATGGACGCCCCGAAGTAGGCCGGTCCACTGGTAAACGGCAACGCGCCGTGGTAGGTCGGCGCACGAAACGTGGCGGGCAGGCGTGCCCCCAGGTTGCGAAAAGCCTGACCCAGCGGGGTGTCGTTACTAATCTCTTCGCCCGAGCCGCCGCCGGCGGCGGCGGGGATGAAGGTCGCCAGCAGGTCGATGCCGCCGTTCGACCAGTTCATGGCGTAATCCCACGACAGGCCGTCGGTTTCGGAACTACTCTGCACGCCGTTGGTGGGTGCCGCAGCTTCGGGCGTCAGGATGGGCGCACCGCGCATGGTATCCGCCGCGTACTCGTTAGTGAGGAGGAAGTTGGAAGAAATGGCCCCGAGTGCCAGACCCAAACCCAACAGCAATACGGCCGTCGCTTTGGCAAAGTGAACCAACTCGCCGCGCCGCAGGTGATACACGAAAAGGGCAATACCCAGAATAAGCAATGTCAGACCGAAATAATAGGTCATCTGCACGTGGTTGACCATCAGATCGATGCCCATGCCGAGCGCGAAAACCAGTGCCCCCCAGATGTATTCCTTACGAAAGGCGAGCAGGATACCGGCCGCAATCAGGGGCAGGTAGGCAATGGCCTTCACCTTGGTTTCGTGACCCGCCTCGAACAGGATCAGCGTATTCGTCGATAGCCCGAATGCCACCGCGCCCAGCAGGCTGATCCACGGGTTGACCCGCAAAACAATCAGCATCACGTAGAACGAGAGCATGGCGGCGATAAAAATCCCGGCCGGCGTGTCGAAGAACAGCGTCGACGCTTTTTGCACCACCTTCAACTGATTGCCACTGCTGATGGTGTTGATCTGGTAGGTCGGCATCCCGCCGAACATACTGTTGGTCCACAGCGTCGTTTTGCCCGTTTCCTTAGCGTATTCACGCGTCTCCTGCGACATTCCCAGGTAGGAAACCACGTCTCCCTGCCGGATCTTTTTGCCCGAAAATTGGGGGGAAAAGTAGGCCCCGGCCACCACCACGATCAGCAGTACGGCAACGAGGTGGGGAATAAATTTACTGAAATTCATAGGTAATTTTTGTCGGCCCGTTTTTTGGGCGTGTCCCCGTCCCTGGCGGGCCGGGGTCGGCGTCTTCCGGGCTTCGGCATTCGCCTCGGTGCTTCGCACGCTCCCTGACGGTCGCCCCTCCAGGTGCCTCACGCGAGCACGAAAGCGGGGGTAAAATTAGAAAAAATCAACGTCCACGTCGTACGGATAGGTCATCAGGTAGTGCATGGCCTTATCGATCGGGTAGTTCTCAAACACGATGCGGTACAGCATTTCCGTGATCGGCACCCGCAATTTATAGTAGCGGGCCAGGTGGCGGGTGGCCAGTAGCGTCCGCACGCCCTCGGCCAGTTCGGGGGAGGTACGCCGCACTTCTTCCAGTATTTCCCCGCTGCCCACCCGGTAGCCGAAGGTATAATTGCGGCTCTTCTTACTGGTGCTGGTCGCAATCAGATCCCCGATCCCGGCGGTACCGAAAAAAGCCTGTGCCTCCGATCCCATCGCCTTGCCGAAGTGCACCATCTCCGTTAGCCCGCGGGTGATGAGCATGGCCTGAATGTTTTTCCCGAACCCGAACCCCTTCAGCATCCCCGACCCGAGGGCGATCACGTTTTTTAGCACCCCGGCCAGTTCCGCGCCCAGCAGATCATGCGACCCGAACACATGAAAGCGTGCACTGGCCAGCGATGCCTGTCCCCGGTCAATCACTTCGTCGAACTTACTTGCGATCACCGTGGCCGTCGGTTGCCCGGCCAAAATCTCCTTGGCCAGATTCGGGCCGGAGAGGATGCCCACCCGCACCACCACCGTCTCCTGGCGGATCACTTCGCTCATGGTGTGAATATCCTTACGCTTGATGCCGTTGGCCAGAATTTCCTCCTCGCTGGTAGAGGAAAAATCGAATCCCTTGGTGCCGTGAATCAGGATATGGGAGGGCCGCAGGTACTCGGCCATGGTTTGCATCAGCCCCCGAAAAGCCGTGGACGGCACGATGGGATAGATGAGCTGGCAGCGGTCACAGACTTCCTCCAGGTCGTTGGTCGCCTTGATGCGCTCGTGCAGATCGGTGCCGTGGCGGTGGCGGTGGCGGTTGATGTCGGTCACGTCCCGTTCCTTGCGGGCATAGAGCCAGACGTTGCAGTTGAGGGCTAATAAGTTCGCGATGGCCGTTCCGAAGGAACCGGCCCCGATAACACCGACGTCGGTCAGGGAAGGATCGTGCATGGGGGCGAAGTTAGTGTTTATTTAGCGGGTGGTGAAGACGCATTGCCTGGGTAAAAAAATAAGCGGTTGAGCAAGAATATTGCTACCTTGCTTCCACTAATAACAACCCTTATGACACGCCTCTTATACTTGCTGTTAGTCACGGTCATCGCCGTCAGTACCTGCTGCGGGCAGGTAAATAATTACCATCCGGCCTACTACATAAATCTGGCCGGCGATACTGTCAATGGTATGATCAACCGCGATAATGACCTGCTGCTATCCAAGCGCATTCTATTCAAAAAGAACCTGAAATCTAATGATGTGATTGAATTATCTCCTGAACGGACTCAATCATTTCAATTCACTGACAGTGGCCTACGATTTGTTTCCATTCCCCATTCATACACCATGACTTTTACCGAATTTCAGGTTTCCGAGCAACGCTTCGCCCAACAACTCGTGTCCGGCTACTACAACCTGTATACGCTGGATCGTACGGAGAAAGAGTTCTTTAAGGCCCTTACCGATGTCTCATCCTATACCTATTACCTGGAACACGAGGGTGAATTCGTAGAACTGGCCCGCCGCGAGGAAATGATGAGTGAATCTACCTTCCGGATCGTCGGCCAGTTCAAGGGGACGCTCAAGTATCTCCTTCGCGACTGGGAGCTTGCTCCCGCCATGATCGATAAGATGGAGTACCGCGAGGAAGAGCTGATTTCGTTGATTTTCGATTATAATTCCCGCATCGCCCCCGCAACCGCCCGCACGGAAAAAACGAGGTTAAGTAGCCGCCTGCGCTCGGTGGAAGCCGGCGTTTTCGGTACGCGGTATTTGCGGAAAAACAGCCTATTTGATAGTGAGTACGGGCTTGGTGCTACTATTTACTTCAGCAGATTCGCTAATTCCAACTCCATCTCCGTCGGATTAGGAATAGAGTATATCAGGGGAGATTTCATTGAAGATAGGACAAGTCTTACCGGTGGCGGCAGAATTACAACAACGACATTTATTCCCGTTGAACAATTCCGGTTGATTCTCAATAGTCGGTTTTATCTAACCCGGCAGGAGCAGCAGGTTAAACCATTCGTAAGTTTTGCCTTGATACCGGAGATATACGTACCCAGGGAATTCAAAGGCAGCGGTTTTATGAATTTGAGAGTAGGATTTGGAGGCGGGCTAACCTATAACCGCTTTACGATCAATGGACGCCTCGAAGGCTCGATTAGCAACAGCGATCTGGAACCCAATGTATTCCGTACGATCGGAGTTGGATTTGTGGAAGAAAAAAAGATCGGTCTGGTCGCTATCCTCGGTCTCAACTACCGCCTCTTTAACTTCTAGTGGGCCGACCCGCAAACGAACCAAAGCCCCGCCGCCACTTTTAGCGGTAGCCCCCCCCTACAACACTATATTTACCGAGGTTCAAGTTCCGGAGCGACGTTTCGCCCGGCAACCCCGCCCCCAGCGTGAGGTGCCCGCAGGGGACGTGCGTAGCACCGAGCGAACAGCGAAGCCCGGAGGGGACCGGCCGGCCCGTCAGGGACGGACACGCCCGAGTAGTGAGGGTAGAGGGCAGTGATTGTAGAGGGCAGCAGCTGTCGGTAGTGCGCTCGGACGAGTACAACATCCAGCGTCTTATCCACCGGGAAAATGCCTCGAATCCAACCGCCCGGACCGCTAGGAAAACCGGTAAAAAAGTCGTAACTTTGTGGGCTAGCGAAGAAGGGGCCGAGTGGGTCTCGTCGCAGAATTTTTAGGCTGTTCCACCGGGCTGATTTGTGCTGGTGAAACGGTGAACTTGCAACTGTGTAAATGGCTTCCAACGAGCGAATTATCCCCGTTAATATCGAGGACCAGATGAAGTCGGCTTACATCGACTATTCGATGTCCGTCATTGTCTCCCGGGCACTTCCCGATGTGCGGGACGGGCTGAAACCGGTGCACCGCCGCGTTTTGTACGCCATGTCCGATCTGGGACTGACCTATAATAAATCCCACAAGAAGTCCGCGCGGATCGTGGGGGAGGTGCTGGGTAAGTACCACCCGCACGGTGATTCGTCCGTTTACGACACGATGGTGCGCATGGCGCAGGAATGGTCGTTGCGTTACCCGCTGGTGGACGGCCAGGGTAACTTCGGTTCGATGGACGGCGACAGCCCCGCCGCCATGCGCTATACCGAGGCCCGCCTGACCCGAATGGCCGACGATCTGCTGTCGGACATCGGGAAAGACACCGTCGATTTCCAACTCAATTTCGACGATACCCTCACCGAGCCGACGGTGCTGCCGTCGCGCATCCCTAATTTGCTGGTGAACGGTGCCAGCGGAATCGCGGTGGGCATGGCCACCAACATGATGCCCCATAACCTGAGCGAGGTGATCGACGGCATCATGGCCACGGTGGACAACCCCGATATTTCGATCGACGAGTTGATCACGTACGTCAAGGCACCGGATTTCCCCACGGGGGGCATCATATATGGTGTGGATGGCGTACACGAAGCTTTCCGTACCGGACGCGGCCGTGTGATTGTGCGGGGCCGCGCCGAAATCCAGGTGGATAAGGACGACCGCGAGACGATCATCATCAGCGAGATTCCTTACCAGGTGAATAAGGCTAATTTGGTGATCAAGATCGCCGAATTGGTCAATGACGAAAAAATTCTCGGCATCAGTGCCGTGCGCGACGAGTCGGACCGTGACGGTCTGCGGATCGTGGTGGAAGTGAAGCGCGACTCGATGGCGAGCATCGTGCTGAGTAAGCTGTACAAGTATTCGGCCCTGCAGACCAGTTACGGCGTGAATAACGTGGCCCTGGTGAACGGCCGACCCGTGATCCTGAACCTGAAGGACATGGTGGAGGAATTCATCAAGTTCCGCCTGGAGGTGATCGTGCGCCGTACGCAATATGACCTGAACAAGGCCCTGGCCCGCGCCCACATCCTGGTCGGTCTGCTGATCGCGCTGGATTACCTGGACGAGGTGATTGCCCTGATCCGCGCTTCCAGTAGCCCCGAGGAGGCCCGCAACGGCCTGATGGCCGGCGACTTTATCGACGATAAGGACGCGTTCTGGAAGAAATTCGGCGACTTGGTCAACGAGGTCCAGACGGCTGAACTGATCACGGAAGAAGGCAACGTGCTTTCCGAAGCCCAGGCCCGCGCCATTCTGGATATGCGCCTGCAGAAACTGACCGGCCTGGAGCTGGACAAGATTCGCAGTGAATACCGGGAAATTCGGGAGTTGATCGACCACCTGCGTGCCATTCTGGCCAGCGAGCAACTGCGCCGCGATATCGTGAAGGAGGAACTGCTGGAGGTGAAATCACGCTTCGGTGACGAGCGCCGCTCGGAAATCTCACTGGACAACAGCGACATCACCATTACCGACCTGATCAGTAATGACGACGTGGTGGTGACGATCAGCCACCTGGGGTACATCAAGCGGACGCTGATGTCGGAGTACCGCACGCAAACGCGGGGCGGCCGCGGCAGCCGCGGCACCAAGACCCGGGACACGGACTTCGTGGAGCATATGTTCATTGCCGGCAACCACAATTATTTGCTGCTCTTTACCGAGCAGGGACGTTGTTTCTGGCTGCGGGTCTACGAAATTCCTGAAGCCACCAAGGCCAGTCAGGGGCGGGTGATCCAGAATATCCTGGCTATTCCGAAAGACGATAAGGTTCGTGCCTACATTATCGTGGAGGACCTGACCGACGAGGAATTTCTGAATAACAACTACATCATGTTCGCCACCAAGCGCGGACTGGTGAAGAAGACGCTGATCGAGAATTTCTCGCGTCCGCGTACCAACGGCATTAACGCCATCACGATCAATGAGGGCGACCAACTGCTGGAGGCCCGGATGACCAACGGCAACAGCCAGGTTTTCCTCGGTACGGCCGACGGTCAGGCCATCCGGTTCGAGGAGAGTAAAGTACGTTCCATGGGGCGTTCGGCCGCCGGTGTGCGGGGTGTTTCCCTCGCGAGTGAGGAAGACGAGGTGATCGGCATGGTGAGCCTGGACCCGGAATTGAACGAGGGACGTACTATTCTGGTTATATCAGAGTGCGGCATGGGCAAACGGACGCCTTTCGAGGAGTACCGCGTAACCAATCGTGGTGGTAAAGGCGTTAAAACGATGACCATTACCAAGAAGACCGGCCGCCTGATCGCACTCAAAGGAGTGGAGGATGATGAGGACCTGATGGTGACTAACCGCTCGGGGATCATGATCCGCATGAAGATCAGCGACCTGCGCCCGCAGGGCCGCGCCACGCAGGGGGTACGCGTTATCCGCCTAGATAAAAAAGATTCCATCGCCGACGTGGCCGTAGCCCCGACGGAAGATGACGAGGAAGAATAATCGTTGTCTTCGCCCCCGCAAATTTTAACAATTCGCTAAACCGGCTTTAACGGGTCAGTGTGACCCTTTTTGACGGTTCGTGCGTCTTAAAGTCGTTAATCAACCAAACAATCCATGTTTACGAGCAACCGTATGAAACAACTATTTTTGGGCCTGATCGCCCTGTTCACCGTCGTCAATCTGGCTATTGCCCAGGATGGCAAAGACGCGTTGAAAACCGCCGAGAAGTCACTTGCCGCTTATAACCTGAGTGGTGACGATGCGAAATTGATGGAGGCCGTCAAGGCTGTTCCCGCCGCTGTAGCCGGCTCCGAGACCAAGTTGGATGTCGACACCTACCTCGCTGCCGGTGAGGTGATGGTAGCCGCCGCCAATTCTTACATTACCGCCAAGAGTGTTGCCGAAGACGGTAGCAAAACCATGGCGATGGCTTCTGAACCCGCCGTCAAAGCTGCGGAGTACTACCAGAAGGCTTTCGATATGGCCGAGAAGAAGGGGGACAAGAAAAAAGCAGTGGCCGGACTGCAGGCCGTGGAAAATCACCTGTCGAATGCCGGCATCCTCGCGATCCAGAATCAGCAGTATGATATGGCTTACCATAATTTTGTCACTGGTCAGAAGGTTTACGCCACGCTTAAGGCAAATGGCGAGGAGAGTCTGCTCAATGATGACAACAAGCGCATGGACGAGTCCTACTACGCCGCGCTTGCCGCCCTGCTGAATAATGATTTCGACAATGCCAAGCCGCTGCTGGTACAATTGAAGTCTGACGACTACGATGATTCCGGCCTCTACGACGGTCTCTACAAAGTGACCATGGCCGAAGGCGATACGACCAAAGCCTACGAGTACCTGACCGCCGGCCGCGAAAAGTACCCCACCGAAACGTCGTTGCTCTTTACCGAGATCAACCACTTCCTGGCCATTAAGCAACTGGATAAGTTGACGGCAAAACTGGAAGAAGCCATTGCCCAGGAGCCGGATAATATCTCGCTCTACGCCACTACCGGTAGCGTCTATGATAACCTCTACCAGCGCGAAGCCGCCGCCGGTAATACCGCCGACGCACAGACCTACTTCGACAAAGCCCGTTCTTACTACGATCAGGCACTGACGAAGAATCCGACTTATGCTCCCGCAGTGTACAGCATCGGTGCCCTCTACTACAATCGTGCCGCCGCCATGACACAGGAACTCTCCAAATTAGGAGACGATTTCTCCAAGGAAGGCCAGAAAAAGTATGATGCCCTGAAGACCAAGGTCGATTCGGAATTCGAACTCGCTCTGCCTTACTTTATTAAGGCCGAAAAACTGGACCCGAACGACTTGAATACCATCATCGCCCTCAAGGAGATGTACGCTCGCAAGAGTGATTACGATGCTTCCAACGCTTTCAAGGAGCGCATCGAAAAGGTTCAGGCCGGCGAAAAGCTGACTGACTCTTACCACAAGTAAATCATTGATTCAGCAACCGTCTGACGGTTGTTGATCGAACCGATTTTTCTTACGGCCGGTGATAATTTCTCTCTGAGGTTATCACCGGTCGTTTTTTTTAGGAGACTTACCCGTACTATTCTTTGAAAGATTTACAACTAGGTACCGATATCGACCGCGCGGCCCGGCACCTTTCCGCGGGCGAACTGGTAGCCATTCCTACCGAAACGGTGTACGGGTTGGCCGCAAATGCGCTGGATGAGACATCCGTAGCACGTATTTTTAAGGCGAAAAACCGTCCTCATTTCGATCCGCTGATTGTGCATTCGCATAGCTTTGCTGCCCTGTTACCGTACTTGGGGGAAATTCCACCGGCCGCCCTGAAACTGGCCGAATCTTACTGGCCGGGACCGCTTACGCTGTTGCTACCCCGCAACGAGCGTATTCCCGACTTGGTCACCGCCGGGTTGCCGCGTGTGGCCGTGCGTGTACCGCGTCATCCCCTCACGCTTGAATTGCTGGTAAAGCTTCCTTTTCCGCTGGCCGCGCCCAGTGCCAACCCTTTTGGTTATATCAGTCCCACCCGCCCCCGGCACGTGCTGGATCAACTGGCAGACCGGGTCTCCTACGTACTGGACGGCGGCCCCTGCGCGGTGGGGCTGGAGAGTACCATTATCGGTTTTGAACCGGACGGCGAGCCGCTTATCTACCGGCGCGGGGGCTTGCCCACCGCCGCCCTGGAAGCAACACTGGGCCGGTCGATCCCCGCCCTGGAAACATCTACCTCCCAACCCCAGGCACCCGGAACCCTGCACAGCCACTACGCGCCGCGGGTACCGTTGCTGTTCGGCGATCCGGCTACCCTGATTGCCCGTCATCACGAAAAGCGCCTTGCCCTGCTTTCTTTCGGGGCTACTGCGCACGATCTCATAAAGCGCGCGGCCGGGCATATTTCTCTCAGCCCCCGGGGGGATAGCATCGTTGCCGCCGCCCGCTTGTTTGCGGCATTACGCGAACTGGATCGCCCGGACCGGTTCGATCTTATCATCGCCGAGCCGCTTCCGGAAGACGGGGTGCTCGCCGCTGCGGTCAACGATCGCTTGCGCCGCGCAGCGGCGCACGGGTAGGGATTTGACGGCTACTTCTACCGTGTAGCTAACAAACCCGACTGAATTACCGTTAACCATTGTGCTGACTGTATGCCGCCGCCGGTCATCCCGGCCGATCAACCATCACCTCCACTTCCGCTATTTCCCTACTGCTTATGTTTCGGTTCACTACGCACGGTTTTACCCTACATTACTGTATTGGCTCCCTGCTGGTCCTCCTGCTGACGGCCGCATGTGTCACGGATAGATCAAAGGGAGAAGATGAACTCCTGATCGGCCGCTGGGAACTCGTCCGGGCAGAGCGAAACAACGCGCCCACCGAATCGCTGGATAACCTGTTTTTCGAGTTTTTACCCGAACAGCAACTCCGCACCAATTTTACGCTCACCAGTACCGAATCGATGGGTACCTATACCTTTAGCGGCGATATACTGGAACAAGCAACTCCCGATCTTACGGCCGATCTGACCGTCAAAGAGCTTACCGACAGCACGCTATTTTTAGAAACCCGCCTGCGCGGAACCTTTTTTCAGCTCTACTTACGCCGTGCGGCCGACCAAGTCCCCGGCAACTAAGCCGCTTTCAACATTTATTGATTAAATTTACCTGCCCGTCAATCGGCGGGCGGCCGTTGCCATCACGTTATCGGCTCTTACCAACTGCCCCGCCATGCGATTGCTGATCGGACTGTTCCTACTTAGCTGTTTTCCATTATTGACTTCCGCTCAGGAAGCAGCCATTTCCTACGCTACTTTCCGTAGTCCCGGTGGCGAGCATTACGCCGAAATTTCACTTTATCTCATCGGTGAAAGTTTAAGTCATATACCGGTTAGTGCCGGCGACTCCCTGAAACGAGCCTCGGCCGAAATTACCCTGATCGTTCGCCCCGCCGAAAAGGAAGAGATCGTGGTGGCGGATAAATTTCTGCTTGCCGGCCCGGCTACCGCGCGCCCTAAGGATCTGGTCGACGTAAAGCGTTATCCCCTGCCCGCCGGCGACTACGAAATGTCCATCCAGGTAGTAGACGCATCGGCACCGGATAACAAAAAAACCTATCGCACTCCGCTTACCATCGGTTATCCGGATGCTAAAGTCGTTATTTCCGACGTGCAATTGCTGGCATCGATCGTTCCTTCCACCGGCGAGGCATCTACGCTAAGCAAGCAGGGCTACGATATGGAACCGCTGCCCTTCAATTTCTACCAGCAAGACCGCGATAAGTTGTTCGCCTATGCCGAAATATACGGTATGGAAGCCGGGGAGGGCGGCAATAAATTCGTAGTAGCTTCCATTATCGAAAAAATGAGTGGAGAAAAAGCAACTCCGGTCAGCCGTCGGGTCAAAGCCTACGAGCGGGCGGAGATTGTTCCCGTTCTAACGGTATTTCCCATCGGCGAATTGGGTGGGGGGAATTACCGGCTGGTCACCGAGGTACGCTCGGCAATCAACGAGCTGATCGAGCGTCGGGAGACAGGGTTTCAGCGCAGCAACCCCGCCGTCGACGGACGTGAATTAACCGAACGACTGACTGCCGCCGCCAACGCCGGTGATTCTTTTACCGACTCCCTTCAGTTCGATACCCTGAGATATTCGTTGCTGGCACTGTTGCCGCTCCTCCCCCAGTCGGACATCGAACCGGTAGGGCAGATGATCGCTACGGAAAACACGCCGGCTCTCCGGCTCTACCTTGCGGACTTTTGGCGCAAGGAAACCCCCGCCAACCCCGGTTATGGCTACGGCGAATTCATGGAAGTAGCCCGGGCCGTGGATGAAATGTTTCAATCCGGTTTTCGCAACGGTTTCGAGACGGACCGGGGCGTCACCTTCATTAAATACGGCCGACCTAATGACATCGTGCGCGTGGAAACCGACCCCGATGCGCCGCCCTACGAAGTGTGGTCCTACGATTTCGTGGAACTTACCGGTCAGAGCAACCGCCGCTTCATTTTCTATAATCCCACCCTGGCCGCCGATGATTTCGAACTCCTGCACAGCGACGTACGCGGCGAGCGAGCCAACCCCCAGTGGCAACTCCGGCTCTACCGCAACTCCCCCGGTGACCACCCCGATGATTTTATCCAGGGCACGGAGGTGAGTGACCAGTTGGGCAGGAGATCGCGGGATATTATTACCGATTATTGACTTCCGATAGAAAAGATTGCTCAGGCAGCATTGCGCGTACCGAATACCCGCCGCATATCGCCGAATGTTTCGATGCGCGAGGCTTCCTCGTCGGTGAGGAATAAATTGAGGCGGCTTTCCAGGCTGACGATTAAAAGGGTAAGGTCCAGCTGATCCAGATAGAGATCGTCGGCGAAGCGGGTGTCGTCGAACAAGCGAGTAGCGGGTACGTTGATTTGGCGGCTTATGGAAGCGCGCAGGGCAGCGTCTTGCATGAGAATGGGGAATTTAGAATTATTAGGTCGGTCGGAGAAAGCGTTTCCGATTGGTGACGGATATAACCAAGACGGTACGGAAACAAAAACGGTTGTATCCGCAACGTTCGGTTAACGCACGCCTCGGCCCGAACGTTGCTTGCTACTTGGGGGGCGAAACGGTCCTTTAACGTTTCCTTAATTACCGGCCCATTCGTTCTGCTCCGAGCCGCCTCGATTATGGGTTTCGACCGTCGTATCTTGACGGTGCCTTTACGCGGCTTTCGCTACTTTTGCACTATGACAAACCTAACCGCCGGACCGAACGGTCCGCACCGCGAGCCGAAGAAGTGGCAGCACACCATGCAGGGCGAAAATAGCTGGACTATGTTCAAGGTCATCTCTGAATTCGTGGAAGGATTCGAGATCATGAACCACATCGGCCCCTGCGTCAGCATCTTCGGATCGGCCCGTACCAAACCCGACCACCAATTTTATAAATTGACCGTTCAGTTGGCGCAGCTCCTCACCGAGGAGGGCTACGGCGTGATTACCGGCGGCGGTCCCGGCATTATGGAGGCCGCCAACAAGGGAGCGCACCTCAGCAACGGTCCCTCGGTGGGCCTCAATATCGACCTCCCCTTCGAGCAGAGCAGCAACGAGTTCGTCGACCACGATAAGGACATTAACTTCCGCTATTTCTTCGTCCGCAAGGTTATGTTCGTCAAGTACGCCCAGGCCTTTGTCGGCTGCCCCGGCGGCTTCGGCACCATGGACGAACTGTTCGAGGTACTTACCCTCATCCAGACCAAAAAAATTACCCCCGTACCGGTCATTTTACTCGGTAAGGAATACTGGAGCGGTCTGATCGAATGGATCAAAAGCGTGATGGGCGAACGCGAAAGCAACATCAGTCCGGGCGACGTGGATATGCTCCCCGTAGTGGACACGGCCGAGGAAGTGGTTCAAATCATCAATGAGTTCTACGGCAGCAAGCGCGGGCAATTAGGCGTGAATTACAAGCTATAATCACTTCTTGATTTACCGCCGCTGCGCAAACAACCAGGGGTACAACTCCGGGTCACTGAACGCACTATCCCAGCTGTTGTGATTAACACCGGGATACTCGCTGTACTTCACGTCCCGGTAGCCGAGTTCGCGTAGGCGGGCCGTAGCCGTACGGGATTCCTCCACGGATACCACCGAGTCATCCGCGCCGTGGTGAACCCAGAATCGGGTTTTGCGTGCTTTTTTAGTATAATTTTTCGTGTCCATGCCTCCGCAGATCGGTATCGCCGCCGCAAAGGTTTTCGGGCGGCGGTGTACCAGCTCGAACGTACCCATGCCGCCCATGGACAGCCCCATCACGTAATAGCGCTTTTTGTCCAGGCACTCCTCCCGCGCCAACTTATCCATCAGCTCCATCACCGCTCGCAGGGCCGGTGTGGGCGGCTGCGTGTAATCAAACGTCAGGTCCACCGGCAGCGCACTCCGGTCCACGTCCACATTACTCCAGTAACCGTTTTTCGGGCACTGCGGAAACACGTAAATAGCCGGAAAAAGGCGGCGGTGCGTATCCGAAAGCAACATTCCCGCACCGTGCACCAGCTGCGCTTCGTTGTCGTCTCCGCGCTCACCGGCACCGTGTAAAAAAAGCACCAGCGGGTACTTCTCTTTGGCAGCCCGGTCATAACCGCGGGGGTACAAAATCCGGTAGGGCAGGACAGTGCCGTCATTGGCCGCATAGGTTCGCCGCTCAAAGGTATCCAACGACTGGGCACTCAGACAGGAGCTTTCCGGCACCGCCAACCGGCACAAGAAGAGGACAACAAGAATACGAAAGAAGGTCATGGTCAACTGATTTAGGAAGGGACAAGATAAGGCCGTTTCTACGTTTCGTCTTTCGCAGCGGGCATTATTTCTTGGGGCGTGTCCCCGTCCCTGCCGGGGCCGGGGCCGGCACCTTTTGGGGTTCGCTGTTCGCTCCGTGCTTCGCACCCGCCTGCGGGCTACGCCCTCCACCGGCCCGCCAGGCACCTCACGCGATAAAACATCCAGCATTTTTCCGCCACGAAAAAACCCCACGATCCGCTAGGAAGGTGAGGTTTAATCAGGCTCGGTGGTCCCGGGTAGAATCGAACTACCATCTTAGGCTCCGGAAACCCATATACTATCCGTTGTACTACGGGACCAAGCGGCTGCAAAATTACACTTTCCCGCTAAAAGGAACAAGTAGAGTGCAAAGTTCCTTTGCGATTGGACGAATTATTTCAACCTAGATTGACATAAGGAGCCGTCATCTTTAATCGAGCCGTTGCTTACGGTAACAGCTGACCGGCCCCCTCCGGCCTGCCTCCTGAACGATAATAGGACGAAAAAAAGGGCCGCCGGGAAAAATCCCCGGCGGCCCCGAAAAGTTCATGGAAAATATACCTTAACGGATCACCGTCACGTCACCGCGAATGATGTTCCCCTCGCCCAGGTTCAGGCGCAGGATGTAGTAGTAGGTTCCTTCGGGCACCGGAGTACCGCCCTTGTCGGTACCGGCCCAATCGTTATTATAGGGCGAGGCCTCGAAGAGAATATCCCCCCAGCGATTGAAGATGGTCAGTTCGTTATTTGGGAACTCATCCACCGGGTTATTGGCCAGGATGTCGAAGATGAAGGTTTCATTCAGTCCGTCGCCGTTCGGGGTAATGGCATTGTAAACCGTCGGTGTCTCACCGTCGGAGTCCACGGAGATATTCACCGTAGCCTGCGCGCACAGATCGGAGCAGGTCGTGCTACACACTTCGTAGGTGAGCGTTGTCTCCCCGCTGATTCCGCGACCGGCCTCGAAGGAGAGCAAGCCCGCACTCAGAAAGGTAGCCGTACCGAAACCGGGAGGAGATATGATTGTCACCGATGTTAGGCTGATTCCTCCCAGCAGGTCATTAGCCAGTACGTCAATCGTTCCCATGCCGCCGTTACCCTCAATAACCAATTCATCGTCTTCGGCTTCGGGTGCGGACTCCGTCGTAATGGTAACCGTATCGGCACTATACTGTGGGCAACCGGTTGCGGACAGCGTCCAGATGGCAATTACGGAGTTGTCGATGCCGGTCAGCTCCGTCGTCGGTCCGGCGGGGTTACTGATCGTTGCTCCCGCACCGATCACGGTAAACAGGCCCGTGCTTCCGCCGGGCAGATTACCCGTCAGTGAAGTCGAGTCACCGCAAATGCTGAAGTTAGCGGGCAGCATGGCCGGCGGCGGGCCCACCAGATTGACCGTCACCGTATCCCGGTCGGTACAGAGGTTTTCATTGTTCGTAACAATCAGTTCAAAAGTTCCGGGACCGGATACCGTGGGCGCGGTGGTTTCACCGCCGCTCAGGATCGTGGCATTACCTAAAGCCGTCCAGACGTACGTGAACTCGGGTCCATTAGTACTACCGGAACCGTCCAGTAGGGGAGTTTCCCCACAGTCGGCTTCCGTATCCTCGCCGGCATCGGCCACGGGCGTGTCCTGATCGGCGGCCACCGTTACGGTCTCGCTACGGGAGCAGCCTCCCGCATCCGTAATGGAGAGTACGTAATTACCCGGACCGCTTACGGATACGATCAGACTGCCGGTCGGGGGCATGATCGTGTTACCGTCCAGCGAGGTCCATGCAATAGTCAGGTCCCCCGGTGTTGCCGAAGTCGCCGAGGCATCGATGGTCACGCTCTGGGAGGTACAACTGAATACGTCCGTTGAATCGAATACGATTTCCGGCAGGTCGTCAAAGGAGCTTTCCACCGTGATGGTTGCCGAGGAAACGCAGTCGGTCACATTATCCAGTACCAGTATCTGATAGGTACCGCCCTGCATGACCGTAATGGAATTGCCCAGCGGGCTGGGAATATTCATTCCTCCCCGCAACCAGGTAATGGAGTAGTCGGCCGGGTCACCGCTGATCGTGACGGCTATCTCCGTTTCCAGATTATCACAACTCAGAGGAATTACCGGAAGTGTGTCGATCTGGTAAAACTGCCGGGTATCGACCACCACTACCGTATCGGAAGCAGAGCAGTTGTTGCTCGTGTTGGTCACCGTCAGGGCGTAGGTGCCGGGGGTATTCACGATCAGCGAATCATTCCCTTGATTGGTAGGTACCTCACCGTCGATGATATTTGACCATTCGTACTCGAATTCAGGTCCGTCGCTCGATTGCGAGGCATCCAGTACGGTACCGGTCGGGTCGCAGGTCAGGTCCAGCGAGGGCTGGCTGAAGGTAACGAAGGGCGGGTTGATCGAATCACCGGAAACCACGGTCAGTGCCGTATCCGCACAACCGGTGGCCGGGTCGAACACCCCGATCACGTAACGACCGGGTTCAGTGACCGCCAAACTGAGGCTGGGGTTGGTTAGCGGAATAGTATCACCGGCGGCATTGATAAATACCCATCCGATCAGGTAGGTGGGGTTGGCCGGTGTTACGGCGGCCGTAACGGTAATGGTGCTGTTGTTGCAGCTCAGCCCCTGGGTGGTATCCACCAACTGTACGGTCGGTGCAGAGGCGGGGAACGTCCAGATCACGGTGTCGCGGCTAACGCAGCCGGTGGCCGTGTCGGTAACCCGTAGTGAATAGCTTCCAGCCACCGGGGCGGTCACGAAGGTGGGCGTGGTAGCTCCGGGTAACGCACTGCCGGCTAGCGACCACTGGTAGGTGATACCCGCACCGCTTGCACTGGCGGAGCCGTCGAGGGTAATGCTCATTTGCTGGCAGTTGATATCACTATCGGACCCGGCATCGGCCACCGGAAGGACCGGTTCGGTAACTACGATGGTATCGAGACCGGAGCATACTCCGTTGCTCACTTCCACGATGTAGGTACCCGCACCGAGTACCAACGGATTCGGCTGATTGGATTGTCCGATCACGAAGGCACCGCCATCGGGTGAGGTCCACTGGTAAGAAAGATCGCCGTTGTCGCCCATCAGGATTTCCGAATTGAGTTGCAGCGTGTCGGAAGTACAACGCAAAGAAGCGGTCTCACCCGTGATTGCCACCTGGGGTGCTTCCGTGCTGGGAATCACCGTTGAGGTCAGAGTCAGGGAGCAGCCGTTCTCCGGGTTGAAGGCGGTGATGGTGAACGTGCCGAGTAGGTTAACCTGGAGTAGTTCAGTAGTACTCAATATGTTACCGTCCTCATCCGTCCACTCGAACTGAATGCCGGTAGCTGTTCCCTGATAATCGGCATCGAGCGTGATCGGGTTGCCGTCGCAGGAAAGCGGTATGGTAGTCGGAGGATTGATCTCCGGCAGATCGCGTTGGTCGGAGACAATGATTTCATCCGTCGATTGACACTGCGTTTGCGGATAACGAACGGTGAGGCGGTAACGCCCGGGTTCGGAAATATCGATGGAAAGTGTGTTGCCCAGCGTATCGATCGGGTCTCCACCCACAATTTGCTCCCAGAGATAGGTAACCAAACCGTCCGTGCTGGAACCCGCTCCCGAAAGGGTGATCATCTGATTATTGGCGCAGGTCAGGAAAGTATCTGCTCCCGCGATTGCATCAGGGATATTGGCCGGGGCCACGGTTACGGTATCGAAGGCGAAACACCCATTCGAGTTACGCACGCGAAGCAAAAAGATGCCCGCATCGGGGGCAAAGAAGGTGGCCGTACCGTCAGCTGCTACCATACCGGGGCTGGGGTTGATGGGGTTGCCGTTTTCCAAACGAAACCAGGTGTAGTCGTCGCCGGGGTTCTGGTTGCCGTTGCCGCCGACGAGAGCGAACGCTCCCGTGCCACAGCCCAGTTGAGCATCGTCACCCGCATCGGCGGTTGGCAGGTCGCTCATGTCGAAGTCAACGAATACCGAATCGCGCAGGGAAAAACTCGGACTACCGGTATTGTAAATGGTATACACCGCCCAGCCGGGGCAGACATCGTCGAAGCTCAGCGTATTGCTGATCATGAAGGGTTCCGCTAACTGGATGATGATATCACCCGAGCCGCCGCTTACCTCGAATACCAGTTCGCCGTTGCAGGTCTCGGCGCAGGTAGCGGGCGTGACGGTAATGTTTTCTACGACCAGGCGGTCCTCTACACACACCTCACCGTCCACGGTAAGGATACTTCCGTTTCCGTTGGAGGTGGAAGCGGATGGCTCGGGACCCTTCTCCAGGTCAATGGGGAAACAGTCGATCTCGATTTGCGACTGGAAGCACAGGCTGAAAACTTCCGTGCCGTCGGGAATAACCACGGGAGTCGGGTTGGTTCCGGTAACGGGCCACTTAACCTGGATGGTACCCAGGCCGGCGTTGGCCACATTGAAGTGATCGGCAATCGTAAGACCGGTCCAGGGTGTACCCGGTGCCAGTACGACACCGCTATAGATCAGGTTAGTCGAGTTGAAATTAACCGAAAAATTGGCCGCCGTGATGTTGTCAAACGACTCCACGGTAAAGGGTACGCAAACCGAAGAGTCACGCGGCACGGTCACGTCTCCGGCAGTGATCCCGAATCCTTCGGGGAATAGCACGCACGACTCACCGGCAATGTCGGTAATCATGACATCCGTCATCGGTGCATCGGCGCGGGAAGCAAAGGGTGCCAGGGGGGTAGGCACGAGTTGGAAATCACCACACTCACCGGGGGATGCCGTACTTTTCGGTGTCAGGCAGACCTCGAATAGTACCGCCCCGTCGGCCAGGTTTCTCGGGGGGCCGTTGTAGGAATAGGTGATCAAGCCGGTGGCGGAAGTCAGGGCACTGTTGATGACGGCACCCGGAAAAGCCTGGTTTTGGATGCTCACAAAGTCGAAGAGAATATTTTCGACTTGCATACTGAAATCGAGGCGCGTTACGTCGTCGAAATTACCCACCGTTACCGGCAGGCAAACCTGGCCCCCCGTTGCCGCCTCGCCGCTGCCGAAGAACAGGTTTACGGTAGCCGGCTGAATAATATTAACGTCGCAGTTGGTGGGGTTTATCCCGAAGAGCGGCGTGTTGGGAGAACCGGCAGTGGCTACTGCCTTACTGGGGTCACTAATGATAATGGGAGCATTACTGCCCAAACCGATCACGTTAAAGGTCAGGGTATAGAGCACCGTTCCCGCCGGTCGGGTCTTGCTAAAGTTAACGAAGTAATCAAAGCCGAGCACTCCGTTAGTGACGTTATCCAGGATGAAATCCGTGTTCTCGATTTGCAGGCCGGGATTAAGGTTGCTAAAGCCCACGTATTCCAGCAAGTTGGGATTCCAGCGTACCAAATACTCTGCTTCGAGGATATCGATGTAGTTATCGCCGGAAAGGATGTCAATGGTGATTTGATCACCAAAATTGACGGGGGGGCCGCAATCGACCACCACTTTTAAGCCGTTGGCGTTACAGTTGTTGATCCGAACGCGATCGGAAGTGGTAAAAATAGGAATGACCGCGCCGCTGTTGCCAAAACTATTGGCCGCTTCGAGATCGGCACCGCTGGGCAGGTCCTGGATCACGATGCTGGACTGGGAACCGCAGGCACCCGTGATACGAAAGCAAGCCTGGAAAAATACGGTGCCGTCTTCCAGTGTAATGGACTGACCGTCAATATTAAACGACCAGGAAACACCAAGATCGCAGCCCGCGATATTATTAAATATTCCAAGTGTATTATTGGGAATATCCGTATTGGGGATGATGCTCTCCAGCGTTAGAACATTACAGTTCCAGTCCAGACCCATCTGAAACGCCTGGAGATTATCCCAACCCGATTCGGCGATAATGTCGACACAAATAAGATCTCCCGGTTGGTAGTTGCCTTCCGGCACGTCCACGGTCATTTCCAGCGGGCGAACGCCCACGGTGATGGAGCCGTTCTCGACACCCAACACGTCCTGCGTGGCTCCGGGCGTGACGCCGCTACAGGTGCCATTGGGTAGTACCCGGCTGATCAACAGGGGCTGCGGAGTGTTGGTAAATTCTACCGGAATGACGGACGCATATGTGCCCGTGGGAATGAGGCACAACTCGAAGAGCACCTCTTGTTCTTCACCCAAACTGATCTGGGGGCTACCGCTTCCGCAGGTGTTGTTGCCGTAGGAGGTCCAGAGTAAAGAAAGAAAACCGTCGGTAGTATTGCTGAGATCGAAATCAGCGAGGTCCAGACCGGTTACGCCGGGGTTGAAATTCTGAACACCGGCAAAGGTTGCGCCGTCGACTGGCCACTGAATGGTGAAACCGATGGCGACTTGTTGGGTGAAATCTTCTACCGTGATGGGGATGCAAACCGCCACTCCGGCATCGCCGGCAATATTGGGGATGCGAACGGTGGCCGACTGGCCGAAGAGCGCAAATTGACAACCGAGGAAGAGAGCGCAGAGGAGAAAAAAACGGGTAAGCGTGGTACGCATGGGATTAATTCTGATGACGAAACGACAGGGATAGAGGAAAAAGAGGGGACCCGGGTAGGTACTGGCCGCGTTAGCGGTCGAAGGCAAAAGCTACCTGAAACTCATGGGTGCTACCCACTGATGGGCCGAAACTGCTGAAGTTGTAATCAAAACCGTAACCGATCTTGATGTTATTGTCCAGCCCGGAACTCTGGCCGATATTGACGCCGGCCTCGAAGTGGAAATTTTTGGCCGATGAACCGCCGACGCCCAACCAAAGTACACCGGGTAATTGGTAGCGTAGGTTTAGGTCCACATTGACGGGTGCACCTTCCACGTATTTTACCCAGAGGCTCGGCTCCAGGAAACTGTCGTCGTAAAAGAATTTGTAGAAACCGGCTTGGCCGTAGTAGTGCCGAACGCGCTGGATGGCAAAATCGCCGTTGTCGTCCTGGAAGGCGAGGTCGAAACCGAGTACCTGTGGTACCGAGGCACCGACGTAGAACATATCTCCGTCCAAACCGCCGCCATCGATGGTTTGGTAGTAAAAAAGGCCGAAACCGACATCGGGATGCCCCTGGCCCTGATCCATGGTTCCCAGAATGTCATTGGGATCGCGCAGGGTTAATTGTGAGGCATCGACGCGGTACTGTACGAAACCGGCCGAAACACCGAGGGACAGCCCCGCAAATTCGGGGTCGCCGCCGATTACGCCGCCAACGCGGCCGTAGAAACCGGTGTAACCGGTGGGGCCGGTTTGGTCGTTGAGCACGTAGGCACCACCGTGGAAGGTAGCCCCGCTGAGGTCCTTATTGATGTAGGAAAAACGCAGAGATTGCGTGGTGGGCGAACCGGAGATGCCGGCCCACTGTTTGCGGTAATTAGCTCCAACGCTGAGGTTGTACCCCATGCTCAGGAAATCACTTTCCATGGCGGCGGGGTTAATGAGCGTCATGTTTTCGCGGTACTGCGTGAAGAGCGACAATTGCTGGGCCGAAGCGAACGAGCAAAAGAATAGCAGTAACAGCGCGATGGGTAGTCGCTGTTTTGTCATGGGATCGGTTTTAAGATAGCCGCAACCCGATCTTGCAGGACCGGGAAGTACAAAAATGAGGAAAAGCTGGGTCCGCCCGTACCGGATTAATGGCACAACGACGGGTTTTTTGGAGTAGTTCTTATCAAATCCAGGGTGGGCGAATGGGGAAGGTGCCCACTAAAGCGACCCAAAATTAGCGCATTGCTACGACAAGCCGGGGTTATGGTTGCGCAAAATTATGTTTTTTTAAGGAAAGGTAGGCCTCGTTGACGCAACGGGTCGGCTAAGGGACGATATGAGCAGGGGCCGGGATAAGATGTCGGACCAAATAGGCCGATAATGACGAATTTACCGCAATGACACTTATCTCCGGCAGGGATTGGCCTCAACGTCCCAGCATCCTTCCGTCGGATTCCAGAAGATACCGTAGCAGGCACCGCGCCGCAGGTAATAGAGCTTGGTGATTTGCCGATTCTCGCCCATGCGGGTAGATACGCGGACATAACAGCCGCCGTAGCCCAACAGTGAATACATACTGGAGTAGTCGGCCCCCAGGGCGGTGCCTTCCCAATGTACCTGGTCGAAACTAAGCGCAAAGGAGACATTGCCACCGCTAAACCGGTTGGTGATGAGCAGGTTGCGGGCCAGTATTTCATCGCCCGGATCAAGGACGACGGGCGGCTTGTCGGCGGGAAAGTAATTGAGTCGCTGCGGGGCGGGGTAAGCGGCCGTGTCCTTGCGGATGGCGGTCTTGTTCGGGTTGGCCGGTTGCGCTGCCGCCCGCCCCGCCCCGAGGGACAGCCCACAGACAACGAGCAAGAAAATACGGCAGCTGCCCGTCCAGCCCATAGCATTGCCGCCCCGCCCGTGCCGGAATAATGGTATAGATAAGAGAGAGAGGAAATAGCTCATGGCGGGAGAGGAAATAGTATGGGATTATTAGTAGAGAGAGTGGTTTGATTGGTGGATGGTAAATCAAGTGGATCAGTGAGCAAAAAATAGCGGATAGCCAATCCTTGTTTTCCCCGTTGGCTAATTGTCTGGGTTCCCGTGGCCCCGGTTGCTGCAGAGCGGGGAGAACAAGTAAACAGGATTATTACCTACCCATCGAGGCCGAATGGCGGTTCGCCATTCGGAGACGCAAGATGTTGCGTCTTTACAGTATATATCGCTCATTCATTCATTCAGTCAATCAGTCAGTCGGTCATTCAGTCATTGTCCCACCCCCCTTCCCGCGTGAGGTGCCTGTAAGGAGACGACCGGAGGGAGGAAGCCCGCAGGGCCGAGCAGACTTGCGAGCCTGGAAGGGACCGACCCCGACCGTTAGGGAGGGGGCACGCCAAAAAGCCCTGACTACTCTCATGCCAACGCTACCTTTTCGTCTCCCGCGGACGGCCCAACAAGTAGCCCGCGAGGGTGCCCATGAGGCCGATGATGGGGGCGATCTGGTCGTTGCCGTAACCGGCGGTGACCAAGAAGAGTGCCCCGACGATGATGAGTGCCAGGACGGGAAATTTCATGAGTTCGGTGGCCGGCTCGTCGGTTTTGCGGCCCAGATAGGTGATCATGGCACCCACGGTGAAGAGACCGAAGATGAGCACGCCGATGGAGAGCCAAATCTCCTGCGTGGTGCGGGTGGGCACGACCTGCGCGTTGAAGGCGGGTTCGTTCGGTTTTTGCTGCGGAACGCCGATGGGCGTGGGAACGGCGGGTGGCTCGTTGACCTCGACCGACAGGGGCGGCGGCGGGTTGTTAGGTACCTCGGCCGGTTCTTGCGCCGATAGCATGGCGGCAAAAACGACGAGAAGAGTGACGGGGCCGATCAGGCTGGGGAGAAGCTTCATCATGGTGGTTTTTCCGGTAAGGTACCGCATTAGTTGCACTGCTGTAAACGACGCTGGTAGTCGGTTTCGTGCCGAAACCGCAACTGGGCCAGTTCTACGCGCTGGCGATCGCGCAGGAGCCTTCTGGCCTCGCGGCCGCGATACTCCTGTGTGCGGGCCTGAGCGCGGTGGCTGCGGCGCAGGTTGCGTAGTTCGGACCGCTGCGTGGAACGTACCTCGCGGGCCAGCTGCTTGCACTGGCTGCGGCTCATGGGCACGGCCGGGAGGGAGACCGTGACGGGATTGAGCCACAGGGTGTACTGGCAGATGGGCAGTTGCGTGGTGCCCGCCAGCTGGGAACGCTGAACGGTATTTTGCGTGATGTTGCTGCACACGTCCGTCCAGTTCTGGTAGATCTTATCGGTAAACACCTCATGAAAAGCGTGCATGACCTCGCTGAAGAAAATGCCGCCGTCGGTGGTCAGGTAGGTGTACTGGCCGGGCTGGGCACTGACCAGGTCGATGACCTTGGTGTAGCTCTCCTGGTCGGCAAAAAGCTGCAGGTAGGGTTCGACCCGCCGGGGCCGGCCGGGGGGCAAGACGGCCACGGGGGGCGGGCGGTTGTCTTCCAGGTAGGGTGGGGGAGCCAACGGGTCCAGCTGCTCTACGTTGCAGGCCACTACTATATTAAGGAGCAGGCTGGGGTTGAGGTCCAGCAGGCGGGTGCGCACGTCGTCGAAGGACAGCGACTGTTCGTAACTCTGGAAATAGAGGTTGGGGAACATCCCCCGGTCGCCGGGCGGCCGGAACCCGTGGCCGACGTAGACGACGAAAATGATGTCGCGTTCCTGGTAGGCCATGTCGTATTCCAGGATATCGTCCAGCCGCTCGCGGCTGAAATTGGTACCGCTGATGTCGTACTGGATCACTTCGGTGATGCCCAATTGGTTGCGCACCATTTCTACTTCGCGGTCCAGGCCGTAGCTGACGCTCCGACATCCCTCGCGAATGGTGTACTGCTGGTTCAGGTCGTCCATGATGCGCAGGACGTGGATGTAGCGCGTCTCGGCCCGGGCGATGGACCAGGTAACTAATAGGAGGCAACAGCAAAGGAGAATTCTTCCAATCCGGTTCATGGGACGTGGTTTTTGGGATGAACGCCGGCTCACTTAATTAATAAGTGTGACAAGGTTCGGTCAAAAAATGGAAGAGTAGTTCAATCAGCCGGGCGTTTCAGCCGGTCTGCCATAGTAACGTGATCGGATGCGAAAAGATGTCCTACGAAGATGTTAAAGCCTGCGGCAGTGCCGTGTTAGGCAGTTGTATCCAGCCGCTGGAGAGCGCGGCGGATAAATTCCGGGATGATGGCGTCGTGGGTGCGGGCAATTTTGTCGGGGTCGCGCAGGTGGCGCATCATGTTGTCCCATTTCTCCTCGCTGTGTTCCTCGAAGATTTTTTCCTTGATATCGGGGCGGCGGAAGTGTTCCATCATGCCGTCGGCGTCGGCCTCGGGGTGAAACTGGGTGCCGAAGATTTCGTCCGTCCAGCGGATGGCCATAATGGCGCGTTCCAGCGGTACGTTGGGCCGCTCTTTTTCCAGCCCCAGCACGGTGGCGCCGAAGGCGTTGAGCGCTTCTTCGTTGGGCTGCAGGATCTGGTATTCGCGAAAATCGGTGACCCAGAAGGGGCGGTCCAGTTCGGCAAAAAGCGGTTCCTTGTCGCCGTCCTCATTGGGGTCGAAGGGAAAAATGCCGAAAGCCATGGACTGGCGTTCTTCCACTTCGGCCAGATCGAAGTGGCGCACGGCCATCTGGAAACTGTGACAGATGAAAAAGACGTTCTTGCGCTTGCTCGGCTCGCGTACGGTCTGGTTGTGCAACCAGACGGAGTCCAGCCAGCTGCCCCACACTTTTTCCCAGGCGTCGCCGCTGAGGCGGGGGTCGCCGGGGCCGCCGCTGCTGATGTAGATGTCGAAATCCAGGCCGGGTGCTTTGTTGGTGCGCCGCAGGTCGAAAACCTCGTAGTCGATCCGGTCGGAAAAACCTTCCACAATTTCTCTGATACACCGCATTCCCTGATTGGGGATGCCCCCGTAGAGGTCGATGATGGCAAGTTTGATTCTACGCATGGCAACTGAGTCTAAAGCGATAAACGAATGGGTTGGGGCCGATGGTCGGGGGGGCGGCCGTAGTCAGGGCCGAAGATAATAAACCTCGGCGTAGGTGGAGGGTGATTGGCACTATTCCGGGTGGTTTGTTGCGGGAAGGCGACAGCCGGGGCCGACTCAATTTGTGGGTACATTACACCAATTATGGGTTTATTTGCGTTCCCTTCCCCAAACCCACGTCCCCCTTATGATTCGTTTGCTACGTCTGTTCGGCTTACTCGCCCTCTTACTCACTACTTTTTCCCTCACGGCCCAGTCCGAGCGTTACACCGTGCAGGTGGGCACCTTTCTGGATGCCCGCTCGGCTGACTTCGAGACCGTTCGTTCGCTCGGGTTCATCTACGCCAACCCGCTGGAGCGGAACATGTCGCAGGTTTATCTGGGCCATTACCCTACGGCCGCCGCCGCCGAAAAGGCCGCTGCCGGTCTCAAGCAGCGGGGTTTTGCCAATGCCACGGTTTTGCGCATTCCGGTCGATCAGGGAGTCGATGTCGCCATCATCCAGATGGCCACCCGCGCCCTCAATCGTTCCATCGACTGGGAGTCGCTCGACCGCGCGGGCCAACTCTTCGTGATCACCGACGGCGAGACCGTCAAGGTGGCCACCGGTGTTTATCCCAACGCTGATGCCGCCGCCGCCGCGCTGCCCGCGATAAAGAAACTGGGTTACGGCGATGCTTTTGTCAAGGTGGTCAATAATCAGACGCTCATTCCCATCACCACTTTTGAGTCGGGTGTCAAGAAGGAACTCATTCCCATCACCATTCAGGATCCGCCCGTACGGCCCGCTCCCGGTCCGGCTGCGCCCTCCGCTCCTACTACCTATGATCGCGGCGGCCCCGTCACGCCCCCGGCGGCCGCCGTTACGCGCCCCGCCGCGCCCGCCGGCACCACGGCCCGCGCACTGCCGAGTGTGCGCGAAAAACTGCCGTTACCTAACATTCGGGCCAAGGTGAAGCGTACTTCCGCGCTCGATCTCCAGCGCGTGCTAAAATCTTCCGGTTACTACGCCGGTAGCCTCGACGGCTATTATGGTCCCGGCACCCGCTCGGCCTACGAATCGGCCCGCAGCCGGGACAGCCGCCTACGGCAGAACTTTATCCTGGCCGAAAACCAGCCCGCTACCAGCGGTTCCGCCGGCGATGCCGTGCAGCGTGCCGTGGACAACCTGCTGACCGACCCCGCCGCCCGCCAGACGCTCGACCGTTCTTCCGGCCCCGTGCCTCACGCCTATCGCGCCTACCAGAGTTTCGTGACGATGGGATCTAACCAGGAGGTCAACAAACTGATGAATCAGGCCATCCGCGAGGCCTACCCCAAGGGCCGCACCGCCGGTCTGCCTTTCGACCCCCAGTCCACCTACGCCTACGAGTCGCTTCAGCAGCTCCTATTGCACCTGCACTACATTCACGCCGCCCCCGGCGTCAATTACCGACTGCCTTGTTGGCTCTACGATGCTCACCCCAACGAGGCCACCGCCGTGCAGGCCGCCCTGGAAAATTTCCCCACCGCCGAGATCGCCTATTCCGGTTGCGACCCCTTCCTGACCTGGCCCGAGATCGGTGCCCTGCGCGCCGCCGCCTACGACCTGAGTGCCAACTCGGCCGCCGATGATATGAACACGGAGGCCGCGGCCCGCCGCGCCCAGCTCTATCTCACCCGCGAACCCCTCAGTACCAGCAGTGCCCGTGCCGCCGAAGCCTGGAACCTCCGCATCTGGGAAAACCTCAATGCCTGGGCCGCCAAAGACCTCCTGCTCGCTGACATGGTGCGCGGCCTCAAGATCACTTACTACCAGAGCCAGGTCCGCCTCGAAGACTATTACATGGATCAGGGCTTCCCCACCGGCCAAGCCCAGGAATTGGCCCTTGCCACGCTCCAGGCCCTCGTCGCCATGCCGCTGGACCGGTTTCAGGAGTAATTTCATCGAAGGAGCTACTTTAGCACCGACAATTTAACCGGTGACGCTTATTTCAGCAACAGCGCATTACCGCCAGGTAATGCGCTGTTGCTGTTGGTGTAAACTACCCGCATGTTTCCCCCCGGCCCCCGGAGGGGAGAGATGATGTTAGTTCTCCCTACCCACTACAATTATCACTCATTACCTACTACTTTTGGGCCCCGCCGGCTGCCGCCGGCGCCGGGGCGTGCGCGGCTCGCTGTTCGCTCGGCCCCTGCGGGTCTCCTCCCTGCGGTCGGCCCGCTTCCGTCCCTGGTCCGAATTGTAAGTAACTGCACAATACAGATTAAATGACTGGTTAGCGTATAATTTTACTCAGACGAAGTTATCTCTTTATTATAATTTTTTGACGGTAATTATTAGGTTCGATGCAGTGAAAGGTTTCAATTACGTAAAAAATACTACCTTGCCCTCATCCAATCATTGCCGACTGAACAAACCGAATATGCAAGCTTTCTTACGCTTTATGACTTACCTCGGCTTGGTCGGGGCAATACTGTTTTCCTGCAACACCGGTGGGGAATCAACTGAAAACGACAATACCGAAGACGTGCCGCTGACCTATCCGACAACGAAGAAAGTTGAACAGAACGACGACTACCACGGTACCCTGGTAGCTGATCCTTACCGCTGGCTGGAGGTGGATACGGCAGCCGAAGTGGAGCAGTGGGTGAAGGCGGAAAACGACGTCACTTTCGACTACTTGGACCGCATTCCTTACCGCAAAGCCATTGCGGACCGGCTGACCGAACTGGTGGATTATCCGCGCGTATCCTCGCCGTTCAAGGCGGGAGATTATTATTTCTTTTACAAGAATGACGGTCTGCAGAATCAATCCGTGATCTACTATCAGCAGGGGCTGGAGGGCGAGCCGCAGGTATTCATCGACCCTAATGAATTGAATGCCGAGGGGACCACGGCGATCGACCTGCTGGGCGCCTCGAAGGACAACAAATACATGGCCTACTCGCGTTCGGATGCGGGATCGGACTGGCGAAAGATATACGTGCGCGAGATTGCCACTAATAAAGACCTGGAGGACGAGGTGGAATGGGTGAAATTCAGCGGTGCCGGCTGGTGGGGAGACGGCTTTTTTTACAGTCGCTATCCAACACCGGAAAAAGGGCAGGAGTTTTCGGGTAATCACCAGTTTCACTCGGTGTACTATCATGAATTGGGCAAGCCGCAGACAGCGGATAAACTGATTTACCGCGACGAAGAAAATCCCGGCTACTACCACTACGGCGGTACTACGGAAAAGGAAGACTACCTGATCATGTATGCCGCGCCGGGAACCGACGGGTTCGCCACTTATTACCTGCCGCTGACGGGTAAAAAGCCGGCCGATTTGAAACAGGGGATGCCGGTGGAATTATTCGGCGGGACCAACAACAAGAGCCAGGTGGTTCACGTGGAAGGGAAGGATATGTGGGTGCTGACCGATATAGACGCGCCCAATTACCGGTTGGTAAAAGTGAATGCGGACCGGAAAGACAAGAGCCGGTGGACGGATGTGATCCCCGCCGGCGATAACCTGCTGCAGGGCGTTAATACGGGCGGGGGCTACTTGTTTGCGAATTACCTGGAAAAAGCTACCGACCGCTACTACCGCCTGAATTATGACGGAAGCGGGCGTGAGGCGATCGACCTGCCCGGATTGGGCAGTGCCGGCGGCCTGGGAGGTGAGGAGGATGACGATCAGTTGTTCTACACCTTTACTTCCTTCACCTACCCGACGACGATCTTCCAGTACGACGTAAAAACGGGTGAGAGCAAGCCCTTTTTTAAACCGGAATTGGCGTTCAACCCTGAAGATTATATGGAGGAGCAGGTGACCTATACCAGTAAAGACGGTACACCGGTGACCATGTTTTTGGTGTACAAAAATGGATTGAAGCGTGATGGTAATAATCCTACCTACCTCTACGGATACGGTGGCTTTAACATCAGTCTAAGTCCCGGTTTCAGTAGCCTGCGTCTGGCATTACTGGAAAACGGCGGTGTTTTTGCCATGCCTAACCTGCGCGGCGGCGGCGAGTACGGCGAGGAATGGCACCAGGCCGGAATGCTGGAGAAAAAGCAGAACGTATTCGATGATTTTATCGCCGCCGGTGAGTACCTGATCAAAGAGGGCTATACGTCTTCCAAAAAACTGGCCATTGCGGGCGGCTCGAACGGCGGCTTGTTGGTGGGAGCGGTGATGACCCAACGGCCCGATTTGGCGGCGGTGGCTTTTCCGGCCGTGGGCGTGATGGATATGCTGCGATTTCAGGAATTTACGGCTGGGAAGGGCTGGATGGTGGAGTACGGAGACAGCCGGAATGCGGAGCAGTTTCCTTTTTTGTATGCTTATAGCCCGTTACACAATATCAAAGACGGTACCAGCTACCCGGCTACGATGGTGACCACGGCCGACCACGACGACCGGGTGGTACCCGCCCACAGTTTTAAATTTGCGGCCCGCTTGCAGGAGGCGCATACGGGCAAAGCACCCGTACTGATCCGGATTGACACCGATGCGGGGCACGGAGCGGGTAAGCCGATCTCGAAAACCATTGAGGAGCAAGCCGATCTGTGGTCCTTCTTTTTCTATAATACCGATAGCCCGATCAGCTACCCAATTAACGAATAATGACCGCAGCGAGAAAGAAATCCCTGGTCCGCCTGGACGAGTTGGACGAGGAAATGGAAGCCCTGCTGACCGACCTGGAACGCTACGATGAGGAAGCCCTGAACCGGGTGCCGGAAGAGGGTGGCTGGACAGCCCTGCAAACCCTTCATCACCTGATGCTGGCGGAGAATTATGCGGTGGCCTACCTGGAGAAAAAGATTCTGCACGGTGGGGAGTTCGCTAAATCAGACCTGATGGAGTGGGTACGCATGGCATTGCTGGATAGTTACCTGGTTGTCTACCCGCGTAAAGTGAAGGCACCCTCGGCCCTGACGGGAGAAAACCTTCCCAAAAAGTCTACGTTGGAAAAAGTGCGCCGACAATGGTCCGCTGACCGAATCAAGCTGCGCCGTTTTCTGAGTGAGGCGGATGAGCAGTTATTCGACCGGCAAGTATTCAAGCACCCCTTTGCGGTTCGGTTTAACTTTTTCGCGGATGGTACGCTTCTTACGCGGCCACCTGCGGCACCACCGCAAGCAGGCACTCAGTGCCGCCGGAGGCGGCTGGTAACCGGCTAGCCTTGCAGACCGCTACCGAGCAAATTGGCAAGTACGAGATCCACTGCTTCCGAATCGAAAAGCGGTGCCTGACGAGTAAGGGAAAGCACCTGCATGAAATTAGGTAGGCCGCTGATGCGATCCGTACCCTGGCGTTCGGCGATAAACAGGCCGGCCTCCCGCACCACGATATCCCGGTAGCGGCCGGAATCGGTGTCGAAGTAAATGATGCGGTGCCGCTCGGGGAAGAGCTGGCCGAGGTACAGGAGCACAGCAGTATCGAGGTAGGCTCCGGGGCGGGAAAAGCAGGCACTGTTATAGGGATAGCTGTAGAGCGCAATGGCGAAGCCCCGAAGATTTAGCACTTGCCGGATGGCGGAAAGTTTCCGCAAACAGATGGCCAGCGGATCATGTTGGTCGGCCGCGAAATCCGTGCTAGGGGAGCCAGGGTGTAGTTGCCCGCCTCCCGGCAAAGAATTCGAGCGGACCGATCCGGTGCTTATAATTAAAAACGGGGCTTGTCGGGAGCTACGTAGCCGGGATAGAAATACTGAAGACCGCGCTCGCGGCAGACCTGAACCTCGAACAACAAAGTAAACAGCCCCAAACTATTTGCCGCATAGCCGGGGTCATAGATTCCGGCCTTGCTGTAGGCAGCGTGGGAACCAAGGTCAAAGTAGCTGAATGCGATTAATTTGTCGCCATCGTAAACGTGGGTTTCATGGGTGTTCAACACGTTATGACCCTCCGTATTATACAAGTGGTAATCGAGATTGGGGAGTGATTTTTCCCCGTTATCTTCCATGTACCGTAAATTAACGCGCTCCTTATCGGTGTCCGGCGGGCGGGCGGGGCCGTATTCCACGTGAAACTGTTCGAGACCGCGCCGGAGGATGCGGCGCGATTTCTTCCCGAAACGGGTTTCTTGCAAGACCAGGCGGATGGGTAATACTCCCGAGCATTCCCTGTCCCTCCAGGTAAAGGAAGGAGGAGTTATAGACTGCCTGACCCGTACTACGCCAGCCCCGGGCCAGAAATTTATCCAGCTGATCGGGGGGGAGGGGGGCGGTAAAATTCTTGATGGTGGAAGCCAACGGAAAAGTTCTTGGGGAAAAGTCGAGATAGGGTAGGGGCCGGGTGTAACTCGGGCGATCAGTGCATCCGGTCGCCGCGCAGTTCCAGTTCCTGCATGATTGCGGCTTCGTAGGTCAAGTACTCGGCCCAGCGTCGGTCCACCCGTTCGCGGGGGAAGTAGCGACGGGCCAGATCGAGGAAGAGGACGTAGTGTCCCGCCTCGGCGATCATGAATTTGTGGTAAAAGGAACGCAGTGCCGGTTCGCCGATGTGCAGGCTGAGCAGACGAAACCGCTCGCAGGAACGCGCCTCGATCAGGCCGAAGATCAGTAGCCGTTCTAATAGGGATTGGTCACGGCCGCCGCCCCGCTGTTGGAACGCCATTAGTTCTCCCACATATTCATCTTTACGTTGTCGGCCCAGTACCAGTCCACGTTTATCCATTTCAGCCAGCACGGCCCGAAAGTGGCCCCATTCCTCGGTAACGATGGGAGCCAGTTCGCGAACCAGTTCCGTCCGTTCCGGGAAAGCCTGAATCAGGGTGATGCAACTGGTAGCCGCCTTTTGCTCGCAGTAAGCGTGATCGGTAAGAATCTCGCCGAGATCCATCTCGGCCAAATTCACCCAGCGGGGGTCGGTGGGGAGCTTAAGGTTAAGCATTTGAACGGCGGCGAGTTGGTTGTCGATCGGCACGGAATTGGGGGTTGAGCGGCGAGGAATGGCGGGCAAAGGTAAGGAATTAGTAATGGTATTAAAGGCCGTAACGGTAGAGGGTGGTAACAACAGGATTTCCTGAATTAACTGATCGCTTTGCCGGTACTTACACCTCCGAAATGCGGCCGATAGCGATACCAATAGTCTCCTCCTCCGCCTGGTATCGTTTTTCAACAACAGCCGAAAAAAAGTTCATCGGTGGCGTAGGTACAACTTATTACTCGCTCACTACCACCAAGCCCTGCTCCAATGGATCGAGGGCCTCCACTAGCACATCGATCATCTCATCCCCGTGCTTGGCATAGATATTGAGAAAATTATCCGTCCGCTCCTGCAATCCATCGTTGGGAAAAAGCTTATCCCGCAGGGAGCGGATTTGATTAACGGCCGTATCGAATCGTTGCTTCTCGGTGCGGTGCAAGCGGCCCTCCAGATTTTGCACGGCTTTTTCCTGCCGGGCGTGCTCGGCCAGTACGGCTTTGGCCAGGGTGGGGTCAATGTCTTCGGCTTTGGCGGCAATGCTTTCGAAGAGACCTTTTAACTGGGCCAGTTCGTCTTCCAGACTTAACTCATTTTCGCTATTGCGATCCACGAACCGGCGAACGAGGGAGTCGGTATCTTGCAACAGATCGGTGGGGAAAGGTCCAGTTTTTCCATCCGCTTACTGCTTCCGCCGTCGATCCAGAGTACGCTGTTACGACGTAGCAGGAGCGGGAAATTGAGGCCGAAGTGCTTAAATTGCTCTTTGCGCTCCAGCCAGTAGGCCAGTTCGCCGCCGCCGCCGACGTAGGCGAGATTGGGGAAGATACTCTCCTGAAAAAGCGGCCGCATGATCACGTTCGGACTGAAACGCTCGGGGTGTTCGTGTAACTCCGATTGCAATTCTTCCGTGCTAAAAGTTAGTCCGGTATCCACCACGCCATATCCGTTAACGGACTTCACAATCCGGTCGCGGCGGCCGTCCTGAAGGTAGAACAGATTGATCTCCCGGGCGTGCGCCTGTCCGCTAAACCCGGCGGCGGTCAGGCGGGCCTGCGCGTCTTCCACCAGCGGCTGCGATACTTGGTCGAAAAGTTCCTGCTCCATCACGGGACGAAAGGCGGTCTTATAGGCGGGGCGGCTCATATCGGCGGCCACCAGGCCGAAGCGGCCGAACAGTTCGTTCACCAGGTCCACCGTGGCAATACCAGAGGTTTCGTGGCGGCCGTAGGCCCCGGCAATCAGGTCGTAAGCGGCGCGGGCGCGCTCACCGTCGCCCAGTAGTTCCGCCAACTCCTTTAGTGCGTCCGCTAAACTATCGGTAGGCAGTTTGCCCACGGAGCCGCCCGTTTCCTGCTGCCAGCGAATGGTCTGGCCGAAAATACGGGCGTGGTTGATTTCCTCGAAATCGTGGTCCTCGCCACCGGAGATGAAGACGGGCACCACGCGGTAATCGGGATAGCTCTTGTTGAGCCGTTGAGCCAAACAAATAACGCCGCAAATCTTGTAGATGAAGTAAAGCGGCCCGGTAAACAATCCCGGTTGGTGGGCAGTGATAACGGTAAAGGTCCGTTCGTCGGCCAGCGCGTCGATATTGGCGCGGGTAGCCTCACTCGTTTGGGGGAAGGCACGGTACTGTTCAGTGAGCTCGCGGACCAGTAGGGCGCGGTCGGTGGCATCCCCGGCCTTGTCGCTAAATACTTGCTCGAAGCCGGCCAACGTAGGAGGGTAGGCATAAAAAGGCCGCAACCGCTCGTCCTGGGAAACATAGGCCATGTCGCGGCGGGCAAACTGGGGGACGGCGGAAAACTCGATGCGGTCGATGGTCATAAACGGTGGGGCTAGGGCGGGCGACCGGCGGCCTGGGCGGGCACGGAATTGCGGTCGTGAATTGGATAGTAGCGTCAATCTACTTACATTGTCGATTGGCCGGGCGCGCGGGTGCGCCCCCGGCCGGACACGTCCTCAAACTGAACACCCGCTCACTTAGTTGAACCCATGCCACAATTAATTCTCGCGCTCGATCAGGGCACCACTTCCTCCCGCGCCATCCTGTTTAATCGTCAGGGCGGAATCGTCAACGTCGCCCAAGAGGAATTTATCCAGTATTTTCCCCAATCCGGCTGGGTAGAACACGGATGCCGAGGAAATCTGGAACTCTCAATACAAGGTTGCCCGCCAGGTCCTGCGCAAGCAGGAGATCGCCGGCGACGGGGCGGCCGCCATCGGCATCACCAATCAGCGGGAGACCACCCTGATCTGGGACCGCGCCACCGGCGAGCCGATCCACAACGCCATCGTGTGGCAAGACCGCCGCACCGCCGCCTACTGCGAGGAACTCAAAAAGCGCGGTCTGAGCGAGCACGTCAAAGCAACCACCGGTTTGCTGATCGACGCCTACTTCTGCGGCACCAAGATCAACTGGCTGCTGGAAAACGTAACCGGTGCCCGCCGCCGCGCCGAGGCCGGTGAACTCTGCTTCGGCACCATCGACAGCTGGCTGGTCTACCGCCTCACCGGCGGCAAGTTGCACGTGACCGACGTGACCAACGCCGCCCGTACCATGCTCTTCGACATCCACCGGCGCGATTGGGACGAGCGTTTGTTAAAGGAACTCAACATCCCCCGTGCCATCCTGCCGGAGGTACGTTCGTGCAGCGAGGTTTACGGCCACACCGACCCGAAACTCTTCGACGGGCATAAAATCCCCATTGCCGGCATGGCCGGCGACCAACACGCGGCACTCTTCGGGCAGGCCTGTTTCCAGCCCGGCATGGCCAAAAACACCTACGGCACCGGCTGCTTCATGCTCATGAATACCGGCACCGAGGCCGTTACCAGCACCCACGGCCTGCTAACTACCGTCGCGTGGGAAATCGGCGGCAAAATGGAGTACGCGCTCGAGGGCAGCGTCTTCATTGCCGGGGCCGCCATCCAGTGGCTCCGAGACGGACTGAAACTGATCGACGAGTCGCCCGATTCCGAATATTACGCCATGAAAGTGGCCGATACGGACGGCGTATACGTCGTCCCCGCCTTTGCCGGTCTGGGCGCGCCCCACTGGGATATGTACGCGCGCGGGGCCATTTTCGGCCTCACCCGCGGCACCGGAAAAGCCCACTTGGTCCGCGCCACGCTCGAAAGCCTCGCCTACCAGGTCCGTGACGTACTCCAGGCCATGCAGGCCGATTCCGGCAACGATCTCGCCACCTTGCGCGTAGATGGCGGGGCCAGCGCCAACAACCTCCTCATGCAGTTTCAGGCCGATATCCTCGACTCCAACGTAGAGCGTCCGATGGTCACCGAAACAACCGCCCTTGGGGCCGCTTACCTGGCCGGTATCGCGGTCGGTTACTGGAAAAAAAGAGGAACTCACCGGCGGATGGCAACTCGATAAGCGATTCGCGCCGGAGATGAGCGAAAAGGCCCGCGCCAAGCGCGTTCGCGGCTGGGATCGGCGCGGTGGAGCGCACCAAGGGCTGGGAGGAAGAGTAGGGTAGGAGGTAGCGGTGGGGAATCAAGGATTAGCTGCGCTGCTTCTCTCAATCATAAATGATCTTTCGAGGTGAAGGACTGAAGGACTATTCGAGATTCGATAGTTGATAGTTGATTGGCACGTATCGCTTACTTAATTAAGGATATTCCTTC
>CAVPZP010000046.1:0-26715 GCA_963710215.1 Lewinellaceae bacterium | reverse complement strand
CTGCTGGACGGCCTCCGGGGGGGGGACGAAAGCGGTGGACCGCCTGTACCGGGAATACCGCGACAAATTTTTTCAATTCGCCGGCTCCCGCTACAACTGCGGGGAGGAGGATGCGGCCGACTGTTTTCAGGATGCCGTGATCGTGGTGTATAAAAACGCCCGCGCCGGCAAGCTGGATGAGTTGACGGCCAGTGTGCAGACGTACCTCTTTGCGGTGGGGAAGCACCTGGTGCTGAAGAAATTCCGGCGGACGAAGCGGGAGGTGGTCACCGATTTTGAGGACCGGCCCGAACCGACCCACGGAATGGACCTGACCATCTACCGCCAGATCGACGACGATCACCGCCGCGAAACGCTGGCCAGCGGGCTGGCCGGGCTGGGGGAGAAGTGTCAGCAAATCTTGCACCTCTTTTTCTACGAGCGTTACTCCATCGAATCGATTCAGCTCAGAATGGGCTTTAGCTCCCCCGGGGCGGTGCGCGTAAAAAAGCACCGCTGCCAGGAACAACTACGTCTTCTTTTGGGCACTAAAGCGCAGGATTGATCGCGATGAACCGGCCCGGTTCGTGGCTGGTTTTAACTACGCGGCTTGCCTCTCTCACACCCCCACAAGCTTTATCTGATGAACAACGAACTAAATGACCAGGAAAAAAGGGATCGACATCTCCTGAATAACGCCGAACCCGCCGAGCGGGCCGAATTGGATGCCCGTCTGAAAAAGGACACGAAACTGCGTGCCCTACTGGAGGCCGATGCCGACATTGCCGCGACCGTGGAAGCGGCCGGCGATGCGAAATTGAAGGATCGCCTGCGCAAGCTGGAGTCCGAACTGAGTGCCGGCAACACGGGTGCTAAAATACGCAGCCTGCCCGGTGCCGGTGCCCGGCCGCAGGCGGCATCCCGCACCAAGTGGTACGCGATGGCCGCCGCCCTGGCCCTGCTACTAATTGCCGGCTGGTTTGTGCTACGCCCCACCGCCGCACCCGACTACCTGGCTTACCTGGATGCCTACCCCAACCGCGCCGTGGAACTGACCAAGGGTGCCGACGACGGCACCGACCCGGCCGTGGCCGCCTACTCCACCTACGAGGCCGCCGACTACGAAGGTGCCGCCACGCTGCTGGCCCGGCTGCCGGAGACGCCCACCAACCGGTTTTACCGCGCCCAGTCGCTGCTGCAACTACGGCAGCCCGCCGAGGCGGCCGCCCTGCTACAACCATTGGCCGAGGATGATTCCTTCGCCCTACAGGACCGGGCACGCTGGTATTATGCCCTGGCACTGCTGGGTAGCGACCGTGCCGACGAGGCAAAAGCACAACTGCGCGTGTCGGCTGCCACCGAGGGTGGTTTCATGCAAGCGGAGGCGGAAGAGTTGCTGGAAACGCTTTAGTGACCCGGTTTACCCGCCGGGTTTGCAACACCCCCCAACCGCCGGAGGCGGTTGGGGGGTGTTTGCTTAAAATTTCCCGCCGGAAGGTGTAACGTTCCCCCCACCCACGGCACCAACCCCCGTTGTCCAACCTTGTAAAGGCGGCGCAGCGGCTAACTAGTTGACTCAATGTTGATTACCTTCGCCGGTGCAATTCCTCCCTAAAAACGCGGTGGGCAACGACGGCAAGGCTTCGGCCGGGCCGCCCCTTATTGCTCATCACACACATCCCTCCGTTATGCCTTACCGCATTCTTACCCTGCTTTATGTAGTCGTCGCTGCCGCCATGCTCATCTTTTGGTCCGGTTGTGACCCGGACGATGATATGTCCGATCCCGATCCCGATCCTACGTGCCTGAACAGCTTGCCGGTAGCGCAAGTCAGCAATACTTACTGTGATCCCCTCCTGGCCACGGTCAATTTTCGGGCACCGCAGGAGAACCCCAACCTGCCCATCAACGAACTATGCAGTCCGGCAACCACCGGTCAGACGGTACGCTACTTGCGCGTAATCAATCCGGGCGGTAATTTAGTATTACACCGCTACGCTGACTACCCCGGCCAATTCAGCTACGATCTGCTGGCAGGCAACTGCACGGATGGTTTTACCACCATTTTTTGCGCTACCGGCGAAAGCGGCGTGATTGATGTTCATACCATCGAAAATATTCCCGCTTCCAAAGAATTGGTTATCCGCATCGTGGAAGAGACGATCCTCTACAATGCCGATTACAATACAATTAACGACCGCGTGGATTTTGCCTTTTTCTTCGATGTGCCGCTCAACTATACCACCGACCAGGGCGGTGAGTTGATCCGGCCTCCGGGGGGGGGACGAAAAAGCGGTGGACCGCCTGTACCGGGAATACCGCGACAAATTTTTTCAATTCGCCGGCTCCCGCTACAATTGCGGGGAGGAAGATGCGGCCGACTGTTTTCAGGATGCCGTGATTGTGGTGTATAAAAACGCCCGCGCCGGCAAGCTGGATGAGATGACGGCCAGTGTGCAGACGTACCTCTTTGCGGTGGGGAAGCACCTGGTGCTGAAGAAATTCCGGCGGACGAAGCGGGAGGTGGTCACCGATTTTGAGGACCGGCCCGAACCGACCCACGGAATGGACCTGACCATCTACCGCCAGATCGACGACGATCACCGCCGCGAAACGCTGGCCCGCGGGCTGGCCGGGCTGGCGGAGAAGTGTCAGCAAATCTTGCACCTCTTTTTCTACGAGCGTTACTCCATCGAATCGATTCAGCTCAGAATGGGCTTTAGCTCCCCCGGGGCGGTGCGCGTTAAAAAGCACCGCTGCCAGGAACAACTACGTCTTCTTTTGGGCACTAAAGCGCAGGAATGATCGCGATGAACCGGCCCGGTTCGTGGCTGGTTTTAACTACGCGGCTTGCCTCTCTCACACCCCCACAAGCTTTATCTGATGAACAATGAACTAAATGACCAGGAAAAAAGGGACCGACATCTCCTGAACCGTGCCGATGCCGCCGAGCGGGCCGAAATGAAAACCCGCCTGGCGGAGGACGCCGAAATGCGCGCCCTGCTGGAGGCCGATACCGACATTGCCGCGACCGTGGAAGCGGCCGGCGATGCGAAATTGAAGGATCGCCTGCGCAAGCTGGAGTCCGAACTGAGTGCCGGCAACACGGGTGCTAAAATACGCAGCCTGCCCGGTGCCGGTGCCCGGCCGCAGGCGGCATCCCGCACCAAGTGGTACGCGATGGCCGCCGCCCTGGCCCTGTTGCTGGTGGCCGGTTGGTTTGTGCTGCGCCCCGCCGCTGCACCCGACTACCTGGCTTACCTGGATGCCTACCCCAACCGCGCCGTGGAACTGACCAAGGGTGCCGACGACGGCTCCGACCCGGCCGTGGCCGCCTACTCCACCTACGAGGCCGCCGACTACGAAAGTGCCGCCACGCTGCTGGCCCGGCTGCCGGAGACGCCCACCAACCGGTTTTACCGCGCCCAGTCGCTGCTGCAACTCCGGCAGCCCGCCGAGGCGGCCGCCCTGCTGCAACCATTGGCCGGGGATGAGTCCTTCGCCCTACAGGACCGGGCCCGCTGGTACTATGCCCTGGCACTGCTGGGTAGCGACCGTGCCGACGAGGCAAAAGCACAACTGCGCGTGTCGGCTGCCACCGAGGGTGGTTTCATGCAAGCGGAAGCGGAAGAGTTGCTGGAAGCGCTTTAGTGACCCGGTTTACCCGCCGGGCTTGCAACACCCCCCAACCGCCGGAGGCGGTTGGGGGGTGTTTGCGTAAAAAATTCCCGCCGGAAGGTGTAACGTTCCCCCCGCCCACGGCACCAACCCCCGTTGTCCGACCACGTAAAGGCGGCGCAGCGGCTAACTAGTTGACTCAATGTTGATTACCTTCGCCGGTGCAATTCCTCCCTAAAAACGCGGTGGGCAGCGACGGCAAGGTTTCGGCCGGGCCGCCCCTTATTGCTCATCACACACATCCCTCCGTTATGCCTTACCGCATTCTTACCCTGCTTTACGTAGTCGTCGCCGCCGCCATGCTCATCTTTTGGTCCGGTTGTGACCCGGACGATGATATGCCGGCCCCGTGATTTTAGCTGTGCGAAAAAAATTCCCACGATCAACCCCAGCAAGCAGTACTGCAATCCCACGCTCACGCCGATAAACTTTCGGCAGCCACAGGAACAGCCGGACCTGCCCCTTGAATCTTACTGCTCCGAGGGAAAAGAAAAAATCGGTACGTTACCTGCGCATTGCCAATCAGGGCGGCAATGTAGTGTTACATCGCTACGCCAACTACCCCGGCCAGTTCAGCTACGACCTGCTGGCGGGCAACTGCAACGACGGTTTCAGCAGCATATTCTGCGTCCAGGAGGAGAGGGGCGTCGTAAGCGTCCATAAAATCGAGGACGTACCCGCCAGCAGCGATCTGATCATTCGGATTGTGGAAGAAAAGATCCTCTACGATGTCGATGCAATACGAGGACGACCGCGTGGAATTTGCCGTCTTTTTTGACGTGCCGCTAAACGTGACCACCGACCAAAGCGGCGAGCAAGTGGTTAATTTCGACTGCAAAAATTCCCCGCCCGCACGGCCCAGCCTGATCCTTTCCGGCCGCGACGGAGAAAACATCGACGTAGCAGTTTATCGCCGAAGCCCTCGGTCTGACCATCATCAAACAGTGTGACTGCGACCAGCAATTGGTAGAACTGGCACTGGATGTGACGGTGGATCCGGAAACTGTTGAGCCAAGAGCAAAAGCAACTAAAGCCAAAGTACATGACGTGGAGGTGAACTTGGACATAAACTTTGTCGTTCGGCCCCGGTGATTTCGATAACCCCGAATACAACCCCTCTCCCTCTTCACTAACGGTCAAGTCGGGTTGCTTTGTCCGTCAACTAAAAGCACCCAACCAGTCCGGTTTCCCGGACGCATTGCCATTGTGGACAGCGGTATCGACCTGCATGGACTCCGAACTGCTCGCCCTTAAGCTGGGATATAAAGTTGCGACCCCCAGCTGTACCGCCTAATTTTATCCCTCGGTCACGATCAGCTCGGCGGTCAGTATCCCAGTTGACGTAATGCGGCCACGGTTCCGCCGTTACCAGTGCCGTCTTGCAGGCCTGGCCCGAAGAATATCCGGTCGATGTCAAGCACTACCGTTTTATCGGTTTCACCCGACGGTGACCTGTTCGACGCCACCTGTGCCACTCAAACGGCCGTCAAGTCGCTCCCCTCGGTCATCAACCTCAGTTGGGGCATTTACCACTACGAACCCATCGGCTGTCTGTTCGCCGCCATTCAGGCGGCCGGCAACCAAGACATTGTGGTCGTTACCTCCGCCGGTAATAATGGAGTAGCAGCAACATAACCTAACTGGCCCGGTTCCTTCTCCTCCGACTCAACTTCCTAACCTGCTCACCGTCGGTTCCTACCGCTACCTCAACAAAGTTACGAAACGCAATTTTTCGAACAGAGCAGCTACAGTCCCGACATCGTCCGTCTTGCCGCTCCCTACGCCGTTCAGGCCCGTCGGCTTAACGGTAGCCTCTACTACCCCTACGGCACCAGCATCAGTGCCGGTTACGTAACCGGCCGCGCCGCTTTTCATCCGGGCCGTCAATCCCGGTTTGTCTGCGATGGAAATCATCAATGAATTGCTGCAATCACCCAATGCTTTCGATAGCTCCGAGTTTGGACGATTAGTCAAAAACAAACTCGGTGTCGCTCCGCTCTATGGACCCTGCGGCAAACAGTCCCCCGGAGGGTCGGAACTAATATTTCTCTGAATGATTTGGGCGTGCCCCCTCTGCTTCCCCTCCCGCAATACTACGGGACGGGAAGCAGCGGGGTCGGTCCCTTCCCGGCTCGCTATTCGCTCGGCCCCTCCGCTGCGCTCCGGGTCTCCCACTTCCGGCCAGGGGCAAGCCCCGGCCCTGCGTCGGCCCGTCCAGGCACCTCACGCAATAATACCCGCTGCTACTGATCCTGGCCGGATAAGAATTGATTAAACCTACCCATCTAAACCTCTGCCATGTCATCTACTCGCATCATTCCCTTCCTCGTCGGCTTGTTCTTTCTCCTTTTCGCCTCCGCCTGCCCCCCCACCGATACGGTTTATCCCGCCGGCGTCCAGGCCATTCCCTTGAGCGAAAGAGTATGCGACCCACAACTGGCCGATTTTGTGTTCAAATCGGATAGCGTCACCGTGCCGGAGTTAAAGATCAACAGCACCAAACTTCCCGGTCAGGGTGCCACCCGCTATTTTTCGTTGCCCAGTACCGGTGACAGTTCCAGGCGGCTCATTCTCAACCGTTACACCAATTACCCACTCAGTATCGGCATTGAGGTGTTAGTGGGCAACCTTAGCGACGGCTTCCAGCCCGCCGCCGATCCTGCGCTGTTCCGAGCGGAAAGTACCGGACTGATCGACGTACTGGAAGGTGAACTTCCCGCCAACTCGGATATCCTGATCCGGGTGGAACAACGGTCCTACATTTTACCGCAAACCCCCTTCAGTGACCCCGGATCATTCGACCAGGAGCAACAGGAGGGTCAGCCGAATACGGCCGGGCAACCTTACGAAATTACGCCGTTGGATACGGTTTCCTTTGCGGCCTTTTACGATCTGCAGGATAAGGATATCAGCACCTACCGCGACCGCCCCGCCCAGCCCTACAATTGCGGCGAAGACGATCGCCGCCTGCGCAACGAACTGGTTTTTTCAGTAGCGGCAGGACAAACGTACCCGGCGGAATTGATGGCATCGATTTATAATCTCCCGATCGCCGATCGTTGCGGTTGCGCACCTAATTTAGTGGCCTACGCATTACCGCCTAGTGTTCATGCACAAACAGTGGAACCAAGAGCAAAAGAAACAAAGGCGAAAGTTCAAGATACCAGTGCCACCGACTTAAACCCCATCTTCACCTTTCCCCAACTACCCGAAGACTTCAAACCCGCTGACGACTGCGATCCGGGTAGCACGAAGCCGGGTGAAATCAAGGTAAATCCGGTACGGATTGCCATAGTGGATAGTGGGGTAGACCAGCAGCAGGGCGATTTACTTGCCTTTAGCCAAACTCCCGGCCAGACCGCTTGCCAACCCGGCACCGGTCAATTCGGCTATGATTTAATCGACGCAACCGACCGGCCCTGGGATACGGAAGGCCACGGTAGTTCAGTCACGCGGGCAGTAATTACCAATTGGCCGACTGATGTTCCGCTCGACCTGAAGCACTACCGTTTCTACGGTCCCGAGGGGGGCGACTTACTTACCGGCACCTGTGCCTCCTATATCGCCCTGGCCGCCGGTACCGATGTGATCAACTTAAGTTGGGGAGCCGAGCTGCCTACGGGACCGACATACCTACGCACCATGATCGAGGCGGCCGGTCGGCAGCAAGTGGTGGTGGTAACGGCTTCCGGCAATGAAAACCGTAACCTGGACACCCACCCCGACTGGCCCGGCGCATGGTCGCGCGCGCTACTTCCTAACCTGCTTACCGTCGGTGCCAACCAGGCGGATGCAAGCGGTAGCGGCATGACGCGACCGGACTACGGTAATTACAGTGCCAACCTGGTCAGCCTTTCCGCTCCTGCGGTAGTGGTACTGCCGGCGGGAGGCAGCAGCCGTTTTGCTCAGGGTACGTCCATCAGTTCCGCTTACGCCGCTGCGCGCATGGCCTACCTGCGTCATATTGAAGGTAGACTCTCGGCTTCCGAGCTAATCGACCTGATACGCAGCGATCGTTACGCAACCCATCATGCCGGTCTCGATACCCTGGTGAACGGGGGTTGGGCCATGCAGGGCATCTACGGCCCGGCCGGTTGCCCGCCCGAGGACAAGGCTATCGGACTGGCAGAATGAGGGAATTATAAGTTCGTGGGTGGTGATAATTCGCTGAAAATCCTACCTTTGGAGAGCCTCACCGCTCAATCCATACCATGAAGTTTTCATCTGCCCCTTACTGTTCCAACTTCTTGCTTGTTGTCCTGCCGTTACTTGTTGTACTCCCCCTCCACGGCCAATCCGGAAAGGAAGCCGCCGAGGCGGGGGAGTATGATCGGGCGGCTCGTCTGTATCATAGTGAGGCAAAAGACAGTTTGAAAGCAGATAACCTTTAGCGGCAGCAAGCTTAATGATTGAAGAGGGTTGGTGTTGGTACTGGATAGATTCGCTTGATTTAGCACAAAAAGCATATACAGAGGCAGATATAATAGCTCACCAATATCAGACCCCTAGAGCTGATACTATACGTGCGTTAGCTTATCACAAAATGGGTGTATTGTATTACTATATAGATAATTATGAATTAGCTTCCAAGTATTATGAAAATGCACTCGAGCTATTAGAAAAGAATCTTATGATTTTGGGAATATGCATCGAATCAATACGTTCTACAACTTGGCACTTTGCAAAGATTTGTTAGAGAAGTCTTCGAGAAGCACTTTTATTATATCAGCCAGAGTATCAAGTGAAAATTTAGTGCAAAAGATAAACCTGATAAATGGTATTTAGGAGAATCTTATATGAGGATGGGTATACTTCTTGGGTAAACTTAAAAATATTCAAAATGGTACAGCTGCAGTGAGGCTGGTTTGGCAATTCACGGACAGAACTTACAAATGATCCTTATTTTAGCCAGCAGTTACTTATGATGCTGGTACATTTTATCTTAGATACGAACGACTGGCAAAGAGGAGATAGCAATTGGCCAAGGAGGCATATGAATTATCTAAAAAATTTGAAGAAACTGAAATAGAAGCATCAGCATGCTAATCTACTAGGGACATTTTACTATAATCGAAAATAAATTTGAATTAGCAAATAAATATTATGGATTGGCTTATGAAATTTATGTAGAGCAACATGAGATGAAAACTTTAGGAATTAATCGAAACAATTTTGCTTTATCGGATGAAAATGCTCGGTAATTTTGAAAGTGCGCTGTTGGCAGCCAGTGATGCCGAGCAAATATCTGTCAAAGATCTAATGACATCATATTTCGCAGAGATGCCTTATTGTTAGAGCCAACATCCTCAGTAAACTAAACCGCCCCGCCGAAGCCGAATCCGCTTATACCGAAGCCCGCTGCCTCGTATTTCCCGAGCTACCTACCGACCGCCTCCCCCTTATTCAGGAGATACCCGCTGCCCGTCATTATTTTGCGGCTAATTTATTTATGGACTATGGCCACCACCTCCTGCGACATGGGCAGCCGGATGACGCGCTTGAAGCCTATGAATTGAGTTGGGCACTGTTGGATAGTATGCGGGTTGACCTGAAAGACGACCAATCCCAACGACTGATCGCTACCAAACTGGAGCCTACCTACGCCGGTGCCCTCGACGCCCTCTACCAACTCTACACCCGCGCCGGCAACGACCCCGCCCTGGCCGAGCGGGCCTTTCAACTGGCCGAACGCTTCCGGGCGGCGGCCCTGCTACAGGCACTCGCCACGCGGGCCGACCGGCGATCGGCCGAAGAACTGGATCTAAGGCTGCGGATTGCCGAACTGGAACGCCGTACCCGCGAAACCGAGAGCGATGCCGATCTGGAACTGAGCGACAAACTGGTGCGCAGCCGCCTGAAACTGGAAAAACTGGCCGCCGAACGCCCCGCCGCCCCCCAGCTGCCCGAACTGGATCTGCCCGCCCTGCAGGCCTATCTGGCCGGCCGCAACGAGACCCTGCTGGCCTACGCCTTCGGCCGCGAGCGCGGCTACGTGTTCCGCCTGGATGGCAACAGCCTGAGCTGGCACCCGCTGGGAGAACGGGAAGCCCTGGCCGATCAGATCACCCGCCTGCGGGAATCCCTCACCGCCTCCGCCTACGCGGAGGTGAGCCTCCGTGACCCCGCCGAGCAGGGGCGGCTGGACACCGCCTATACCAACGCCGCCCACGGCCTGTACGCTACCTGGCTGGCCCCCGCCCTGGCGGGCACCGCGCCGGAGCACCTACTCATCCTGCCCGCCGGCGAACTGGGCTACCTGCCCTTCGGTGCCCTGCTGACCGCCCCCGCCGCCCCGCCCGTCGACTACTCCGCCCTGCCCTACCTGGACCGGGGCCGCCAGGTCCGCTACGGCTACTCGGCCCGCACCCTCACCCAACCCCCCGCCGCCCACGATCACGCACCCGAACACGACCGCGTACTGGCCCTGGCCCCCGGCTTCCCCGCCGGCGGCACCGAGTCCACCCTCCTGCGCGGCCTGCGCGAGGGCGGCCGCCTGATGCGCCTGGCCTACAGCCGCCCCGAGGTGGTCGAGATCGCCTCCCTGCTGCCCACCGATACCTTTTTCGACGGGGCCGCCAACCGCGCCTGCTTCCTGGACCGCGCCCCCAATTACCGCGTTCTCCACCTGTCCAGCCACGCCCTCGTAGACGAGCGGGCAACGGATTTTTCCTTCATCGCTTTCAACCAGGAAACCGACAGCCTCAACCGCGATGAACTCCTCTATGTCAACGACCTCTACGCCCTGCCGCTCCGGGCCGATCTGGCCGTCCTCTCCGCCTGCGAAACCGGCCTCGGCGAAGCCGTGGCCGGGGAAGGCGTGGTGAGCCTGGCGCGCGCCTTTGCCTACGCGGGCGTGGGGGCCACCGTCACCACCCTCTGGGGCGTAAACGACCGCGCCACCCAGCACCTGGTCGTGGATTTCTACCGCCGCCTCGCCGCCCGTGAGGATAAACCCGCCGCCCTCGCCGCCGCCACCGAAAAAGCCCGCGCCGGCGGGGAGTATATGCACCCCTTCTACTGGTCCGGCCTCGTCCTCTACGGCCGCCCGGAGGCGGTAAATTTGGGCGGAAATAACGGCTGGTACTGGTGGCTGGGCGGCGGATTACTGCTGCTGTCCGCCGGTGGGTGGTGGTGGCAGAGGCGGTAAAAGTTCCGGTAGGTTTTTCGGGCGTGTCAGCCCCGCCGCGGCGGGGCTGCCGGTCCCTTCCAGGCTCGCTGCCGCTCGGCCCTGCGGGCTTCCTTCCTGCGGTCGTCACCTTACAGGCACCTCACGCGGGCTAGCCACACCGGATCTTGGTGTGAGGGGGGGTGATCTATGCCGCCCTTTTAGTCCCTATCCCACCGGACCAGGGGTGGTAGCCGGGCGGCCCGCCAGGGACGCAGCCCGCAGGGCCTGATAAGGATTGAAGGATTGAAGGATTGAATGACTGAATAATGCGGCTCATAGTTACATTAAACTAACGGTAGAGGAGTTTTACTCCGATGAGGAGCTATGCTCCGACCATGTGCTACGAGTACAGCGAAGTACAACTCCTATAATTATATTTAACGGTAGAGGAGTTTTACTTCGATGAGGAGCTATGCTCCGACCATGTCCTACGAGTACATCGGAGTACAACTCCTCCACCGGTTGTAAAATTTAAAAAACCCTTTAATCCCTCCACACAAACCCGAACAAAATCATGCCCGTGCCCAGCGACAGCAGGTCGATGGCCCCCACGATCAGGAGATCGCTACCCGGATCGCCGGCGGATAGCAGCCCCGTGGCGTAGCCGCCCAGGCGGACCAGGAGCAGTAGGAGTGGAATAACGAGCGGAAACGCCAGCACCGCCAGCAGCGTGGAATTGTTGCCCGCCTTGGCGGAAATGGCGGCCAGGAAGGTGAAGGCGGAGGCCAGCCCCAGGCATCCCAGCAGGAGGGTGACCACGAAGAGGCCGGGCCGTTCCACCGGGCTTTCGCCCAGGTAGGCGAGGAGCAGCCAGTTGAGGCCGGCGATGCCGAGCAGCAGGAGAAAGTGGTAAATGGTCTTTGCCAGCAGCAGGGCGGTGGGGCTGACCAGCGTATAGTAGTAAAGTTGGCGGCGGCCCTGCTCGCGGGCGAAGCCGCGGGCGACGGCAGAGACGGCCCCGAGGAAAAGAAGGACCCAGTAGAGGGCGTTCCAGGTCATGGGGGAAAAGCGGGTGAGGGCGGCGTAGACGATGACCACCGTGGCCGCCACGTAGAGGAGCAGGCCGCCGAGGGCGGTGCGGCTGCGCCACTCGGCGCGGAGATCGGCGCGGAGCAGGAGGGCTATTTCACGGAAAACACTCACAGCGGTTTGATGCTTTGGATGCGGTCACCGATGAGGAGTTGGCCCACTACGTCCATTCCCTCCAGCACGCGGCCGAAGGCCGTGTAGCGGCCGTCGAGGTGGGGGGTGGGGGAGTGGGTGATAAAAAACTGTACGCCCTCCGTATCCGGCCCGGCGGAGGCGACGCCGAGGATGCCGCCCCGGTCGTAGTGAACCGGCGGGGTTTCGGTACGCAGGCTGAACGGGAGGCTGCCGTAGCCGTCGCCGCGCGGATCGCCGCCCTGCACCACGAAGTTGGGCACCACGCGGTGAAAGAGCTTGTCGGCGTAGAATTTCTCGTCGACCAGTTTGAGGAAGGAGGAGACCGTTCCCGGCGCCAGGTCGGGCCACAGCTCCACGGTCAGTGCCCCCCGGTTGGTGGTGATGGTGAGGCGGGGCCGCTCGCCGGCGGTTTCCAGGCGCGACCAGTCAATGGGCCGGTTGAAGGCGGGCCGCTCGGCTACGGGTGCTTCCTCGCCCCTTAATAGGGCAATGGCGGTGCGCAGTGCATCGTAGGACTCGGTCTGGGCCGGTAGTTCCAGTTTAGCCAGGGCAGTTTCGGCCCAGGCGAGGCTGTCGTAGAGCGGACGATAGGTAGCGGCTTGGTCGGATAGCACGGTGGCGGCCTCGTAGACCCGGCCGGCGTCGCCACTCTGGATATCCTGTTGCAAAAAGTAAGCGATCTCGCGGCGCACACGCCCCGCGCTGCTGCGCAGCGTGGGGCCGAACCGGTCGGACCGGCTAATATCGCCCATGGCCCGCACGGCGGCGGTCTGCACGGGGGCGGCGGTGCTACCGGATGCGAGGTTGCGGATCAGGCGGTAATTCCACGGGAAAGCCCCCAGGGCGGTCAGAATATCGGCTTGCTCGTAGGGGTCGGCGGTCTGTCCGTAACGTTGTCGGAGTTGGTAGTTGATCGACTCGCGGTACTCGATGTAATAGTTGGCCAAGTGCGTATTGGCGGCCCGGTAGAGGGTGGAGCGCACGCGGGCGGGCAGGCTGTCGCGGCCCAGCCGCCAGTAGAGGGTAGCATCCTGGTCGATGCCCTGATTGACGAAATACTCGGCGGCGGTCTGGGCCACCAGCGGATTAGGATCGCGCAGTGCCTCCAAGGCATCGTCGCGCACGGCACCGTAATCGAAATTGGCGAAAGCCCGCAGGATACTAGTGCGCACCCGCCAGTCTGATTCGCTGCGTTGCAGGCGTTGCAGGGCGGACAGGGCCTCGGGACGGCCGCTCTTGCCCAAACCCGTGGCAAAGGCCATCCGCAGATCGGCATTGGTCTCGCGCGGCAGCCGGTTGATGACGGCAGCGGTTTGCAGGCTATCCATTCGGGCGGGCGAGCGGACCAGGTAGTGGGCAGCGGGCAGGCGGGCGGCGAGGGGGAACCGCTCGTCTACGGCCAGGTCCACGGCCCGCTGCGTGGCCTCCGGCGCGGCTTCGCCGCGCCGGCCGTAGTAGTAGATTCCCCAGGCTTGGCCGGTCAGCAGGGCCGTATCGGTGGGTAGGTAGGTGGTGGTGCCGGCCAGCGCGGGTAACAGGGCGGGCGACCCGACCTTGCCGATGGCGGCCAGCGTGGCCTCGTTGCCGTCGCGGTAGCGGCCGGCCGTGTCCCGGCGGGCGAAGTAGAGGAGCAGGGAATCGGCCGCTCGTTCCTGACCCTGCTGCCCCAGCGCATAGGCGGCGGCTGCGCGGACGCGGTCGAATTCGTCAGTCAGTAACGGTGTCAGTGAATCGACGGCCGCCGAATCCGGTAAAGCTGCCGAAAGCCCGCGCCGCCAGGTAGCGGTAGGTGGGGTCGGGGTGGCGCAGAAAAGTGTAAAGGCTGTCGGCCTGTCTCCGGTCCTGCATATCGGTCAGGCGCCGCACCAGCGGGTCGGCCGCATCGACGGAAACGCCCTCATAGACCGGCGAAGTGGGCGGGTAGCAGGCCGTGAGGAGAAATGCGGTAACGAAAAGCAGGGAAAATGATCGGAACGGAATACGCATGGCCCAAAGGTAGCGGTTGGCGAAGATTTTAGCGTAGCGTTGGTAAAATTAGCCCGCATATGCTTCTCTTTTATTCCCACCCCCGCAAAAAAACGTAGTTTTGTTTGATTAAAATCTTTGCGCTCTTCTTTCCGGCTGTCCCGCGCTCTTTTTTCCTGGCCGTAACGTAACTACGAACTCCCGCCCCAATGCCCACCTTCCACCTCGGCCTCTGCTTCGACGAAAACCCCCTGCCCCGCCCGCCGGACGGCCGACTGGACGACCACTACGGCGGCCCGCGCGAACTACTACGCCTGCTGGAAGGCTACTACGGCCTGCAACAGCCCCGCGAAAACCTGGCCCACCTGCGCACCGAGGCCTACCGCCAAGTACTGGCCGCGCACCTGGCCGAGACGGACGCAAACGCCTTTTTCGCCGCCTCCTTTACCGCCGATGCACCCGCTACGGCCGAGGACCTGCTGGACCGCCGCGATGAACTGATCGCCGCCGGCTACCACCTCCGCGCCGCCGCCGGAACCGCCGAGTTACCCGCCCGACTGGCCACACTAGCCGCCTGCGAACAACGCCTATACGACTGCACCACTCGTGCGGAGGAGCCGCTCTTCTTCCCCGCCGGCGAAGCCGACCGGCTCGCCCGCCTGCTGCCCCGCCTGACTGATGTGCGCCACCCCGCGCTGCATATCTTTCTCCACGAACCAGCCGAACTACTGCCCCCCGCCCTCGGTCGCTTGCTGAATACGCTGGCCGCCGCCGACAACCGCTGCACCATCGAGCAACTACCCGAACCGGCCGCTCCCACCGGTCAAACCGATCTGGACCAGTGGCGCCGCCGCCTGCGGGGCGAGCAAACCGGCGGGGAGAAACCGACCCTGCGCGGCGACGGCAGCCTCCTGCTGGTAGCCGCCCACCGCGAGACTCACATCGCCGCCTGGCTCGCCGCCCTGCTCCGCCGCAACACCCAGTGGCGGCCTGACGTATTGATGACGGTCAAAAACCAGACCCTCGACAGTGCGCTGGTCTGCGAGGGTCTGCCCAGCATGGGCGTACAATCCACCTCGCTGGCGCGGCCCAGTTTGCAGGTGCTCAAACTGGTGCCGACCTTCCTCTGGGAGCCGGCCGACGTGCAGGCCATCCTCCAATTTGTCAGCCTCGTTGTCAAGCCCCTTAATCCGCACCTCGGGCGGGCTATCGCCACGCAGTTGGCCGCTGAACCCGGCCTGTTCGGCGACGGCTGGTTTCGGATGCTGAACCGTTTCTTTGAGGACGAGCTGCCGCGCATTCGCCTTTACGAAGGCGACCTCGACCCTGAGGAGATCCGCCGCCAGTACGAGTTCTGGTTCCGCCGCCCCCGCTACTCCCTGCGCGAGCGGGCACCCAAGGCCGATGTACGGTCGCTGTTCAGCTACCTGCACCAGTGGGCGTTGCAGACTTACGAGGCGGCCGGTAGTTCCGCCAACCCGACGCTCCTGGTGCTGGCCGCGCAGGCCCAGCGCATCGTCGATCTGCTCGATCTGCTGCCCGAAGACAGCCTCGGCTACCTGGACGTGGAGCGCGTAGTGCGCACCATCTACGAACCCGCGCCCGCCCAGTTCCAACCCGCCGCCCAGGGCCGCCTGGAGCCCACCTGGAAGGCGGGCAGCATCCACGGCCCGGTGGACGAGCTGATTTGGTGGGATTTCATCGCCGGCGAACCCGATTACTTTTTCTCCCGCTGGTACCCCACCGAACGCGAGTTTCTGGCCGAGCGGGGCGTTCCACTCCAAACCCCCGCCCGGCGCAACGACCTGCTCAACTGGCACCGCCGCCGCCCCGTCCTCCACTGCAGCGGCCGCCTGTTGCTCTGCCTGCCCAACAACGTAGACGGCACCGCCGTGGAACCCCACCCCCTGCTGGGCGACCTGGAAGCGGCCTTCGGCGACCTAAGCCCGATCACCTTCTCCGTCGACGAGAACGAAGGAGCCGCCGCCGCCCTCGAATTTTTCCAGCGGCCCGGTTTCCAGCGCCCGCCCGCCCGCCCGCTACCGCTGCCCCGGCCGTTCACTACCCTCGCCCCCTGCCGCCGCCTGGCCCCGCGCGAGCAGGAAACCACCACCAGCCTGCTGCGCCTCCTCCACTATCCGCACCAGTGGGTATTCAGCTACGGCCTCCGGCTGCGGCCGCTCAGCCTGCTATCCATCTCGGCCGGCAACCGGCTGTTCGGCAATCTGGCCCACCGCGTCATCGAGCGGATGCTAGAGGAAAAAGACCTCGCCTGGACCCGGCCCGCCTGCCACGCCTGGATCGACGACAACATCCAGCGTCTCCTGGAACGCGAGGGAGCCACCCTGCTCGAATACGGCCGCGAGCCGGAGCGGGTGCAGTTCATCCAAAAAATGAAATCCGCCTCCTGGGGCCTCGTCCAGCAACTCAAAGCGGCCGGCTGGTCGGTCCGCAAGGCCGAGCAGGAGGTCAGCGGCACCTTCGGCGGCATCAACCTGCGGGGCCGCGCCGATCTGGTCATCGAACGCGAAAACGAGTGCGCCGTCATCGACCTCAAGTGGCGCGGCCGCTCCTTCTACGAAAAAATGGTCCAGAGCGGCGACGACCTCCAGCTCATGCTCTACTCCGAGCTACTCGGACAGGCCGGGTCACCGGCCGCCACGGCCTACTTCATCCTCCACCGGGGCAGCCTCGTTACCCGCGACCCCGGCCTGTTCAACGGCATCCCCATCGTCAGCGGCAACGACACGCCCGCCGCCGTCCGCGCCGCCACCCTGGCCCGCACCCGCGTCACCCTCCAGTGGCGCACCGCCCAGCTCGCCGCCGGCCGCATCGAACTCCGCAACGGCACCACCGCCCCTGATCTCGAAGACATCTACGAGGACGAAAATCTCGATGTTTTCGCCCTCCTCGAACCCAAAACGGAGGACGACCGCTTCGACGACTACCGCACGCTGGTGGGGCTGGTTAAGTAACGTCAGGGCATGACCTCCAGCCGCGCGGTGGTGTGTGACCTCCTGCCGTGCGGTGGTGTGTGACCTCCGGTCGCGCGGTGGTGTGTGACCTCCGGTCGCGCGGTGGTGTGTGATCTCCGGTCGCGCGGTGGTGTGTGACCTCCGGTCGCGCGAATTTGGCTCCCGCCACCTCCGGTCGGGACGCATCCGTGCAAGCAGAAACAGCAAAAAAATTCAAGTACTCTGGGCGTGTCCCCGGCTTAGGCCGGGGCCGGCACCTTCCGGGCTTCGCTGATCGCTCGGTGCTGCGCACTGCCTTGTTTCGGGTAGGGGCAAGCCCTACCTCTACATGCGGATCACCCTCCAGGCGCCTCACGCAAAGTCAACGACAGCCTTATTTCACCGCCCCGGCGTAACAAATCCCCTCCCGTAGCGCATGAACGGACACTCGTAATACGAATGAGCCTGTATCACGGTCATTTCCTTACTTCCCGGACCCGGAAGGTTTTTTAGAACAACCCCGTGCCACTCAGGGCGGAAAAGGTAAACTTTCGCGATCCGGGGATCACGACCCCTGATTCTAAAAAATTTAGACACGCTCTTAATCCCAACCAACTCAATAATTTATATCTTGTGACCCGCTAAGCGAAATGCCTCCGGCCTTCCGCTTTACCTTCCTAATCCTGATTTACTAACCGATTTTACCCACCACTATGAATCGAATCATTATTCGCCTGAGCGTACTGCTCGTGGCCTTCTCCTTCTTCGCCTGCGAGCGTGAACTGCTCGAAAGTACCCAACCCACCCCCGCAGCCGACCTGATGACCAGGGCCGAGATCAATGCCGTGGTCGAAGATCACCTCCAGACCGCCAACACGGTCTACAACTGGGCATTATCCACCGACCGGATGCTGCAATCCGCCGTATCGCTGGGCAACAACCAGGCCGCCCTGGGTTACCAGCCCGCCGGCTTCGAGAACCTGCCCGAGCGCATCCACGAGATCGACGTGACCGCCGGTGCCTGGAAAGCCACCCGCAACCGACTGGTACAGGAGCTACTGGCCGAGACCGAGCGCCTCACCGGCGAACGCCTCACCGAGGCCGAATTGCTGGCCGCCCCGGAAGACGGCGTGCTCCCCATCCTGGAGATTAACGTCAAGCACCTCGATCTGCTGACCACCTTCCGCAACCGCCCCGAGGTCCGCTACCTGGAACCCACCGACTACAACCCCGAGGAAGTCTCCCTCCGCTCCGATGCGGGTTGTGACGCCAGTGCCGCGAGCTATATTTATCCGGCCGACTTCACCAGCACTGCCCCCGCCGCGAAAATCCCCTGGAACTTTTACTTCATGAATATCCCCGCCGCCTGGTCGGTCAGCCGGGGCGACAACATCGGCGTGGCTTTGCTGGACACGGGCACCTCGCCCAGCCAGGCAAAACTAGGCAGCCAGTTCAGCAGCGGCTACTCCACGGGCCGCTACATCAACCGCTACGGCACCTACGTCAGCAGCTGGTGGCCCTGGGCATCGCCCGACGGCCCGAATGACCAGTGCGGCCACGGCACCCAGATGGCCGGACTCATCGCCGGTCCGCGCGCCTACGACGGCACCACCACCGGCGTGGCCTATCAGGCCAACCTGATCGCCTACCGTGCCACGGGTGACGTGGTGCTCAACGGCGGCAGCGAGCAGCGCGGCGTCAAAGACGCCCTGATCGCCGTGGGCGGCCGCTCGGACGTAAAGATCGTCTCCATGTCGATCGGCACCCCCTTCTCCAGCGGCACCATTGCCGACGGCATCTACTACGCCTACAACAACGGCAAAATGATTTTCGCCGCCGCCGGTACCAGCCTGACCTGGACCAGCTGGTGGGGCGTCATCTTCCCAGCCAGCATGCCGCAGACCTACGCCGTAACGGGCGTCCGCTCGGGCAACCTCTTCCAGCGGTGCACCACCTGCCACGACGGCAGCGAAGTGGAGTTCACCGCCGTAATGCAACGCAGCGAAAACACGGACCGCACCTCGCTAACGCTGGCCCAGAGCGGTAACCAACCCTCCTACGTGGGCGGCTCCTCGGCCGCTACGGCTACCACGGCCGGCATCGCCGCGCTGGTCTGGGCCACCAATCCCAGCCAGTCCCGCTACCAGGTGTACCTGCGCATGCGGGCCGCCGCCTCTAACTACCCCAACCGCAATGGTAATTTCGGCTGGGGCGTAGTGGATGCCTGGCAGGCCGTGAATTAAAAATTAGTTTGAAAGCCGATTTGGGCGTGTCCCCGGCTACCGCCGGGGCCGGTCCCCTCCGGGCTTCGCTATTCGCTCGGCACTGCGTGCGCTAACGCCCCTCCGGGCACCTCACGCAACTGATCTGGACCTGATGGTAATCGGCTCCCGCCAGTGTTTTTCGTCAACCCACGCCTACGCCTTTCCGCTTGCTTTTCCTTTTGGGGAGGAGTTGGCGGGGAGGCATGGGCGTGGGTTTTTTTTGGTTGGCTGGAGGTGATAGGTGTCATCTAAAGCTATAATATATGACGAAGAACCAGAAAGATATGTGCCATTACTTATGGTATCAACCGCGTAATAGAGTTGCGATTGTAATAGAGTTGATGCGGCCAATGTTAACAACCTGCAACCTATAACTGCTTAGTAATGAAATAGTTCCAAAGTCCAGCACAAGTTCCTGTTACAATATTAAAAATGTTAAAGTCATGGATTCTACAAGTATTCGACATGATGTCAAATCTTTTCATCCCACCAATAGCGTGCTCGACTTTAATTCTAACTTTTGCTGATTGTCGATTACTCTCTTTTTGCGCTTCAGACAATTCTCCACCTCTAGGCTTTTTTGCTGGTATGTAAGTCTTGGCATTAGGATAAGCTTTTTCAAAACCTTGATACCCTGAATCAACTCGAATTATAAACGGATCAAACCAAGATTCACCGGGAGGAAATTCTTCTTTAAGAATTGAGAAATCATGTGATTTGCCGACATAGAGATAACTAACATAATGAATGTATTTATCCATTGTGCTTATAATCAACGTTTTAGCCGTGTGATGTTTTTTCTTTCCGCTGTAAAATAATTTTTGTTCCTCCTGATTAGAAGGGCGTTGAATATACTGCTCCGTACCATTGAGAATTAGGGTTTCACCTTTTGTGAATTGATTATGAAAATACTCAATATCAGTGAAATCTCTTATCGGAATGTACCCCTCGACTTCAAGAGTATCATGTACAATTGCAATGCCGTCTCTGAATTTCCTCAGCGCATTTGCTTGGTCAAGATTGACTATAAAGCCAAATAGATCAAAAGTCATTCCTGATTTTAAAACCATCAATGTCGCAAATATCAATTCTTTAAGCGATTTGAAACGAGTGGATTTTTTATTAGGATTTAATGAAATCCTATGCTCGTAACTATAGCCATCTCTTTCAAGCAAAAAGTTAGCACATAAATCATGAAGACGTATAAAATGCTCACTATCAAGGCCTGTTACTGCTTGCCATTCTCGGGCAGATGTTGGATATCGAATTTCAGATAGCATTTTAGCTCAAAGATACGGAGTTAACATTGGCCGCATCAAGTCTAATATTGATACAGGTATTGTATCAAGAGTCTGTAATTTTAAATACGATTATAAAATAAAATTCGTAATTAAATCATGAGTAAAATTCTCCTCAAATCAGCATTGTGGTCAATAGGGTTATTCCTGTTTATGAACTTGGTGTCCTACCTTCTGGATCCTGAGCAATTCATGTCTAATTTTAAATATGATTACAAGAGGGATCTATCAATAATGGTCGGAATTTTTACGGTTATAGGTTTTTGGTTGTTTTTTATGGTCGTTTTTTCGGTTAGGCATTATTTTGTTAAAAGGAAGCAGTCAAGAGCGTTATTGATAGATGAAGTAGAACGAAGCCCGTCAGAGAAAAAAGCGGCCGTGAAAAGAGTTCTACTCAAATCACTGGCCCTCGCCACGGGCATACTTTTTATCTTCTGCCTCGGCTTTTTCCTGATCGACCCCATTAACGCGGCAGAGAAAATCAGGACTGGCACCGGCGGCCAGACCGAGTGGGGGAAATTGGCGTTGTACTGGCTGGCATTTTTCGTGTTTTCGGTATTTATCTTCTCGCTTAATGACTCGGCGGAAGAATCAAAATGAATAGTAATAAGATTATTCGATGCCGCCACCTACTGTAGCGAACCAGGTGCTGTCAGGCAGCTACATTCCAAAAATTATTATATCTTAGAGCCTCGACTAGTTGAGTCGACTATGAAACAAGATTTTTCACCCTTCCTCCTGCGGAATTCTGCTATACCTGCGTTGTTACTGATTTGAAATTGCAAGTTACCCGCTAATCGCATGCAACAGCATTAATACCTTGCTTAGAGCGTGTCTAAATTTTTACTTCCTGATAACCAATATTTTAAGAACCTGGCGTCGTAGAAACTGACTTACGTAACCCGCTATGCGCGTAAGTTTTTATCTAGCCAGAACCTTAACCACGAAGTAGCCGCGAAGCGAATCATTGATCCTCAGTTCTTAAAAATTTTAGACACGCTCTTAGCGGCACCGGCTATTATCCTGCAATATGTTGCTTCAGGTGGGTACTACCCAATGGCCCCAGGTACTATCACGCCGGTTTGTTCAGTCTAGCCAGGAGGGGAATAAACGCACTTTTTATGCGCTTTCACTTACTTTTTTCCTTCTTTTTCCTACTACTATTATCCGTCGGCTGCGGCAGCAACGGCGATGATGACAATAATGACCCACCCACGGAAGACAGGATCGTGGGCACCTGGGACGTTGAGATGGCTGACGGAGACGTTACCGTAATGGGCAACGTGTTCGGCACACAGGAGAATTCGAATGCCGTTTCATCCATCGCGAACAGCATGCTGACCATGACCTTCGTAGCGGATGGTACGTGGTCTTCAACGGGTGCCTACGATGAGACCAGCATCATCACGGAAGATAACGACCCTCCCTTCACCTCTACGCAAACCCGTACGTCGATCGGCGGCGGTAATTGGTTCATCCTGGACGAAAAACTGGTCTTGATCGGTTTTGCCGTCGCTACTCAGGTGAGTCAGCAGCCCTACGAAGTCGTTTCCATTACGGACAGCGAACTCGTTCTTTCGGCTGACCTTAATCAAACGATCAATCAACCCCAGATTTTTTCCAACTTCAACATCGACGCGATGGTCGACTTGCGCCTGACGCGCTGATCAGGTATGCTCCAAGGCATAGTTAACTTGCACAATCCAACCAGAGTACTACCTTCGTACCTCCAAACGAGCAGCGCCCCCTCCGGGGACGCTGCTCGTTTCGCATTTGATCACCAGCAAGTACCCCTTGACGGCAGCAGCACAGCAACGGAAAACCGCCCTCCTCCTCTTCGCCCGGACGCCGGACGAGGAGAGCCGGATCAAGACCTTCACCCACGCGTGCGAGGGATTGAACCGGCGCGTGGCCGCTACGCTGCACGCCGAGACGCTACGACTGGCCCGCCGCACCGGCCTGCCGATTTACCACATATCGGAGCGGGAGCAGGTGGGCGAGACCTTTGGCGAACGCTACCGTAACGCCTTCGAGCGGCTGTATGCGCGGGGCTACACGCACGTGCTATCCATCGGTAGCGACTGCGTGGGCCTGACGGCAAGCGACCTGCGGACTGCCGTTGCCACGCTGGAGCACACCGGCCGGGTTATCGGCCCCACGCCCGCCGGCGGTGCCTACGTGGTGGGCGTGGAGCGGAGCCGTTTCCGGTCCGCCGAGTTTACCGCCCTGCCCTGGCAGACCAATTATCTACTAACCGCCCTCAGTGCTCACCTGACTTGCGCCCCGGCTGATTACCTGCCCCTGCGCCACGATGCCAACGGTGCGGCCGAACTGCATCTGGCCCTGCGCGGGCTGTCCTCGCTGTCCTCCTGGAGGCGGGTGCTACGGTTCGTACTTGCCGGGCCGAAGGTGACGCCCATCTCCACCAATTTTTTCCCGACCAATCCGGCGGCCCGTTTGCTGCCCCCTACGCGTGCGCCCTGAGTTTATCAGGAGCCGGAGAATTTGAATTTCTGGGTTTGCCTGCCGAAGGGGGAAGGATTGTGATCCGACGCATTCGTAGCACATGGTCGGAGCAAAGCTCCTCATCGGAGTGTAACTCCTCTACCGTTTAATGAAGTGGGTGGAGGAGTTGTACTCCGATGTACTCGTAGCACATGGTCGGAGCAAAGCTCCTCGTCGGAGTGAAACTCCTCTACCGTTTAATAAAAATGGTGGAGGAGTTGTACTCCGATGTACTCGTAGCACATGGTCGGAGCATGGCTCCTCATCGGAGTGCAACTCTTCTACCGTTTGCAGAGGAGAGGGGGGATTGCGTGAGGTGCCTGGAGGGGCATCCGCGCAGCAGGGCGTGCGCAGCACCGAGCGAACAGCGAAGCCCGGAAGGGACCGGCCCCGCCATCGGCGGGGACACGGCCCCGTTTTAGTAGGTAGTTTGTAGTAGTTAGTACGCTCATGGTGAGTGCATTACTGCCCTCTACCAAACTACTCACTACCTCCCTAACCCACTACCATTACTATTACCACCCACTCACTTATCTAACACACTATGCGACTTATTTTACTGGGCTTTGCCCTGCTACTGACCGTAACCCTGTTCGGTCAACAGAATCTTTCCGTCGAGTTGATCGACTATCAGACCAACGGCCCCGCCGCGGCGGGCCTGGAAGTGACCCTGACCAATACGGGCCAGGGCATTAGCCGCACCCAGACCACCGATGCGCAGGGGCGCACTGTTTTTCGTGCCCTGCCCGCGCTGTCGGGTTACCGCATTGTGGTGGGCGAAACGGACGACTATCTGGACGGCGAATCGGAGGCGATCGACCTGCGGTCGAACCAGGACCGTACGGTGCAACTGGTGATCTTTAACAAGCAGACGGTCAACATCGACGAGATCCAGGTGAGCGCGTCGGGATCGGCGCGGATCAACCGTAAGGATGCCGAGGTGTCGTTCGAGCTGACACAGGCGGAGATTCAGGCCCTGCCGATCGAGGGGCGCGACATCACGCAGGCCCTCTTTCGCCTGCCGAACGTGTCGCGGGCGACGGGCTTCTTCCCGGAGGCGCCCAACGTGGCCATCAACGGTGCCAATGCCCTGTTTACCAGCTACCTGATTGACGGCATGGACAACAACGAGCGGTTTTTGGGCGGGCAAAAATTTGCCGTACCTACCGGTTTTGCCCGCAACGTGACCGTGCTGACCAATAACTACTCGGCCGAATACGGTCTGACGAACAATGGCGTGATCAACGTCTCCACCCGCTCGGGCAGCAATGAGATGACGGGCGAGGTTTTCACCGTCTGGCGGCCGAGCAGCGGCGATCTGGACGATGACGATTTTACGCTCCGCGACCTGTCGGGCAACCCCGTGCGCGATGGCTTTCAGCGGTTCCAGGGCGGTTTTGCGCTGGGCGGTGCCATTAAAAAGGACAAAACGTTTTACTACGTGGACGTGGAGCACACCACCGACCTGAAGGACAACTTTCTGAGCAGCCCCGAGCTGGGCGTGCGCGAGACGGTGCGCGGCAACAACAACTTTACCTACCTGAGCGGCAAGGTGGACCACAACTGGAGCGACCGCTTCCGGTCTTCCGTGCGCGCCAACATCGGCCGCGTGGGTATCGACCGCCAGGGCGGCGGTCTGGAGGGAGGCGTTACCTTTCCCACGGCCGGCAACGAGCAGGAGCGCAAGTCGCTCCTCATTGCCTCCACCAACACCTACGTGGGCGAGGGTTTCAGCTCGCAGACCAACCTGCAATTCGCCCGTTTCGACTGGGACTACGCGGCGGCCACCAACTCCGGTAACCCGCAGGTGACCGTGCTGGGTCCTACCGAGCAGACGCTGGCCGTGCTGGGCCACCCCGGCTTTGTGTTTCAGCAAACGGAGAATACCCTGCAATTGCAGCAAAAATTCTCGTTTTACCGCGACAAACAGACCTTTAAGGCGGGTTTTAATATCATTTCCTCCGACCACCAGCTGGCCGGCGGCGGCGTGCCCAACGGCAGCTACCGCGTTAAACTGACCCAGGCCCAGCTGGACGCGCTGGCGGCCCGCAACCTCGGTTCCGGCCTGGCGGCCGGCGACCTGCCCGCCGACGTGGAGGTGCTGAACTACAACGTCGAACTGCGGCCCAATACCTTCGGCACCCGGCAGAGCATCTTCTCCGTTTTCGTGGAAGACCAGATCGCGGTTAACAACAAGCTGAACCTGACCCTGGGCCTGCGCTACGACTACGACAACCTCTCAAAGGGCGGCAGCGACCAGGGGGACTTCAACAACATCGCCCCCCGCTTTAACTTCAACTACGCCACCGGCCGCAAGTCGGTGATCCGGGGCGGTTACGGTATCTTTTACGACAAAGTGCTTTACGCCGTCTACAGCGACGCCCTGCAGCAGAACACCGACGATGCCGACTACCGCATGCAGATCCAGGCCTTTATCGACCAGGGAATCCTGCCCGCCGATACCGACATCGACCGCGTGGTATTCAACGGAAACCTGGGGGCCTCGGCCGACAACGTGAGCTACCTCAACGGCCCCACGGCGGCCCAGCTACAGGGTCAACGGGCGAGTGTGTTCAGCGGCGAGCGCCGCATCCTGAACCCCAACGGCTACGACAACCCCTATACCCACCAGTTCGCCCTCGGCTACCAGTACCAGCTGGACAACCGCACGCTGTTCTACGTGGACCTGGTAAACAACCGCTCCGAAAACCTCTACCGCCTGCGCAACCTGAACGCCGCCGCGCCATACCCCACCACCGACCCCGATAACGTGGTGGTGCGCACCGTGGCCGAGGCCGACGCCACCCGCCCCGTGCCCATCGTAGACGGTGCCGGCATCATCAACGGCCGGCGCGTGGCGGGCGTAGCCCGCAACGTGGTCGTCACCGAGGCCGGCGGCAAATCGCGCTACTACGCGGCCAGTTTCGTGCTGCAACGCGAGCGCGGCAACGCGCCCTTCGGCTGGCGCCTCAACTACACGCTTTCGTCGCTGAAAAACGACACCGAGGACATTAACTTCCGCGCCATGGACGGCAACGATTTCGACGCCGAGTTCGGTCCGTCCATCAACGACCGCCGCCACATCATCAACGCCATCGGCACCTACTCGGCCCCCTTCGGCCTCAACGTCACGCTGGCCTCCCTGCTCCAGAGCGGCCAACCGGTCAACCGCATCCCCGACGCCACCATCTACGGCACGGCCGACCTGAACGGCGACGGTGCTTCCTTCGGCGACGCCTACGTGGGCAACTCCGACCGCTTCCCCGGCGAGGGCCGCAACTCCGACCGCCTCGACTGGTCGTACAATTTCGACCTCGCCCTCCAGTACCTCCTCCCCATCGGCCGCAACAACCTGGAGTTCCGCCTCGACGTGTTCAACCTCCTCGACACCCGCAACCTCAGCGGTTACAGCAACAACGCCACGCAGAGCAACCGAATCCAGGCCGGCCCCGCCGGCTCCGGCATCGTACAACGCAACGCCGATGCGCCCCGGCAGCTTCAGGCGGGCTTGCGGTGGTTGTTTTAAGGATTGAAGGAATGAGGGATTAGCTGCGCTGCTTCTCTGGATCATAAATGATCCTTCGAGGTGAAGGATTGAAGGGATGACTTTGAGGAGTGCTTGAAAGTTTTTGGACGTGTCCGCCCGGCTCAGGCCGGGCGGCCGGTCCCTTCCAGGCGCGCCTGACGGCTTGGCCCTACGGGCTTCGGGCTTGCGCCCTCACCTTCCAGGCACCTCACGC
>CAVPZP010000045.1:0-122968 GCA_963710215.1 Lewinellaceae bacterium | reverse complement strand
GCGCCACAAGCCTGACGCCAATTCAGCGATTTCTGCGCGGACGGCTCAGCGGACAAACCATCGTCGCATTTTGCGCCGCCTACAACCTCGAATTAGCGACCTTCCCTTTCTGGAAATGAGAATACGCTTCCCGAGGGCCGCGATGCTGTGTAGCTTTGCGGCGGCTAAAGCCTTCCATATTTAGGAACGGAAATACGGTTCACGGGCCGTGAGCGACGAGGGTGTTTACGAAATTAAGTCAATCATTCCGATCGAAACCGTGCCGCCGCGATACTTGAGTTTGCCCAGCGGTTTGCGCCTGGAACTCTCGGGGTTCCGCGTCCATGAACTCGCCGCGCTCCTCCCTGAAATTGACCGTGCTCGTGCTTCGTTTTTCCAGCCAACCACGCTACTTCGTCTATCGGGGCGTGACCGATATGCGTAAAGGTTCAACAGCTTGAGCGGGCTGGTGCCTAAACAACTCGATCTGGGCTTCCTATAGTTACTCGGACGCTTACTTTGGATGATTGTTGGAAATTACGACAACAGTTCCGTCCTGTTGATCTTGGATAGCCCAGAAAGAAAACGTGTGCCGGAGGTTACCTCACCAATCCACCAGTCAGCCGTACTACTTCCACTTCCGCCTCCAATACCCTGAATTCTTCCAGTGCGATGCGCGTATTGGCGGCATCCAGGTCGACTCGGGCGGTGCGCAAAACTGTGGCGTCGACCTGACCAAGTGGTAGTCCGCAACGGTTTCATCGTAGTCGAGTTGAAAGGTCGCAAGGTTGGCGCGGAAAAAAGCCAGTTGTGCACGGGTATTTTCGTAGGTAGCGTGGCTTGCTCGAATTGGGTAAGTAAGTTCAGTTTCTCGGCACGATCGCGGTTGGCGAGGCTTCGCTCTGATTCCATTGGGAGTTTCGGCGCTGGATTCGACGCAGGCCGCCGTCATAGAGGTCGTAAGATAGGCGGACACCGGCTTCGCCGCCCAGATCTACGGTTTTCCCGCAGAAAAATCGGCTTCATCCGTTTGGTTCAAGTAATTAAGGTTAGCGTAAAGTTGCACTTTGGGCCGGAAGGCCAGGGTGGCCTGGCGGGCGGCATTCTCGCTCAGGGCGACGCGATTTGTGCCAGTACCAGGTCTTCATGTTGGCCCAGCGTTCGGTCCGCAGCTGCTCGAAGGCGAGGGGGGCGGGGTTCGTGCCGGGAATTAGTTCATCGGGTAAAGGGCGTCTCCGGGTTACGGCCGATGAATTGGTTCAAGCCGCGCTTCACATCAGCCAGTTGAAGGTCGAGTCGTCGATAGGAGACGCTGTCGGTATCAAATCTACGCGGGCCTGCAAGGCGCGCAGGCTATCGGCGGTGCCGTAGCGAGCGTCACGCTCGGTGCGTTCGAGTCGGTCCCGACTGAGTGCAATATTAGCAATGGCCAGTTCAAGTTGACGGCGCAGGGAGACAGCGGACAGATAAGCAACGGTTACGCCGCTCACGGTCTGCTCCCGGGCATCTTCGATGCTGAGGGCGGTTGCCGCAGTCTACCAGTCGCAGTTGGTCCAGGCGGGCATTTCCCGCGCCGCCATCATATATGAGCCAATCGGCTTCAGGTTGCAGGAAGATACCGTGACGAACTCCGCTCAGTTCCAGGAGTGGGATTTCGCTACCGGGAGGTCGAGGTCGATTGAGTTTCTACCCCGCGCATCACCGTAGCCCACCAGGGCGAGACCCTGCACCATAATGCGCGGACCGATGCCAGCCGCAGCGGGGTCGATGTTGTTGGTGCTGATCTCGCGGTCGTAATTAAGAAGGCGTAGATCAGGATTATTCTCCAGGGCCAGGTCAATGGCGGCCGGCAGGGTGAGTAGTGGGTCGGTAGCGGTCTGGGCGGCTAATTGCGGTACCCCGGTAAGTGCCGCTGCAGTAGCACCAGTGCAGTAGCACCCCCCAACTTGTAACCCTTGGCCCGAACGGCCGGTTCTACTTGTTCCTTATTAGGCTGCACTTTATTCAGGCTAACAACTCGCTTGGTCGAGCGGCGCCCACTGTTGACGATCACCAACATGGCCGGCAGCAGAAATAATGTGTTGAATAGACCGAAACTCAGGCCGTAGGCCATAGCGATGGCAGGCCCCTTCAGAAACTGCGCCCCCAATGAATTGCTGGCTAACAAAGGAGCCAGACCCGCCACGGTGGTCACGGTGGTCAGCAGAATGGGCCGAAAACGACTGGACGCCGCCTCGATCAGGGAATCCACAAAACCCTGCCCTTCCTCCAGCAACTGGTTAAAAGTGGACACGAAGACGAGGCTGTTGTTGGTAAATACCCCGATGAGGGCGATAGAGCCGATGATGGAAAATACATTCAGTGCCTCACCCTGGATCCAGTGGCCTAAAATGACACCGATAAAGGCAAACGGATAGAGGGCAAAGGTGAGTAACGCCTGGCTAAAGCTGTTGAACGCAAGCACGATCAGGGCCAGCATCACGGTCATGATAACGGGAAAAACCAGCCCGGCCCCACCGCCCATCTTTTCGCTCTCGCGGCTCTGCCCTTCGGCACTCTGGGATACGCTGGGGTAGCTTTTGGTCAGTTCGGCCAGTATACCGGCTTGTAGCTCACTGATTACTGAGGGGGCGGATACGCCGATATTAGCGACATTGGCCTCCACCCGTATTTCCCGCTCTCCTTCTAACCGATTGATGACCTGATTAGCCGTACCGTATTCCAGATAGGCGATTTCGCTCAGGGGGTCCTCGTTCCGTTTGGGCCGTTGATGCGCATATCGGTTAGTTGGTTTTCGGCGGTACGGCCATCTTCGGGATAGCGCAGCCACACCTCCACTTCCTCATCGCCTCGTTGCAAGCTCTGTACCTCGGTGCCGAAGAATGCACCCCGCACCTGGTTCATTACGCCGCCCACACTCAGACCCAGCCGCTCTCCGGCGGGATTGAGACGGATTCCGGCTTCCTGAACCCCGGACTGGTCGGTGTCGGAAACGTCTTTGATATCGGTCCGTTCTCGCATAGCATTCTTTAGTTTGTCACGAGCGGCACGCAGGGCGGTCAGGTCTTTGCCACGCAGGGCAATGGAAACCGGCTTGCCGAAAACGGCGTTGGTGGCACCGATGCCGTACACCAGCCCGATCGCTTCGGGAATAGCGGGGGCCTCCTCGCGGATGGCCTCGGTCAGGTCGAAGGAACTGATGTCACGCTCCTCGCCGTTCAGGTAGGTGATACGGAGTTTGCCCTGATTAGGGCGTGGGCCGGTAATGACTTCCACAAACTTGATCAGTTCCTGATCGTACTCCTTGTTCAGCTTTTCCTTGGTGCGCTGGGCGGCAGCGGCGATCAGGTTGAGTTTATCGGTAGTAACCTCCAGTGGGGTGCCGGGGGGCATGTCCAGTTCAATGAAGACGGCCTTGTCGTCCAAGTTAGGGAAGAAGGTAAAAGCGACCACTCCGCTACCCATGAGTTCAAAGGCGGCCACTAGCAGACCGATGAATACCGCCACGGTGACAAAGGGCATCAGCCGCCATTTGGTTACCGCACTACGGAATACCGGCAGGTAAGCCCGATTATTGACCCATTCGACGGCCCCGTTAAACCAGCGTTCTATCTTGGTCGGTTTACGATTGCCGCGCAGGGCGCGGGAGTGCGCCAAGTGGGCGGGCAGGAAGAAGAAGCTCTTCGAGCGCGGCAATTAGCAATACGGCGATTACCACGAAAGCCATCTCGCCGAAGAACTCCCCCGTTTGGGTGGGCAGGAACATAAACAAGGAGAAGGCCGTGACGGTAGTACCCAGCGAGATAAGTACCGGCACCACCATTTGCATTGTGCCCTCCAGGGCGGCCTCGGCAGGCGAGACACCCTTTGGCCCACTGAAAAATATTTTCCCCAATCACTACCCCGTCATCCACCAGGATACCCAATACAATAACAAAGGCAAAAAGCGATACCACGTTGATGGTCAAACCCTGTATGCCGGACAGGATGAACATGCCGATAATGGCCACCGGAATTTTGAGAGCTACCCAGAATGCCAGGTAAGGATCGAGAAATAAAGCCAGCACTAACAATACCAGGATAAAACCGGCAATACCATTGCCGGTCATGGTGCTCAAGTTGTCCTGCACCGTTTCGGAACCGTCCTCGATGATGGTTAGCTGTATGCCTTCGTGAACGGCGTTAAAGTCCCGCGCATAAGCGGCCGTTTGCTCGGCATTGATCACGATGTTCTCATCCCCCAGTGCGAAAACATTAAGAACCACCGTTTCTTTGCCATCCAAATAGCGGGTACCGGGGTCGCGTTTGAACTGGTCGCGGAGTTCGGCTACCTCCTGCAGGTACAGCACGTTACCGTCGGGGTAGGCCCTTATAACGATATTGGCTAAATCCTTGGCAAAGTAGCCCTTGTCATCGGCTTTGATGTTGATGTTACGTTGCCCGGTTTTGATTTCCCCGCCGAACGTTTCCAGGTTGGCGGCGGCTACGGCACGGCCGATCTCCTCGAATGTTAGTCCGTAGGTGCGCAGTTTACTTTCACTTACACTGATTTCGATCTCCTGTTCGGGAGTGCCGGAGACGACGATATCGGAAATACCCGGCAGGTTGAGCAGGTCCTTTTCGATCTGATCGGCATAGTCTTTCCTTTGCTGACGGGTAATATCGCCGGTGATGGCGATGGCCATAGAAAGGTCCTTTACGTCACGTTTATCTACCACGGGCGGTTCCACGCCCCGGGGGAAGTTGTTGATCTTGTCGACGGCGTTTTTGATGAGAGCGAGGGTAGCGTCCTCATCGGCGTCCTCGGTCATCTCCACGGCTACGGTGCCCAGGCTGGCAGTGGAACTGCTACTGATGCGGTCGATGCCCTCGACTCCCTCCAACTCTTCTTCGATCTTGAGGATGATACCCTCTTCCACTTGCTCGGGCGTAGCACCCGGATAGGCCACGCCGATGTCGACAAAGCGCACCTTGGCCTTGGGCAGGTAGCTGGTTTCGGTCTGTGCCAGTTTCAGTGCTCCCAGGCCCACGATGAGCAGAACGCAGAGGTTGACGATAGTAGGATGCTCGATGAAAAGGTAATGATCTTACGCATGGTCTCGGAAGGCGGCTGCGCCGCGTATTTTGGTAGGCAGGCTGCGATCTGCCTTATTTTTAATGTTTTCGATTGAGTCCGGGCGTACTTTTTAATGGGACCTGCCGGTCCGATTTACCCCGGAGGGGGGGTGATACGCGCTTCATTCATTTCGCCTATTTACTACTCTTGAGAATCGCTTTATAATTTGGAGAAACAGCGGAGTTTATCCAGCAATCCCTGTCGCCCGCGTGAGGTGCCTGGACGGGCCTCCCGCAGGGAGGAGACCCGCAGGCGTAGCCGGAGGGGCCGAGCGAATAGCGAGCCGGGAAGGGACCGACGGCGGCCGCGTCAGCGGACGGCGGCACGCCCTTTAAAACTACTACTGTGCCCTGGTGCCGAGGATGGCCCCCGGAACGGAAACCGTGATGACGCGATCGCCGGGGGCGAGGCTGCGGAGGTAGACCTTGTCGCTTTCGATGGCGGCTGACTTCTACAGCTTTGGTGCGGACCACGCCGTCGATGATGACGTAAACTCGGCCGTCGCGGCTGAGGGCTTCTTTGGGCAGTACGGCCACATCGGTCAGGGATTGACCGGCGACTTCGCCTTCCAGATAGAGGCCGCTGCGCAGTTCCGGGCCGGAAAGGCGTAGGAAGGCGGTGATGGTTTGGGTGGCGGGGTCGACGGCGGTGCCGAAGCGGTTGACGGTAGCCTGGTATTGGCGACCCAGGTTGCGGGAGGTGAGCTGGACGGTTTGGCCCTTGCGCACGTGGCCGGTGGCCGAGGCGGGCAGGCCGGCGCGAACTTCGTAGGTGTCGGTGCGGCTGATACGGGCCAGTTCCTGACCGGGCTGAACAATGGACCCCGGATCGACGGCGGCCATGGTGAGTTGCCCGCTAAAGGGGGCGCGTATAGTGTAGTCGTCGAGGGTGACTTCTTTGGCCCGGATGGCGTAGTACTGCGCAGGGGATGCCGTTGGCGCTGATAAAGTAGCGTAGTTGCTCGTTGGTGATTTCGGGCAGATCAGGCAGCATTTTGTCGGCCCGGACCTGATTGGTGAAGTGCTCCCAAGCGGGGTGTTCGGCGGGGTAATCCAGGCTGAGATCGGAAAGAATGCGCACTAACGCAGTTACCAGGTTGCTGCGATCAGCCCGAAGGCCGAAAAGAAGCGGTTCGTTGTCGATGCGGATCATGACCTCGCCCTTGCGGTAGCTTTTGCCCTCCTGCAACAGCTTGTTGGTAGGGAGTACGAGGCCGGGTACCTGCGCACTGATGCCGGCTTCCTGTAGGGGAATGACCCGCCCCGTGACCTGGATGGGGCGGTTGATGCTAACGATGGAAACCGTCTCCGTCGGGTAGGATTTGGCCGGGGCGGTAGTGATGCCGGCAATGTCGGTGGCGGCAGCGGGTTCCGTGGTTTCTTCTTCTCCACAGGCAGTGAGGATAAATAAGAGTAAATAGAGTAGTGATGGACGCATAGAATTTGCTTGAGGTGAGTGGAAAGGAGACGGGGTGAATCATTTTAGCGGCCGTAAGGCGGCGAGGCGCGGCCGCAGTAGGGAACGTGCCGTAAAAACCCGGCTTTTGGCCGTGCCGACGGGGATGTTGAGGCGCAGTGAAATCTCCTGATACTTGTGGCCGCGCAGAAATAGCTCGAAGGGCAGGCGATAGAGCGTGTCCAATTCACCGACTCGGCACATGATCTCTTCAACAGTCATGGATGATTCGGCAAGATTGTGGGCGGTAACACTAGCCGCCCAAGCCTGGACTGGCGGACGCTCGTGTAGCAACCGCCGGCGGCGTTGTCGCTTGCGGTAGTCGGTTATGAAAGTATTGTGGATAATGGTGAGGCCCCAGGCAAGGAAATTGGTGCCATCCTGAAACTTATCACGGTGACGAAAGGCAACCAATGCGGCATCTTGCATCAGGTCTTCGGCATCTTCCTCATTATGGGTCAGTTGGCGGGCACGGGCTAGAAAACTTTCCTTGTGCAGGCCGCCCCATTCGGTGAATTGCGCAGGTGTCATTTCATCAGTATTTTGATCTCCACAACTGGCTATTCCAGCGAATGGTTCAATCATTTGATTGAATAGTTTGATCAAATTTTTTACGCCCGCTTACAATTGCCCTCCTCACAGCGTTGTGTAATGAAGAACTCTGCTGATTATGATGATAGAAGAAAATATTGCCACTTTAAATATCCCGACCGAAGAAAAGATCATGCGGGCGGCCACGCGGGTGTTTACCCGGCGCGGCTACGATGGCACCACCACGCGCGATATTGCCGAAGTGGCAGGCATCAACGTAGCCACTCTACACTATTATCACCGGAAAAAGGAAGACCTGTTCCGGCAGGTTGCCGAGACCTCCATGCGCGAGTTCGTGCAGATTCATACGGAAATCTTTAGTCACCCCCTGCCCCTGCGCGAGAAGATTTATGCGTTTGTTGACCGCTACACCGAGATGTTCGAACGTCGGCCGCACTTGGCACTATTCTGCGTACTGGAATCGGAGCGCACACCGGAATCCTTCCACGAACTTGTCGATTTTCACGCCCCTCACCGTGTCCTGACTAAGCAGTTGGAGGGGTTGTACGCCTCCGGAGAAATCCGTAAGATCAGTCCACAGCAATTTCTCAATGCGCTGGTTGGCATGACGATCTATCCCTTTATCACCAAGGGTACCATCTTAACCGTGAATGAAATGGATGAAGCCGGTTTTTCGCAAATGCTTCAAGCGCATAAGCGCATGGTGCCGGAGATGATCATTAATTATGTGTTTGTTAAGTAGGTTGTTACACCTTCTTAAATCCGTCTCTGTAAGTTTTCAAGAATCGGTAGAATAGAGCGACGAAATTTCATAAACGCTGTGGAACCACGCAGTTGACCTTAAACCGCTCATTCACCACCCACACAACCCTCAGCCGCCACACTCGTTTACTAGCAAGTCCACCCCGGCAGCCGCACCGCCTCCCGCCGGCAGGCCGAGAGGTATCTCGACCGGTTGAGCACCGCCTTACTCCATCATTCACCTCGAAAGATCATTTATGATCGAAAGAAGCAGTGAAACTAATTCATCAGTCATTTCATCATTGAACCCCGACATCCGGCAATTCTCCGCCCCCGAACTGATCGACCTGTTGACGGACATGGGCGAAAAAAAATTCCGTGCCAAGCAGGTACACGAGTGGCTGTGGAAAAAATCGGCCCACTCGTTCGACGAGATGACCAACCTGTCGAAGGACCTGCGCGAGCGGCTGAAGGAGACCTTTTTGCTCCGGCCCATCGTACTGGATATGCGGCAGGACTAGGAGGACGGCACCATCAAGAGCCGTTTTAAACTCCACGACGGGCACCTGATCGAGGCGGTCCTCATCCCCGTTCCGGATGACAACCGCTACACCGTCTGCGTAAGCTGTCAGGTGGGTTGCTCGCTGGCCTGCACCTTTTGCGCCACCGGCCGCATGAAACGCGTGCGTAACCTGGACCCGGCCGAGATCTACGACCAGGTGGTACTGGTCAACCGCCAGTGCCTGGAGACCTTCGGCCACCCGCTGACCAACATTGTGTACATGGGCATGGGCGAGCCGCTACTGGCCTACAAATCCACTCTCGGCAGTATCGAACGCATCACCTCGCCCGACGGGCTGGGCATGAGTCCGCGCCGCATCACCGTCTCCACGGCCGGGATGGCCAAAATGATCCGCAAACTGGCCGACGAGGACGTCCGCTTTAACCTCGCCCTCAGCCTCCACGCCGCCGATGACCGCAAGCGCAGCGAGATCATGCCGATCAACGACCAGAACGACCTGGCCTCGCTGATGGAAGCCCTCCAGTATTTCTACGACCGCACCGGCAACCGCATCAGCTACGAGTACATCGCCTTTCAGGACTTTAACGAGGGCATGGCCGATGCCGCCGCCCTGTTCGAGTTGTGCCGCAATTTCCCCGTCCGCATCAACGTCATCGAGTACAACCCGATCGACAATGCCCCCTTCAAACGCGCCTCCGCTCACCGGATCGACGATTTCGCCCGTTACCTCCGCGATCGCGGGGTCATGGTAACGGTCCGGCGCAGCCGGGGGCGGGATATCGACGCGGCTTGCGGGCAGTTAGCGAATAAGTAAGCGGCGGAGCCGCTTACGTACTTTGGCAGGCGGCTGCGCCGCTGGTAATTTGGTACATTGGACTAAGCCCATGCGCGTTTCCCCCCTAGCCCCCCGAAGGGGGGGGATTGAATAATAGATAATATAACCTCTCCCTTCGGGGAGGTCGAGCCGGTAGGCTCGGGTGGGGAACCACGTGGTACGAGCCACACAACGTCACTCCGCAGCGGCTCCGCCGCTGGTACATTGGACTAAGCCCATGCGTGTTTCCCCCCCGGCCCCCCGAAGGGGGGGGATTGAATAATAGATAATATAACCTCTCCCTTCGGGGAGGTCGAGCCGGTAGGCTCGGGTGGGGAACCACGTCATTCGAGCCACGCAACGTCACTCCGCAGGCGGCTGCGCCGCTGATATATTGGACTAAGCCCATGCGTGTTTCCCCCTAGCCCCCCGAAGGGGGGGATTGAATAATATATAATATAACCTCTCCCTTCGGGGAGGTCGAGCCGGTAGGCTCGGGTGGGGAACCACGTGGTACGAGCCACACAACGTCACTCCGCAGCGGCTCCGCCGCTGGTACTTTGGACTAAGCCCATGCGTGTTTCCCCCCCGGCCCCCCGAAGGGGGGAGTTTAAGTTAGCAGGGCTACTAATCATTAGCTGCGCTGCTTCTCTCAATCGCAAAGCGATTTTTCGAGGTCAATCAGTCAGTCATTCAATCATTAGCTGCGCTGCTTCTCTCAATCGCAAAGCGATTTTTCGAGGTCCATCATTCAATCATTCAGTCATTCAATCATTCAATCATTCAATCATTAACCCCCCCCCCCCGCGTGAGGGATAGGAGGCGTTGTTTGAACGAAATGTAGCCACGCAAAATCTTGCGTGGCAAAATGGAGAGAGTGCCGGATAGCCCGACCCCGCCGGCAGGCGGGGGCACGCCCACCAAACGCCCCGCCGCCCCCGTACATCAAAAACCGCCCCCCGAACGTTTGTCCTCCTGAAGATTAATCCTCCCGATATGCGCCACCTGCTGTTTAGTGTTTTTTGCCTCTTCCTGACCGCCCACCTGGCCGCCCAGCCGACGCGGCTGGCCCAGCAGTATTTTGCCGACGGCGAGTACGAAAAAGCGGCCCAATTGTACGAGCAGCTGTTTGAGGAGAACGGAAACAATGACTTTTTTTTCGACCGCTACCTCGAATCCCTGCTGGCGCTGGAACGATATGACGAGGGGGAAAAGGCGATTAAAAAACAGTTAAAGCGGACACCCGCCAATAGCCGTTTGTACGTGAGTTACGGCCGTTTGCTGGAACGTCAATTTAAGCCTGAAGAAGCTAAAAAACAGTATAAAGCCGCTATTGAAAACCTGGGTGCCGACCAGTATAGCGTGACGAATCTGGCCAATACGTTTATCCAGCAGACGATGTATGACGATGCCATTGCGACCTACGAGCGGGGGGCGCAATTGATGGACAACCGGCGGATATTCGCCTATAATCTGGGCGACCTGTACCGCCGCAAGGGGGACGTGGAAAAAATGGTCGAAAATTACCTGGATGCGATCGAGGATAACCCCCGCCGGGAAGAGCAAATTCGCACCATGTTTCAGCGCTATCTGGGGGATGACGGCCTGCGGGTGCTGCAACGGGAGTTGTACGGCCGAATCCAGAAAAATGCCGATAGCGAGGTGTTCCCCGAGATGCTGGCCTGGGTTTTCGTGCAGCGCAAGGACTATAAGGGTGCCCTGCGGCAGGTGCGGGCACTGGACAAGCGGAACGACGAAAACGGTACCCGCGTTTTTCAGCTGGCCATGATTGCGATGAACGATAAGGACTACGCGACGACCATTGACGCGCTGGATTATATTATCGAGGATAAGGGCACTTCGTCCACCTATTATCTGGATGCCAAGCGCGAGAGCCTGCGGGCGCAGCGGATGCAACTGACGGATGGTTTTGATTATAAAGAAAAGGACCTGCGCCGGTTGGAAGATAATTACCGGACATTTATTGCCGAGTTCGGCTCCAACGCCGCAACCGCCCCGATGCTGCTGGAACTGGCCGAGCTGGAAGCCCTTTACCTGAACGATCTGCCGGTTGCCATTGGGATACTGGACACCATGACCCAGCTGCCCGGCGTGAACCCCACCGTGCGCGCCGAGGGCAAGATCAGTCTGGGGGATTATTACCTGATGACGGGCGATAACTGGGAGGCGACGCTACTGTATTCGCAGGTGGACAAGGAATTTAAGGAAGACCGGCTGGGCCACGAAGCACGCTTTCGTAATGCCCGTTTGTCCTACTTCCGGGGTGATTTCGAGTGGGCGCAGGCGCAATTCGATGTATTGAAAGCCTCTACCAGCAAACTGATTGCCAACGATGCGCTGGACCTGTCGGTCTTCATCATCGGTAACATGGGCCTGGACACCACCACCACCCCCATGCAAACCTACGCCGATGCGGAACTGCTGGTCTTCCAGAATCGCTTTGACGACGCTTTCGCCACGCTGGACCAATTGCTAAAGGATTACCCCAACCACGAACTAACCGACGACGTGCTGTACCTGAAGGGCGACATTTACACCAGGTTGCGCCAGTACGATAACGCCGTGCTGAATTATCAGCGCGTGGTACAGGATTTCCCCAAGAGTATCCGCGCCGATAACTCACTTTACAAAATGGCCCAGCTCTACGAAACCCGCCTGGACGATAAGGCCAAAGCGCAGGAACTGTACGAGACCCTGTTCATCGACTTCTCGAACAGCGTGCTGGCCGTGGAAGCGCGCAAGCGTTTCCGGGTGCTGCGCGGGGATGACGTGCAGTAGGCGGCTTCGCCGCTGTGGCTGCGCCACGTATTTTAGTAGGACGCTGCGCGTCAGGTAATTTTGTATTTTAGTATTCCAGCTGAGCCTTGCGGCTTCCGCCTCCCCAGAGGGGTAGGGCGTTGATTCTGTTAGGTTTTTTGGACACGTTTTTTCGCATAACGTCACCCCTCTCCCCCACGGCGGCTGGGATTAAGGGGACCCAGACGATTAGCCGGGCTGGGGGTGAGGGCGTGCGGCGTGGTACGAGCCAAAAGGTTTCGCCCGTACTTTTGATCAAGGCTTCGCCGCTGGCATTTACCTTCGGTGATCGTCGCAGGCTCCTCGGAGTTTAGTACTTTGGACCCAGCCTACGCGTGCACGATCCCTCACCCCGCACGATTTTACTATATTTGACTTCCCCACGCCCGGGCCTGGTCTAAAACACCAAAGCCGAAGGCTTCTACCAAAGTACCAAAATACGTGGCGCAGCCACCAAATAATGATCAACCTTTCCCAATTTCCCACCCGCGCGCCCGAGGGCCTGGACAAAGAAGACGCCAAACGCATCACTAAAGACCGCGCCGACCGGATTGCCGACCTGCACGAGCAACTGGCGGCCGAGGGAAAACACGGCCTGCTCGTCATTTTTCAGGGAATGGATGCCAGTGGTAAGGACGGAGCCGCCCGCAAAGTATTCGGCGAATGCTCGCCCAATGGGATGCGGGCCGTGAGCTGGAAAAAACCCACCGAGGAGGAGTTTTCCCACGACTTTCTCTGGCGGTTGCACCGCCAGGTACCGGCTAAGGGAGAGGTGGTGATCTTTAACCGCTCGCACTACGAGGACGTGCTCATCCAGCGCGTGCACGGGTGGATCGACGAAGAGCGAGTGACGCAGCGCATGGAGAGCATTAATGCTTTCGAGCACTTGCTGACCTACGATGCCAATACGACGATCCTGAAGTTTTACCTCCACATCAGCAAGGAGCAACAGGAAAAGGAACTGCGCGAGCGGATGGAGGACCCGACCAAGTTTTTCAAGCACAACCCCGGCGACTGGAAGGAACGCGAGCACTGGGATGCCTACCGCGAGGCGTACAATGACGTGCTGAACCGCTGCAATAAAATTTCCTGGCACATTATCCCCGTAGACCAGCGGTGGTACCGGGATTACCTGATGTCGGAAATCGTACTCGGTGCCCTGGAAGGGATGAATATGGAGTGGCCGGGCCTGAAAGAATAGCTAGTTTTACACGCCGCCGCCCAGCTCCAGCAGGGGGTCGATGGAAGTGCGCTTGCGGCCCTCGGTCCGCATGATCTCGAAGTGCAGATGGGGAATGGTTTTGCTGGCATTGCCGGTATTACCCACGGTGCCGATGGTATCGCCGGCGGCCACCTGATCGTCTTCCCGCACCGACCAACTATCCAGGTGGGCATAAAAATAGAGGCGGCCGTCGGTGCCGCGCAGCCAGACCTGCTTGCCGCCCGAACCGCCGTCCTTTACACTTTCGATCTTGCCGTCCATGACGGCCGCCAGCGGGGTGCCGCGGTCGGCCTTGATGTCCACGCCCTGGTGCAGGCGGGATTTGCCGCGCTTGTCGCCGAAAAAACTGATGATGGCAGACTTGTCATAGCCCACTACGGGAAAAACCAGTTGTCCGGGCGGTGACTTAGCTGCGATGGTCAGCGGTTCGGGCGACTTCTTCGGCAGAGCTTTTACCGGCCGTTCGGCGGGGTCCTTCGCGGGGGCTATGTCGGCCGCTTCCTCCCGGTTTTCTGTCGTCCGTGCGGCGGTGGGCTGCTCGGCCACCGGCTCCGGCCGGTTTTCCGGTCGCAGGCCGGGATACTGGGTGGCGAAGCCGATCAGCAGTACGAAAACACTGAAGGCGTGGAGTTGAAGCAGTCGTTTGAGCATAAATGGGAAAGCTGGTTCCGGTCCTTAAACGTCCGCCACGGGCATTTGTGTTGTCCTACCTCCGGCCGCTCTTCCGGCCGATGATCGACGTCCCCTTTCCTTCCGTCTTGGGTTGAGGGCGCGGGGCCTCGTCGTAGACGTGGTGAAAAACCTTGTCCACGTAGTGCCAGGTGCCGTTTCCATCCAGCCGGTAGCCTTCATAAGTACCGTCGGGTACATTGACCGGCCCCTGCCCCACTTGGCCGCCCATGGTCTCCAGGTGATCGGTCATAATCAGTTCCTGCACCTCATCGTAATTGAGGCGGACGCTGGCATCGGCCGAATATTCTTGCAGCAGGCGCGATTTCACCCCGCCCTTATCGTCCACAAACACGGGTGCCCCCAATACGGGCATACCGTGACGGTCAAAACTGAGCACGTCCACCAACTTGCGGCGGCGGTAGGCCGAGTAGCTGTCGATACCATATAACAGGTAATAAGGGCGCGGCCCCTCCTCCACTTTCTGGATGCGGTAGATCAGGTTGCCGTACCAATCGTCGGGCGTGAGCAGGGCAGCGGTCAGGTCTCCGGCAAACTCTCCCGAGCGGTCTACCAGGGGGATCAGGTTCAGCTCGCTGCCCGCAAACTGGATGGCCCCGAAATAGCGGTACTCATCACGGTTGACGAAAAGTTCGATGGTGAAAATCCGAAAACTGCTGTCCGCCGGGTACTGGATCGACATATGCTGCACCTGCGGGAAACGGTAGTGGAACGAGTTGGGCGTTTTGAGTGCCTTCACCAGGCGCGGAATAAGCGCGTGCACCGCCAGGTAACGCTCCTCGCTCACGCTATCGGTCTGCACCACAAAGGCCAGGTTGGCAATGGAGTCCCCCATTATCTTGAGAAACGCCAAATCCTCGGCCGGGAAGTCGTGGACGGTAGTTTTTTGAGCACGCAGGCCCGGCAGGGCCGGCAAGATGAAACAACACAACAACAAAAAGATACGCGGCATGGGGATATGGGGATAAGTCCGCCGCTATAACGCACCGGCCGTCCGGCAAAGTGTAAGCAGCAGGTCGGGGTATTTATCTTGCAGCATATACGTGTTGATGGGGGTATTCCTACCCGAACTTTGCTGAATTTCCCAAAAATGACGGGAGCAAGAGGCACATTTGAGTTCCACCAATCCAAACCACCCATGCTAACTCGTTGCCTCCGACTGCTTTTCATTGCGGCCCTGTTCACCTTTCTCCCGGCCGGCTGTCGCCAGGCACCCGCCGACGATGACGGTGCGCCGGCCACGCCCCTCACCGCAGAAGAATCCATCAGCCCGCCCTTCTCCCCCGGACTGGAGATTGAGCCGACCATCGGTTTCCCCGACTTCAAATTCATGCCCGGTCCCGACAGCGTAGACGGACGGGTATTCCTACTGAGCCAGGACTATCCTGAAAAGGAACCGGCCGTTGACGCGGCCGTCCGGAATATTCTCGCCATCGACTTCAAGGAGGATTGGAAAACCTACGCCCTGGCCGTCCGCGATTACATCCTGGAGGGCAACGCCGACCCCGATAACCTCGAAAATTCCTTCTACCTCGAAGATAACAAGGTGCGCGACTGGTACCACGTCCCCTGGCAGCACTGGGGTTCTACCGGCCGCGAAGGCTACCACGGCCTCACCCGCGAGGGTCCCATCGCCAAACACATGCTGGCCCCCACGCAGGAAAACACCTCCTTCGCCTACGCCGTCGGTTTCTACAACGACCTGGGCGGCTACACCATCGGCAAACTCTGGCCCGACACCGAAAAGCCGGAACTGGACTATTTCATTCGCGGCGGTGGTTTTCCCGTCGGCACCGTGGTCGGCAAAGTCCTTTATACCACCCTGGCCGAAAACGAAGTGCCTTACCTCGTCAACCCCGTCACCTGGAATGCCTATGTCTACGAGGCCGATCTACCGGGCAACGCCCCCAAAACAGACAGCCTGGGTAGCAAGCACGTCACCGCGCCCCTGCAGTTGATCCAGATGGACATCATGGTCCGCGACGACCGGGCCGTATCCACCGGCGGCTGGGTATTCGGCACCTTCGTCTACAATGGCACCCTCTCCAGCGCCAACCGCTGGGAAAACCTCCAGCCCGTCGGCCTCATGTGGGGCAACGACCCCGATTACACCACCGGCAGCTCCAACCCCACGCCCGTCAAAACGGTCATCAACGCCGACCTGAAAGAAACCATCATCAACCCCGACCCCACCATGCCCGCCATGCACATCGGCTGGGGCGGCCGCCTCAACGGGCCGGTCGACAACGCACTTTCCAGCTGCATGTCCTGCCATTCCACCGGCCAGTACCCCGTGGTATCGTCCATCCTCGCCCAGTTTCAGCAGCCCAGGGGCATCAACCCGCCGGCCGACGGTCAGCCCGCTAGCGAGGAATGGATGCGCTGGTTCCGCAACGTCGACTGCGCCACCGCCTTCGATCCCGGTCAGGCCGTCAGCCTCGACTACAGCATGCAGCTCCAGAAAAGCGTCGTCAATTACCTCGACTACCAGAAAGAAATCCGGCAGGGCCGTTTCTACCTCGAATACTGGGGTGAAAACTACCAGATCAGCCGCAACATCATCGCCGATAGCGAGGACGTGACGGGTAGTGATTGAGCCGTATATTTATGGGTGGGCCGCCGTTCTCCCTGGCGGTCGCCCGGCCGGGCGTGTCCGCCGCTCGCTGTTCGCTCGGCCCTGCGGGCTGCCTCCGCTGCGCTCCGGCCCGGCTCCCATCCCTCGTCCTTTTGTTAGGCGGCTCTTTGTATCCCGATTGAACCCTCCCCCCTCCCCGGCTTGTTCCGCTAATAAAAAATTAGCCACCCATGACCAAGCAAAACGTCCTCACCCGCCAAGCCGCCGAATCCGACCCTTCCCTGCAAACCGCTATTCTTGGCGGAGGCTGTTTCTGGTGCGTGGAAGCGATCTTTACCGAGCTCCAGGGCGTCCACGAAGCGATCTCCGGCTACAGCGGCGGAACGGAGGAAACCGCCAATTATCGTGATGTATGCAGTAAGGCGACCGATCACATCGAGGTGGTGGCCGTACGGTTCGACCCGCAGGTGGTCACCTACGAGGAAATACTGAAGGTGTTCTTTACCACCCACAACCCCACCACCCCCAACCGCCAGGGCAACGACCGCGGACCGCAGTACCGTTCCGCCGTTTTTACGGTAAACGACGAGCAGGCGGCCGTTGCGACAAAGGTCAAAGAAGATTTTGCCCCCACCATCTGGGACGACCCCATCGTGACCGACATGCTGCCGTTCGACACCTTTTATGTAGCCGAAGCCAACCACCAGGATTACTACGCCAAGGTAGGTGACCGTAATCCCTACTGCACGGCCGTGATCTCGCCTAAGGTGAGCAAGTTTCGCAAAGAATTCAAGGACAAACTGAAGGCACGCGTCGGGTAGGGTAGGGGGCTTGCCTCTCATTACCTATCTTCGCGGCCCAATGCAACAGCCCGCCCCGCCCGATTTTACCGATCTCACCGTACTCATCATCGGCGATGTAATGGTAGACCGCTACCTCAGCGGCACCGTCGACCGGATCAGCCCCGAGGCACCGGTGCCGGTGGTGCGGGTGCGCGAGGAGGAAAACCGTCCCGGCGGTGCGGCCAACGTGGCCCTTAACGTACGGGCGCTCGGGGCCGTGCCGGTCTTGCTCAGCGTGGTAGGTGATGACGAGGCGGGCCGTGATTTCACCGACCGCCTGCTGCCCGGTCTCGGTCTGTCCACGGCCGGCATCCTCTCCTCGCGGGAGCGGCGGACCACCCTCAAGACCCGCGTACTGGCGCAGCGGCAACAACTGCTGCGGGCGGATTTCGAGGACACGCACGACCTGTCTGCCCGCGAGGAAACGGCCCTGCTGGAACGACTGGAGGAACTGCTGACCCGGCAATCGCCGTCCGTCATCATCCTCCAGGACTATAATAAGGGAGTAATGACGGCAGGGGTGATCGAAACCGTACTACGGCGGGCGCAAGAACTCGGTATCCCCACCGCCGTGGACCCCAAGGAACGACACTTTTGGGCTTACCGGGGGGCAACGCTGTTTAAACCCAACCTGCGTGAAATGCAGGCCCAACTGGATCGCCCCCTGGTACCTACCCTCGCCGCTCTGGACGATGCCGACCGCTTGCTGCGTAAGCGACTGAGCAACAGCTATTCCATGATCACCCTTTCCGAGCACGGCATCTATGTTTCCGACGGCAACGGAAGCAGTATTTCCCCCACCGCCGCCCGCGCCGTAGCCGACGTGAGCGGAGCGGGGGATACCGTAATTAGCGTGGTAGCCTGCGGCCTGGCCCGGAAACTGCCCCCCGCCGAATTGGCCCGGCTGGCTAATTTGGCCGCCGCCCAGGTGGTGGGTAAATCCGGGGTGGTTGCCGTAGATTGGGCGGAGCTTTAGTGAGCGTAGTCTGAAATCTTCCCTTGAGAACGGAGAATTTAATGATTCGCTTCCGCTACTTCGCGGTGCGCGCATTGCGGATTACGGAACTCAGATTTTAGACGCCAGGTTCTCAAATGCTTGGTTATCAGGAAGTAAAAATTTAACCACGCTCCTAGGGAGGAATGACGGTCGGCCGACCCGCGTGAGGTGCCTGGCAGGGCGACTAGTAAGGAGCCAGCCCGCAGGGAGTGCGTAGCACCGAGCGAACAGCGAGCTGGGAAGGGACCGACCCCGGTCAGCGGGGACACGGCCTCTTCAGTCACTTGAGTGCGTGGTTATTAGTACGTAGTCCATAAACAGCCGAGTCAGTCATTTTCTCTACCCCGTTGCTTCCACCACGTACTAAATTCTACGTACTACCAACTTCGTCACTAAATACTAATCATGCGTTACACCACCGCCGAACAAGCCGCCCTCTTCGACCGCACCAAAACCTACCTGGCCGGCACCGAAACCAAATTGCCCACGGAAGACCGGACGGCCGAACTGCGGCGGCTGCTGCGCTACCACGAGTGGCGGTACTATGTGCTGAACGAGCCGGTGCTGGGCGATACCGAATACGACCGGTTGTACAAGCAGTTGGAGGCACTGGAGGAGGCTAATCCCGAACTGGTGACGCCCGATTCGCCGACCCAGCGCGTGGGTTCCGATCTGGCGCAGGACCTGCCGACGGTGGAGCACCTGACACCCATGTTGTCGCTGGATAACAGCTATAATGCCGAGGACCTGGCCGAGTTCGACCGGCAACTGAAACGGATGCTGGTGGTGGATGAGGAGGAGCCGCTGGCCTATGCGGTGGAGCCGAAATACGACGGCGGCAGCATTGCGCTGGTGTATGAGAACGACGAACTGGTGCGGGCCGCCACGCGGGGGAACGGCCGACTGGGGGAGGAAATGACGGCCAATGCGCGGGCGATCCGCTCGGTGCCGCTGCGGGCGGCGTTCAGTAAGTGGGGGATCGTGCGGGCCGAGGTGCGCGGCGAGGTAATTATCCGCAAGGACCGGTTTGCAGAACTGAATGCCGCCCGCGCCGCCGCCGGGGAGCAGTTGTTTGCCAACCCGCGCAACACCGCCACCGGCGGCCTGCGGATGAAGGACCCGGCCGAGTCGGCCCAGCGGCGGTTGGAAGCCTTTGTCTACACGCTGGGCTATGCCGTGGATGCGGACGGAAATGACAAGCTGGGCGAGTTTGCCACCCACTATGCCGCCCTGGATGCCCTGGCCCGGCTGGGCTTTATGGTGCCGCGCGACGGGGAAACCCGCAAGCAGTGTGCCGACATTGCCGAGGCGGCGGATTTTTGCCTGGAGTGGGCCGACCGGCGACCGGACTATGCCTACGAGATTGACGGGATGGTGGTAAAACTGGACGACCGCCGCCTGCAGGAACGGGCCGGATATACGAGCCACCACCCGCGCTGGGCGATTGCCTATAAGTTTCCGGCCCGGCAGGCGACGACCACGCTGCTGGAAGTGGATTACCAGGTGGGGAAGATCGGCACCATCACCCCGGTGGCCAAAACGGAACCCACCAACCTGGCCGGCGTGACGATTGCCAGTATCAGCCTGCACAACGAGGATTTTATCCGGGAAAAAGACCTGTACCTGAACGATCGGATTCTGATCGAGCGGGCGGGCGACGTGATCCCTTACCTGGTGAAGGCACTGCCCGATCTGCGCGACGGTACCCAGCAGCCCATCGTCTGGCCGGAGGTGTGCCCCGTTAACCGGACCGCCACCCCCGTGCCGCTGGTGCGAGCCGAAGGTGAGGCGGCCTGGCGCTGCCCGAACTGTGTGTGCGGGGCGCAGACCCTGGCGCGGGTGATCTACCATGTGTCTAAGGCCGCGATGGATATTGACGGCATGGGCAAACGCTACGTGGAGCAGTTTTACGAACTGGGCTGGTTGCGTTCGTTGGCCGATATTTATCGCCTGCCCTACGATGAAATGGCTCGATTGGAAGGATTCGGCGAGCGGTCGGCCGCCAACCTGGAACGATCGGTGGAGCGGGCGAAAAAGAATCCGCTGTGGCGATTACTGGTAGGTTTGGTAATCCACCACCTGGGCAGCCGGGCCGGCCAACTGATTGCCGCCGAGATAGACCACGTGCAGGAACTGGCCAAATGGACGGAAGAGGATTTCCTGCACATCAAGGACATCGGCCCCACCGTGGCCCACAACGTCTCGACCTGGTTTGCCGAACCGGCTAATCTGGCCCTGTTGCAGGAACTGGAAGACCTGGGCGTGAACGTACGGGCGACGGAGGAAGACCGCCCCCGGGCCGCCGTGACCGAGGGGCCGCTGGTGGGCAAGACGATCCTTTTTACCGGTACCCTGAGTCAACCCTGAGCCGCAAGGAAGCGCAGGAACGCGCCGTGGCTGCCGGGGCCAAAACGGTGAGTGCGGTGAGTAAATCGCTCGATATACTGGTGGCGGGCGAAAAGGCCGGGAGCAAATTGAAAAAAGCCCAGGCGGTGGAGGGCTGCGTGATCTATACGGAAGAGGAATTTCTGGACGTGGTGGGTAGCCGGTGATAGCAACAATACCGCCGACGTGTCTGAGTCCGGTGGGTAAGGTAGGTCAAGCGATGGCCGGTCCGGTGATGGGGCTGGGGAGCGGTATGGTCGGCCGGGCCGCTGCTAATTTTCCCGTGCCTCAGTCGGTCGGCGCAACCAGATGATCAGCACCGCCGCAATAAGACTGAGCGCGGCCCAGGAGGGATCGGGCATCTCTTTGACCAGGGGGTCGAATTCCTGATCGGGAAGAAAAGTCACGGCAATGACTTGCACCCCGTTGAAAGCCGCGTGTAGGGCAATGGGCGTAAACAGGCTACCCGACCAGCGGTAAGCATAGCCCAGCGCGGCACCGAGTAACAGGCGGGGCAAAAAACCCGCGAATTGAAAATGTATGGCACTGAAAATGAAAGCAGCCAACCAAATGGACAGGTGGCCGGTACCGAACAATCGGTCGAGTTGCCGTTGCAGGATGCCCCGAAAGATAAGTTCTTCTCCCAGCGCGGCCAGTAGGGCGATAACCAGAAAAGAAAGGGCGAATTCGGACGGTGTTTCGATGGTGAGCACGGCCCGCAGGCTGGCATTGGCCCCGTCTTCGGCACCGGCCAACCAGCCGGGGAGGGGAACTTGCTGGTTCAACCAATTAGCAAACGAGATGGCGGGTAGGGCGGCAAGAAAGAGTAGCAGCCCGGCCAGATTGTCGGAAGAACGGCCGATGTGATCGGTGCCCAGATAGGCGGCTATCCGGCTGCGGTAGGAGTAGGCCAGCACGGCGATTGCCGGCAAGACAAAGGTGAACAGCGTATTAAGGAATAAAGCACATCTAAGATTTTGTCGGGAGGTGACAGTTGTTTCCAGACCGGGGCTGAGTAGCGCAGGATCATGGTATTGCCACATCAGGATAAGCAGGGTACCCGCTAGTACTCCGGTGATGCCGGCACCCAAGGTGAGTAAGAGAACGGTAGCGGGATGGGGGGGAACGGTAGAGTCGTTGCGCACACAAAAGGTTTATTGGTGGATGAAAAAAGGGTTAAATTGATGTAATTTCGTAAATTGGGCCGTCTTTGGGCAAAGTTGAAGATTATTCAACGGCCAAAGCGGCAATTCTCACAACCATTCTTGCTTCTAACCAGGATCGCGTACACGAACATACAACACGCTGACTTCGTCCCCCTTGATCTGACCCTCGACACAAGAACCCTTTTCAGGAAAATTCGATCTTCCCCGCCGAAGAATTTATCCTGATTTCAAGTAAAATCACCTAAAAAATGTCCTGCTTATCGCCCTTCGGCGTAGCAGTCTACGTGTGATGTCCGGGTACGTGCTTCCGAAAATAATTCGGTGCATATGCTACGAGTTTTTACTCCTGCAAACTATTCATTTCCTCTTCTTTTGTTGCTGGCTTGCTGCTTATCGATTGGTAACAGTTTATCTGCACAGGCTCCTTGTTCTTCGCCGGAGAGTGCGGATGTCGTCCTTAATCCACCGCCTCCGGCTACGGGATTTACCCTCCCGGTACGATGGTAAATATGTGTATTACGATCGTTGATTTCCAGGCGACGAATAACAACTGGCTCCACTCGATTGTCCCTACTTTCCCACCCCTTTACGACATCAGTACGTTTACACCTACCTCTATTCCGGTCAGTCCTGCTCGGGTGCGGGAACCTGGGATTGGTACCCCTCGGGATGGACGGGCTGCGAGACGGGGATAGCCATTCCTCCGGCCTTTGGGTTCGATTCCGGTCTGGGGTCTGTTACAGTGCGGGGGAGTCGCCGGAGATGGGGACCCCGGCAATAACTACGGTGAGGGCGGGGCCTGCTGCCACGATCAATTTGCCTAGTGAGTACCTGACCTTTTGCTGGGATATTACCACGGTCTCCGCCCCGGTCACTTGCGCCGCGACGGATGCGGCCATTCGTGTTTTTATTTACGGAGATTACTATTCGGGTAGTTTCGGCAGCCAGGCCTTGCTACCAGGACGACCCCCGTGTGTTTCCCGGAGCTGGGAGCGGTGACCGCCTCCTGGACACCGGCCTGCCCCGGACAACCCATCCAATTGAACGGCTTTCTCGATGGTACGGTTCAGCGGCCGGTTGCGGTCTGGAGGCCACCTGGACACGGGACGGTCAACTTTTTTTCCAGCCAGCTTAATCCTACTACCATCGAGCCGGGTACCTACCAGTTTAGTCTCAATCTTATCGGTTGCGCTCCGGCCGAATCACAGGAGCTTATTGTCACCTATCCCAATCAGACGCTTACGATCAACCCCAACCCCATTCAGGCTTGCCTCGGCCAGCCGGTGACGGTTAATGCTATCCTGGGAGGTTTCGGAGCGGGTACCACGGTGGAATGGTTCAATAATTCCAATCCGGCATCGCCGATTTCGCTGGGTACGGGTAACCCTTTTACGTTCAGCCCAAACAGCAGCTTTCCCGTAAAAGCAGTTGCCACCGGGGCATCAGGCGGCTGCATGGCGATGAATACCGCCACCATGAATTTCAATCCGGTTCCCACCAATGTGCAGATCACGCCCTCGCCCGGCCCCTACTGCATCGGCGATCCGATCATCACTGACGGCCTCCTCCGACCAGGATCCCAACACCTTCTATACCTGGAATGGCGGCAGCAACGCCAATCCGCGCACGATCACACCCAATGCAGGCGGTCCGCTGACCATCACCGTAACCGGTGCCTTGGGTATCTGTACCGACTACTGCATCGATCACATTGCCCATCTCCCTCCTCCTACCGCCACGATCAGCGGACCTAACACCTTATGCGGTGGAGACCAGCTACGTTGACTGGCATCCGGCGGAGTGACGTATGATTGGTCATGGCCGACCGGTAACAGTTTTCAGTGGTAACCCGCTGGAAGTTATGCCGACCACTGCAACTACCTATACCGTTACGGTCACTGATGCCAATGGTTGCACCAATACGGCCACCCGTACCGTAACGGTTACGCCTCAGGTAACCCCCCCACAGCTAACCTGTCCGGAACCGGTCCAGACTCTTCCTTCTTAACTTCTCCTGGCCGGCCGTAAGCGGTGCTTCCTACTTATCAAATCTTCGGCAGTAAATAACAATACCGGGACAACCATCGCGAACACTACATACCGAGCGCAAACTATAACGTTGACCGGTCTGACCCATCTAACCTCCGTGACGCTAACCGTTACCGCCGTTAGTGGTGCGAATCCCAGCTGTTCAGCCGAGTCAACCATAACCTGTACACGGCCGACTGTACGCCGGTCAACATCACTTTCGAGCCGGTAGGTCCGATCTGCCTGGATCCCAACAACCCGCCCGGTCCCATCCAGCTAATGGCGGGCCAGGTCGGCGGCGGGGCGGGTAACTTTACTTTTACGGGAGGGCCTAGCGTTTCGGGTGGGTTCTTCTTTCCTACTGCTCCGGGCACCTTCCCCGTCACGGCTACCTACCGGCTCAACGACGGCACCTGCCCGTTCTCGGAGACGATCGACATCGTCGTGAACCAGGCCATTCGCCCGCAACTCCAGGTGACGGGCAACTCGGTCTGTTCCACCGATCCGTTCACCGTGCGTCACACCGGCAGTAACTTCACGGGCACCATGTACAACTGGGATTTTGGCGGGGCCACAGCCCTGACCGGTACCGGTCCCGGGCCGTATACCTTAAGCTTCCCGGCCGCCGGCACCTATACCATCGGCCTGACGATCACCTACAACGGTTGTGTACTATCGGAGACCACTACCGTAACCGTTGCCCAGCCGCTGACCCCACCGGTCATCAACTGCAACTACTCCACGCAGGATTCGGTCATCTTTGGCTGGGATCCCGTGCCCGGTGCCACCGGCTACACGGTCAGCGTGATCAGCGGCCCGATGGGCACGTTGAGCGGGACGACTTACACCATGTCCGGCCTGACCATCGGACAGATGGTTAGCATTCAGGTGACGGCCCTGGGCGGAGGGACCTGCGGCCCGGCCGTCTCCACGATCACCGAGTGCCAGGCCCTGGCCTGCCCACCGGTTACCATCTCCGTGGATAACGCCGCGCAAAGTTTCTGCAACGACGGCAACAACGCTCCCGTGGCCCTCACCGCTACCGTGATGGGGGACATGGGAACGGGCACCCTGACCTGGAACGGCCCCGGCGTAACCGGTGCCAGCTTCGACGCTGATGACGCGGGTGTGGGCGTGCACACCATCACGGCCCGCTATACGGAGGACGGCTGCCCTTTCACCGCTACAGTCCAGTTCACGGTCTTTGCCCTGCCGACGGGTGACTTCACCTTTGCTCCGGACGAGATTTGCGTGAACGGTACCACCACCGTCACCTACGCCGGTTCCGGCGGAGCCGGGGCAACCTACGCCTGGAATTTCGGTTCCGCCACGGTAGTGAGCGGCTCGGATGCCGGTCCCTATGAGCTACGATATGACGCGGCCGGCACCTTCCCCGTCAGCCTGACGGTAACGGAAAACGGCTGCCCCGGTCCGGCCTTTACGGCCGATGTAACGGTTGCCGATTCACTGGCCGTGCCGGTACCTTTCTGCCAGAACACCGGACTGGACCAGGTAACTTTCGCCTGGAATGTCCCGGCCGGTGCCGACGGCGTGGAAGTGACGGTAATTGCCGGCCCCACGGGCGTGCGTAGTGGCAACACCTATACTGTCACCGGTCTGAACGAGGGCGACGAGGTGACCATCGAAGTCTTTGCCACGGGCAGCGGCGTGTGCGGTAACTCCAACACCGCGCAAGTAACCTGCCAGGCCCAGAGCTGCGATCCGGTGGTCGTGACCATCGAGCAGCCCGCGCAGGATGTATGCGTGGACGCAGCCGTGATCGACCTGTCGGCCACCGCCACCGGCGGCGCGGGCGGCGGCACTTACGTTTGGAGCGGCGACGGCGTCACGGGTACGCAGTTCGATCCGGCGGTTGCCGGTCTCGGCCCACATACCATTACGGTCAACTATACGGAAGGGGCGTGTAACTATTCTCAGACGGTGGACTTCACCGTCTTGCCCCTGCCGACGGCTGACTTCAGCCTGGACCTGATGACGGCCTGCGTCGGCGACGACGTCACGGCCACCTACACGGGCAGCGCGGGTGCGGGAGCTACTTACGTCTGGGACTTCGGCGACGGCGGCACCGCCACCCCCGGTACCGGTGCCGGACCCCAACAGATCACCTGGTCCACGCCGGGCGTTAAAACGGTTAGCCTGACGGTGACCGAGAACGGCTGCACGGGAACGACTTTCACCCGTGACGTGACCGTCGCGGCCCCCCTGCCCGCACCGGTTGTCACCTGCGGAGCCTCCGATCTGGACCTGGTTACCTTCACCTGGCCCGCCGTGCCGGGCGCGACCGGCTACGACGTGACCGTGGTGAGCGGCCAAACGGGTACGCTTACCGGAACGACCTTCGAGGTGACGGGCCTAGCCGAAGGCGAAGCGGTGGAGATCACCGTGGTCGCCCTGGGCGGCCCGCCCTGCGGCGACGGCCCGGCCGGCACGCAAACCTGCGTGGCCACGAGTTGTCCTCCCCTGACGGTCACGCCCCCGGCGGCGCAAGACTTCTGTCTCGACGGTAGTGCCGTTCCCGTGACGCTGACGGCCGCGGCCGGCGGCGGCGTGGGCGGCGGTACCTTTGTGTGGTCGGGTCCGGGCGTAACGGGCGACGGCTTCGACCCGGTTGCGGCCGGCGCGGGGATGCACCTTATCTCCGTGACTTACACGGAAGGCGGCTGCTCGGTGATGAGCACGGTCACTTTTTCCGTCTTCGATCAACCCGCGGCCGATTTCAGCCTGGACCTGACCGACGCCTGCACCGACGAAACGGTCACGGCCACCTACACCGGCGGTGCCGGCGCGGGTGCTACCTACGATTGGGACTATGACGGCGGCACGGCCACCCCCGGCACGGGAGCCGGTCCGCATCAGATCACCTGGACCACGGCGGGCGTCAAAACGGTAACCCTGACGGTGACCGAGAACGGCTGCGCGAGTACGCCGGTCAGTCAAACGATTACGATCAGTGCGCCGCCGCTTCCCGCGGTTCCGGTTTGCGGCGTGAATACGCTGACCTCGACGACCGTTGACTGGCCGCCGGTAACGGGCGCGGCGGGTTACGAGATCACGGTGAGCGGCTCACCCGGACTGGATACCGTGACCATCGGCAGCTACACGGTAGCGGGCCTGCTACCGGGCGAAGTGGTGAGTATCACGGTGCGCACCCTCAGCTCCACGAGTTGCCCCGACGCGGCCGCGGCGACGCTCGACTGCGCGGCGGCCGACTGCCCCGCCATCACGCTTACCCTACCCATCGACGGCAGCGACTACTGCCTGGACGGTGCCGTGTCGGTCACGCTGACGGCTACGGCCGCCGGCGGCTCGAACAACGATCCGGTCTTCACCTGGAGCGGTCCCGGCGTCACGGGCGACAGTTTCGACCCGGTGGCGGCGGGCGTCGGCCAGCACGTGATCACGGTGGATTATACCGAGGACGGCGGCCTGTGCGGCGCGAGTGCCACGGCCACGGTCAACGTGTTCGCCAACCCGACGGCGGACTTCACCCTCGCTCCGGCGGCCGCCTGTACGGACACGGAAGTAACGGCCACCTACACCGGCACGGCCACGTGCGGGTGCCACCTACGCCTGGGACTTCGGCGGCGGCACGGCCGTTCCCGGCACGGGAGCCGGACCGCACCAGATCACCTGGACCACGGCGGGCACCAAAACGGTTACGCTGACGGTGACCGAGAACGGTTGCTCCGGCACGCAAGCCACGCGGACCACGGAGATCAGCGCGCCCCTGGCCGCGCCGGTGGTCGTCTGCGGCGCGAGCACCCTCACGTCGGTCACCTTCGACTGGGCGGCGGTGAGCGGCGCGACGCAGTACGAGATCACCCTGCCCGACGCCTCGACCATCGTGGTCGATACCAATAGCTACACGGTAACCGGCCTGGCGGTCGGCGAGGCGGTCAGTCTATCCGTAGTAGCCTTGAGTAGCGGTCCGTGCGGTAACTCGGCGGCCGGAACGGCCGACTGCGCGGCGGATTCCTGCCCAGCCATCACGCTGAGCTTCGATCCGGTAGCGACCGACTACTGCCTGGGTCAGGACGGCGCGGTCGTGCTAACGGCCACGGCCGCGGGCGGCAGCGGCAACCAGCCGACCTACGTATTCAGCGGCCCGGGCGTAAGCGATGACGGCGCGGGCAACTTCACCTTCGACCCCGTCTCGGCGGGCGTGGGCGTGCACACCATTACGGTCGACCTACGAGGAAGACGGCGGCCTGTGCGGCGAGACGGCCACCATTGACCTGACGGTCTTCGCCGTGCCGACGGCCGACTTTACGCTCAGCGACGACGACATCTGCAGCACCGAGACGGTGACGATCACCTACACCGGCACGGCCGCGGCGGGTGCCACCTACGCGTGGGACTTCGCCGGCGGCACGGCCGTGCCCGGCACGGGAGCCGGGCCGCACCAGGTCACCTGGACCACGGCGGGCACCAAAACCATTACCCTAACGGTAACCGAAAACGGCTGCACGGGAGCGCAAAACGACCTGACGGTGGACGTGGCCGTGCCCCTGGCCACGCCGGTGGTTACCTGCGACGACGCGGCGGCCACGCTCGGTTCGGTGACCTTCACCTGGGCAGCCGTGGCGGGCGCGGAGGGCTACCTCGTCACGCTGGACGACGGCACGATGGAAACCGTCACCGCGACGACTTACACCATCAGCGGCCTGGCCACCGCCACGGCGGCCGGTCTGTCGGTGATAGCCGTCAGCAGCGGTGCCTGCGGCAACTCGGCGGCGGGAAGTGCGAGCTGCACCAGCCTGCCCTGCCCGGACATCACGCTAACGTCACCACCCCGGCGCAGAACTTCTGCATCGACAACCCGACGCTTACGGCCCTGACGGCGACCACCACCGGCGGCGACCAGACCGGCACCTTCACCTGGACCGGACCGGGCGTGACCGACGACGGCGCGGGCAACTTCAGCTTCGACCCCGCCCTTGCGGGCCTGGGTACGCACGTCGTGTTCGTCAACTACGTGGAAACGGGTAACTGCACGGCCGAGGGCCAGGTCAGTTTCACCGTTTTCCCGGCACTGGACGGATCGTTCACGGTCTCGACCGCCGCGGTCTGCACGGGCGAGGCACTTACGGTGGAATACACCGGTAACGGATCGGCGGCGGCTACCTTCGCGTGGGACTTTGCCGGCGCGACGGCCGATCCCGGCACGGGCATCGGACCGCACCAGCTGAGCTGGGCGGCGGCCGGCACCTATACCATCACCCTGCTGGTGACCGAGAACGGCTGCACCAGCCCGCAGGCGTCGCGGACCGTGACGGTCAGCGCGCCCCTGGCGGCGGCGGTGCTGAGTTGCGGCACCGCGGAGCTGACCGCCGTGACCTGGAACTGGGGGGCGGTAGCGGGCGCGACGGGCTACGAGCTGTCCGTGGATGGCGACACTCCCTTCACGACCACTGACGTGACCTACACGCTGACGGGCCTGAGTCCCGAGCAGACGGCCACGCTGACGGTCACGCCCCTCGGCCCGCCGCCCTGCGGTAACGGCCCGGCGACGAGCCTGGAGTGCGCGGCGGCGGCTTGCCCCGACGTGACGCTGACCCTGCCGGCGGCCAACTCTTTCTGCGTCGACGCACAATCGAACACCGTGATCGACCTGACGGCCACTTCCATGGGCGGCACGGGTCAGGGCACGTTCACCTGGAGCGGCCCCGGCGTGACGGGCAACCAGTTTACCGCCGAGGCGGCCGGACCGGGCGTGCATACGCTAACGGTGACCTATACCGAAACGGTTTGCAGCTACACGGGCACGGTGGTCTTCACGGTCTTCCAGACCCCGACGGCGGCCTTTACCCTCAGCCAGTCGACGATTTGCACGGGAGCTTCCACCACGCTGACCTTCACGGGAAGCGCTGGTGCCGGAGCGGCCTACAACTGGAACTTTGCCGGCGCGTCGGCCGTGCCCGGCACGGGCGCGGGACCGCACCAGTTGAGCTGGACGACGCCGGGTACCTACCCGGTCAGCCTGACGGTGACCGGGAACGGCTGTATAAGCAATACCTTTACGGCCGACGTGACGGTGGAAGCCCCGTTGAGCGCGGGCGAACAGGCGCAGCAGGCACGCTTCTGTAACACCGAATCAACGACGCTAACACTGTTCGACCAACTAACGGGCGCGGACGCCGGCGGCGCGTGGAGCAGCACCGGGCCGGCGCCGGGCGCTAACTTCTCGGCGGCGAACGGCACGCTGGCCCTGGGTGGGTTGGCCCCTAACGTGTACACCTTCCGCTACCGGGTGGACGGCGGCAGTTGCGGCACGGACGATGCCGCGGTGAGCGTGGAGATCAACGCCGGACCCCGGGCCGAGGCCGGCGCGGACCAGACGCTGACCTGCGCGATGGGCATGGTATCGCTGGACGGCGGCGGCTCGCAGGGCGGGCCGGGCTTCACCTACCAGTGGACGGCCGACGACCCCGGCATCATGATCGGCGCGCCGACCAACCGCGTCATCGAGGTGAGCCAGCCGGGCACCTACACCCTGGCGGTGACCAACGAGCTGGGCTGCACCAACACCGACGAGGTGGTGGTGACGGCCGAGACCGAAGTGCCGGTGGCGACCATCGAGCTGAGCCAGATCACCTGCTTTGCGGGCAGTGACGGTGCCATCCGCATCACGGGCGTGACGGGCGGCCGGCCGCCCTACCGCTACTCGCTCAACGACGCCGCGCCGGTGAGCACGACGCTGTTCGGCGGCCTGTCGCCGGACGAGTACACGCTGCGGATCGAGGACGCGAACGGCTGCTTCACGGAGTTCTTCCTGGACATCACGCAGCCCGACGAGCTGCGGGTGAGCATCACGCTGCTGGACCCCGTGGGGGAAGACATCCGGCAGGGTGACGACGTGACGCTGCGCGCCACGATCCTGGGCGGCAACGCGGTGGACACCATCATCTGGATGCCGGACAGCCTGGCCGAACAGTCGGGCGAGGGCAACGTGATCCGTTTCCAGGCGGACGAGACGCGGCGCATCAGCGTCAGCGTGGTGGACGAACTGGGCTGCCGGGCCGACGATAACTACCTGCTGCTGGTGCGCAAGGACCGGCCGGTGTTCATCCCGACGGGCTTCTCGCCCAACGGCGACGGGCGCAACGACGTGTTCTTCATCAATGCCGATCCGCGCTTCGTGGACCGCGTGGAGAGCTTCCAGGTCTACAATCGCTGGGGAGAATCCATGTTCGAGGACTACGACTTCCTGCCCAATGACCCGGCTCACGGCTGGGCCGGCCTGCACCGGCTACGGGAGATGAACGCGGGCGTCTACGTCTACGTGGCCATCGTCCACTTCACGGACGGCGAGGTCATCACCTACAAAGGCGACGTGACACTGACGCGTTAAACCGAGCGGCCGAAAGTAATAAGGGGTAGTAACACCAGGACGTGTTGCTACCCCTTTTTCGTGGGATGAAACGACCCGACTTTGATAGATTTTAGTGGGCATGCCCCCTCCCGAGGGTCGGGTCGGTCCCTTTCCAGGCGCGGCTATCGCCTTGGCCCTGCGGGCTGCCTTCCTCCGGTTCGGGGCTAAGCCCCGATCCGAAGCAAGCGCCTTCCAGGCACCTCACGCGACAAACCGTAACGGTATGGTGGGAAATGGAGTCCTTGTTCCGTGAGGTGCCCGGATGGGCCGACCCCCTGGATCGAGCGACGATGCGAGGACTACCTTTACGGGGGGCGGCGCACGCAGTGCCGAGCGAACAGCGAAGCCGGGAGGGGACCGACCGCCGCCGCCGGGGCGGCCCGTCAGGGGCGGCCGGGGGTGGGGGACACGGCCCCAAAAAAGGACAGCGGAAAAAATCACAAATAGGTTAAGTGCGGGTAATCACGTAATTTAACCGCCGGTTTCCCCACCGCCCCTCTTGAATCAGGTATGGACCTTTCCGCTTTTGTGCCATCTTTCCGTGCTGAAATTAGGGACAAGGGCCTCTACCGGCTACCTGCCTGACAAACGTAAGAAAACGCTTCAATTTTATGAACCGACTATCTACTGACCGCTCTTTTCTCATTTCTAAAGTGATCATGGTGGGCTTACTTTTCTTCTGTGGAATTACTACGCAGGTAAGTGCCCAGTTATGTACCACGCCCGAAAGTGGAAACATGACTTTCATGCCGGCACTACCCGCCAGCGGTGTCTACCCACCGGGAACAACCGTGAATATGTGTATTCAAATCACGTCGTTTTCCAATGCGGGGGATGAGTGGATTCATGCCGTAGTACCGATTTTGCCGCCGTTGTACGACATGAGTACGTTCGTGCCCACTTCCATTCCCGCCTCCTGCGACGGCACGGGTACCTGGGGGTGGTATCCGGCTGGTTGGACTGCCTGCTCATCGGGAACCGCGATCGGTCCGGCTTTCGGTTACGAGTCCGGGATAGGGCTGGGTTGCGGAGGAACGGCCAACGATGGAAATCCGGGCAACAACTTCGGCGACGGGTTCGGTAGCCAGGTCGGCACCAATATTTTCTCCGGCCCCTGCGCGGTTATTAATCAGCCGAGTGAGTATAAAACGTTTTGCTGGAACGTGAATACGGTTGCGGTGCCGGGTGGGGCCTGTAGTGCCGCTAACCAGGCGGTACGCGTGCTCGTGTACGGGGACGGTACCTCGGCCAACTACGCTATTAATGCGTGTAGTAGCGACGAGCCGCTCTGTTTTCCCCGGTTTAACCAGCCCACGGCCTCCTGGACACCGGCCTGCCCCGGTCAGTCCATCCAGTTGACGGGAGGGCTGAATGGCAACTCGGCCAGTTGCGGAGCCGTCCTACAGTGGACGCTGGACGGCCAGCCTTTTTCACCGTTGCAGAATCCGACCACTACCACGCCCGGTACGTATCAGTTCGGGATCGGTTTGAATAATTGCGCACCGGCTTTTTCCGCCCCGATCACGGTGAGCTACCCTACATTGGGGCTTACTTTTTCGCCTAACCCGATCGATGCTTGTGCGGGGCAGCCCTTTTCGGTGACGGCTACCCCGACGGGTTTTACCGGCTCGCCGACCATCCAGTGGTTCAATAACACTAATCCGGGGTCTCCCATTCTGATCGGTACGGGGGCTACGCTGAATTTCGTGGCAACGGGAAGTTTTCCGATCAAGGCGGTAGCCAGCAATAACAGCGGGTGCATGGCCATGGCGACGGGGCAGGTCAATTTCAGTATCACGCCGACCAACGTGCAGATCACGGCTTCGCCCGCCGGGCCGTATTGCGTGGGAGACGTGGTTGTACTGACGGCTACTTCGGACCAGGATCCGAATCCTTTTTACACCTGGAACAATGGATCGAACACTAATCCACGGACGATCACGCTGAATGCACCCGGAAACTTTAATTACTCCGTGACCGCAGCTAGTGGTACCTGTACGGCCATGGCCATGACGAATTTGAACGTTGCAGCCGCGCCCAACGCCATGATCACCGGCCCGACGACGATCTGCGGCGGTAACCAGGTAACCCTCAATGCCACGGGAGGTACGCAGTACGACTGGTCGTGGCCGGGCGGAACGGCCACGGTACTCCACTAACGGACACGCCTACGGGCACGACTACCTATACCGTAACGGTCACCAATGCTAACGGCTGCACGGATACCGAGACGCGGACCGTGACGGTCTCACCGCAGATAACGGCTCCGGTACTGATGTGCCCGGATCCGGCGGGTTCTTCTTCCCTGAGTTTCACCTGGCCCGCCGTTGCGGGAGTTTCCTCCTACGGTATTCAGCTGACTAACAACGCAAATGGAAGCACGATAAATACCACAGTTAGTAGTCCTGCTTACAACGCCACCGGTTTAACGCCGCTTACGTCCTATACCCTGAGGGTTACGGCGACCAGTAGCAGTAATCCGAGCTGTATGGAGACTAGTGAGATAACCTGCATGACCACCAGTGCCTGCCCGCCGGTCACGATCTCCGTAAACAACGCCGCGCAAAGTTTCTGCAACGACGGCAACAACGCCCCCGTGGCCCTGACGGCCACCGTAATGGGAGACATGGGCACCGGCACCCTGACCTGGACACGGTCCCGGCGTGACGGGTACCAGTTTCGACGCCGATGTAGCGGGCGTGGGTGTACATACCATAACGGCAACATATACGGAAAACGGCTGTCCCTTCACGGCCACCGTACAGTTTACGGTTTTTGCCCTGCCAACGGGTAATTTTACTTTTGCTCCCGGCCAGATTTGTGTCGGTGGTACCACCACCGTCACCTACGCCGGTCCCGGCGGAGCCGGGGCAACCTATGCCTGGAACTTCGGTTCCGCCACGGTAGTGAGCGGCTCGGATGCCGGTCCGTACGAATTACAGTATGCCGGCGCGGGCACTTTCCCCGTCAGTTTGACGGTAACGGAAAATGGTTGCCCCGGCCCTATTTTTTCGGCCGACGTAACGGTCACTGCCCCGCTGCCCGCTCCCGTTATTAGCTGCGGTGCCACGGACCTTAATCTGGTCACGTTCACCTGGCCCGCCGTGCCGGGAGCGACCGGCTACGACGTAGTGGTTACCAGCGGCCAAACAGGAACCCTGACGGGTACTAGTTTTGAAGTGACCGGCCTGAGCGAAGGAGAGATGGTTACGATCAGCGTGATTGCCCAGGGCGGGCCGCCTTGTGGTAATAGCGCGGCCGCTACGCAAACTTGTACGGCCACTAGTTGCCCGCCCCTGACGGTAACTCCTCCGGCGGCGCAGGACTTTTGTCTGGACGCGACGGCAGTTCCAGTGATGCTGACGGCCGCAGCCGGCGGCGGCGTGGGCGGTGGTACCTTTGCCTGGACGGGTCCGGGTGTGACAGGCGATAGTTTCGATCCCCTGGCGGCCGGAGCGGGGATGCACCTCATTACCGTAACCTATACGGAGGATGGCTGCTCGGTGACGGGTACGGTAACTTTCACCGTCTTGCCCCTGCCGACGGCTGACTTCAGCCTGGACCTGACGACGGCCTGCGTCGGCGACGACGTCACGGCCACCTACACGGGCAGCGCGGGTGCGGGAGCTACTTATGCCTGGGACTTCGGCGACGGCGGCACCGCCACCCCCGGTACCGGTGCCGGACCCCAACAGATCACCTGGTCCACGCCGGGCGTTAAAACGGTTAGCCTGACGGTGACCGAGAACGGCTGCACGGGAACGATCTTCACCCGTGACGTGACCGTCGCGGCCCCCCTGCCCGCACCGGTCGTCACTTGCGGAGCCTCCGATCTGGACCTGGTTACCTTCACCTGGCCCGCCGTGCCGGGCGCGACCGGCTACGACGTGGTCGTCATCAGCGGCCAAACGGGCACGCTGACGGGAACGACCTTCGAGGTGACGGGTCTGGCCGAGGGTGAAGCGGTAGAAATCACCGTGGTCGCCCTGGGCGGTCCGCCCTGCGGCGACGGCCCGGCCGGCACGCAAACCTGCGTGGCCACGAGCTGTCCTCCCCTGACGGTCACGCCCCCGGCGGCGCAAGACTTCTGTCTCGACGGTAGTGCCGTTCCCGTGACGCTGACGGCCGCGGCCGGCGGCGGCGTGGGCGGCGGTACCTTTGTGTGGTCGGGTCCGGGCGTAACGGGTGACGGCTTCGACCCGGTTGCGGCCGGGGCGGGGATGCACCTTATCTCCGTGACTTACACGGAAAGCGGCTGCTCGGTGATGAGCACGGTCACTTTTTCCGTCTTCGATCAACCCGCGGCCGATTTCAGCCTGGACCTGACCGACGCCTGCACCGACGAAACGGTCACGGCCACCTACACCGGCGGTGCCGGCGCGGGTGCTACCTACGATTGGGACTATGACGGCGGCACGGCCACCCCCGGCACGGGAGCCGGTCCGCAAGACATCACCTGGACCACGGCGGGCGTCAAAACGGTCACCCTGACGGTGACCGAGAACGGCTGCGCGAGTACGCCGGTCAGTCAAACGATTACGATCAGTGCGCCGCCGCTTTCCGCGGTTCCGGTTTGCGGCGTGAATACGCTAACCTCGACGACCGTTGACTGGCCGCCGGTAACGGGCGCGGCGGGTTACGAGATCACGGTGAGCGGCTCACCCGGACTGGATACCGTGACGATCGGCAGCTACACGGTAGCGGGCCTGCTACCGGGCGAAGTGGTGAGTATCACGGTGCGCACCCTCAGCTCCACGAGTTGCCCCGACGCGGCCGCGGCGACGATCGACTGCGCGGCGGCCGACTGCCCCGCCATCACGCTTACCCTACCCATCGACGGCAGCGACTACTGCCTGGACGGTGCCGTGCCGGTCACGCTGACGGCTACGGCCGCCGGCGGCTCGAACAACGATCCGGTCTTCACCTGGAGCGGTCCCGGCGTGACGGGCGATAGCTTCGACCCGGTCGCGGCCGGGGTGGGCCAGCACGTGATCACGGTGGATTATACCGAGGACGGCGGCCTGTGCGGCGCAAGTGCCACGGCCACGGTCAACGTGTTCGCCAACCCGACGGCGGACTTCACGCTCGCTCCGGCGGCCGCCTGTACGGACACGGAAGTAACGGCTACCTACACCGGCACCGCCACGGCGGGAGCGACCTACGTCTGGGACTTCGGCGGCGGCACGGCCGTGCCCGGCACGGGAGCCGGACCGCACCAGATCACCTGGACCACGGCGGGCACCAGGACCGTTACGCTGACGGTAACCGAGAACGGTTGCTCCGGCACGCAAGCCACGCGGACCACCGAGATCAGCGCGCCCCTGGCTACGCCGGACGTGACCTGCGGCGCGAGTACGCTGACGTCCGTCACTTTCGACTGGACGCCGATCATCGGCGCGACGCAGTACGAAATCACCCTGCCCGACGCCTCGACCATCGTGGTGGACACCAATAGCTACACGGTAACCGGCCTGGCGGTCGGCGAGGCGGTCAGTCTATCCGTAATAGCCTTGAGTAGCGGTCCGTGCGGTAACTCGGCGGCCGGTACGGCCGACTGCGGAGCGGATTCCTGCCCAGCCATCACGCTGAGCTTCGATCCGGTAGTGACCGACTACTGCCTGGGTCAGGACGGCGCGGTCGTGCTAACGGCCACGGCCGCGGGCGGCAGCGGCAACCAGCCGACCTACTTCTTCAGCGGCCCGGGCGTGAGCGATGACGGCGCGGGCAACTTCACCTTCGACCCCGCGCAGGCGGGCGTGGGCGTACACACCATTACGGTCGACTACGAGGAAGACGGCGGCTTGTGCGGCGAGACGGCCACCATCGAACTGACGGTCTTCGCCGTGCCGACGGCCGACTTTACGCTCAGCGACGACGACATCTGCAGCACCGAGACGGTGACGATTACTTACACCGGCACGGCCGCGGCGGGTGCCACCTACGCGTGGGACTTCGCCGGCGGCACGGCCGTGCCCGGCACGGGAGCCGGTCCGCACCAGGTGACCTGGACCACGGCGGGCACCAAAACGGTCACCCTGACGGTCACCGAAAACGGCTGCACGGCAGCGCAAAACGACCTGACGGTGGACGTGGCCGTGCCCCTGGCCACGCCGGTGGTTAGCTGCGACGACGCGGCGGCCACGCTCGGTTCGGTGACCTTTAGCTGGGCGGCCGTAGCGGGCGCGGAGGGCTACCTCGTCACGCTGGACGACGGCACGATGGAAACCGTCACCGCCACCACTTATACCATCAACGGACTGGCCACCGCCACGGCGGCCGGTCTGTCGGTGATTGCCGTGAGCAGCGGTGCCTGCGGCAACTCGGCGGCGGGAAGCGCGAACTGCACCAGCCTGCCCTGCCCGGACCTTACGCTGAACGTCACCACCCCGGCGCAGAACTTCTGCATCGACAACCCGACGGTTACGGCCCTGACGGCGACCACCACCGGCGGCGACCAGACCGGCACCTTCACCTGGACCGGACCGGGCGTGACCGACGACGGCGCGGGCAACTTCAGCTTCGATCCCGCCCTGGCGGGCCTGGGCACGCATACCGTTTTCGTCAACTACGTGGAAACGGGCAACTGCACGGCCGAGGGCCAGGTCAGTTTCACCGTTTTTCCGGCACTGGACGGATCGTTCACGGTCTCGACCGCCGCGGTCTGCACGGGTGAGCCACTCACGGTGGAGTACACCGGTAACGGATCGGCGGCGGCTACCTTCGCGTGGGACTTTGCCGGAGGTACGGCCGACCCCGGCACGGGCATCGGACCGCACCAGTTGAGCTGGCCGGCGGCCGGCACCTATGCCATCACCCTGCTGGTGACCGAGAACGGTTGCACCAGCCCGCAGACATCGCGGACCGTAACGGTCAGCGCGCCCCTGGCGGCGGCGGTGCTGAGTTGCGGCACCGCGGAGCTGACCGCCGTGACCTGGAACTGGGGGGCGGTAGCGGGCGCGACGGGCTACGAGCTGTCCGTGGATGGCGACACTCCCTTCACGACCACTGACGTGACCTACACGCTGACGGGCCTGAGTCCCGAGCAGACGGCCACGCTGACGGTCACGCCCCTCGGCCCGCCGCCCTGCGGTAACGGCCCGGCGACGAGCCTGGAGTGCGCGGCGGCGGCTTGCCCCAACGTGGTACTGAGTCTGCCGGCAGCGAACTCCTTCTGCATCGACGCGCAATCGAACACCGTGATCGACCTGACGGCCACTTCCATGGGCGGCACGGGTCAGGGCACGTTCACCTGGAGCGGCCCCGGCGTGACGGGCAACCAGTTTACCGCCGAGGCGGCCGGACCGGGCGTGCATACGCTAACGGTGACCTATACCGAAACGGTTTGCAGCTACACGGGCACGGTGGTCTTCACGGTCTTCCAGACCCCGACGGCGGCCTTTACCCTCAGCCAGTCGACGATTTGCACGGGAGCTTCCACCACGCTGACCTTCACGGGAAGTGCTGGTGCCGGAGCGGCCTACAACTGGAACTTTGCCGGCGCGTCGGCCGTGCCCGGCACGGGCGCGGGACCGCACCAGTTGAGCTGGACGACGCCGGGTACCTACCCGGTTAGCCTGACGGTGACCGGGAACGGCTGTATAAGCAATACCTTTACGGCCGACGTGACGGTGGAAGCCCCGTTGAGCGCGGGCGAACAGGCGCAGCAGGCACGCTTCTGCAACACCGAATCAACGACGCTAACACTGTTCGACCAACTAACGGGCGCGGACGCCGGCGGCGCGTGGAGCAGTACCGGGCCGGCGCCGGGCGCTAACTTCTCGGCGGCGAACGGCACGCTGGCCCTGGGTGGGTTGGCCCCTAACGTGTATACTTTCCGCTACCGGGTGGACGGCGGCAGTTGCGGCACGGACGATGCCGCGGTGAGCGTGGAGATCAATGCCGGACCCCGGGCCGAGGCCGGCGCGGACCAGACGCTGACCTGCGCGATGGGCATGGTATCGCTGGACGGCGGCGGCTCGCAGGGCGGGCCGGGCTTCACCTACCAGTGGACGGCCGACGACCCCGGCATCATGATCGGCGCGCCGACCAACCGCGTCATCGAGGTGAGCCAGCCGGGCACCTACACCCTGGCGGTGACCAACGAGCTGGGCTGCACCAACACCGACGAGGTGGTGGTGACGGCCGAGACCGAAGTGCCGGTGGCGACCATCGAGCTGAGCCAGATTACCTGCTTTGCGGGCAGTGACGGTGCCATCCGCATCACGGGCGTGACGGCCGGCCGGCCGCCCTACCGCTACTCGCTCAACGACGCCGCGCCGGTGAGCACGACGCTGTTCGGCGGCCTAGTCCCGGACGAGTACACGCTGCGGATCGAGGACGCGAACGGTTGCTTCACGGAGTTCTTCCTGGACATCACGCAGCCCGACGAACTGCGGGTGAGCATCACGCTGCTGGACCCCGTGGGGGAAGACATCCGGCAGGGTGACGACGTGACGCTGCGCGCCACGATCCTGGGCGGCAACGCGGTGGACACCATCATCTGGATGCCGGACAGCCTGGCCGAACAGTCGGGCGAGGGCAACGTGATCCGTTTCCAGGCGGACGAGACGCGGCGCATCAGCGTCAGCGTGGTGGACGAACTGGGCTGCCGGGCGGATGACAACTACCTGCTGCTGGTGCGCAAGGACCGGCCGGTGTTTATCCCGACGGGCTTCTCGCCCAACGGCGACGGGCGCAACGACGTTTTCTTCATCAATGCCGATACGCGCTTCGTGGACCGCGTGGAGAGCTTCCAGGTCTACAATCGCTGGGGAGAGTCCATGTTCGAGGATGGGGGTTTTCTGCCTAATAATGCGGTCCACGGTTGGGATGGTTTACATCGCCTGCGAGAGATGAATACCGGTGTATACATCTATGTGGCCGTTATTCATTTTATCGACGGCGAGGTCATCACTTATAAGGGTGATGTTACACTTACCCGCTGATAACGGCCCTCCAGTCATATATCAAAAGGATTTCCGGCGGGCGGCAGCACGAAAGCGTGTTGCCGCCCGCTTTTTTTAAAAGCGGCAAGCAGGATAAGCCCACTATTTTTCGGTTTCGGGACCAACGGGTAAGTCGGGTTGTCAAAACCTTGGCCTATCTTGCGACCAACCTAACGATTACCTATGCAGATTTTGACCGTTGTCATCGGATTGATATTTATTCTGTTGCTGTTGAGCCTGCTGGCAACCACGCTGATGGAATTAATCTCTTCCTTCTTTCGACTCAGAGGGCGTAACCTGCTTACCGCCCTGCATAATATGCTGGCCAGCTGCGATACGAATGCTACGATGCTGAAAGATTTTCAGCAGAACAGCCTTTATAAGCACCTGACGCAACAGTACGGCCAACGGTCGCAGGGGCCGCCGAGCTACATGGCGGCGGAGACCTTTCAGAGCATCCTGTTCGATATTATTTTGAAGGGAGAGGATTTCACTCAGCTCAAGGAACGGATCGACGCCCTGCCGGACGACGACCTGCGCAATGTGCTCAACCAATTACTCCGGCAATCCAATCACGAGTTGGACCTTTTTCGGTTGGAGGTACAGAACTGGTACAATAATGTCATGGACCGGGCTTCGGGTTGGTTCAAGCGGTTCACGCAGAAAATTTTGCTGTTCATCGGGTTAGGGATCGCCGTGGTTTTTAATGCGGATACGATCCAGATATTCGACACCCTGAACAAGGATCCGGAAGCACTGCAACAAGTAGTGCAAATGGCCGAGAGCTACGTCAATACCCGCGACCAAATGACGCTGGGACCACCCGAGGGGCGGGAATTCGATGTGGTGCTGGAAGACGTAAAGTACCTGATCAGCCAGGAACTGGAATCGGTCAGAAGCCCTCTGGGGCTGGGCTGGGAGCAAGTGGAAATTGCCAGCCTCGGATGGCAGGATGTGCTGATGAAAATGCTGGGATTTATCCTGACTGCCTTAGCCATTTCACTGGGCGCGCCTTTCTGGTTCGACCTATTGCGTAAGTTGGTCAATATCCGTTCTTCGGGAGATAAGCCCTGATTCCCCGCATGATGACGCCGGTGGCTCCCCGATTGGCCCGTAAATATTCCTGAACGGCGGTACGTGCCCGGTCTCCGATCGGTTCGCCGGCAGTAAAAGCGGTCAGGGCCGAAACGATTGTGTCGGTATCACTCACGGACCGGCCGGCACCCGAAGCCACTGCCTGGACAGCCTCCGGAAACTTGGCATATTTGGGTCCGAAGACAACCGGCAGTCCGTAGGCCATCGGTTCGAGAGTGTTATGAATACCGCTACCGAAACCGCCGCCGATGTAGGCGATCTCGCCCAGGCGATAGAGGCGGTTAAGCAGACCGATGGCGTCGACGATCAGGACGTGGGAAGCAGTTGCTTCCCCACGTTCGGTTTGTGTATAGCGGGGGGCACCGGTAGAGCGGTGAAGACCGGCTACGTGGGCTTCGCTCACATCGTGAGGAACCAGCAGCAGCTTCCAGTTACCGGGTTGCCCGGCGGCAAATTTTTGAAAAGCGGGTACCAGTTTTTCCTCATCGGCCGGCCAGGTGGAGCCGGCGATGATGAGGTGGTGGTCGGCAGCAAAGGCTTCCAGCAAGGAATCGCTAAATGATTCGGCGGGGAGCTGGAGTACACGGTCCAGACGGGGATCTCCGGCGCGGGTGATTTTGGCCGCAGGGTAGGGAAGGGTAGTGAGCAAGTTTACGTCTTGCTCGGTTTGCACGAAGAGGTGGGCGAAGTTGTGGAGTGCCCGGCGGTAGCCGCCGCCCCACCGGCGAAAGAAAGCCTGGCCGGGCCGAAAGGAGGCCGCAATAAGCACGGTAGGCACCCCGGCCCGGGCGAGTTCGCGGAGGTGGAAGAGCCAGAACTCATACTTTACGAAGATAGCCAAGTCAGGGTGGAGGGTGGCTTGCCAATCGTGTGCGGCACGGGGTGAATCTGCGGGCAAATAGAAAATTCCATCGGCCCCCGGATAATTTTTACGGCTCTCGTAACCGCTGGGGCTGTAGAAGGTGAGGAGTAGCACCAGGTCCGGCCGTTCGGCGCGGATGGCTTCCAGCACCGGTCTTCCTTGTTCAAACTCACCCAGGGATGCGCAGTGCATCCAGACCAGCGGGCCGGGGTGCGCGGTGCGCCAGGCGGTGAGGTCTGCTCGCCAGTTTTTACGTCCGGCCACCCACTCTGCGGCCTTGGCTCGGCCGAGACGGGCGGCGAGGTGGATGGCGGCATGGTAGAGGAAAGTGGCGAGGCGGTAGGGGACTGAATGATTGAGTAATCGAATGACTGAATGGTTGAGTGAGGACGAAAGATCGGATGATTGAGTCATTACCAGAACGCCAAAGTTACCGAGATCAATGTGGTTAAGCAGTCGATCGGGAAGTTGAATCGTCGTGGCGGGATAATCCATCTTGACACTTGTACAATCAAAAATGTGATTGACACCATCGTCGAGTCGGAAAACTACTATTGCGTACCACGGAAAGGCAATCTGCCTGCTAAGGACCGGGCGTGTCCCCGTCGCTGACGCGTCGCGGTCGGTCCCTTACCGGCTCGCAAGTCTGCTCGGCCCTGCGGGCTGCGTCTCTGCCGTTCCGCCCCGTTCAGGCACCTCACGCTTGGGAGTTAGAGCGTGTCTAAATTTTTACTTCCTGATAACCAAGCATTTAAGAACCTGGCGTCATAAAAACTGACTTACGTAACCCGCTATGCGCGCACCACGAAGTAGCCGCGAAGCGAATTATTGATCCTCAGTTCTTAAAAATTTTAGACACGCTCTTAGTTCTGTCTGCAGGAGCTTATCTAATTTTCGACAGCTTGGTAAATGTTAAAGAAATTTATAGGGTTGATTTGGGGCAGCAAACAGGTTATATTGAGTAGCAGGGAAACAAGATAAACATTCTTCAGCAAGAACACATTTACCCTTTCCTCCCGCTCAACCGTTTCCTCCTCATGAACCGCTACTCCAACCACCATTCGCATACTATCTTCAGCGACGGCAAGGCCCCGGCCGAAACTTTTCTTCTCGAAGCCCTGCGCAAGGGCATGACGGCCTACGGATTCAGTGACCACTGTCCCATTCCGCACCAGGACATGAGTATGATGAAAATGGCGCAACTGCCGGACTACCTGGCCGAGATCGAGCGGCTACGGGCAGTATACGGCGACCGGATCGAGATTCACCGGAGTCTGGAGGTAGATTATCTGCCCGGTCTGGTGAGTGTGGATAGCCCGCACATTCGGGAAGCAGAATTGGACTATACCATCGGGGCCGTACACTTCGTGGATTGCCTGGACGGCGACCGCCCCTGGAGTTTCCAGCAGCCCGAACCCCTTTTTCAGCGGGGGATCGACGAGATATTCGGAGGAAATGCCCGGGCGATGGTGGAACGCTACTACGAGCTGGTACGAGAAATGGTCACCACCCACCCGCCCGATATAGTGGCCCACCCGGACCGGATCAAAAAGCGTAATCTGGGCGGTTTATACTGGAAGGAAGAGGAACCTTGGTACCGCGAGACGGTGGAAGCCACCCTGGACGACATTGCCCGCGCCGGCATCATCATGGAAGTCAATACGCGCGGCATCTACCGGGGTACGGTACAGGAACTTTATCCCAGTGCCTGGATCATAGAATCGGCCGTGGGGCGGGGAATACCCCTCCAGATAAACTCGGATACCCACGAGGTGGAGCACGTAACGGGAGGATTCGCGCCAACTTATCAATTATTGGATAGCTTGGGCGTACAAGCGGTACACGTTTTCAGGGCGGGTAAATTCGTAGAGCAGGGGGTAAAAGAAATGGCGGGGGTGTGCTGATTGTGACCTGGTAAATTATGCTTAAATTAGCGGGAATCAATTCAATCCCGTTGCCATGCGTTACTACCTGAGTTTTGTCCCCCTGCTGCTACTGGCGATCGTGTCGGGCTTTGGCCTGACCGACGTGAAAAGTCCGGCCCCGCAAGAAAAGCGGCCCAATATCATTTTCATCCTCAGCGACGATCACGCTTATCAGGCGGTCAGTGCCTACGATCACCCCATCGGTCGGGCGGCCCCCACGCCCCACATCGACCGGATCGGCCGCAGCGGCGTGCGTTTTGATCGCGCCTACTGCGGCAATGCGCTGTGCGGTCCCAGCCGTGCTACGATCCTGACGGGAAAACATAGCCACGTCAATGGATTCAAGCAGAACGGCAACCGCTTTGACGCCACGCAGTGGCAGTGGCATAAGGACCTGCATGCGGCCGGCTACCGGACGGCCGTGATCGGCAAGTGGCACCTGGGAGTAGAACCGGAGGGCTTTGATTATTCCGATGTGTTGCCGGGGCAAGGAAGTTATTATAACCCCGAATTTCGGCGCAACGGTGCCGAAACCTACCGGATGGAAGGTTATACGACCGATATTATTACGGATAAATCGCTGGCGTGGCTGCAAGCCGCACGGACCGAGCATCCCGACCGACCGTTTGCGCTATTGTTGTGGCATAAATCCCCACACCGTAACTGGCAGCCCGCACCGCGCCACCATAACCTTTACGACAGTACCTATTTTCCGGTGCCGGACAACTACTTTGACAATTATCGCGGCCGCCCGGCCGCGGCGGCACAGGCAATGGAGGTGGCTAACCCCGCCCACGTTTATGAGGGACACGACCTCAAAATGACCGTCGCCGTAAGCAACGATACACTACGCAACGATCCCTGGCCGGAGCAATTTTCCCGCTTCACGTCCGAACAATTGCGGGAGTGGAACGAGCATTACCGCGCCAAAAACGATCACTTCAACCGCCTGGAACCATACCTGGAGGAGGCGCAGGTCGATCTATGGAAGTACCAGCGTTACCTCCAGGAATACTGCGCCTCGGTGGCCAGTGTGGATGACGGCGTGGGTCGGGTACTGGATTACCTGGAAGAAAGCGGACTGGATGAGAATACCATCGTGATCTATACTTCCGATCAGGGCTTTTTTCTCGGCGAGCACGGGTGGCTGGACAAGCGCTTCATGTACGAGGAAAGTATGCGAATCCCGTTGCTGATGCAGTACGGCAGCGCGATACCGGCGGGCCGGGTGAGCAACGCCCTGGTTCAAAACATTGACTTTGCCACCACGCTACTCGATTTTGCGGGACTGCCCGTCCCGGCGGCCGTGCAGGGCAAAAGTTTCCGGACGGCCGCCACCGGCACGGGACCGGATGAACAATACGAAGCACTTTATTACCACTATTATGAATTTCCCAGCTTTCACGACGTCCGTAGACATTACGGCGTGAAAACCGACCGCTACAAGCTCATGCACTTCTATGGAGACATCGATGCCTGGGAACTCTACGACCTGAAAACCGACCCGCTGGAGATGCGTAACCTGTACGGCGGGGAAGGGTATGCCGCCGTTACGGATGATTTAAAAAAGCAGTTAGATGGCTTGATGAAAAAATATGCGGTGCCGCCAAAGGAGGAATGGATGAAATAAGGGTCGCGATCCCCGGACTTAAGGGGTCGCGATTCCCAGATCGCGTAAGGAAAGGGTCGCGATCCCCAGATCGCGTAAGGAAAGGGTCGCGATCCCCAGATCGCGTAGGTTATTAAAACTTCCCAGGTCTGGGGACCTGGACCCCGTATTTAAGGGTCGCGATCCCCAGATCGCGTAAGGATAGGGTCGCGATCCCCAGATCGCGTAGGTTATTAAAACTTCCCAGGTCTGGGGATCTGGACCCCGTATTTAAGGGTCGCGATCCCCAGATCGCGCAAGTTCGCATCACCGCACCTTTTTCAGCAGCAACTCCGGCTCGTTGGTGGTAATGAAATCAAACCCTTGCTGAATGAGGCGGTCCATATCGGCGGCATCATTTACGGTCCAGGCATTGAGAGCTTGCCGGTTGCGCTTGGCGGCGGCTATCCACTCGGGGTGTGTCTGGTAGACGCGGTAGTTGTAATCCAGGCCGTTGATGCGATCTTTTTTTAGTTCGTCGGGAGTTTTCTCGCCGTTGAGGTACTGGGTATCGGCGGCGGGGTTCAGTTCGAGGATACGGAGCAGGATGGGGTAGCTGAAACTGATGTAGGGCACCCACGCCTCGGCTTTTAACTCGGCCACCAGGGCTACGGCCAGGGTAGCGGTGCGCACATCGCGCTCGGTACTGACCTCCGAAGGCTTTAGCTCGCAAACCAGGCGGGTGCCGGGATTGTCGCGCAGGCCGGCCGCCAGGTACTCGCGCAGGGTGGGCAATTTTTCTCCGTTGGCAAGAGGAATGGCGGTCAGCTCAGCGAAGGTGTGGCGGGCTACTTCCATTCCGCCGTGGACCTCATCGTGGACCACCAGCAGGGAATCATCGGAGGTGAGGCGCACGTCGAACTCCGTTCCCGTGCAGCCCAGCCGGATCGCCTCGCGTAGCGAGGCGATGGAGTTCTCCGGAAGGCCCCCGGCCTTCCACGCGCCCCGGTGAGCGACCACGATGTTATCGGCAAAAACGGGGCTGGAAACGGATGAAGAGGACATGGGAGCTGTTTTGGGACCGATGCAGGCCGCGAGGAGAACTAACAGGAGGGGGAGGAAACGGGACATGGTGGATGAATTATGGGGAGGCAAGATAGGGGGTTGGGCGATAAGGAAATTTTAGACACGCTCTAAGTAACGATCAAACCCCGCGTGAGGTGCCCGGACGGGGGCGGCCGCAATCCAACCCCCAACAATACGAAACACCTCCTCCCGGCCGCCAGTGCGCAGCACCGACCCGGCAGGGGAGCCGGGAGGGGACCGGCCCCGCTCCCGCAAGGGGCGGGGACACGCCCAAAAAATGGGAGATAATGGGGAAGGATGGCCGCTTGAGCCTTCGCTGATTTAAAAGCCTCAGATTACTTCCAATAGAAAATAGACGAACCCTAGCACCACGAAAATGGACGTTATATTCATCCAAATGCCCGCCCGGACCATGTCGGGGATGCGGAGGTAGCCGGAGCCGAATACGACGGCGTTGGGGGGCGTGGCGACGGGCAGCATGAAGGCGCAGGATGCCGCGACGGTGGCCGCGACGAGCAGTAAATAGGGATGGACGCCCAGCGTGACGGCCAGGGGCGCGAGGACGGGCAGGAGCATGGCCGTGGTGGCGAGGTTGGAGGTGATCTCGGTGAGGAAGTTGACCGCCGCGATGATGATAAGGAGTAACACCACGAGGTGAATACCCTGCAGTAAACCAAACTGCGCGGCGATCCAGGCGGCGAGGCCGGAAGACTGGAAGCCGTTGGCCAGGGCCAGGCCGCCGCCGAACAGGAGGATGATGCCCCACGGCAGTTTTACGGCTTCCTCCCAGGTGACGAGCGCGCGGCCGCCCCCGCCGGCGGGCAGCAGGAAGAGGACCAGCGCGGCGGCGATGGCGATGATGGTGTCATCGAGGGCGGGGAAATAGCGCGTGAGGACGAGCGACCTTAAAATCCATGCCAGGGCGGTGATGAGGAAGACCGCCAGGACCATTTTTTCCTCGTAACCGAGCGGCCCGAGTTCCTTACGTAGTCGCTCGATTTCCTGCCGGCCGCCGGGGAAACCGGTTTGCCGGAAGGAAAAGGCGATGCGCGTGAGGTATAGCCAGCAGAGCAACAGGAGCACGGCCGAAATGGGCAGCCCGAAGGTCATCCACTGCAGAAAGGTGATCTCTACGCCGTACAGTTCCTGCACCACCCCGGCCAGCACCAGGTTGGGCGGCGTGCCGATGAGGGTGGCGATGCCGCCGATGGAGGCCGCGTAGGCGATGGCCAGCATGAGGGCCTTGCCGAAGCGCAGGTTTTCGTCCTCCACGGTACGCGGGTCGTCCTGGAGCTGTGCGATAATGGCCATGCCGATGGGCAGCATCATGACCGAGGTGGCGGTGTTGGATATCCACATCGACAGCAGGGCCGTGGCCAGCATGAAGCCCAGAATGATGTGCGAGACGCCCGTGCCCACCAGGCCGATGATGGTGAGCGCAATGCGCCGGTGCAGGTGCCACCGCTGGATGGCGATGGCGAGGATGAAGCCGCCGAGGTAGAGAAAAACGTATTTGTGCCCGTAAGCCGTGGCGGTTTCCTCCAGCCCCAGCGCCCCGGTGAGCGGGAAAAGCACCAAAGGCAATAGGGCCGTGGCGCTGATGGGAATGGCCTCGAAAATCCACCAGACGGCGATCCAGACCGTGCCGGCCAGCACCGCCCGCGCGGCGGGCGGCAGCCCGGCGGGCTGGAAGAACAGGAGAATGGCCGCGAAGAGAAGCGGGCCGGAGAGGAGGGCAATGGTCTTCATCTGATCATTCCTTGCCTAAAAGTGTCCCCACGTCCGCCCGCGCCGCCTGCGCGGCCGGCAACAACGCCGCCACCAACCCGATCAGCAACGACGCCCCCAGCAGCACCGCCTCGCCCGGCAAAAAGTGAACGGCCGAAAACTCATAGCGGTAGGCCTCGCGCAAATTATTGGCCAGCAGCCACAACGCGCCGTGCGCCAGCAAAATACCCGCCACGCAACCTACCAGTGCCAGCAAGACACCCTCGAAGGTAATGAGGCCGAACAGGCGCGGGCGCGACGCGCCCATTACCCGCAGCAGGGCCAACTCGTAACGGCGGTCGCGCAGGGAACTGTAGAGGGAGATGAATACGCTCAGGGCCGAAACGATCATGATGATCAGGGCCAGCAGGCGCAGGGCGCGTTCGCTCTGATCGAAGAGCTGAAATATGCGGGTGGTCTCGATGGCCGGGGTGGCCGCCTGGAGGTCGGTGTTTTCGTTGATGGACCGGCCCATATTCAGGGCCTGGTAGTTGCGGCCCTTGAACTTCAGCAGCAGGGCGGTGATCTCCTGCTCCGGCGCGGCGGCCGCCAGCTCGGCGGCGGTGCGGTAGACCGGGGCGGCGTGGGCGTGCTCACCGGCATGGTTGTGATCCTCGTGTCCGGACGGGGCGTCGTTCGCACCGTGCTCGTGTTCCTCGCTTTCGGCGTGTTCGTGGTCCTCCTCTATTGCGGCCGGTTCTTCCTCGTCATCGGCCTCAGCCGGCGGGGTGGGGGAGTGGTCGCCGTGCGACAGCCAGTAGGTGGCGGGCGTAGTCAGCAGCAGTTGATCGGCCACGGTGCCGGTAGGGGCCAGCAGGCCCACCACGCGTAGCGGGGGCACGCCCTCGTGCTCGGCCCCGATCTCTTCGTCCAGTCCGTGGGCGGTCTCGAAGGTATCGCCCGGTTTTAACTTCGTATCCCGGGCCGCCAGCGACCCCACCACCACCTCAAAGTTATCTTCCGGCCAGTTGCCCTCGCTCAGTTCGGCTCCGTAGAGACCCAGAAATTCTTCCGTCGTTCCCACGATCCGGTGGTTGCGGTAGCTATCGCCGATGGAGAGCGGCACGGCCGTCGCAATCAGTGGGTGGGCGGGATTCAGGAAGGGTTTCACCTTACCGATCTGCACGTTGCCGGTGGGTGCGTCCACGTAGTACATCGTACTCAGTACCAGTTGCAACGGGCTGCCCTTGGCCCCGATCACCAGGTCGATACCCGCCAGATTGGCCTCGAATTGTTCATCCAGTTGGTCCTGGAACAATAGCAAAAAGGCCACCAGCCCCGTGCCGAGGGCAAAAAGGAGCAGGCTGAGCAGGCTGCGCAGGGGGCGGTCCAGCAGGTTGCGCCAGGCGAGGGTCAGGACATTCATAGCTCGATACGGTTGGCGAAGGCGTCCTTCAGGCGCTGATCGTGGGTGACAATAAGGAGGGTGGCTCCGGCGGCGGCGGCCTGTTCGCGTAGCAGCGTCACCACGGCGGCGGCGTTGCGGTCGTCCAGGGCGGAGGTCGGCTCGTCCGCCAGGATCAGTTCCGGCCCGCAGACCAGTGCACGGGCAATGGCCACCCGCTGCTGCTCGCCCACGCTCAGGGCGGTGGTGCGCGACCGCTGCTTGTGGGCCAGCCCCAGTCGTTCCAGCAGCGCGGTGATTAGGCCGGCATCCGCCGGCAGGCCGGCCAGCGTACGGGCCAGGGCCAGGTTTTCATCCACCCGTAACGATCGCAAAAAATGAGCCTGCTGAAACACGATCCCCACGTGCCGCCCCCGGTAGCGGTCGCGCTGCGCACCGCTCAGGGCCGCCAGCTCCGTTCCGGCTAGCCGCACGGTGCCGGAACCGGCCGTCCGTAGCCCCGCCAGCAATTGCAGTAGCGTGGTCTTTCCACTACCCGACTGCCCCAGCACCAGCAGTTCGCTCCCCGGCGGGCAGGCAATATCGGGAAAGCGCAGCTCGCCCGCGCCGGGGTAGGCAAAGGCAAGGTTTTCGGTAAACACGGAGTATTCGATGGCGGTACTATTGAGAAAACGGCGAAATCAAAGGCAGCACAAGCCCCAATTTACGATGATCGCGGTAATTCCCAAATCGGCTACCCGATTCGTCCCAAACAAAACGCCCCCCGCCTGCCGGAGGCAGCGGGGGGCGTAGGGACAGGTTACCTGTCGGCAGGCGGCGGGTAATTCTACCGCATCGGACAAAAATCCCGTTCTATGCCTTGGTTACCTTGATCGGCACCACCTTATCGCCCCAGTTCAGGTTCAACTCGTCTTTGGCGGCACCGTAGTAGAGTTGCTCGGTAGACTTCGCGGCGGCGCGGGGCTTCACTTTCACGCGCAGGGCATCGTCCTTCATATCGTACTTATAGGCACCCCACTGCTCGGCGGTCTTGCTAAATATGACCGTCCACTCGTCTTGCTCGGGGATGGTAAACAGCGCATAAGTACCGGCTTTCAGCATTTTGCCTTCCACCAGCACGTCCTTATCAAAGGTCACGGTAGTGGCTTTATTAGCACCCGATCGCCACACTTGACCGTAAGGAACGAGTTTTCCGTACAGTTCACGCTTATTCATGCGCGGGCTGCCGTAGTCGACCATTACTTTACTGCCGGCCAGTTCGGCCTGCATCTTGCGGCGGGGGCTGGGCAGGTCCTCCTTCACCGACATCGTCCGGTACATCTCGCCGCAGGGCAGGTCCATTTTCATGTTGGTCTCGGCGCGGTCCATGCCGTTATCCATGTCTGTTTTGGCGTCCATTTTGGTGCGGTCCATGTCTGTTTTGGCGTCCATTTCGGCGCGGTTCCGATCGGCTTTGGCATCCATTCTGGCTTGGTTCATCTCAGCACGTTCGGCCGCCGTCACGTCTGTCGCGGCACGGTTAGTGCGTTCTATTTCGCTGTCCGTCGTGCGGGCGGTCCGGCCCGTATTGTCAGCGCGGTCGGCATCCGCCACGCGGGGGGTGCGGGTACGGTCCATGTCATTCGTCCGGGCAGCGTCCGTCGTGGCGGAAGAAGAGCGTGGCATCTCCATCGAGTCGGTACTACCGCCGATGCTGCTATTATCGCGGGACGACGTTTTGGTGACGTCACAGCTCACCGTCAGGCCCATAAATAGGAGGGCACCCAGGAAAGCGGACAGGAAATTTCGGTTTAGCATAGCTTAAAATTGGTTGGTTTGGCAAATTGGTTGCTCTTGTGTAACAGCGGTTTGCGGGCGGGGTTCGGGAAATCGGCCCTGCCGCAAATGTTAATGATCTCATCCCGTTGCCGGAGTACATTGAGGTGTTTGAGTGGTCTTATTCGGGCCTGCCCCCGGTCGGCAAATTTAGTCCGTGACCTCCGGTCGGCAAATTTGGTGCGTGACCTCCGGTCTCGCGGGTTTGGCTGCCCGACCTCCGGTCGGCGGAGTCAGTGTCTCCAACTAATAATCCATCAAAAAAATACAGATTTCCACCCACTCGTTTGACCTTCGAGCCGTCTGACATCACTTACGATTCCTACATCAATCAGAAGGGTAAAACGACTACCTTTTCCCTGCCGCTGAATATTAAGCTCGGGTTCCTGTTTTAAGCCGAAACCTCGGGGGAAACTTTTTTGCGTGAGGTGCCTGGACCGGGCCGATCCCGCATTAGCGGGGGGGCAGCCCGCAGGGCCGAGCGATAGCGAGCGGGGAAGGGACCGGCCCCGCCCCACAGCGTAGCGGAGGGACGGGGACACGCCCATAATCTAAAGGACTACCGCTCCACCTCCAGCCGCACGCCCCGGTAATAATCCACCCGCCGTATTCGGTAACCGGCTCGCTCCAGTTGACCGACGGCCCGCTCTACTTGCTCATAGTGCCGCTGTGTAGTGATGAGGCTAAAAATCAGTGTCAGGCGGGGTGACTCCTTATGTAGTTCCAGGAAATCGGCCAGGGTCCCATCGCGTACGTCCTCGAATAGCGGATACCCGCTCCCCTGCGATGTTCGGGGGTGAATCGTAGCATAATAAACCACCGGGCCGGCGGCCCCGCCATCCGCGAAGACCGGCGAGTCGGGGTACGCTCGTTCGGCCAGTATGCGTCGCACCTGGTCCGTTTCCAGTGGGCGGTAGGTGTGTTGATAGATATTCGCCCCCGCCACGCTGATGATCCAGCCGACCAGCAGGATCGGGCGACTTAATTTCGGCCGCCGCGCCGCCGCTAATGAGGTGCCGTAAATTACCAGCATCCATAAACCCGGCAAAGCAAACAGACACAGGCGCACGATCAAACTGTATTTACCGGCCGCCGATACCGCTACGGCCGCAACCAACGAACCTAGCGCCAACCAAAGGAGTATGGGTCGGCGTTGCAGCAAAGCAATCGCGCCCGTCAGCAACAGCAGCCCGCTCCAGACCAGTGCCCACACCGTATGCCCCACCGCCGCCCGAAATATATGAATCAGCAGCCCACCCGCCTGCACCCACGCCCCGGCCCGCCAAAAATCGACCGGAAAAAAATACTCGCGATGAAAATTTTGCAGTGCACTAATGCCCACCGCATCGCGGAGCAGACCCAGATAAAGCAGTACGAAACTGATTCCCCAGATCACAAACACCGCCGGCCAAACCCACCGCCCCGCCCGCCCCGAACCGTACCACAAATAAAGGCCGGTAGCCGCCAAGCCGAACACGGCGGGCAGCGAAAACCATGGTGTTAGTACTCCCGCCGCTGCCCAACCCATCACCCAGCCGCTGCTTACTCCCTTCGCTCGCGGCGAGAGGGCGGCATACATTAGTCCGGCTGCCACCAGCAAATCGGTGCCATAGGGCTTACACTCCGTAAAATACTGGAGGCAAAACAACGAACTGCCCGCCAGTGCCGGCCACAGTAGTCGGCTATACGCAACGCCGGTGTCCGACCCGCCCCCCACCGCCCCGAACCACCGCCCGGGCAACCACCATCCCAGAACCAGGATAGCCAGACCGCTCAGCAGGGCCGGCAGGCGCAATACCCGCTCGTCAAACCCGAATAAATAGGACAGCCCATCGGTAGCCAGCAACCACAGGGGCGGGGCATACTGCTCAAAACTCAGTGGCCGTAGCAGTTGCCCCCCGGATCGTTCAAAAAGATTACGCGCCAGATTGGCCTCGTCCAGAAACAGGGAGCGACCGCACCACCAATTAAATATCCACAGGGCCGCCACGCCCCCACTCAATAGCAAGGCCGCACCGTTCAGGCGGGAAGTAAGGGTGGTAAAAGGGGCCGTTCGGCTCATGCCGCAATGATACGGCGGCGGCGGCACAATTTTTTTCTCGAGCGCTTCGGCTTGCCCCTCAATAAATTATCACCACCGGGGAACTCCGGGCGCACTTTTTCTCTTACAATACTTGCAGGGGCACGGCGCATTGCCGTATATTTGCATCGCTTTAGCAATAAGGCATATGGCTGAGCAGCCAGCAGACGCGGATGTAGCTCAGTTGGTAGAGCGCAACCTTGCCAAGGTTGAGGTCGCAGGTTCGAATCTTGTCATCCGCTCAAGATGAATCCCCGGCCCTCGTAAGAGGGCTGGGGATTACTGTTTTCGGGCGGCTTCGCCGCCTGAAAGGATTGAAGAATTGAAGAATTGAAGGATTAGCTACGCTGCTTCTAAATCCGGCAGAGCCGTTTTCGAGGTCACTCATTGGCTACTTCCCCCCAAACCGGTAGCCCAACGTAAAGATCCACCGGCTCGGCGTCCGGTCCAGCGCCAGGTCCTGACCGGCGAAGGTAAAGGTAGCATCATCGCCCCCGAAATTACCATCGTAGCGGGCATCCACCGTGAAGCGCCAGATATCAACGGAACCGCCCACCTGGTAGCCGAGGTTGAAGGAATCAAAAGTAGCATCCCAGCCGTCGCGGTCGGTCAGGTCATTGGCACTGTGGAGGAAGAAATTTCCGGTGGGACCGGCCTGCGCACGCAGGGGGCCGAGTTTTACGCCGAGCAGCAGGGGCACGTTCAGGTGCTGGTAGTTGTCCTTGATGACAGCTACCTCGTCCTGGTTGGGGTCGTCCAGTTCCAGGGTATTGCTGTTGCTGTTAAACAGGAGTTCCGGTTGCAGGAAAACCGACTTGCTCAGCGGGACCCGAAGGAACAGACCGGCCTGAATACCGTAATTGGCTTCTTTCATGGCCAGCGTCAGGTCGTTGAATCCATCAGCACTAAAGGTGAGGCTTTGGCCGGCCAGTTGCTCGGTGGAAAGCCCCGCCTTGAGGCCGAATTGAACCTGGGCCTGTAACCCGACGGTAGCGAACAGAAGCAGTAAGAGGGGAAAAACGAAATGGATTTTCATCTGACGGGAATTTTTGGTTTGTCAGATAAATGACTTTTACCTCCCAATGATTATGTTGGGACTGGTAAAGTATTCTTAAGGTGTGTTAAGGGCCGTCGGCGGATTCGCTGCTATCGCTTCCAGCAACTGCTCGGCATTCGTGGCTTTACTCGTTCCCAGCCACTCGCTCACTTGCCGGAAAATATCCGCGCGCTCGGTATGCAGCACCGCCGCCGCTTCCGCCGACTTGGACAGCTTTTCCCCGCTATCCGCCAGTATCAGTGGATGGTGGACCGTCCGTGCCGCCAAAAATGATGCCCCAAAATCATCGAGCAACCCCGCCAAATAACGCTGTGCGGCCGTAGAGGGCAATAGGTCCGCGCCCCTCACGATCAGGTCCATCCCGTGGTGCAAATCTTCGGCCAGCGAAGCCGCTTGGTAAGCCGGAACTCCGTCCTGACGGCGGACGATAAAATCACCCATTTCCTGCGTCAGGTCGATTGACTCAGGAGGGGAGCCGGTCACTCCGGCTAACTTGAGTTCGGTCGAAATACTGATCCTTGTTCCCTCCGGCACCCTGATTCTCCAGGCGGCACCGGCGGTTTCCAGCGGCAAATTGCGGTTGCGGCAAACGTACAGGTCGTCTTCCCGCAAACCGGCCGCCCGTCGCTCGTCCAACTCCCGCCGCGAACAGGTACAAGCATAGACCCGCCCGGTTCCGGTCAGCCGGTTCAGCAGATCGGTATAGTGGGGCATCCGCCGGTCACGCGACCAATTGGCGTGATAGTCCCTCATATCCCGGGGTCCCAGATCGTAATCAATTCCCAGCCAGTCGATGGTGGCAAAAATATTGGCTAGGTATTCCGGTCGTACACGGGCCGCATCCAGGTCATCGATCCGCAGCAGCACGCGCCCACCACCCGCCCGCGCCAGTGCCCAAGTGAGCACGAACGACAAGGCGTTGCCCGCATGCAGCAGGCCGGATGGGGTGGGGGCGAGGCGGGTCATCAATGATTAGCTGCGCTGCTTCTCTCGATCGTAAATGATCTTTCGAGCGGAATGACAAAATAGTTAAGGCGTCGATTATATCGCAAATAGACAAGACCTTGTGTCTCCGAATGGCGAACAGCCATTCAGCTCACACCAGCGTACGCGGCTCCACGGCATCTTTCTCTCCGCGTGCCGGCTCATCGCGGTACTTGCGAAAGAGTTTTTCCAGAATGCGCATCCGGTAGCGGCGAGGGACCACCGATGCCAGACGGACCAGGAAAAGCGGCAGCGCGCCGGGAATAATCACCGCACGGCGGTCGATCATCCCTTTAATCGCACCGGGGGCAATATCGTCCGGCATAAACAGTAGCAATTTGGCACGGCCGCCCTGGGCCTTTACGCGTTTCAGACCATCTTCGTTGGTCAGCACGGGGCCGGGGCAGAGTACGGTCACGCTTACGCCGCCGGGGCGCAACTCCTCGGCCAGCGCCAGCGAGAAGGCATAAACGAACGCTTTGGTCCCGGTATACACCGTTTTGTAGGGCAGCGGCATGGTCGCCTCCATACTGCTCAGGTTCAGCATTCCGCCGCGCTCGGCCTTCAGGTCGTCCAAAAAAGCGTAGCACATATCCACCAGCACGCCGTTGTTCAGGCGCAGCATGGCCTGGTACTCGGCCAGCGGCGTATGCTCGAACAGGCCGCCGCGCCCGAAGCCGACGTTATTGATCAGGTAGCGGACCCGCATTTTGCGCCTTACCAGTTCCGCCCGGATTTCTTCCACCGAATCCGGCTCGGAAAAATCTATCGGCAGGGGGATAACCCGGGCGGGTTCGGCCTGCGCGGTCAGTTCCTGCAGGGCGGCATCCAGGTGGCGGTCAGGCAGGGCGGCAATGGCCACGGTGTGTCCGCGGCGCAAACATTCGCGGGCCAGGGCCAGGCCGATGCCGTGGCTGCCGCCGGTAATCAGGGTGATGGAGAGCATGGGGAGGTACGTTCGGTTAAGAACACAAAGATACGGGACTATGGCCGGCCGGCCTCCTATCCACGTTATTTTCGCCCGCCGGCCTTACCTTACGTCCTGATTCGAGGAGTTTGGGCGTGTCCCGGCCTGACGGCCGGGCCGGTCCCCTCCGGGCTTCGGCATTCGCCTCGGCACTACGTGCGCTAACGCCCCTGCGGGCACCTCACGCGGTGCAAGGATTGAAGGATTGAAGTAGAGACGCAACATCTTGCGTCCAGGCGACCAACAGTCGCCGCCTTTACGTAGTAGGTGAAGGAACCAAGGATTAGCTGCGCTGCTTCTCTCGATCATAAATGATCTTTCGAGGTGAAAGATTGATTAAGCGGGATGAATGAAATTTGCGCTCCCCCCTTCGGGGGGCTGGGGGGGAAACCAGGGATTAGCAGCACTGCTTCTCTCGATCATAAATGATCTTTCTAGGTGAAGGATTGACTGAGCGAGATGAATGAAATTTGCGCTTCCCCTTCGGGGGGCTGGGGGAAACCAAGGATTAGCTGCGCTGCTTCTATTGATCGCAAAGCGATCCTTCGATGTGAAAGAATGACGGATGAAAAAAATTAAGGGAAATCATCGTCTCATCAAAATAACCGTAAGGATGTGCTTTATCCGCACCTGAGGCAAAACACACCATCCATCCACTAAACAACTACCCCATGCTCATCATCACCGGTGCCGCCGGATTCATCGGAAGCTGCCTCGTCGGCTGGCTCAATGCCGCCGGGCGGGAAGACCTTATTCTGGTGGACGACTTTACCACCTACGAGGACAAAACCCCCAACCTCATCGGCAAACAGTTTGCCGAAAAGATCGAGCGGACCAAGTTCATCGGCTGGTGGGACCGGCAGCGAAAAATCTCCGTCGAGGCCGTCTTCCACCTCGGTGCCCGTACCGATACCGCCGAAACCGACACTGAACTGTTCGACCGCCTCAACTACCGCTACAGCCAGGACATCTGGGAGCGCTGCGCCGACCGGGAAATCCCCCTGATCTATGCCAGTAGCGCGGCCACCTACGGCGGTGGCGAACTGGGCTACCACGACAACCACGGGCTGGTGGAAAAACTAAAACCCCTGAACGCCTACGGCCGCTCTAAAAACGACTTCGATGCCTGGGCACTGCACCAGACCGAAGCCCCGCCCCACTGGTACGGCCTCAAGTTTTTCAACGTCTACGGCCCCAACGAGTACCACAAGGGGCGCATGGCCAGCGTGATCTACCATGCTTTCCGCCAGATCAAGGCCACCGGAAAGATGAAACTCTTCCGCAGCCACCGCGACGATGTGGCCGACGGCGAGCAGAGTCGCGATTTTATCTACGTCATGGATCTCTGCCGCATCATGCACTGGCTCTGGCAGGCCGAACCGGAAAACGGCCTTTATAATTGCGGCACCGGCACCAGCCGTACCTTCCTCGATCTGGTCCGCGCCACCTTCTCCGCCCTGAACCGACCGGCCGACATCTCCTTTATCGACACTCCGGCCGATATACGAGACAACTACCAGTATTTTACCGAGGCCGACATGGACAAGTTGCGGGCCGCCGGCTATCCCTACGACCTCTATTCGCTGGAAGATGGGGTGGAAAACTATGTGGCCAAGTACCTGGTACCGGAAAAATACTTTTAGTGCCCACCCACCGGAAGAACGGGAAGGTCCCGGATTTAGTCCCCGCCCCCCCTGCGGGCCGAACGAATGAGTCAACCATCATTCCCCTAACCCGGCAGCACTCGCTAAAATGTAATGCTGAGGGAGGTGCCGACGAACGAGTTGTTCTGACTGGCAATTCCGTCGCTATCCATAAAAATATTGTCCTCGCGGCTGGCAAAGGTTCGCGCCTCGATGCGAAATAAGGCGGTGGGGGATACCAGCACGTCGAGGTTGAGGGAGTAACCGAAGGTTTGGAAACCATTGGGGGTTTCGGTGGAAACCAGGACACCGTTTTTATCGGAGTAGTATTCCGCGCGGCCGGCGACGGCCAGTTTTTCCGTGGGGGCGTAGCGGGCAATGACCACGGGAGAGTACCAGGTATCGTAATCGCTGTCGGCGCGGTCGGTTTGCTGGGCACCGATATCGAAGCCGGTAATGAGGCCCAGTTTGGGGGTGAGTTGGAACTGGCCGTAGATATTGTGGAAATAACGCATTTGCCGATTATCGTCGGGCATATCGTTGCCGATGAAGGAGCTACTGTTGAGCGTGACCCGCTCGTTGGGGGTCCAGGTGATCTGGTGGCCGAAGGCGGGGGTCTGGTTGCCGTCGACGCGCTGGATGCGCTGCCATCCGTTGAGGAGCAGGCCGCTGATGAACCACTGTTCGTTGTCGCTGGTGTAAGAAATTTTGGCCCCGGAGAGGTAGTAGGGAGAGTTTTCGGCCGCAAGGCTGCGGGTCATGTTCCAACAGACGGCACCGATGGCACTTTCGAAGCCGATGTGCGAGGCGAAGATGCCGGCGTCTACCCAGAGGTCTTTGGTTTTGGACACCTTCACCCCGGCACTGGCGGCAAAGATGTTTTTGAGCACGCCCGGCTCGGCGGCCAGGTTGGCGTTGGGGTAAGTACCGGCCATGAGGGCCAGTTCTCCGCGCACACGGTCGGTGTTGTAGTCGGCCTGAAACAACCCCAGGTTCAGGTTCACCTCGTTGTGGCGGTCGAAGGAATAAAGGAAGTCGGGCCGGTCGTGGTCGGCGGGGTTACTGAAATCGTAGATGTAGTAGGTTTCGAGGTAGCCGCTGAAGGTGAAGGGGCTGACCACTACTTCGGTTTGGGCCATTACCTGGTTGGTAGCGAGCACGAGAAGGAGGAAAACCGGTAGGGTAGTAAATAGCTTGTTCATGGGGTAATTTTAGAGGAATAGGGCAACGATCAGGTCGATAACCTTGACGCCGATGAAAGGAACGATTATGCCGCCCTGTCCGTAGATAAACAGGTTTCCGTACAACATAGCACCGGCACGGCCGTGTCTTCTTCAAGTTGGTCCGCGCTACTCGCTATCTTGGGTCGTCCGGCTAACATTTTTTACCGGTCCTTCTTCTTTCACTAATAAAAAAGCCCTCCGCGCCCGTAGGCACGAAGGACTCCTGATAGCACTTCACTCGCAACCTAGCGAGGGGGGAGAACCGCCCGGGGGCGGCCCATGGGTGCTATCTAACGACGGTAAACTTGCGGGTCTGCGTCCACTCGCCGGTCTGGATCCGAACCAGATAAGTACCGGGTAGCAGGCGGCTGGTTTGCAGGGGCAGGGTCTGGCGGCCGGCGGCAAGTTGTTCCTTACGGTTTAGCAGCAGACGGCCCGCCATGTCGAAGACGGTAATTTCGGCAGCACTTTCCTTGGCCACCGTAAAGCGCAGGTTCAGGCGGTCATTGGCCGGGTTGGGGAAAACGGATAAGTCAGGATCAACTTCCTCTACCACGATCGGATCGCCGGCGGGGAGGTAAGACCCGCAGTTGTTTCCCTCGTAGATACGGATGTTACGGAAAAATGCCGTGCCGTTACGGGCGCCGCTATCGTGGTCTACCGTAAAGAACAAGCGGTTGAACGTACCGGTATAGAACTCACCCACGGGGATAGTATACGGCATCCAGTAACCCAGATTGGTATAGGTGGCAAAAGTACCGATGCCCCAGTTCTGGGTGCCGTACAGGCGGAAGGTCCGGTTAGACGAGATGCTGTTGTTGTTGTCAAAACCGATGCCGTGGATTTCCCCCTGGATGGTGGAACCGAACTCGAATTCGATCACCGTATTGGGGGTAACGGTATAGTTGAGCAGGATGGCCTTCCAGGCATTGTTCTGGAGCTGGATACTGTTGTCATCCAATTGCACGAAAGTACCTCGATCCTGCGAGCCGCCGTAACTGCCCACGCTGTATTCCGTGAAGTCGATGGGCAGGCATTCGCCGTCATCACCGTCGTCACCGCTACCGTATTCCAGGCAAAATTCAGTGCTTTCCGAGGAGCCGAAGGCACCGCCCTGGGCCAGAATGGTGCCGTCGTCGGAGTTGGTCAGTTTGTAATTACCCGACCCGTAAGCGCAGCAGATGCCGTCGCCGTAGCTATCGGATACGCGCAGGGTATAGCAACCGTCGGGCAGGCATACCTCGGCACCGTAATTGGTACCGGCATTGCGATAACTACCGCCGGAAGCCACCACGCTGCCACCTGAATTAGTGATGCGCCAGGTCGTTTCGGCGGGGTAGTTGTCGGTCAGGATGTTGAAAGTAACCGTCGTGCATTCGGGTCCGGTGCCGCCGCCACCGTCGCCGTTTCCGCCGCCGCCGTTATCACCGCCGCCGCCGCCGGTGCCGCCGTTTCCGCCGCCGCCACCGCCACCGGTGCTACAGCTACTCAGGCAGTTGCCGTTGTACACGCGGTTTTGGATCACCGCCTTGGGCTGAGGCCCGAAGCCTTTGGTGAAATTAACGCCCGCGCTGGTCAGGTGGCAGTAGGACATGATCGTACCGCCGCCGCTGGGTAGGCCCGGCTGGGCGCAGCCGCCCTCGGGCGAGTAGCAGCCGTCGATGGCCGTATTATTTCCATTCCAGGCACAGGCATGGGTGTGCTGCGATCCCATCAGGTGACCGAACTCGTGGGCCAGTACATTGACCGACCAGCTGTAGGTGGGTACCGTCTGGTAGCTGTTGTCGATGCTGGAAAAGGAGTAGGCATAACTGGGGCTGCAAACGGCATTGACGTAAGCAATACCACCGCTGGCTTGGTAGGAGACCAGTCCGGCCAGGTCGCCGTTGAAACTCTGGCGGGTATTGAGAAATGCTGTCAGATTGCCGCTGGAAGAATTGCTGTTGTAAGGATCCTGCTGGGTCCAGACAAAGACCTCGGTCAGCGTCAGATTGATGAGGTCGTTGGCGTAGAGGGTGGCCATCTGGTTGAAGAGCCCGGTGATGTAGCTGTTAACGCTAGCCGAGCTGCCCCGGATTTGGAAGATGGAGTAGTCCGCCTCCAAGTAAATACCTACGCAGTTGTTCGCATCACGGGCCTGATCTAAAGGAGAAGTGAGGTCCTGGCGGGTGTATTCCTCTTCACCGTCGGGCGTGGCGCACACGCCGAGGCCGTCGGGAATGGGTAGGTCCTGTTCGTTGTAGAGTAGGTGGCGGTCGTCACCTTTGATCTGTACTTTACCCAGCACCAGTTGCTCGTCGGTACGGCTGATGACGGCCATCACTTCCCCGCCGATGAGGCTGAGGGAAACAAGGGATTCCGGCTCGCCCGCCACGATGCCCCGGTAGTGGAGGCCGTAATCTACGTCCTGTAATCCGGCCACCTTATGGCTTTCGGTAACGCGAAAATCAGCGGCAAAAGGATTGACGCGCACCAGTTGCAGCGTCAGTGGGTCATGGTCGTTGCGGGCGGGGACTTCCAACTCCAGGGCGGCGGGGTCGTCGTCGCGCCAGGTGGCAACGGCGTCAGTATCCAGGTCGAACAGCGTGTAATCGGTCACTTTGGCGCGATCCATTTCCGGTAGGCCGGATGACACGCGGCCGTCAGTAGGCACAAAGGGGCGAACGGTTGTGAAAAAATTCTCGGCCGCGACCAGATCGGCGGGGCGGAGTTTCTGAGCGCTCAGGCTGCCGAAGAGGCAGCAGAGCAGAAAAAGGAAGATGTGGCAAGTAGTACGCATCGGTTGCTATGCATTGTAGACGTACTGCCGGCGGACCGCGGGAGGAGAGAGTGCGCGACTTCAGGCCCCGGCCGGTACAACTTCCCCGAAAGGGAGGCCGTAGCGGGGCACAGTGGTCTCCGGAACACCCGGAACGCGCAGGGGCGGTCCGGTGGCTCAACTGAGACGGTAAAGAAGGTTCAGACGTGCCGGTCTTCAATCCGCAGCCAGGCTACCAAGTCGTTAGACGGTAGACCAGGCCGCTAAACCGGCGGTGTGTTTAATCCCGTGAGTCCTGTCCGTGCAGACAGTTCTTATGTTATTTAAAAATTGGGTGTACTCCGATCGGACCGGCCATGAGACGGACCCAACCGCGCTGCGGTCATCTTCTATTCGAGACTAGGATATGTGCTGTATTGAAAGCGAGTTGCGGGGAAGAGCTGTACTTAGCGGGTCTGTACAGTGATCCGCTATTCTTTCCCTACGAAGGGTGTAAAGACTTAAAAAGTGTGTGCCGTACGGTTGTGTAGCTAACCTCCGACGGCGTGGTTAGGGCCGGCGGATTCTCATAAATCGTGTATAACTGTGGTTTATTCAGGTCGAATGCACTGCAATGATAGGGAAACTTAGGCGGGCCGACCAAGAAAAAAACGACAAAAAAACGAACACTAATATAAAAGTACTTGATTATCAGCCGATGATGACACGAAATTTTTTCGTAATAAAACGTAATTCAGTTTGCTAACACGGGTCTTGCGTCAATTAATCGTAAGTTCCTCCGATTATTCGCGCCCCTCACCGCTTTTTTTGCGCTTCTTTTTACGTACTGCCTTGACTTTCAACTTCCCGACCGCCATGCGCACCTCCATCGACTTGTCCAGGTCCAGGTGCCCCTTGTTGCTGATGATCTTACCCCGCTGCGACAGGAGCGAATAGCCGCGTGCCAAGGTAGTTTCGGGTCGTAAAGCATGCAGTACGCCTTCGGCCGCAGCCAATTCTCCTTCGGCCAGCAGCAAGCGGTGCCCGACGTGGGTGCTCAGCAGATCTTCCAACCGGGTCAGGCGGCTACCGGAATCGGCCAGAGCGCGGTGGCTCAATTGATCGATTTTGGTTTCTACCTGGGTTAGCACCAGTTCGTCACGGTGCAGGCGGCTGCGGACCAATTGGTGAAGAGCATAGCGGGCTTCTTCCACAAAGCTTTCTACCCGTAGCAGGCGCGTGATGAAAAATTCGGCCGCCGCCGTGGGGGTTTTCAGGCGGGTGTGGGCCACCAGGTCCAGGATGGTCTCGTCGGACTCGTGGCCGAGGCCGCAGATTATCGGCAGCGGGCATTTGGCGGCGGCCCGGCAAACTTCCAGATCGTCGAATGCCGCCAGGTCCAGCCGCGCCCCCCCGCCCCGGATCACGGCTACGGCGTCGAACTCCTCCCGCCGCCGACCGATGGCCCGCAACTGCTTGGTAATCAATGCTGGGGCCAGATCGCCCTGTACACCCGTCGCAAATAGCCGATGCCGGAACCTGAAGCCGTAACTGTTTCCGTCCAGCGTTTCCGTAAAATCCAGGTAGCCCGCCGCCTCCGGAGAACTGATTACGGCCAGCCGCAGCGGCACTAGCGAGAGGTCCAGGAGCTTATTGCGCACCAAGTCACCGGCGGCCTCCAGGTGTTCCACCGTCGCCCGCCGTTCCGCCTCCAGTTGCCCCAAAGTAAAACTCGGGTCGGCATCCTCCACGATCAGTTTGAAGCCGTAACGCACGTGGTAATCCGCCCGCACCCGCAGCCGCACCTTACTCCCCGCCCGAAAGAGCGCGTCGATCTCCCGGCCCCGCTCCCGTCGCACGTTACGTAAGGTATTCTCCCACACCACCGCCCCGGCCTGCGCCTGCGTAGCCCCGCCCTCCTCGGCCGTCGCCTGTTGCACCAATTCCACGAATAAGTGTCCCTTGGACGTGTTCACCTGCGCGATTTCCGCCACCACCCAGACCGGGTCACCCAAATTAAGGGCCACCACGCGCCGCGTAAAGGTTAATAGATCAAGCAGCGAAAAGGTATCGGTAGTATTCAAAAAAATATTTTTTAACCCGAATAGACGCAACACCTTGCGTCTCCGAATGATGGTGAATCATTCGGACAAATAAACGAATAGACGCAACACCTTGCGTCTGATTAGCTTTGGCAACCTTCCCTTCAATCCCCGTCCAGGTCTGAATAGTATAGCCCTTCCGACACCGCCGACCACCCCTTCGCCCCCCGCCGAAACGCCAGCAGACTATCGTACACCCGCCGCGCAAACGGATCGGAGTTCGCGTATTCCTCGATCGTCTCCCGCGCGGCCGCGCGGGCGGCCTCGATCACCGGGGCGGGGTAGGGGCGAACCTCCACGCCAGGGGTGGCGCGGATCTTCTCCAGGTACTCGGCATTCTTGACCTCGAATTGGGCCAGGGTCCAGCCGTTGATCTGCTCGGTGGCGGTGGCAATGATTTGTTGCAGGTCCTCGGGGAGTTCGGCGTAGGCCTCCTGGTTGACGAAGAACTCGAAGGCCGTGCCGGGTTCGTGCCAGCCAGGGTAATAATAGTAGTTGGCGATTTCGTGGAAGCCCATCAGGTGATCGTGGTAGGGGCCTACCCACTCGGTGGCGTCGATAACGCCGCGTTCCAGGCCGGTGTAGATCTCGCCGCCGGCCAGCAATACGGGGGCACCGCCCAGCCGCTCCAGCACGCGGCCGCCCAGGCCGGGCATCCGCATTTTGAGGCCCCGGAAATCTTCGGGCGTGTCGATCTTCCGGTTAAACCAACCCCCCATCTGCACACCGGTATTGCCGCCCACGAAAGGGACTAGGCCGTACTGCGCGTATAGTTCGCGCCACAGTTCCATTCCCCCGCCGGCAATCAGCCAGCTATTCAGTTGCTGGGCGTTCAGGCCGAAGGGGTAGCCCGCGAAAAATTGGGCCGCCGGAGCCTTGCCCGCCCAATAATAGGCCGCGCCCGATCCCATTTCGGCCGCCCCGGTACGCACGGCGTCGAAGCTCTCCAGGGCCGGCACCAGCTCGCCCGCACCGTAAACATGGATGTCCAGCCGCCCGCCCGACATCACCCGAATCAGCCGGGCCAGCTCCACGCAACCCTCGCCCAGAATCGGAAAATTGGGCGGCCAGGTGGTGACCATTTTCCACCGCCAGGTGCGGCCGTCGCCCTGCGCGGCCGCGCGCCCGTCGCCCTGCGCACCGGTTTCGCCCAGCACGGCCCGCAGGGCGAGGGGCAGGCCGAGGGTGCCGACGGCGAGGCCGCGCAGGAATTTTTTGCGGGTGTTGCTCATAACCAGTCTGCTTCGGTCTCGTCGCCGATGGTGAGGACCAGGTTGCCGCGGGTTTCGTTACTTTCCAGGTGGCGGTGGGCGGCGTCTACCTGGTTCCAGTCGTAGATGGTGTCCACCACCGGTTCCAGTCGGCGGGTGGCGAAGTGGGGCAGGCAGTCGCGGCGGAAATCGGCCGTCAGGCGGTGCTGGTAATCGCGGTCGCGGCTGCGCAGGGTGGTGGCCTGCACGGTCAGGCGGCGTTGCAACAGGGTAGTCAGGCTGAAACCCTTTACCTCGTGTCCGCCCAGCAGCCCCAGCAGCACTAGCTTGCCGTCCGGTGCCAAACTGCTCAGGTTCTTAGCCCAGTAATCGGCCCCCACGAAATCGAGGATCAGGTCGACGCCCCGCCCGTCGGTGGCATCCACGACGGCGGCGGCAAAATCCTCGCTGCGGTAGTCGATGCAGCGTTCCGCGCCCAGGCGCAGGCAGACCTCGTGTTTGCCGGCCGAGGCGGTGGCAATCGCGTGCGCCCCCGCCAGCCGGATCAGTTGCAGGGCCGCCGTGCCCACGCCGCTAGCGGCGGCGTGTACCAGCACGCGCTGCCCGGCACGCAGGCCGCCGATCCAGTGCAGGGCCTGGTAGGCGGTGAGGAAGGTTTCGGGCACGGCGGCCGCTTTGGTGAAGGACATACCGGCGGGCAGGGGCAGCAGCATTTCCTGATCGACGGCAATTTGCTGGGCGTAGCCGCCGCCGGATACCAGCGCGCAGACGTTGTCGCCGATCTCGTAATCGGTCACGCCCGTGCCCAAGCCGATAACGGTGCCGGCTACTTCCAGCCCCAGAATGGTGGAAGCCCCCGCCGGGGGCGGGTACTTTCCGGCGCGTTGCAGCAGGTCGGCGCGGTTAACGCCCGCCGCCACGGTGTGTAGCAGCACCTGCCCGGGGCCGGGCGCGGGGTCGGGGGCGGTGCCGATGTAAAGGTCTGCGGCCGTTCCCGGCCCGTCGATCAAAATTGCTTGCATAGGTTGTTCGTCTGTCCCGGCAAGGTACGGCTCCCGGTGCGGGGGACCAATTTTTGGGCGGCCGGCGTGATATTTCGCGGTGCGGTGCGGGCGGTGGAATACGTGCGGGTGATGCTGATGTTCGGGAAAGTGGGCCGGGAAACACGGGCAGCTTCGGATACCTTTCTACCTTCGCGCCCGGTTCTTGCCCCGTATACGAACCGCTAAAAGCCTTTTCCCCTTGCTCATTTCTTCCACCTACCCCGGCCCGCGCTGGTATGAACGCGGCGGCCACCTGCAGACCATCCTGCCCGCCCTGCGCGCGGCCGCGCCCTGCGCCTACCGGCGCGAACGCATACCGACGCCCGATGACGATTTCCTCGACCTGGACTGGCTGCAAACCACCGACCCGCCCGACCCGGACACCCCGCTCATCATTCTGTCCCACGGTCTGGAGGGGAGTAGCGACCGCGCCTACATCCGCGCCATTGCCACTCATGTTCACCAGCGGGGCTACGACGTGCTGGCGTGGAACTCCCGTTCCTGCGGCGGAGAGATGAACCGCACGGCCCGCCTCTACAACCACGGACAGAGCGAGGACCTGGCTACCGTCACCGAATACGCGCACTATGAGGCGGGCTACCGGCGCATTATTTTGGCGGGCTTTAGCATGGGCGGCAACCTCACCCTTAAGTACCTCGGCACGCTGGACCGCCACCGCCCCGTGCCCATCACCCACGGACTGGCGTTCAGTGCCCCCTGCTTCATCCGCCCCAGTGCCCTGGCCCTCGACCGCTGGGAGAACCGCCTTTATAAGCGCAAGTTTTTCCAGGCCCTGCGGGACAAAATTCTGCAAAAGGAAACCACGCACCCCGGCATTATAGACCCCGCCAACTTCGCCCGCGTACGCCGCTGGGAGGATTTCGACACCCATTTCAGCGCACCCCTTTCCGGCTTCACTACCGCGCAGGAGTTCTACGATTACGCCTCCGCCGCCCACTTTATGGCGGATATCCGGACGCCCACCCTGCTGGTCAATGCCCTAAACGACCCCATCGTACCGCCCGCCTGCACCCCCGTTGACCTGTGCGCCGCCCACGACTACATCCACCTGGAACAGCCCCGGCAGGGCGGCCACGTCGGTTTCAGCCTCCCCGGCTCGGCGGCCGGCTGGCAAGCGGAGCGGATTTTAGAGTTTGTTGAGGGGGGGCGGGAATGATTGATTGATTGAATGACTGACCTCGAAGAATCGCTTTGCGATTAAGAGAAGCACCGCAGGTAATGATTGATTATACGGGGCGTGTACGTGTAGGCCGAGTACCAAAGTACTAACTCCGAGGAGTTTGCGACGATCACCGCAGGTAAATTACCAGCGTGCGCAGCACGCCTACCAAAGTACGGGCGAAGCCTAAAAGTGTAAGCGTAGGCCGAGTACCAAAGTACTAACTCCAAGGAGCTTGCGACGAACACCGCAGGTAAATTACCAGCGGCAACGCCGCCTACCAACTCCGAATAGCTTGCAACGATCACCGCAGGTAAAGTACGCGCGAAGCCATTCAGCTACTCAATCATTCAATCAATCAGTCATTCAATCATTAACCAGCGCCGCCGCCGCCGCCGCCCCTTATTCCAGCAAAAACGACAACTCCGTCTTGTCCAAATCCAGCTTCCCCGACTTCCCGATAATATCCTCCGCCAGCTGGTGCTTGCGCTCCTGCAGTTTCACGATCTTCTCCTCGATCGTATCACGGGAGATGAACTTGCGGGCGAAAACCGTGCCCTCCCGCCCGATGCGGTGCGCCCGGGCAATGGCCTGATGCTCGATGGTGGGGTTCCACCAGGGGTCCAGCACGAAGACGTAGTCGGCCTGGGTCAGGTTGAGGCCGGTGCCGCCGCTCTTGATCGAGATCAGGAAAGCCTGTAGCTCATCCTCCTCCTGGAAACGGCGCACGGCGGCGGCCCGGTCCTTGGCGGCCACGGAACCGCTGATCCAGGCGTACTGCTGGCCGCGGGCGGTGAGTTCGGCGCGGAACAGCTCCAGGTGCTTAACGAAGGAACTGAAAAAGAGTGCTTTGTGCCCGGCCTTACGCACCGTTTCCCACTGTTCCAGCACCTCAGTAAATTTGCCACTGCCGTGGGCGTAATCGGCGTTCATCATCACGGGGTGGTTGGCCAGTTGGCGCAGGCGCGTCAGGGTCTGGACGACCAGTAGGCGGTAGGCCCCGTCCTGCGGCGCGTAGTTGCCGAGCAGGTGGTTGCGGGCGGCGGATTTCTCGCGCTCGTAGACCTTGCGCTGCTCCTTTTCCATCTCGCAGTAAAAGAGTTGGGTGTGCAGCTCGGGCAGGTCCTTGGCCACCTCGTCCTTGGTGCGGCGCAGCAGGTAGGGGGCCACCAGGCGACGCAGCTTGTCCTTCTTGCCGTCGTCGTTCGCTTTTTCGATGGGCAACTGAAATTCCTTGCGAAAAAAAGCGTAGCCCTTCAGCAGGCCCGGGTTGAGAAACTGCATCTGCGACCAGAGGTCGGCCAACGAGTTTTCGATCGGCGTACCCGACAGGCTGATCCGGTGGCGGGCGTTCAACTCGTTTACGGCCTTAAACAGTTTACTGCCCCGATTCTTGATCTGCTGGCTCTCGTCCAGTACGATGTACTCGAACTCGATCTCAGCCAGCAACTCTTTATCGCGCAGGGCGGTGTGGTAGGTGGTCAGGATCACGTCGTAGCGGCGCAGGATGCGGATGTCCTTCGGCCGCTTGGGGCCGATATGCACGTGTACGGTCAGGCGCGGCGCAAACTGCCGCAGTTCGGCGGCCCAGTTAAAAACCAGCGAGGCGGGCAGCACCACCAGGGCGTGCAGGGGTTGCAAAAAACTTTCATCGGGTGCCGGAGCCGAAAACAGGTCCAGTTGCGGCGCGGGGTCGGCGGCGACTTGTTGTTGTTCGGCCAGTTCCCGGCGGCGGCCCTTGGCGTAGAGCAGGACGGCAATGGTTTGCAGCGTTTTGCCCAGACCCATGTCGTCGGCCAGGCAGGCCCCCAGGTTCTGGTGGTGGTGCTCGATCAGCCAGCGGGTTCCGGCCAGTTGGTAGGGGCGCAGTTCGGCCTTTAGATCGGAACCCGGCTGGTAGTCGGCAGCGGCCTCGCGCGCACGCTCGGCTTCTCCCTCGCCGGCGGGCGTCAGGTGCTGCACCAGCGGAAAGTGCGCCCGCGACAACCGTAGTCCGTTGCCCTCGGTAGTGCCGTATTTGGCCACTTCGCCGTACTTGGCCCACCACTCGCGCGGGATTAGGAAGTAGCGGCCGTTGGGCAGCGGATAATAGCGGTCGTTATTGCGGATGTATTTGGCGATCTTGGCAAACGGGATCACGAACTCATCCACCCGCACCTCGCCGCGCAGGTCAAACCAGTCGCGCTCGTCGGCCACGCTCACGGTCAGGCGGCCGGCATAGGGGTGCAGCAGGCGGTCGTCCAGTTGGGGCGGCGGCACGCTAAAACCCAATTCTTCCAACTGCTCGCGCTCACGCAGCAGCCACTCCACGGCGTCCAGCGTGGCGGGCAGGCCGGCGGTGCCGTCCTCGGCATCCGGCGCGGCGGGGTTGATAAAAAGTTGGCTGGCGGGCAGTGCCCGCAGGCCGGTCCGGTCCAGCCGCTCCAGAAAATCAGCCTCGGCCGCCGCATCGCGCGACACCTTTAGTATACTCATCTCCTCGCCCTCGGTCCGCAGCTGCGTGCGGCGGTAACGCGCCTCGTTCCACCCAAAGGTCGTCTGGCCCGCGTAAGTAAAGCGCACGGTCAGGTAATAGCGGTCCTCCAGCGGGTGCAGCACGGGGCTGATGGTACAGCTCTTCAACTCCTTGCTCTCGGCCACCGCAAAACCCTCGGCCTCGATGTCCACGGCATCCACCACCTTCATCACGAAGTTGCGGATGTAGGCCACGGCCCGGTCGGCGGGGATGAACACCTCGTCCTTGGTCAAAAACGGCTTCACCACATTGCCGTTCAGGTGCCGCAGGCGGTACAGTTCCCGGTCCACCACCAGGTAACCGGGGGCGGGGTGGTTGGTCAGCACCGTTATGGTGTGGTGGCGCGGCGTCAGCAGGGCCGCCTCCTCGTCCGCTTCCGGACGCAGTTGCAGGCGGTAATACACGCCCTCTTCCGTCCGCTTGAACGAGATCACCGGCAGCAGAAATTTCCGGTCGTCCTCCAGTCGGTAGTCCTTTACCAGCACCCGCCGTTCCACGTTCAGGCTGATCTGCATGTCCCGCGCACCGGCCAGGTCCAGCAGTTCGTTCAGCCGCCGGTGGCAGTCCTTCAGCACCAGTGCCCGCGACTCCTTACTATGAATCAGGATCAGCTGGTCCAGTTTCGGTCGCCGCTTGGCCTTGCCTTTAAAGCGGTTCTCGATCGCCGCCGGCTCCAGTTCGTCGACCAGGGTAAAAATCCGGTCCAGTTTTTCGTCCGTCCGGATATGAAAAGCCCCGATCGTTTCCGCCGTCGCCCGCTGGCGCACGTGGGCCAGCAGGCCCTCGCGGTCGCGGCTGACCACGTAGGCCACCGGCAGGTACAGCCCCTGACCGAAGTGCATCAGGTTGAGAACGATGGTTTCGTTGTTGACGGAGCCGAGGTGGGGGCGGGTGCGCAAAAGAGAGGGGGCGGTGGGTGAGTTAAAAGCGGTGAAGGTACGCTTTGTTAGCGGTTTGGCGGAGACTGCATGGATTTGTTTGAAAGCGATTATCTTTGTTCACCTAAATTTAAACTATCCCATGCTCAAGCACCTAATTCCTTTCTCTGGTCCAGCCATTGTTCTGCTCCTTACCCTCCTGCTGACTTCCTGCATTCCTACCAGGGAAGTGGGTTCCGTAGGGTATCCGAAACGCTACGCAGCCTCCTATCAGCCGGGGGAGGTGGAGATTAAGGCCGGCTATCAGTACACTTACACCCAGCTTGGCGACCGGTACATCCTGCGCCGCTTTTTCCCGGAAACAGAGACGGTGACAAATTACACGGAATATGCGGACGGAAAATTTACAGTAAAGGACGGCCGCCATGAAAGCTTCTATGATGACGGTGCTCCGCGCAGCCAGGGTGCTTACCAGGAAAACGAGCAGACCGGCCGCTGGAAGTATTACTCTTACGGTGGGCTACTATCAAAAGAAGGGGATTACGTAGCCGGTAAACATACGGGAGAATGGACGTCTTACCACGATAACGGCCGGATAAGTAGAGTGGAAAATTACGTGGCCAACGAACTGGATGGAATAGTTAGCACCTACGACACCGCAGGCGTGCTAGAAACGAAAAGACGCTACCAGGCGGGTGAAGATGTTGAAACGCTCCTGGACCTTAAGCCTACTCCGGAATCGCTGGAGGCCATGAAGCAGCCGGAAAAAATGCCCCGATTTCCCGGTTGCAGTACCAGCCTAGCGGAAGACGAATTTAATAAATGTTCAGACAAGAAAATGCTTGAATTTATCTACTCGAATGTTCGCTATCCCACTACAGCCCGAAATTACGGGGTTCAGGGTTTAGGAATCGTACAGTTTGTCGTCGACAAAGACGGCTCGATCGGAGACATACTAGTAATCGACGGCCTTAGCCGGGATATTTCCGCCGAACTGGTTCGCATCGTTAGCTTGATGCCCATTTGGCAACCAGGTGAGCAGGGCGGGAAGAAGGTGCGGGTGCAGTTTAATTTGCCGGTCAGGTTTAAATTAGAATAGGGTATTTGGGGCACTCAGCTAGCTAGTAGGGGTGATCGCACAACACTTCCGGGCGTGTCCCGCCCTAACGGCCGGGCCGGTCCCCTCCGGGCTTCGCTGATCGCTCGGCACTGCGTGCGCTAAGGCCCCTTTGGGCACCTCACGCTTTAATGAGTGACCTCTAAAACGGCTTTGCCGGATTGGAGAAGCGGCAAAGCCCATGACTGAATATTCCTTGGCTACAATCTCCCCCCTTCGGGGAACCACAAAGGCAATCCAAACCCCGCGCCCCGGAAAAAATCAAACCGATTTGAAATTTTTTCCCCTTACCACTTGTCTTACTAAAACAGGCGACGTATCTTTGCGTCCGCTTCGATGGAAGTACAATGATTAAGGTTAGTAAAGTAACCCGGCATTGACCGCCATTTTCGGCTCTGTAGCTCAACTGGATAGAGCACCGCACTACGGATGCGGAGGTTTCAGGTTCGAATCCTGACAGGGTCACCATTATTCTTCAGAGAAGCAGGCCCCCGTGTCTGCTTTTTTGTTGGCCTCCGCCCCTCCTTCGGGCGTGGGTACGAAAACAACCGTATTATGTCCAAAGTTTGTACGCTTACCGGCAAGCGCCCCATCGCGGGCAACAACGTCTCGCACTCGAACCGCCGGACGAAGCGCCGTTTCATTCCCAATATGCAGTCGAAGAAATTCTTCGTCCCTGAGTTGGGCAAGTTCATTACCCTCACGGTTTCGGCCAACGCCATGCGCACCATCAACAAACTGGGCCTGGTGGCTTACGTAAAGAAGTTGGAGCGCAAGGGCATCGACACGGGTATCAAGTTGAAGTAATCCGGTTGCAAAACCGCTAAAATTGCCTTATCATGGCCAAGAAATCAAAAGGTAACCGCAACCTGATCATCATGGAATGCACCGAGCACAAGACCACCGGTCTGCCCGGTACGTCGCGCTACGTTACCCAAAAGAACCGGAAGAATACGCCCGAACGGTTGGAACTCAAGAAGTACAACCCGATCCTGCGTAAGATGACGGTTCACCGCGAAATCAAGTAAGATCGCGTCGATCGTCTACGTCTAGTCACCCCTCTCCCGAGGAGAGGGGCCGGGGGTGAGGGATCAATGAGTAATCCATAACCGTAAGGTTAATTCGTTATCTGACTTACCCGCATTTTTCCCTCCTCCGTTCACCACTAAAATTTTGCCACCATGGCTAAGGTATCCAAAAACTCCCGGGTCGGACAGCGTTCCGCCAACGCCGGTTCGGGCCGTGATTTCGTCAAGATCATCAAGTCGATCAAAGACCCCGAAACGGGTAAGTACACCTATAAAGAGGTGATGGTCCACAAAGACAAGCTGGACGAGTTCATGAAGAACAAGTAAGTCGCCTAACCCGCCCCTTACTACCGCGAAAGCGCCGATCTCCGACCGAGACCGGCGCTTTCGGTTTTTGTATTCCAACCGAATGACCCGTCCCGGTGTATTCCCACCAAACCAACTCGCCCCATGAGCTTTTTCAAGAAGTTTTTTAATAAGGAAAAGAAAGAAGACCTCGATCAGGGAATCGAAAAAACCAAGTCCTCGCTGCTCGGCCAACTTAGCCGCGCCGTGGCCGGCAAGGCCACCGTGGACGAGGAAGTGCTGGATGAACTGGAAAATATCCTCATTCAGTCCGATGTTGGTCTCGATACCACCGTCAAGATCATCGACCGCATCGAGGCTCGCGTGGCCGAGGACAAGTACCTCAATACCACCGAGCTAAACGAGATCCTCCGCGATGAGATCGTCCGTCTGCTGGCCGAGCACAATACGGTCGATCTGGAAGATTACATTCCCCCCGCTGCTCCGGCGGCCCCCGTGGTTATCCTGGTAGTAGGCGTTAACGGCGTAGGAAAAACGACCACCATCGGCAAACTGGCGCACCAGTACCACAAGCGGGGCAAAAAGGTGGTGCTGGGTGCGGGCGATACCTTCCGCGCCGCCGCCGTAGACCAACTCAAAATTTGGGCCGACCGCGTGGGCTGCGATTTCTATAGCAAAGGCATGAATACCGACCCCGCCGCCGTGGCCTACGAAACCGTCAAGTACGCCCGGGAAAACGGCTGCGACGTGGCCATTATCGACACGGCCGGCCGTCTGCACACCAAGTTCAACCTGATGAAGGAGTTGACCAAGATCAAAAACTCCGTCACCAAATGCATGGAGTCCGCCCCGCACGAGGTGTTACTGGTACTGGATGCCACCACCGGCCAGAATGCCATCGAACAGGCCAAGCATTTCACCAATGCCACCGACGTAACGGCCCTGGCCCTCACCAAACTGGACGGCACCGCCAAGGGCGGCGTCGCCATCGGCATTAGCGACCAGTTCAAAATCCCCATTAAATACATCGGCGTCGGCGAAGGCATCGAGCAGTTGCAGATTTTTAACAAGCGCGCCTTTGTGGATGCCCTGTTCGGCAAAGAAACCGTGGGATAAGTAGAGACGCGATACCTCGCGTCTCCGAATGATGACAATCATTCGGATGTACGATGTCGGATGTCTGATGTACGATGTCGGATGTCTGATGTACGATGTCTGATGTTTGATGTACGATGTCTGATGTCTGATGTACGATGTCTGATGTACGATGTCTGATGTCTGATGTCTGATGTGAGCTGTTTTCCCATTGAGCGTGTACGACCTGAGCGGCGTATGCAGCCCAAGTCGCTCAGGTCGAGGACGTCTACGTCCGAGGCGGGCGGCGCAGCCGGCAGCACGGGGTGCGGGCACGTATAACAGTTCACTTCTCGGACGTGGACGTCCTCGACCTGAGCAGCGTGTACGGTGCGGCGTGTTCGCGTGAGGTGCCTGGAGGGGCGGCCGTTTAGGCCGGGTGCGCAGCACCGAGCGTTAGCGAAGCCCGGAAGGCACCGACCCCGGCCTTCAGCCGGGGGCACGCCCACCCCTGACCCCTAAATATTCCCGTTCAGCAAATCCTGCCCGAACATAACGAACCAGACCGCCGCGCCGATGACCGTGGTGATGACCAGCCCGCGTACGCACTGGTTCATGTAGCGCTTGCGAAAGGCACTGAGCGGGATGATGTTGAAGCAGAGCGCGATGAGCAGCATAGTGCGCGGCCTGAATTCGAGCGTACTGCCGTCGCCGGCCACGATACCGTTGGCCGCCAGTTGCTCGGTGAGAAGCAGGAGCAACGCGTAGGCGATGAAGGGGATGAGGGCACCGGCGACGAGGCCGATCCAGACGTTGTCGTATTTTCTGGTCAAGGAGTGCGGGGTTTAAAAGGGTGATTAACGAGTCCGATTCTTCCCCTTCGGGGCCGGGTAAAAGTATAGGGGTTTTGACGGGAGCAATGCATTCGCTATTCCGCGTTCATCATTTCATATTCGATAGTTCTATCTCTCCCTTCGGGGGCCGGGGGGAAACCCAACGATAGCCCCAACGCATAAACCGACTGGAAGGCACATTAAAAAGCAGAATTTGCCAAATCATCCCTCAGCTGATCCTTCCCCAACCCTTTACTTCCTTCAGGTGTGCCCTTAGGTACCTGGCGAGGCCCTGGTGGTGGGGTTTTTCCAGTTTGGGGTCGTCCTCCAGGATGCGGAGGGCTACTTCGCGGGCGGCGACGAGGACCTGGTGATCCTTGGCGAGGTCGGCCAGCTTGAGGTTGAGGACGCCGCTTTGTTGGAGTCCTTCCATATTGCCGGGGCCGCGCAGGCGGAGATCGGCTTCGGAAATCTCGAAACCGTCGGTGGTACGGACCATGGTTTTGATGCGTTCGCGGCCGTTGGCACTGAGTTTGAAACCCGACATGAGGATACAGTAGGACTGGTCGCCGCCCCGGCCGACGCGGCCGCGGAGCTGGTGGAGCTGGGAGAGGCCGAAACGCTCGGTGTGCTCAATGACCATGACGGTGGCATTGGGGACGTTGACGCCTACTTCGATGACGGTGGTACCGACCAGAATTTGGGTTTCACCCCGCTTGAAGCGTTGCATCTCGAAGTCCTTGTCTTCCGGTTTCATTTTGCCGTGTACGACGCTGAGCTGGTACTGCGGCTGGGGGAAGATGCGACTGAGCGCCTCGTGACCCTGTTCGAGGGCGGTGAGGTCGAGGTCCTCATTTTCTTCGATGAGGGGATAGACGACATAGACCTGGCGGCCCTTGGTGATTTCCTGCCGCATGAGGCCGAAGACGCGTTCGCGGTGGTGCTCGGTGCGGTGCTGGGTTTCGATCTGTTTGCGGCCGGGGGGCAGCTCGTCGATGATGCTGATATCGAGGTCGCCGTAAATGGTCATGGCGAGGGTGCGGGGGATGGGGGTGGCCGTCATGACCAGCACGTGGGGCGGGTAGGGGCTGTTTTTGGCCCACAGTTTAGCCCGCTGTTTAACGCCGAAACGGTGCTGCTCGTCGATGATGGCCAACCCCAGGTTTTTGAAAACAACGGGCGGCTCGATCAGGGCATGGGTGCCGATGAGGATGTCGATCTCGCCGGCTTCCAGGGCGGCGTGTAACTCGCGGCGGGCCTTGGTACGGACGGAACCGGACAGGAAGGCCACGCGGATATCGGTGCCTTCCACCAGTTCGCTGATGCCCTCATAATGTTGATAGGCCAGGATTTCGGTGGGGGCCATCAGGCAGGTCTGGAAACCGTTGTCGAGGGCCATGAGGATGGCGAGGAGGGCGACGATCGTTTTTCCGCTACCCACGTCACCCTGCAGGAGGCGGTTCATCTGGATGCCCCGGCCCAGATCGCGGCGGATTTCTTTGAGCACTCTCTTCTGGGCACCGGTGAGTTCGAAGGGTAGTTTTTCGTGGTAGAACCGGTTGAAGACGGGGCCGATCTCTCCGAAGCGGTAGCCGAGTACCCGGCCCTCGCGCTGGGATTTGAGTTGGAGGAGCCGCAATTGCAAAAAGAAAAGCTCCTCGAATTTGAGGCGGCGGGTGGCGGCGTCCAGTTCTAGTTGATCCTTCGGGAAATGGATGGCACGGACGGCCTCGAAGCGGGGCGGGAACTTGAACTTGCCGGAGATGTATTCCGGCACCGGATCGCCGATGTCGGTGGGTTGGAGCTGATCGAGCAGCAGCTTCATCATGCGGCGGCGGGTGCGGGCGTCGAGGCCGCGACGGTTGAGTTTTTCAGTGCTGGGATAGACGGGTGCGAAGGTAGTAGCCTCACGGGGCGCGGCGGCATTGTAGACCTCCATCTCAGGGTGGCTGATGCTGAATTTACCGTTAAAATCCGAGATGCGGCCGTAAGCCACATATTCCTGACCCACTTTGAGGATCCGGCTCAGGTAGGTGACACCGGTAAACCAGACCAGTTCGAGCGCGCCGGACTCATCGCGGATGCGGCCCACCAGCCGTTTGCGGCCGGCCCCCACCTCGGTCACGCGGCGCAGCACGCCCTTGACCTGCACCAGGCCGGAGTCGGGCGCGAGGTCGGCGATGCGGTGGAATTTCGTCTTGTCCACGTAGCGAAACGGGAACTGTCCCAGCAGGTCGCGCAGGCTGAAAATGCCCAGTTCCTTGCCCAACAATTCGGCTTTGGCGGGCCCCACGCCCTTGAGCGCGGCCACGGAACGGTCCAGTAATTGCGGTGTTTTAATTTTAGTCATTTAACACAAATAGTGCGGAAATTTACGACTTTTCTAGGTTTTGTGGGCGGTGCGGCGGCAAATTAATTCATTACTGAGGTTATGGGGCGTGTCCCCACCCTACGGGATGGGGCCGGTCCCCTCCAGGGTTCGCTGCGCTCCGTGCTACGCACCCTAACGGCCTTGCGGGCACCTCACGCACTGGCAGTGAGATGATTAAACCGGCGGACAGGAAAGTTAACCTGAATAAACTTGCACAACAAACATAATTAAATAGATGAGATGTCAAACCTGTTTATGTGTGGAATAATTCACAAATCACAAAAGAATGATCCAACAATCCGGGGAGAAACGTATCTTGGAGCCTCTAAACTAATTCTTTCCCCATGCCGCAATTTATCATGGACCAACTCAGCCCGGACGACTGGCTGGTCGAACTGGTCGCCCAACTCACCGATAACTACCTGCGGGAGCTGTTCGGGAAAACGGTGTTTCGGCGGGGTCGGGAGTATTACACTCACCATAAAATAGGGCTACAGGAAATCGTCCAGGGTAAGCTACTGGCTAATGCCTACGGAGTTAGTGGCCGTTACAACCTGGAACTGAATCGCACGAAAAGTGAGTTAAGCGGCCACTGCGATTGCCCCTCATCCGACGCCTGTAAACACTTGGCGGCCTTGCTACTGCTTTTGCGGGAGGAAGCGACCAAAGAAGAACTTGGACGGTTCGATCACCAGCCCAGGGGTAAGAAGAAGGAAAAGAAAGGTTCCTCGGACAGTCAGTTGGCTAAGCTATCGAAGTCCCAACTCATCGAATTGGTCAAGCGCTACGCCCCGGCCGGTGCCGATCTGGGAGCGGTTTAAGAGCGTGTCTAAATTACTTCACTCGGCTTTCCCCCGTGCGCTCGAACACGGACGTCAATGCGGCCACTTCTTCCGGACCGAGGGTTTTGCCCCGCCGGCCGTAGACCAGTTCGGCCGTGGCCAGGGCTTTGTCCAGGCGGTGAGTAGTGAGAACGCCCGCCCCGCCCCAGCTAAAGCTGGGCACGAAGTTGCGCACGAAGCCCGCGCCGAAAATATTAGCCGCCACGCCCACCACCGTACCCGTATTGAACATGGTATTGATGCCCACCTTACAGTGGTCGCCCATGATGAGGCCGCAGAACTGCAGTCCGGTACTCACGAATTCCGCCTCGGGGTAGGACCAGAGCCGTACCTCGGCATAATTATTCTTCAGGTTAGAGCAGTTGGTATCCGCGCCCAGGTTACACCACTCCCCAATGACCGAGTTGCCGAGGTAACCCTCGTGGCCCTTGTTGGAGTTGGCCTGAAAGACTACGTTGTTGATTTCGCCGCCCACCTTGCAATTGGGGCCGAGGGTAGTAGGGCCGTACACTTTTGCTCCCATCTTAAAGACGCTTTGCTCGCCCGCCGCCAGGGGACCGCGCAGCAGGCAGCCTTCCATGACGAGCACGTCACGTCCTAGATAGATAGGGCCCTGGGTGGTGTTGAGGGTAACGCCCTCGATGGTTACGCCGGGTTCGATGAAAAGCCGGTCGGTCGGGCCGATCAGCAGGTTGGTGGCGGGCAGTGGAGCGGAAATGCGGCCGGCGGTGAGTAGCTCGAAGTCGGCGGTGATCTCCTGTTCGTTGAGAATGAAGATATCGGTGGGGCGGCGCAGGCGGCTGATGCCGGTGGCGGCGAGTTCGGTCCCTTGGAGATCGGGGAAGTCACGGTCGTCGAGCAGGGCCTGCATGGCCGATTCGGCGAGGCAGGCGGCCAGTAGTTCGCCCCGGTGGAGGACGGCCTGACCGGGAATGAGGTTACGGATCAGTTCGGTTAGTTCCGGGGTGGGAAGCAGGCTGCCGTTGATGAGGAGGTTGTGGTCACCGTATTCGAGGGGGAAGAGGGGGGCGAGGTAATCCTGGGTGAGAAAGGAAGCGGGGGTGTCCAGCCGACGCGACCATTTTTCGGCTACGGTGAGGATGCCGATGCGCAGATCGCCCACGGGCCGCAGGAATGTGAGCGGCAGGAGGTGCTCGCGGACGTCGTTATCGAAGAGGATGAGGTGGGTCATGGGGGATTAGGTGGGGGAGATGCCTGGGCATCTCGGGCGGGGGCAAGCCCCGCCGGTACGGATTATATCGGTGGGAGCTATTTTGCGGGGCGGGGGATTTTGCAAGCATGGTTGCTTGCGGCAAAGGTAGTAATTGGCCCTAATCCAGTTTGGGGTTGGCGGCGTGGCGTTGGCGATCGCGGCCGGTTTTTTTGGTGAGATTTATTTCCAGCGCGTCGGTCAGATCGATACCGGTCTGGTTGGCGAGGCAGATGAGGACGAAGAGCACGTCGGCCATCTCGTCGGCCAGTTGGGCGGGGGCGGTTTCGGCGTCGGCGGGGTTTTTGAACGATTGCTCGCCGTAGATGCGGGCCATGAGGCGGGCGACCTCGCCGACTTCCTCGGTGAGGATGGCGGTGTTGGTGAGTTCGTTGTAGTAGCGGCGGCCGATGGTGGTAATCCAGTGGTGGACGGTGGTTTGGGCGGAGGAGATGGTCATGTTTTAGTATTTAGTACGTAGTGAGTAGTACGTTAGTCGGCGGCGATGCCGCTGGTAATTTAGTAAGTTAGATTTAGCCTACATATATACGAACTCAGGTCGTGGACCTCTAGGTCCGAGCCGGCAGGCGCAGCCGGTTGCCTACGCCGCTCAGGTCGAGGACGTCCACGTCCGAGCAGGGCGGCGCAGCCGGCTGGATGTGGTACGAGCGGTTAACACAGTTTACGCCTCAGACGTGAACGTCCTCGACCTTTAATGGTCCAAGGCCCGATGAAGTCGTTTTAAGTTCACTTATTGACTAGCGTGAGGTGCCCGCAGGGGCGTTAGCGCACGCAGTGCCGAGCGATCAGCGAAGCCCGGAGGGGACCGGCGGCGGCATTAGCCGGCGACACGGCCAAACCGGTTTCAAATTAAAGTATCGCTTTACCCGGGTGGGTGGCCGCGTCAGTTAGGGAACGCATAACACCTTGTATATACTGGCTTCTCCTTTTTGTTACGCCACGGACGTGAACGTCCTCGACCTGAGCGGCGTGTACGCCCTCTCATCCTCCCATGACCTGGCGTACGCGTAGGCTGATACGAAAGTACAAAAATTCCGAGGAGCCTGCGACGATCACCGCAGGTAATTACCAAAGGCGCAGCCTGCTACTAAATTACGCGGCTCCGCTACAAACTACGTAACTTGCGGCCATGCTGATTGACGATAAATACCAGGCCCAGCGGGCGCGACTGGACGAGATAGTGAAGAACCTGCACGAGCTGACCGAGCGGATCGGCCATGCGGAGTTGGCGACGACGGTGAGCGACCTGCGTAACCGGCTGCACGAGCCGTTTATGTTTGTGATTGTGGGGGAGGTGAAGGCCGGTAAAAGCAGTTTCGTGAATGCGCTGCTGGACACGGGCGAGGAGATTGCCAAGGCGGCACCGCAGCCGATGACGGACACGATCCAGCAGATTTTGTACGGCGAGGAGCGGGAGGTGGTGACGATCAATAAGTATTTGAAAAAGATTTTTTTGCCCGTTGAGATACTGCGCGAAATTGCGATTGTGGATACGCCGGGGACGAATACGATTGTGGAGCACCACCAGGAGATAACGGAGCGGTTTATTCCGGCGTCGGACCTGATCGTGTTTGTGTTTGAGGCGAAGAACCCGTACCGGCAGTCGGCGTGGGAGTTTTTTGATTACATCCACCAGGATTGGCAGAAGAAGATTGTGTTCGTGCTGCAACAGAAAGACCTGATGGACGCGGCCGATCTGGCGGTGAACCAGGCGGGCGTGGCCGAGCAGGCGAAGAAGAAGGGGCTGGAAGACCCGCAGGTTTTTTCGGTGTCGGCCAAGGACGATATGGCGGGGAAGGCTGATTCGGGCTTTGCGAAACTGCGGAAATACATTGCCGACAACATAACGGGCGGCAAGGCCCCGCGGCTGAAGCTGATCAACTCGGTGGAGACGGCGCAGACGATTAACGGGCGGATTGCGGATGGGCTGGACGACCGCCGCCGGCAGTTTGAAGCCGACACGATTTTCCGGGCGGATATTAGCGAGACGCTGGACGATCAGGAGCGCAACAGCAACCGGCAGGTGGATTTGCTGGTGGAGAATACGCTGCTGGCCTATGATGGAATTACCCACAAGCACCTGGCGGAACTGCGCGACGGGCTGTCGTTTTTCGGGATCGTGAAGCGGGGGTTTGCCTCCACCTTCGGGTCGGCACCGGGGGCGAAGGAATGGCTGGACGGGCTGAGTAAGCAACTGGAAGAAGACCTGAATACGCAACTGCGCGGCCGCCTGAACGAGGGGGTGGTGGACCTGGCCGAGAGCATTCAGCAGATGGCGAAGGTGATTGACCTGAAGATCCGGTCGAGTAAGACGATTCTGAGTAACGACCACGATATTTTTTCCGACATCGCGGAGCGGCGCGAGAACGTGCTGCGGGATTTGCAGGACCAGTTTAACCGTTTCATCAGCCGGACGGATTCGTTTCAGGACGAGCGACTGTTTTCCGAGCGCGATAATTTGGCCCCGAACCTGGCCGCCGGCGGCGGGATAGCGGTGGTGGGGGCGATTTTGATGGCGGCCAGCACGGTACCGTTCCTGGACGTGACGGGCGGCCTGCTGACCAGCGTGGGACTGCTATTCGCGGGCGTGAGCACGGCCTCGAAGCGGCGCAAGATAGTAGCCGGTTTCGAGGCGGAAGTGACCGAGGGCCGCGTACGCCTACATGATGAGCTGGTAAAGCGGCTGAAAGGCTATATTCTGCAATTGAAGCAGCGGATTGCGGCCAATTTTAATCGTTTTGACGATCTGCTGGAGCGGGAAGAGCGGACGTTGCAGATTTTGGAGGGGCAGTATAAGGAGGTAAAGCGGGAGTTGGGGGAGATGCGGGAGCGGTTGGGGGAGCGCACCGGCGTGTGATCTCCGGTCGTGCGCGGCGTGTGACCTCCGGTCGCGAGACATAAGGATGCCGGCACCTCTGGTCGGCAAGCTTTTGTAAACGCTTACTCTAAACAGATCCGAAACGGCATATGGTAGCGAACCGCTACCGGTTTCCCGTACATGGTGCCCGGTTGAAATCCGGCTGAGTCCGAATTGATTCGAGCGGCTGCTCTTTCAATTTCCAGACCCAATGATCCATCGCTATTATCCCAAACTACCTTGATGTTAGAGATACCGCCATCTTTTTCTATAACAAATGAGAGAACAACAAACAGGCTGTTTGCGAACTGATACTTCTGAAATAAGGAGAATTCAATATGGCGGTAAATGAAATTATTCAAAGCGAAATCGCTACACCGCTTGCGCTCCGCTTCATCCGCCACGTCTTCGCAGCCTTCCAGAAAGAGCGGGGGTACTTCAGAAGTGAGAAATACTTCCTCGGCAGCCGGCACTGGCTTTTGCCCCGGCAGACCGCACTGGACGGCGAGTAACAACGCAGCAGTAATCAAGTAGCGCATGATGATCATTTTCACTCCAATTTAAACTTCACCGGCAGATTATAGAGCACCTCCACCGGCCGGTTCATCATTCTGCCCGGCTCGAAGCCCGAAGATTCACTGTTGATCAAGCCGACTACCCGGAATGCTTCCTCCCCCAGCCCCTGCCCTGGATCACGAACCAGTTTGAGATTGGAAATGCAGCCGTCGATCCCGATAGTGAATTGGATAACTGCCACTCCTTCAACGCACATATTTCTAGTGCGCGGAGGATACGTTATCCGGGAATAGATGAAAGCCAGCAGCGTACTATCCCCGCATCTCTTCTTCAACGCGTAATTTTCCCGCCGGCAGTCACCGATGAAGAGCGGCATTGTTTCATAGTTGCATAACATTTCCGGTGGGCAAGGTTTCATCCGGGGCGGTTCCTGGGCCGGTAAATCGCTTAGGAAGAGGAGGAGTAGGGTAGTGGTGATTAGGTAGCGCATGATGATCATTTTCACTCCAACTGAAACTTCACCGGCAAATTAAACCGCACCCGCACCGGCCGGCCGCGCTGGCGCCCGGCCTGGAAACGATCCGTCCCCTCATTGATGAGCCGGACCACGCGGGCGGCTTCCGCCCCCAGGCCGGCACCCTGGTCGCGGGCGATGGTGATGTCGGAGACGGAACCGTCCCTTTCCACCGTGAAACTGACCACAACCATTCCCTGCACGCCATTCTCGCGGGCAATGGCGGGGTACTTGATCTCCTTATAGATGAACTCCATCAGGGCGCGGTCGCTACACTGGCGGCGTTCTTCGGCGTTGTCGATCTCCCGGCAGGCGGTACCGAATACGGGCATCCGCTCGGCGATGATGAGGGGAGCGTCGGAAATCTCCGGCGCGGGCGGCGGCGGCGGTGGGGGAGGCGGTGCCGTTGGAGCCAGTGAGGGCGGCGCGGGCGGTACGATCGCCTCGTTCGGGTCCACGAAGTTATCCACGAAAGCAGGGGTGTCTTCCAACACCTCGTCCGACACCTCGATGGTGGGCGGCGGCGGCGGTGGGGGAGGGGGCGGCGGATCGAGGCGGGTGATGGGCGGTGCCACGTCCAGCTCCGTGATCTCGTCGTAATTGATGACGTAATCGTATTCGGGTTCCACGCGGCTGAAGTTGAGCGTCAGTAACGCCACCGCCAGGGCGGCTACCAGGCCGTAGCGGTAAAAGGTGCCCGACAGGCGGAACGCATCCGCCCCGGCCAGTTTGGTGCGGCTGTCCCGGTCAGACGGGCGGGCGTGGTGCAAGCGGTAGCGCAGAAGGCAACCAGCAGGATGGTGCCGAGCAATAGCAGGCCGAGCGCCGGCAGTAGCCGGTCGGCGGGGAAGGAGAAATCCATCGAAAAGGAATTTTAAGACGCGGGGCGGGGCGGTTCGTTAGCGGCCGCCCAAACGTCGTTGGTATGACTTTAGAGATGCAGCCCCCCGCAAAAATGGTGGGCACCGATTAAAATTTTGCCTGAAATAAATTTACAGTACATAGCAAATGGTGTGTCACGAATCAAGGTGTAAATAGTTTGAATATACGTAGCCAGGCAATCGAAAATCGTCGCGAGATATGTAATTGGGTTAAACTAAATAGTTGCATTACAGTCAATTATGATTTGTTACCGCAGTGTTAAAATCAAACGCACTCCCGAACATCACTCCGAACCGGCTAGTTAGACCAGTACATATCACAATCACACATACGGACCAAAACCGTTTCAAACAGCAACCAAATATGCAACGTAAACTTCATCTCTGGGCACTTGCCCTCCTCTGCGTCTTTTCCGTTACTTTCGTCTCTTCCTGCGATGACGACGACGATCCCTCCGACAATGGCGTGATCGAGTACTTCCGTAACAGTACCGACCTCACCACCCACCGCGATGCCCTCGACGAGGCCGATCTGATCGCCAATATTCGCCTCTTTAATGCGTCCACTACCTTCTTCGCGCCCACTAACGGTGCTTACCAGGCTTTCCTTGACATCAATAACTTCGATGATTTGGAAGACGTTCCCGCCCTCGCCCTGGAAGGTACGCTTCGCGGCCATATCCTAGACGATGACGAAAAGCGGGGTGCCGATTTTGCCAACCCCGGCTACTACAAAACCATCAACGATCGCGGAGATTTCGCAACCGATGTATTCGTGACCACCACCAATGGTACGGTCCGCGTAAACGGCCAGGCCAACGTGATCCGCGCCGACCAGGACACCGAAGACGGTACCGTTCACACCATCGACGCCGTTCTGGGCTTGCCCACGCTGCTCACCTTTGCCAACGCCGATCCGCGTTTCAGCACCCTGGTAGCCGCTATTGATCGTGCCGATGCCGACGGTTCCATTTCCGCGCTGCTGGCCGGTGCCACCCCCACCTCGCCCATCACTATTTTCGCCCCCACCAATGCCGCCTTCCAGGCGTTTTTGGATGAGGACGAAGACGATGATTTTGATGATTTGGACGACATCTCCGATGAAATGCTCGCCGGCATTCTGAGAAACCATGTACTCAGCACGGAAGTGCGCGCCGAAAGCATCACCAACTCCACCACCGCCAACCCGGTAGGCGGCGGCACGCTTTCATTCAATGTAAGCGGTGCCAACCCGCGCATTACCGCCGCTAACTCTACGGCCAACATCATCATCCTGAACGTTACCGCCATCAACGGTACCATTCACGCCATTGATCAACTGTTGTTGCCCTAGTTCGGTATTCATCAGTTAGTTAGCTCACTCGATGAGCCAACCGCCAATCCCTCGTTCGATCCAACCGGATCGGGCGAGGGATTTTTTATTTGGCACAACCTCCATTTTTTCTATCGTCTTCATTGACATATTCCCGTCTCGCGCCGTTACTTTCCCGGGTGCGGCGACTATCCGCCCGCCCCGGTCACCACCTTTCCTTTACCACCATGCAAATCATTCGGGTCGCCGCCTGGCTCATCTCCATCGCCCTGGTCATCGTCCTGATCATCATCGGCAAGGCGTTCTTCATTCCACTCTTTCTGGCGTTACTTTTCTGGTACATCGTCAACGCCGTCAACGAGCAGTTCCGCACCCTGCCGGGGTCGCGCTTTCGGTTGCCCAACTGGCTCACGCTCACCATGTCCACCACCTTCATCGTCCTGTCGCTCTACGTGGTCGGCGATCTGATCGTGCAGAACGTCGAGTCCCTCATCATCGCCGCGCCCGACTACCAGGTCAACCTCAACGCCCAGCTCCGCCGGGCCTACGGCCTCGTCGGCATGGAACAGGAGGCCCCCACCATCAACATGCTCACCCAGACCATCCGCCTCCAGCAGTACCTCACCCCGGTGCTCAACGGCGTCACCTCGGCGGCCAAAAACTTCCTCATCGTCCTGCTCTACCTCATCTTCCTCATCATCGAGCAGGGGGCCTTCCCGCGCAAACTCCGCGCCCTCAACATGACCGACCGCCAGTACGGCCGCCTGCGCCGCATCCTCGACCACATCAACACGGCCATGCGCACCTACCTGGGCGTCAAGACGTTCACCAGCCTGCTCACCGCCGTACTCAGCTACGTCGTTCTCGAAATCCTCGGCCTCGATTTCGCCCTCTTCTGGGCCTTCCTCATCTTCCTGTTCAACTATATCCCCACCATCGGCTCGGTCACCGCCACCCTCCTGCCGGCCCTGCTCGCCCTGCTCCAGTTCGAATACCTCACGCCGTTCTTCGTCGTCATCTTCGGCGTCACCGCCGTCCAGGTCGTCGTCGGCAACCTCCTCGAACCCCGCCTCATGGGCGACACGCTCAACATCAGCCCCCTGGTGGTCATCCTCTCCCTCATCCTCTGGTCCATGCTCTGGGGCATCGTCGGCATGATCCTCTGCGTCCCCATCACGGTCGCCATCATCATCGTCTGCTCCCAGTTCCCCTCCACCCAGGCCGTCGCCATCCTGCTCAGCAAAGACGGCCAAATCACGCTGCCGGAGTAAGCTAAGGGTCAGGTGATTTTTATACCGCGCAGGATTTAAGGGTCGCGATCCCCAGATCGCGCAGGATCATACCCCTCATTCACCCGCTTGCGCACAAATACAAGACAACGCCGCATCAATAGTCGGCTACTCTCCCCACGCTCGATATTACTATCACCCCCGTCCGGGGCAAAAAATTGTTTTTGGTAGTCATGGCTCCTCTACGCCGAGAATAAAATCCTGTATTTCGCCAGGGCAAATTTTGGGCGTGTCCGTCCCTCAAAGGGCCGGTCGGTCCCATCCCGGCGCGGCTATCGCCTTGGCCCTGCGGGCTGCCCGCTTTGCGGATCACCGTCCAGGCACCTCACGCATGGAAAAAGGAATTAAGAAGGAAGGAAAAAATCTATCACCATGCATTCTCCGGTCGCACGATCGGTGCGTGACCCCCGGTCACACGATTGGTGCGTGACCTCCGGTCGCGCGAGTTTGGCCCCCGACCTCCGATCGGCGGCATCATCAATCCCACCCAAATCTTCGCCTTACCTTCCTCAAATAATAACAACATCTCAAACCCTTACTAAATCCGCTTAGAGCGTGTCTAAAATTTTTAAGAACTGAGGATCAATGATTCGCTTCGCGGCTACTTCGTGGTTAAGGTTCCGGCTAGATAAAAACTTGCGCGCATAGCGGGTTACGTAAGTCAGTTTTTACGACGCCAGGTTCTTAAATGCTTGGTTATCAGGAAGTAAAAATTTAGACACGCTCTTAATCAATGACGGAACCTATTTTATTAATCGACGCACTCCTACCCGCAGCAAGCAACCGCCCCTACCACACGGCCGGGAAAATTTTTACCGGGCCGAAAAATCCGCCCGGCAATTATACCGCGTTAAACGGACACCTATTCTTCTACCATCAAGCGTATTAAAGGAATGAATCGGTACTCCACCATACTGCTAAAGTGCCTACCGGCCGCCTGCCTGCTAATTCTCCTATCGAATTCTTGTGCCCACCCCCCACGCTCAATTCACCCGTGCAAAGCCCCGCTCCTTATGCCGGCCATCGACAGTCTCACCTACCCCAACTACTACACTTGCGAATTTACGGCCCGGCGGGGCCGGGTGGCGCGTTCGTAAACGAGGATAACACCCCCACCTATTCTGCTACTTCTCCTACCGGGCTGCTCCCCCCCCCGCGACCGGAGGTAGCGCGAGCCAAAACCGCGAGACCGGAGGTCTCGCACCACGCTACACTAACCTCCCCCTCGGGGAGGTCGGACCGTAGGTCCGGGTGGGGAATGCGTACGCATAGGCTTGTACCACAGTAACAACTCCGATGAGTTTGCGACGATCACCGCAGGTAAAATACCAGCGGCAACGCCGCCTACTATAGTATGGGGTGCGCAGCCCCCAATTACTGACTCGCCGATAAATTCGCATCCCCCGTTTTCACCACCGTCCAGTTGATGGTCAGAAACATGGCATTCGGCTCGGTCAGGTTGAGGGGATAGGGGCCGTTAATGAGGGTGGGGGGCGGGTCGCTCAGCAGCTGTTCGGGCACCATGACCCAGGTGGGGCGGCTGGGCCAACCGCTCATGTCCAGACCGAGGATCTGGCGGGTGACGCCTACGATATCCAGGGTGGTGACACTGCCGGTGGCATTCACGTCGGCGGCCAGTTGGGCGGGGAGAGACATCGTATCCAGGCCGAGGATGTGGCGGCGGATGCGCACGATGTCCAGCGTGGATACTCCGGCCAGCGTATTGGGGTTGCCGGTGAAACTGCCGCGTACCGAAAAATTAGTGATCCCCACCGGGCGGGGGATGCTGTAGAAACCGTCCGGACCGGTGATGGCACTATCCAGCAACCCGTTAGTGGACTGGACGATCATTTTGGCACCGGCCACGCCCACGTTATTCAGTTTCACGTAGCCGCGCACGGTGGCACCATTTACATTGCCCGCCAGTTCCTCGCCGTCCCAGACCAGGGTATCCAGACTGAGGGGGTCCAGCCAATCCCGCAGGCGGGTGGCGGGGGTGCCGCCGCCGGTCCAGCTGTTAAACAGGCGGCCGTAGTAGGCCAGCGTATTGCCGGGGCAATTGTCGATACCGCCGTTGAGTTGGCCGTGAATGCGGTGGTTGGGATCATCATAGATGGCCCCGCCCGAGGAACCAACCTCAAAGGTGCCTTCCGTAAAATCCACGCGGTAGTGGTGCGCCGCCGGGGTGACTACGTCGTTGTTCCAGTTGATGACGTTGAAAAATACGGGAATACTGTTGACCGTACTATTCGAGACCATCATTGCATCGCCGATGGGGTGGTGGAGCATATGCATCCCGCCCGAGATAAAACCGTCGGTAGCATCCCAGCCGGCGAAGTAGTGGTCTTCTTCGTTGAAGTCGATATCGGTGATCTCCAGAAGTAAAAAATCGCTTTCCCGCCGCCCGGCCAGCAAGCGTCCACCGGCGTAGGCGGTAAAGGGCGGGGCCTGGTTGGTGGTGGAGTTACAGGTGGGCAGGATAAAACCGAAATCGAAGCGCCACAGGTCGTAGATGGGGGTGTAGGTATCCTGGCAGTGGAAGGCGGTTAGTACCAGGGGCCTACCCGTGCGGCCGGTATTATTGATCAGGTTGCCGGTGCAGTAGCCGCTGCCTTCCTCCACTATTACGATGAGGCGGGCGGTGGCGTCTTTCTCATTTTCCCAGCCATCACCCAATGGGCAGTTGGCGTCGATCTGACAAGTATTGGAGGTGCCGAAGTCTTTCTCCAGTCCCGGACTTTTCTTTCCCCGCGGCCGGTAGCGGTCGGACCGGTAAGCGTGATCCACCCGCCAAATCTGGAAGGGCGACGTACTTTCTCCCGGCCCCCGGTATTCCAGCGTAGCCGCTTGACCGGGTAGAAAACCGCTGAAGAGCCGCCCCTGCTCGCTAAAATCGGCGGCGGTAAAGGGACCGTAGCTGCCGTTCTCGTTCGTCCAGGTCAGGGTGCCGGTTGCCGGAAAAGCGGTGGCGGACAGGAAGGCCGCCAGGCCCAGGGTGCCGTCGAGTTGGAAGGTGAGCCGCCAAACGGATTCGCCGCCGGCATCGGTCGTCCACTCACCCACTTCGGTGGGGTCGAGTGCAAGGGGGAGGGGGGCGGCGAAACGGGAGGCGAGCGATTGCCCGTCTTCAGCCAGTAATTTCTGGACGGCCGGTTGCGGCAACTGGTAAATAGCCTGCGCCCGCAGGGCGGGAACGCACAACAGTAAGAGGCCCACCAGGGCAGTGTAGGTAGTTTTGTGTTGCATGGGATGTATGATAAGAAAAAGGGACAGAAGCCTAAAGGTAAGGAATAGTAGCGGTAAGGGTGGAGGCAGCTCTTAAAACGCTGCTGGAGGTACTGCGCTCCCCGGTAGGGGCAAGCCCCATCTGTACGATTGTTCTTTGGGATAAATTTCAGGAACGAAGGGAATAATCTTTGTACGCTTTCACTCTAGCCCTTGCGGCGATTGACGGTCGCCTGGACGCAACACGTTGCGTCACTCCATCGATGCCCTTCCTTCCTTCCTTCCGTCCCTCACTCCCTCGTTCCTTGCTCCTCCCCGCCGGGGAGGAATTGCGTGAGGCACCTGGAGGGCGGCGGCCGTAGGCCGGTGGTGCGCAGCACCGAGCGAACAGCGAAGCCCGAAAGACGCCGACCCCGGCCATCGGCCGGGGGCACGCCCGAAAAACGAGCAGGAAAAACTGTTCCAGCTAGCGCGTGCGGCTCGTCTTGCGGCTACCTTTATGGCTACCCTTGCCCTTGCTGCCGCCGCCGCTCCACTTGCTGCTGGACACGATGGGGTGGGGATAACTGCCGCCCAGCGAGACACCGTAATCGCGCAGTTGGCCGGGGTTGAGTTGATCGGGTTTATGAAGGTAATCGTTGGGCAAAGCGGCCAGTTCAGGGCACCAGAGGCGGACGTATTCGCCAGTGGGGTCATAGCGCTCGGCCTGGCTGAGGATGTTGAAGTAGCGGTTTTCGCGCGGGTCGCTGCCCACGCCGGCCACGTAGTTCCAATTACACCAGTTGCTGGCCACGTCATAGTCGATCAGGATGCTCTCGAAGTATTCGGCACCGATTTGCCAATTAACGTGCAGGTCTTTAACCAGGAAGCTGGCGACGTTCTGCCGCCCGCGATTGGACATAAAGCCCGTGGTGCCGATCTCGCGCATATTGGCGTCGATGAAAGGGGTGCCCGTTTCGCCGGCAATCCAGCGTTCGGTCAGTTCGGTATCGTCGGTCCAGCTTTCGTCTACCTCACCCTTGGGGCCGCCCTTACGGAAAACGGTGTTGCCGTGCTTTTTGATCATGAAACGGAAAAAGTCCCGCCACAGCAACTCGAAGATGATCCAATAAGTACTGTCGTTGCTGCCGCGCTCTTCTTCGTAGCGCTTTACCTCCTGGTAGATCATTTTGGGTGACAGGCAACCCTGCGCCAGCCAGGCGGAAAACTTGGTGGAATAGTCCGCTCCGATTAGCCCATTGCGGGTTTCTTTGTAGGTTTTGGCGTGGTCGGTGTCCCAGAGATAATGCTTCAGGCGGGCCAGACCGGCGGTCTCACCGCCCCGGTGGTGAATGGCGGCGCGCTCGTCCTGCACCAGCTCGGCAATACCTAGCTCGGCAAGTGTGGGGATGGTTCCGTAGTCGATCTCCAGATCGATGGGGCGCGGCACGTTGCGGGGTGTTTCCAGCGGGCAGCGCACGGGTACGATCCGCTCGGTTTCCTTGCGGAAATTGGTAAACACATCGGGCGTTTGGGAGATGGGGAAGGGCAGGTCGGCCGTGTAATAGAGCATCTTGCCCCGGTTGTAGCGCATCTCGCGGCCGATGGACCACAGTTCTTGCTCCAGCGTATCCTGTACCTGTTTTTCCTCGTGCGTGCGCTCGCGGTTACAGAACACCCAACCGGCGCGAAACTCCTGGCTGAGCCGGGGCAGGATTTCCTCCGGTTTACCTACCCGGATGACCAGATCGTTGCCCCGCTGGCGCAGGCTGTTGCGCAGATCGGCAATGCTCTCCAGAATAAACTTGGCGCGGTAGCCGCCCGTTTTCGGAAAGCCGTAGCGGGGCGTGGTGCCGCCGAAAACGCGGGGGTCGAAAATATAGACCGGTATCACGGCCCGGGCAGATTTAATGGCATCCAGTAGCGACTCATTATCATGCAGCCGGAGGTCTTGCCTAAACCAGAGAATTGCGTTCTGTGTGCTCATGCCCTATTAGTTTTTAATCTAACGGCGGGGGGCAAAGAGGGTTGTCAGAATCCGGTCTAATGCGGCACGAGGGTGTACTATTTAATCAGCTCTTTGGGCGGGGAGAGGAAGATGCCGAACCGTAGTATGGGACGGCCCTGTACATCGGTAAACAGGTCCTGATCGACGTTCTCGAACGGGTTGAAACGGGCATTGATGGGGATGTAGTAGCCCGCCTGGCCGTAGGCATAGACCCAGGGCACGATGCGGTGTTCGTAGTGCAGCGTGGCGCGGATGCCGGAATAGCGCAGGTAGAAGGAACCGAGGTCCTCGAATTCGCCGGTGTCCGGGCCGGTGTGTAAGGCATAAAATTTGGAATCGAAGGTGGCCCCCAGCAAGAAGGCGTTTTGTTGGTCGGCGCCGGTGTTGCGGCGCAAATAAAACTGGCCGGGCAGAGCGGTTTCCAGGCCCCAGTTATCGTTCCAGGTGATGTTGTAGACAAAGAACGGTACGGCCACGAAGCGGGCCTGGTTGCTGGAAAGGGTGAAGCCCGCGGCCCACTCTTTGTTGTCGGATATTTTTTTACCGAAGGCAAAAGCCGCGCTGTAAGTCCGAAACTGATGGTCAAAATCCCACAGGCCCTTGTAATCTCCGTTGGAAGACATCCGTAACCGCGCCGTGGTATAGTAGCGGTCGTCCCAGCTTTTGGTGAAGTAGGCGGACAGCTTATTATTCTTTAGCCGGCGTTCGTCCAGGTAGGCCCAGATGTCGTTGGGGTTGTCCTCCCGGTCTTCAAAGTAATATTTTTCTGATTCCCACTCGTAACCCAGCAGCACCTTCACGTCGGGTTGATTGACGAGCGGCACCTTGAATTTGAACGTAAACTGTTCGAGTAGTTCTACGCGGCGTGATGATTCGCCGAAGACGCCCTGTCGGCCGGCCCAATCAAAACCTCCCTCGCGTTCGTAGCGCACTTCTACCCCTTTGCTTCGGCTACGGTTACGAACCCCCGGTGCACCGAAAATAAACGAGTTATCGCTATTGCTCAGGTTACCTTCCTCCGGTTGGCCGATGGTTATTTGCGCCTCGCCGGTAGTTGGGAGGAGAAGCGTTAAGCAGGCCGCGTAGCAAAGCGGGATAAGAAATTTCATGTAATCCAGATTGAGTAGTCCCATTACGATGGAGAAGTAGCTAAGGTTGCGCGATGTTCGTCAGGCGGTTGGGTTCCGGTAGTAATCATCGCGGGAACGTCTATTTCAAACTACCTCCAAAGTTAAGTCACCCGATCCATTCGGCCGAACAAATGCCCCTAGCGGGAATTATATTCTAAAACCACCACCATGAAGATCCTCGTCCCGACCGACTATTCCGATAATGCCGATGCCGCCGTAGATTATGCCGCTGAAATAGCGCAACGATTGGGTGCCGAGGAGATCATGCTTATTTCCACGCTCAGTATGCCTTACTCCGCCGCTGCCGGTAGTCTGGTCAACATCAAAGAGCACATGAAGGAGGAGGCCGACGAAACGATTGCCGGAGCAGCCGCGCGGCTAACGACCAAATTGGCCGGAAAGGTCAACGTCACCAGCCGGGTGGTCGAGGGAGACCCCGTTCCGGTGGTGAACCGGGTGGCCGAGCACGACGGCTATCAGCTCATTGTGATGGGCAACCGGGGGTCGTCCGATCTGAAGGAGGCCTTTACCGGCAGCGTGGCAAACGGGCTGATCAAGCAAACCAAAACGCCCGTGCTGGCCGTGCCCTCCGACGTGGCGGTTACGCAAATCGACCGCATCGTTCTGGCCGCCGACGACAAGCCGGTAGATCCCGTCAAAATGGGTGCCCTTACCACTATCGCCCGGGCGTACAATGCCGAAATACTGGTCTACCACCAGGGCGGCGACAAAGACGATCACGGTATCCACGCTACTTTGCGCGGCGCCTTGAAAGACACCAACCACAGCCTGCACGCCAACTTCGATACGGGAAACGTCAAGGAAGGAATCGACAATTTCCTCACCACCCACAATGCCCAATTGCTGTGCATGATCCGCCGCGAGCGTAACTTTTTCGCCGATCTGTTCAACCGCAGCACCGTCTCGCGCGAACTGTTCGATAGCCGGGTGCCGCTGCTGGTTTTGCCGGAGTAGGGAGGTTTTTCCGCCTTGTGTTGACTTTGGGCGTGCCCCCCCGCAGAATTGCGGGGCGTCTGTCCCTTTCAGGCTCCCTGTTCGGTCGGTGCTACGCACTAAACCTTCCAGGCACTTCACGCAAACTCCTGCCGTTCAGACGGGAGACGATTGTTGTCAGCCGCTACCATTACTACCCTATACTCTCTACAATTACTACTACCAGAAATGCCCCAAGTAACCGATTACCTCCACCGCCAAACCATCACTGCCGGCCCCGATACCCTGGTATCCCGGGCAGCGGAACTGTTTGAAGAACACGGCATCAAACACCTTCCCGTTTGCGATGAGGAAGGCCGCGTGGTGGGTGTTTTCAGTGCGGCGGACCTGCGCAGCTTGCAGCATCAGTTCACTAAATTCGACACGGAGGAAAGCCGGAAGTACAACGCCAGGATCGGCGATAGCTTCCTACTGAGCGACGTGATGACCGAGAACGTCAAGACCGTCATGCCCACCACCGATCTGAAAGAAGCGGCCGCCATCTTCCTCGACAACAGTTTTCATAGCCTCTGCGTGGTCGAGCCGGGCGATTCTGGAAAACTCGTCGGTATCATCACCGTCATGGATTTGGTGCGGGCGGCCTACCAATAGCCCGGTCATGGAGGAAACGGCACCCGCTACCGGTATTATTTTTGAGCAACCCGCCTGGGCGGCCCGCTTCCCCGAACTCCTCATCGGTCAGACCACCCGGGCGGGCGGCGTTAGCCGGCCGCCCTTCGATTCCCTTAACCTTAGCCTGCATACCGACGACGACCCCGCCGCGGTAAGCGAAAACCGCCGCCGCCTGGCCGCCGCCCTCGGCCTGCCCCCGGACCGCTATGCGTCCGGGCACCAGGTACACGGAAAGGAAGTGTACGCCTTCAGCGGTCCGGGTTACGTAGCGGGCTACGATGGATTTATCACCGACCGGCCGGAAATCCTCCTCACGGCTACCGTAGCCGATTGCTGCCCCATCCTGATCTACGACCCGGTAAGCGGTGCCACGGCGGCCGTCCACGCGGGCTGGCCGGGAACGGTGAAGGGGACGCTGCGCGAAACATTGGCCCGGATGGTCACCGACTACGGAACTGACCCGGCCGACTGCTATGCCTGGATCGGTGCCTGTATCGACGCTACCGAATTTGAATCCGATGCCGATGTGGCCGACCGGTTCGCACCGGAATATAAGCGGTGGGACGAGCGCGCCGGTAAGTTTTTTATCGACCTGCGTGCCGCCAACCGCGCTTACCTGTTGGGTGCCGGCCTGCCCCCCGACCGGGTCGAGGAAAGTACTAATGGAACCCTGAGTAACAGCGACCGCTTTTTCAGCCACCGCGCCGCCGGGGGTGGTGCCGCCGGAAGGGGGGTGGCGTTCATCTGCCGCCGCGCCCGCCCCGGTGAGCCGGTGCCGCCCGCCCGCCGGCTGTTACCCGCTCATGCCGCCCCGCCTGCAAAGCGAGTGGGGGAAGAAGTCTTTACCTCCATTTCCGAACGCAATTACTGGACCGATGCGGAAAGCAGGAGCGGCCCCGGTTCCGCTCACTCCCAGACCGTACGACTGGTAGAACTGCTACCTGAAGTATGGCGGGATTTCGGCGTCATCTCCCTGCTCGATCTCCCTTGCGGGGATTTTAATTGGATGAGCCGCGTAGACCTGAACGGTATCGACTATCTGGGCGGAGATGTCGTTGCCGAAATTGTAGCCGAAAACCGCCGGAAGTTTGCCGCTCCCGGCGTCCGGTTCCAGCAAATCGATCTGCTGACCGACACACTGCCCGCCGCCGATCTGGTGTTCTGCCGGGATGCGCTGGTCCATTTTTCTTTCTCCGACATTGCACGGGCCTTGCGTAACCTGCGGGCTTCCCTCGGTCCGGCCACTTTGCTGATGATTACTCATTTCCCCGCTGAGCAGACCAATGTCGACATCCCGACCGGCGGTTGGCGGCCACTGAACTGGTGCGCCCCGCCCTTCAACTGGCCCCGCCCCCGTTATCTGCTTACGGAGGGATGCACGGAAGGCGAGGGAAAGTTCGCAGATAAGGCGTTGGGTATCTGGCTGCTGGGCGAGGTAATGGATTCCTCCCTTCCCGAATAACGGTGATCTTTCCCTAAAACCGGTCGATCGATACGAAGAACGGCTCAATCATGGTCTCCCCGAATAGGACGTAATCCTGCCCATCGTTGATGAAGGCACCGTAGCCGTCTTTATTACCGACAATTTCCTGTTTGCCGGATTTTCGATCCTGCATAAAGATATTCTGGAGGCGGGGATAGAACTTCAATTCATCATTACGGCCGTCTTTCCACTTAAAATTCAGGATAGCAAAGGGAATCAGTTCGCGGTCCTCTTCCAGCAGTTCGGTCCGGTCGTTTAGGTAGCGATTGATGTACAGCTTTTCCAGGGGGGCGAGGTAGCCTTCCGCCTCACCGGCCGCCACGGTGCGAGCGGTTTGGGCGGTACTTTCGTAGAACGGTTGCACCAGCCACCGGCCGTCCGACCGGCGTTCGGCGCGGAAACTCTTATCGCGCTGTTTGGGGTAATCCAGGCTGAAAGCGGTAATCTCGCTAATGTCGCGGTCGGTAAATTTTTTCTGCCGCCAGTCGTCGCCCGTCAGGTTGAACCGGTAGCGGACGTTGCCCGTCCACCCGGGGATATTGATGACGTAGGGCTGGTCGTACCCTTCCCGGATGCCGTAGGTACCGCGCTCGTCCATGGTGGGTCCGCCGATGTAGTAGGCGTTGATGAGTTCGTTGTTGCGGTCGTAGACCTCCACTTTTATGCCCTCAGTGGCCAGGTCTTGCACCAATTTGGGTACTGCCTTATTATTGGGCTGGTAGTCCATCTCGATGCGGGTGACGGCGTCCAGTAGGTTCTTTATGGAATTAGGGTTGGCGTCGTATTTGTCCTGAAAAGTCCACTTCCCGGTGGCGGGGTCGAGGCGCAGGTCGGAGGTATTGCCCTGGCGGTCGGCGATGAAGACGCGCCCGATGCGGTCGATGTCTTCCACTTTGAAAATCCGGTCGGCGGTGGCCTTGGTGGTTTTCAGGGCGTCGGCGTCGTTACTGTCATCGGCCAAGAGCAAGTAAGTGGTGAGGCCGGCGAGCAAGAGGACGACGGCGATGAGGGCGAGGGTACGGGAGGTCAAGGAGTGAAGGATTGAATGATGGAATGATTGATTGGAAACTGCCCGGCCGTTAGTAAGAGCGTGTCTAAAATTTTTAAGAACTGAGGATCAATGATTCGCTTCGCGGCTACTTCGTGGTTAAGGTTCCGGCTAGATAAAAACTTGCGCGCATAGCGGGTTACGTAAGTCAGTTTTTATGACGCCAGGTTCTTAAATGCTTGGTTCTCAGGAAGTAAAAATTTAGACACGCTCTAACCCCGTGGAATAAAACCAACGTTTAAAGGGAGTGAACCACTGCCGCCGCCGCTTCCCTGCGTGAGGTGCCTGGACGGGGGAAGGTGTAAACCGACAGTGCGCAGCACCGACCGACAGGGAGCACGCGACCGGGTGGGGTAAAGGGGACCCACACGCGAGCCGGACCGACCCCATCCCGTCAGGGTGGGGGCACGCCCCCTGCTAACCGCTACTTTTACGCCCGAACCTGCGCCGCCGCCACCACGTGAACAGGCCGCCGAAAACCGCCAGCAACAATAGCGGAACGCCCACGTTGACGATACGCCACAGGCCGGCTTCTTCCTGTGCCAGGGCACGGTCGAGCAAGCGGATTTTGATTTCTTTGCCCCGTGAGAGGATGACGCCGTCGTCGTCCATCAGGTACTCGATGGCGTTGATGACGAAATCTTTGTTGGCAAATTGCACTTTCTCGTAGCGGTTGACGCCCAGGGGCAGCACCTTGCCGTCGGGGGTGACGGGGTTGATGAGCAGGTCGCCGTCGGCCACCACGATCATGCGGCTGTCGGGCGGTGATTCGGGGCGGAAGGGACGGTCGATCTCTTCCAACAGTGCCAGGTTATCGGTGCTGAGACGGTTGGTGTAAAAACTGCTGAACCGGCCCTCCAGCAGCAGGCCCACGGGCAGGTTCTGCTTGTTGAACAGGTCCATTTCCTGCTCGTATTTGAGTACGTTGAGGTCGATACCCACGGGTAAACGCTGGAAGCGGGAGTTGCGGCTGGAATGCAGCAGTACCGTCTTTTTTACCCGGTCGCCGGCTTCCACGCTCAGGTCGATGGTGGAGGCGAAGGAGAGGTTGACGGGGTCGAGGTTTTTGACGATGGGACTGAGGCCGGAGCTGAGGGCCAGGATATTATATGGGTAGGGGAACAGTTCGTACTGCGGCCCGTTGCCCACCCGGCCGGTTTGCAGCGGGATGCGGGTGTTGCGCAGGTCCATCACCAGGTCGTTCTCCAGCCGGAAACCGTAGCGGAAAAAGAGGTCTTCGAGTCCCAGTTCGTAGGGGACGGGATAGTATTCTTTGCGGCCGCGCAAGCTGTCGAGGCTCATGTTGACCTGATCGATGCTCCAGATCACGCTGCCGCCGTTCATGATGTACTGGTCGAGTTTAAACAGGCTTTTTTCGGAAAACGGCCGCGTGGGGCGGGCCACGATGAGCAGTTTGATATTGAGCGGCACGGCCACCACGCTATCCAGGTCCAGGCGGCCGACCTCGTAGTTGGAGCGGAGGGTGTTTTCCAGGTCGGCGGTCTGGATCGGTTCCAATTCCCCCTGGCCGGTGGTGAAGGCGATGATCGGCCGGTCGGCCCGCTGGATGTCGCGGATCGCCTTGGAAAACTTGTATTCCAGCAACGAGATGGAGGAGGAGAGCGTCACGTCGTCGGGCACGCCGGGCAGGTCTTGTTCCAGCAGGCTCACGATCTCCCGCCGCCCGGCATAATTCACGATGGCGTAAGGGAAAATGGCCCGCCGCTCGGTGCCGCTGGTGCCGCCCACGGTCAGGTTGACGGGCTGGATGCCATCCTCAGCCATGTCGCGGTAGCGGGCGCGGACCGTTTCTTCCGACCCGATGGAGGGGTCGCTGAACTCATACTCGACGTAAGAACTGATCGACCGCAGGTCTTCCAGCAGCTCGCGGGTGGCGGTCTGCACGCGCTTCATGCCGGCGGGAAACTCGCCTTCCATCAGCACCCGCACAAAGATTACGTCCTCCAGTTCCTCCACCACCTCTTCCGTTTTGGGCGTGAGGGTAAAGCGGCTGTCTTCGGTCAGGTCGAAGGTGGTATACAGGCGGTGCCCCGCCACGCGGCTGTTGGCCAGCACGTTAACGAGCACGACGGCCGCTACGACTAGCGCGATCTGAATCAGGGATTGGGTGCGAAGGGCGCGTTCGGCGCGGGACATTTTTTAGTATTTAGTACGTTTTATCTAGTACGTGGTACGAAGTAGTTAGTACGTAGTACAATTGACTAAGAGCGTGTCTAAAATTTTTAAGAACTGAGAATCAATGATTCGCTTCGCGGCTACTTCGTGGTTAAGGTTCTGGCTAGATAAAAAATTCGCTTCGCGGCTACTTCGTGGTGCGCGCATAGCGGGTTACGTAAGTCAGTTTTTATGACGCCAGGTTCTCAAATGCTTGGTTATCAGGAAGTAAAAATTTAGACACGCTCTAAGTACTACGTACTAAATACTACGTACTAAATACTACGTACTAATAGAAGAACGGCGAAGGTAACAACTTTAGCTCCCATCGGGGTTGAGGCGGGGCCGGCTGCGGGCCGCTTGGTCGGGTAGCTGACCAGGGCGTGCTAATTACCGGACAGAACATCCGGCAACCTCAACCGATTTACCGATAAAGCTAAATCCCCACATGCCCACCGATTCAATTATGCTGCCGGCCCGCCTACTCACTAAACTGCTCCTTTTCATTGTAATTGTGGCGGCGGCTTACTACGGCCGCTCGGTACTCATTCCGCTCGCCACGGCCGGTCTGCTGGCCCTCACGTTCGACCCCCTGCACGAACGGTTCAAAAAATGGGGCATGTCCGGCGGGGTCAGTGCGGGGGCCTGCCTGTTTATCCTGTCTCTCTTTTTCGCCGGCATCTCTTTTGCCTTCGGCCAGCAAGCCTCCGGCTTTGCGGAAGACTGGCCCGATATCCGCGAGCGGGGCGTGGAAAAGATCGAGCAGATCAAAGAGCAGTTTATTCCATCGGCTATGACTGCGCAAACGGAAGAGTCCGGCTCCACCGCCCCAAAGGGCGATCAGGGTCAATCGGCCGGTCAGGATTCCACCGGCCGGACCCCGGTGGGCAGCCCCCTCCCCATGCCCAGCGGCAGCCGCGTCACGGGTGCCCTGTCCTCCACGGTCGGCATTCTAGGTGATTTTCTGCTCATGCTGGTGTATTTTTTCCTGCTCCTCACCCAGAAAAACCGCCTGCGCGAGTTCGTCCTCCGCCGGATGCCGGACGATGAGCGGGGCGAAACCCACCGCGCCATCAACGAAAGTGCCGAAGTGGCGCAGGGCTACCTCAAGGGGCAAATCATGCTCATCAGCATCCTCGCGGTGCTATACGGCATCGGTTTCAGCATCGTCGGCCTGGAATACGGGCTTCTCATCGCGGTGCTGGCCGCCGTTTTCAGCCTCATCCCCTATCTCGGCAACATTATCGGCGGCTTTCTGGCCCTGGCCGTCGCCTTCGCCGGCGGGGGCGGCAACACGGTCCTCATCGGGGTCATCATCACCATGTCAATCGCCCAATTGGTTGAAAGTTACATCCTCACGCCGCTGGTGGTGGGTAAGGAAGTAGACCTCAATCCGCTCGTCACCATCGTCTGCGTGGTCGCCTTCACGGCGGTCTGGGGTCCCATCGGCGCGGTGGTATCCATTCCGTTCACCGCTATTTTCAAGGTACTTTCCCAGCGCATCCCCGGCATGAGTGACTACGCTTATTTACTCAGTGACGGGGAAGAGTAGTGGGGTAGTAGGTAGTTGGGTAGTGGGTAGTAATACACTATTTCTGAGCATATTACCTCCTAAAATCTACCTGCTAAAGAATCGGGCGTGTCCGTCCCCGAATGGGCCGGTCGGTCCCTTCCAGGGTTCGCTGTTCGCTCCGTGCTACGCACCCTCCCTACGGTCGGCCTTTCAGGCACCTCACGCAAATCCACTATAAAAAAACGGTCGAGGAGTTGCACTCCGATGTACTACTCTAAAAACGGTCGAGGAGTTGCACTCCGACGTACTCATAACATATGTTCTTAGCACAACTCTTCAACCGTTTTATAATCCAGTCGAGATTTAAAACGGCTAACACTTTATACGCCCCACTTCGTAAGCGTAAGTAATAATCTTTTGAAACCCCTTACCTTGCCCCCAAACTAAACCATACCCATGTACCAAGGACTCGTTCACGCCCACAGCGGCCTCCGCTGGCTGGTGCTCATTTTACTCATCGCCGCCATCATCAAAGCCGTCGGAGCCGTACGTGCCGGACGCGCCTATCCCGGCAAGGACGGTATCGTGCTGGGGGCTTTCGTGGTCACCCACATCCAATTGCTCATCGGCCTCGTGCTCTATTTCATTTCCCCTAAAGTTTCGGGAGATATTTCCAATGATATCGTCCGCTTCTATGCCGTCGAGCACATGGTGGGGATGCTGCTCGCTATCGCCGTCATCACCGTCGGCTACATCCGGGCCAAGAAGCAGGCTACCCTGCCCGGGGGCTGGAAAACCATTGCCATTTTTTACGGCATCGGGCTGGTTATTATTCTGGCCTCCATCCCGTGGCCGTTCCGCATTGCGGGCGCGGGCTGGTTCTGATCCTCACCGTTCTGTTGCTATAAAAACTGCTCTACGGTCTGCCGCAGTTCCGGGTAGGTGGCGAAAGCCTCTTCGTAAAACATTCTTGCGCCCTTGTGGTACACTATCGTTACGGGGATCGCCCCGCCCCACTTGGGGTTCACGCGGTCGATCCAGGCGGCCTGGTCGGGGTCCGTCAGGGCCACTACGGGGATGACCAATTGCTCGCGCCTCACGAACTGGAGTAATTTGGTACGCACGTCCTTCTTAAAATCCAGGCTGACCAGCACTATTTTCACGGGGCGGTCGGCGTACTCGCGGGCCAGCTCCTTAAAGTGGGGCATTTCCTTCACGCAGGGCGCGCACCAGGTGGCCCAGAAGTTGATCACATAGATGGTGTCGTTGTTCTGGGTGAACAAGGGGGCGATTTCCTCAAACTCCGTATAGATCGGGTAGGGGAGGGAGTCACCCGCTGCCGGGGCCAGTATTCGACTTACCGTATGATCACCGGTACCGGTGGTGCCGGATCGGTCGGTGCCGCAACCCGCCGAAAATAATACGGCTGCGGCAAGCAACAGGGAAACGAGCAGGAGACGAGCGTATGCGATCATGATTGGGGTGGTGTGGTTTGCCGGCATCAACACTATGCCGGGTGGCTGGTTGAATCTGCCCGGCCTGAATTGAAGCAGGTTGCTCGCATCCGGCACTCATTATATATCATCATTTTATCTCAACCCTATCCGTCATGATCCTCACCATCCTTCAGTTTATTCCTGATCTTTCCTCCGAGTGGTCCACGGCTTATACCGGTTTCATCATTGCGGCAGCGGGCATGCTGGGCGGTTGGTTGCTGTCCCGCTCGGCCCGGGGCCTTCGGGGGCGCGAGTATACCGGCCGTCAGTTGGGTGGGATGCTACTGGCATTCGTGGGGTTTCTGGGGCTGGGAATGGGATTGTTCAGTACCTGGCAGACCCAAAAATATCCGACCATTACCGTAGACACCACTACGCGCACGGTAACCTTCGGAACGGAACGGTCGGACCTCGGCGACATTGCGGCCACTCGCACCGTTTCCGCCGGGCGGGTGAGTCTGGTGACGGGAGAAGACCGGGCGGGTACGCAGGCTAAGATTCTGCTAGTAGAAACCCGGGACGGCAAGACCAGGGCTTTTCCGGAAGCCAATTATGACATCCGGAAGTTACAGTACGCACTGCGCGGCGGGGAGGAATAACTTTCTTACGATCATTGCTTCGCCGGAATATCCCCCTTAGTTGACAGTGCTACTGAGGATCACTAGTGGGGCGAGGGCGGTCCTTCGCTACTTTTATTTGCGGGATACTATCGGCAGCCAGCGTAGTATCTCCCTCTACTACCCGGGTAGACATCTGGCGGGTGCCGTTAACGGCATTTTCTATCTCCACCTGTTCCAACGCATCGCTGGTACCCATGGGATCGGGTGGAGTATCGGTGCCGCAGGCAGCGGCCAGGCTCAGGATGAAAAAAGAAAGCAGAAGTAAACGTAGCATGGCTTGTTTATCAGCTATAACCGACTTATCGGACGAGATGTGCATAAAAAAAACCGCTGCCCCCGATAAGGAACAGCGGTTGTGAGAGGAAATTTTGGTGTCTTGGGCGGGTTGGTTGGTCCTCGCCGGGTTCTTGCTGAAGTTTGCGGCTAATAAAGTATTGCCGGGTCTCGGTTAATGTCAGAAGTTTAGGCGGTTTGGCGGTCTCCCACCAGTGCCTTGAGTTTTTTGCGGGCCAGGAAGATGCGACTCTTCACCGTACCGATCGGGATGTTCAGGTAGGCGGCAATCTCTTTGTATTCGTAGCCGCGGAAGAACATCAGGAAGGGGACGCTGTAAATATCGCCGATGCCCTTGAGCATACCCTCCAATTCTTGCATACGTACATTCATCTCACCGGAATTGAGGTTAGCATCCTTGTTCTCGATGGCGAACAGGAAGCTTTCAATGGGTTCGTTAACGTGGCGGCGGTTCTTCTCCTTACGGTAGCGGTTGATATAGGTATTGCGCATGATGGTACTGGTCCAACTCTTGAAATTTGTTCCCATCGTGAACTTCTCCCGGTGCTTGTAGGCGCGAAAAATGGTCTCTTGCATCAGGTCCTGGGCGTCTTCGTAGTTACGGGTAAGGCGGAGGGCGAAGGAAAAGAGAATGTTTTCGAGGCGATCGATCTCACCGGTGAATTCAAGGTTAGTCATATAGTGTGGTAGTTGTGAAAGTAGGAAAAGTAAGCAGTGAAAAGGTCCGTTTCGGTTAAGCGTCGGGGTGTATTGAGAAGGCTGAAAAAAGAAAATGTTAAAGTCGGACGGTAGGTGTACTTCAAAATACGTGCCAAGTATATATTTTACTGTAAATCAATGGAGTATAGCTAACTTCACGAAACTAAGATGATTAAATGAAGTAAAATGACTATATTTGATAAGTAGCTTTGGTGCAGGGGTGGTGGGAATTACTGATTGCCTCGTTCAGGAGAGGAAATACGTCGAACAAGCTGTTCGCGCCTTAGTTAGAACCTAAGCACCTCCACTTTAGCACTGGGTGGCGGTAAAAAGTATCTTATATAGTAAAAACGCCGTTATTGCGCCAATAAGCTATTCATTTGCACAACAGCTACCGTGGTCTCATCTCTATCTGAACGCGACGTCCGCAAAATCCTCAAAAGCGATAAAGTACAGGTCATTCTGATGCTGGCTCCCTGGGAAAGTATGGGTATGATCCAGCTAAGTATCCTGGAATCAGTGGCGGAACGATATCGCGTAACCGCCGATTTCTACCAGTATATCCTGGATCCCGCCCAGGATGCCTACCTGGTTCGACTATTCAATATCAATCAATTACCTGCCCTGTTGATCCTTTGGCAGGGCGAACTGATCAAACGCAAGATCGGTCCCGTTCGTGCCGATGAGCTTACTTCCATCCTGGATGAACTGCTTTAGTAGCACTAAATCACTCGTATAGCAACAGCTTGAGTAAAAAATTCACGTTCTTTAGCTATCTTGGCTGCTTTATTTACCGATCGCAACCATCGCATTACTCAACTGTTGCAAGCACTCGCTAAGAATAGATATGGACAAGCAGCTGAACAAGATTCTTATTCTGGAGGATACCAACTCGGATATTGAGTTGATCAAGCGGCAGTTACGCAAAAATTTCGACGATATTCTCTTTGCCGTCGCGCACGATCGCAAGGAATTTGACGACAAGATCAGTTGGTTCGACCCCGATCTTATCCTGGCGGATTACCGCCTGCCGGACATGAACGGACTGGAGGCTCTGCTACACGTACGCGAGCATATGCCCGGAACTCCCTTCATTTTTTTGACGGGTGCCCTGAGCGATGAAGAAAAGGTGGCCGAAGCCGTATTAAAGGGTGCTTCCGGGTACCTGCTAAAGGATAACCTGACCGATTTACCCGCCGTGATCAATAAGGTCTGGCAGAACTATTTGCTGGATGAGACCCGCCGTTCGGAGGATCAGGCCCGCCTCAGATCGCAGCAATTAGCGATCCAGAAAGGTATCCGTTTACTGGCGGACGGTAACGCGGAGCATCATAGTGAGGTGATCGGCTTGCTGGAGGAAGTACTGGATAGCTTACTAAAAGAGTAGAACCGGTAGCTGCAGCAATTTCTATGCCGATAGCGGGTGATGAGACAGCGGTACTACGCCTATGCACGTTTCTTATACGGCAGTCTACTTAGGGAGTCGGTCACTTCTTCGTTGAAGTCGATCATGTGACTGATGAACGTCAGGAAATTTTCCAAATCATTTTGCAAGTGGCGTTTCTCGCCGGACAGATCCTCCTCCTGTAGGGAAGTATGCTTATAGCGATAGAATACCCGAAAGCCCTCCAGCAGCTTTTTTATCTCCAGGCTGCGGCTGTGCAGTAATTGAAGCTTATCCTGATCGATTTGGTAATTCAACTTACTTTCCGCCCGTTCCGCGCTGTCATCGCTGTCGATCTCTTCCAGGTCGGTTGCAATCAGGTCGGTGAGGCTGACATCGAGGTAGCGGGATATCTCGTAGATCAGGTTGAGGCGCGGTTCCACGTTTTTGGTCTCGTAAGCGGCGATATTACTTCGCTTCACCTGGAGGGCATTTGCCAGAGCTAATTGGCTCAACTTGCGCTTTTTGCGTAAGTAGCGAATGTTTCGACTAAGCAAGCTCGACTGATTAGTAGTTGCCATGGGACAAAAAAGTGATTATTTTCAACAATGAAGGTAATGAACTTAACGAATGTAACCAGTTTTTGCTTAATATATTCACACATTTATTTGCACGGGCTACCGGAGTTCCCTGCGGGTTCATCAAACATTGGTACGCTCGTTACCCCTGCCCGAGCCGGCGGACGGAATGATTGTCCGGCGGATTTAGCGGCGTGTCTAAATTTTTACTTTCTGATAACCAAGCATTTAAGAACCTGGCGTCGTAAAAACTGACTTAGGTAACCCGCTATGCGCGCACCACGAAGTAGCCGCGAAGCGAAGTTTTACCTAGTCGGAACCTTTACCACGAAGTAGCCGCGAAGCGAATCATTGATCCTCAGTTCTTAAAAATTTTAGACACGCTCTTAGCGGCGGTAGCCCGCCGGGTTGAGGAAGATTGTGGGTAATGGTAAGTCCGTTAAACGAACATTCAGACGGATGCCTACATTAGTATAAGTGGATTTTACGGCGGCACCGGTACCGGACTCCTGTTTGGGATGTCGATCCTGTACGAGGATAAGATTCGATGAATCGATCTACGTGGTACAGCCTTCCGGAAATCACTTTTTTTATTAACCAACAGCAAAAATCAACCAATCATGGCACGTAGTGGAAAACGTTATGCACTCGGCCTCGGCGTACTCGTAGGAGCAGCCCTGGGCTATTACCTCAACTCGAAAGAAGGGCGCGACTTCCGTCGTCGTACGGCCGTCCAGTTGGACGAGTACGGTAACCGACTGAACGAGTATGGTAACAACTTGTCGGAGCAGGCTAAAGTAAAAGGTGAACAGTGGAGCGAAGAAGCCCGCCGTTTATCCGAGCAGGCCAAGGCAAAGGGCGAGAAACTGACCGGCCAGTTGCAGGAGAAGCTGACCCAGAGCAAGGAATGGGCAAACGATAAAGCCAACTCACTCAAATCCAACACGCGTAATGCTGCTGACGAGACCGAGGACGCTATCGACAGTGCCGAGAACAGTTTCGAGCGGGGTGTCAACACCGCCAAGCGCAAAGTGACCGAGAACAAGGAAAAAGTAAAGAGTGCCGTTTCCAACGGTAAATCCTAACCTTAACCCGTTTCAAGTTTCTATACCGGACCCGGAAAGAAAAGTCTCAACTTATGCTTTCCGGGTCCGTTGCGTATACGCCCGGCGGATCTCCGTATTGAACCCACTAACCCCACCATGAGAGATAAAGAACAACTACTACAAAAAATAGGAGAAAATTATGGCTACTTTAAAGAGTACGTAGATCGGAAAATGGACTACTACCGATTAGAGGCTGCCGAGAAAGCTTCGGCGGTCATCTCCGGCCTGATCACGGTTATCGTCTTGTTATTATTGGCCGGCATACTGGTGACTCTACTGGTGTTATCCCTCGGGTTTTATCTGGCCGAAGCACTGAATGGAGACACGGGTACGGCTTTCCTGATCATGGCGGGGGTGATGTTACTCCTTATCATACTGGTGTTCGCACTGCGGCGCTTTATCATTACCCGGCCGGTGGTGGGGATGGTGATCTCCAAATTCTTTTCTTCCGAGAAGTACGGTTAGTCGAAGCGGAAATCCGGCAGCCCGCCCGCGTGAGGGGGCTGGAAGGGGCGGTTCAGCAAGCTTGCGGAACCGCAGCCCGCAGGGCCGACCGAACAGGGAGCCTGTAAGACACCGACCCCGACCCCCGGGAGGGGACACGCCCAACCCGCACAAGTAACCAACAACAAACACTGAACCGATGGTCAAACAAGAACGAATCAAGAGCCTGCACGATATCCACAAACGGAAGAAAGAGTTGAAGTTGGAGATGGAACTCATTAATCGTGAGGTAGCACACGGCATGGGCGTAATGCGGACCGATCTGCGTAGTTTTGCCCTGAAAAAAGTGGCCCTGCCCGCCGGGGGCGTTTTACTGGCTTTGGTAGTGCTGAAGAAGGTATTGTCGGGCGGTAAAAAGAAAAACAAATTTGCCGGCGAAACCAGGATCATCCATGAGTACCCCGAAGGTTACGTGGCGGAAGGAGAAAAGAAAAAATCGTTCTTCAACTTCAAGAACTCCATGTCGATTATCCGTGTCCTGATTCCGGTAGTTCAGGCAGTGGCCGGTGGGGTAGCTGCCTATATGGGCCACCAGGAAGGGGCCGAGCAGGCACGGCAAGATTACTAGATTTGAGAAAAGCGGGCCTACTTTTTAAGCAAGGGAGTGTGAAAAATTAGGAATTTTTGATTAAATTTTTCACATTTGCGCCTTGTAGACGGTAGAATCCGGGTATTTTTCACTGGCACATAGAAAAATAGCGGTTTCAACTGTTCAACGATATGGTTGAACTTAAAACTTTTTGTGATGCGCCACGCCCTTTTTTCAGCCACCTCGGTCATTGGCACTGACGTTGTAGACGGTAACGGGAACAAGCTTGCTACACTCCGCGACATAATCCTTAATAAGGAACGAGGAAGCATTCATAACTTCATACTCGTGAGCCTGAGCGACCGGACAGCCGAGGAACGCTTTTATGTGGTTCCGCACCAGTTTTTTCATTTGAACGGCGACGATGAGGAACTGATTTTCAATAACGTGAAAGACACAAGAGGCGTGGGTAATCCTCCCTTGCTACCCGATCATTATGATGAGGTGGAAGTAAATAGCCTCGCTGATTTTTTGCGCGACGTGGTGATGAAAAAGCAGTTGCCCCGCCACCGTTCCGATAATCAGGATACCGGCGAGAAGTAATGCGGATCGCAACCGACCGAGAAATTTTTAGTGTCCGACTCCGCACATCTCCCGTTATTTTCGTGTTTTGGTAAGAAACGAAAGCGATTTCGGTCGTCGTCGTTTTGTGCATTTGTAAACTTACGTACACTGTCACGAACAGTGGCGTACAACCAAAACCAATCATGTCAACCACAGCAAACAGCGATCAGATCAACGGCCTCAATAAACTGATCACTACTTTATACGACGGAGAAAACGGCTATAAGGAAGCAGCCGACGAAGTAGACAGCGTGTCGCTTCAGCAAACCTTCCGCGAATACTCCAAGCAACGCTACGACTTCGGTCACGAGATCAAGCCGTTCATCACCCAAATGGGGGGTACCGTGGACAAGGGAGGCTCGTTCTCCGCCGGCGTACACCGTTTCTGGATGGACATCAAGTCCGCCCTCGGAACCAATGAAGAATCAGCCATCTTGGCCGAGTGCGTACGCGGCGACGAAAGTGCCGTTAACACTTACGAAGAAGTAATGAAAGATACAGCGTTGCCCGCCGATGCTCGCAACACGATCAGCCGCCAGCTGGACGCCCTGCGCCGCGGTTTGGCCGAGATGCGTCGTCTGGAATCTACCTACGAAAAAGCCTGATAATTGACTTTTTCGGGTAATTCAGAGCCGCTATCTCCGTTCGGGAGGTAGCGGCTTTGTAATTTTTTAGTACAAACCGGGTTAGTCCGGGAAAATGTGCTTAATTTCGTACCGTCGTCTTATCCCGATCCATTTTGTAAAATTCTCCGTAGACCGTGCGAACTACCCTCCTTGGTCAAAATATAAAGTTGCTGCGAAAAGAGCAGGGAGTGACACAGTCCGCTCTGGCCGAGGCATTGGGACTAAAGCGCAATCATATTGCTTCTTACGAAGCAGGGATCGTAGAACCGCGTGCCCTTACTTTTTTGCACCTGGCCGACTATTTCGATGTTTTACCGGAAGTGCTCTTGACCAAAACCCTCCGTACCGGCGACAGCAAACGGCCGGCTTTCCGTTCGCAGCCCCTGACGGCTGCAATGATGCACCGTTTACTGGACGAAACGGTCGATCCGTCTCGCCGGATGCAACAGTTGATCGATACGTTCCGCCGGTTCTATGAACTGCGCATCAAGCACCTCGACAATACCCAGCCCGCCAGTGTGGCGACGATTGCGGATTTCACTAATTTTTTCGATCTACTGGATGGACTATTGCTGGCAAATCGCAAGGAGGTCAGTTCCGGCGTATCCGGCCGGGAGGAAAAAAGAGAGAAATAAGACAACCGTAATCATCCTTCCCGCGCTACTTTATCCACCTCACGAGCTTTCGTGTATCTTCGCGCCGTGATCCACGCAAGCAATATTCAGAAAAATTACGGCGACCTCCACGTCCTCAAGGGGGTAGACCTGCGGGTGGCTGCCGGAGAGATCGTCTCCATCGTCGGCAAATCCGGTGCCGGCAAGAGTACCCTACTCCATATACTGGGTACGCTGGACCGACCGGACTCCGGCGAGTTGGTTATCGGTGATGAATCGGTGCTCGGCCTCAACTCCCGTAAGCTGGCTGCTTTCCGCAACCGCAATATCGGTTTCGTCTTCCAGTTCCACCACCTTCTGCCCGAATTTACGGCCGTGGAAAACGTACAACTGCCCGCCCTGATCGACAACCGGAGTACCGACAAATCGCGCCGCCGTGCCGAAGAGTTGCTCGGCTACCTGGGCCTGTCCGGTCGCCTGACGCATAAACCCAATCAGTTGTCCGGCGGAGAGCAGCAGCGCGTGGCCGTGGCCCGTGCCCTGATGAACGAGCCGGCCATTGTTTTCGCGGACGAGCCGTCCGGCAACCTCGATAGCGAATCCAGTCAGGATCTCCACCGCTTGCTTTTTTCCCTGCGCGACGATTTTCAGCAGTCCTTTATCATCGTTACCCACAACGAAGACCTGGCCGCCATGAGCGACCGCCGCCTGGAAATGCGTGACGGCCTGCTGGTCTGATCATCGGCAACCGAAAAGGGTGCCTTATTTGACAATCTTTTTGCTAAAAATGAGATTGATCGAATCCCAACCCAATTCGTCGAGGGTATGCTCGGGATCGTAACAACGTTGCGGCTGCCCATCGTAGTCGGGATGGTAGGCCAGATAGCCGGCAGCCAGCAAATTATCGAAAGCGCGGCGGTGGCTACCGATTCCGTTCACATCGGCGGCTAAAAATTCCATGACAAGGATTGGGGAGTGGCGGGCCAGCAACTCCCTGCCGCCGGCAATGACCGTTTCTTCGGCTCCTTCCACATCCATTTTGATGACGTTGGGCGGTCGTTCCAGTGCCAGTGCGTCCAGCGTGGTACAGGGTACGGTAACCGGCGTGGGTGGATACTTGGCCAACCAGTCGCGCCCTTCGTACTGGGTCACGTCCATCGCATTATACTCCGAGTAGCGAGCGGGAAACTGGTAGAACGTCAGTTCTCCCGTGCGGTCGGCCAGTGCCAGGTGCAGTGCCTGGGCGTGGTTGACTTTACGCAAGTTCTTTACCAAACGACCGTAGGTGGCGGGTGCGGCCTCCACGGCGGTAACACGGCCGTCGGGACCGACCAATTTAGCGGCCAGTAAGCTGAAGTAACCGAAATGCGCCCCGACATCCAGAAAATGGTGGCCCGCTCGCAAGTGGCGGATCAGGTAGCGGGCCAGCCGGAGTTCACTGGGGTGGGTTTTGCCGCCGGTAAGGTAAATATCGGTTCCGGCCGGAAGTTCCACGCGCAGGCTGCGGCCGTAAAAAGTACGGGCACGAGCGGGCAGCCCCCACTTAAGGAGTGGGAAAAAAAGTTTGTTTTGCACCGCCGCCAGCACATAGCGTCCGGGCCGGGCGGCCAGACGGCCGCCGCGGGTGGTGCCGGCTAATTCAGCGGTGCGCTCCAGGCGTTCGAGTAGGTTGAGTCTATCCACGGCGTAAAGGTAGCCCAAAAAAATGCCCGGCAAACAACCACGCGGGTTGCCTGCCGGGCAAAAAAATCACGCAAGTACCGAGGAATGGTTTGGCTCCTCAGGAAAACATGGTTAGGGACGCAGCCCCGGTTCGGTAATCCCCTTGTCGCAACGAGTTGCGAAGCCTGACAAGTCAAGGCCTGAGGCCCGCCCTAGACGGTGCGAAGTCATTCCCTAATTTAATAAAATTGTAGGGCCAACCTTATTAGGTACCCACGTGAAAATCTTGAAAGGGCCGTTGCCCTTTCGTACTTTGGTAGGCGGCGTTGCCGAGGTATTTTTGTAGGTTGGATTCAGCCTATACGAGTTCGCCTACGCGTGGGCTAGATCCAATACTATTAAAATACCAAACGCGAAGCGTCCTACAAAAGTACGTGCGCAGCACTTACTGGAAACGAATAGCCCCCCGAAAAGTTACCTTGTCAGGGCCTCCCCGTAAAAATCCTTACGCCAACGGTCATTAACTTGCATGGCGGCGTTAGATTCACTATCTTTGCGCTCCTTTATAACATCAAGCCGAGCATTATGCCCAAGATGAAAACACATTCCAGCGCGAAGAAACGCTTCAAGCTGACCGGAAAGGGCAAAGTAAAGCGCTTTCATGCCAAGACCTCGCACATGATGCGTAACAAGTCCAAGAAGGCCAAGTTACGTCTCCGCGATGCCGGTCTGGTATCCGAAAACGATACCCCCAAGATGAAGCGTCTGCTTTGCAAGTAGGCTGCTAGCCTGCTCGCCGTCTTTCCGCTAATTTTTCACGAGAGTACGGGCCTTAAGAACCACCGGTCCCCGTGCTGCACAAAAATCAGAGTTTATGCCTCGTTCCGTAAATGCCGTCGCCAGCCGCGCACGGCGCAAACGCATCCTCAAAGCCGCCAAAGGTTACTGGGGTGCCCGTAGCAAAGTCTACACCGTTGCCAAAAATGCCGTCGAAAAAGGTCTGGTTTACGCCTACCGCGACCGCCGCAACAAGAAGCGCGTTTTCCGCCGCCTCTGGATCGCCCGTATCAACGCCGCCGCGCGCCTGAACGGCACCACTTACAGCCGGCTCATGCACGGTTGCAAAACCAAGGGCATCGACCTGAACCGTAAGGTCCTCGCCGATCTGGCCATGAACCACCCCGCTGAGTTTTCGGCCGTGGTCAAGGCCGTGGGTTAGGTTTTCCGGGCGTGCCCCCGTCCCTATCAGGCCGGGGTCGGTCCCTTCCAGGCTCCCTGACCGGTCGGTGCTACGCACTAAACCTTCCAGGCACCTCACGCGAATGCCCCCGCTGACTTCGGTTAGCGGAGGCATTTTTCATTCAAGGTCAACCTCAATTGCTTTGTTCTACCCCGAATTGTGTTAAACTTTACTGAATTTCCGCCGATTACGTAACCCAAATTAATATATTCGGTATCCGCACTGTTATATGACCGGCTTCCCTGGGACGCCATCCTCACAACTACTGCTATGCGTATCTTCACCCTGCTCTCTTTCACCCTCTTGCTCTGTCTCGGTACCACCTCGGCCCAGACCTTCAAGTGGAACAACAAATCCGCCGCGCCGGTCAAGACCCCGGCGGCGGCTCCCGTTAACCAGGGACCGCAGACCGGTCTGGCAACCTTTTATGCCGATTACCTCGACGGCCAAACTACCGCCTACGGTGAAACCTACCGCCGCGACCAGTACACGGCCTCGCACCCGACCCTGGCCCTGGGTACTATCCTTACCGTGACCCGCCAGAGTACGGGTAAGCAGGTGAATGTGCGGGTCAACGATCGTGCGCCCCTCTGCCAGGGATGCGTTGTTGCCCTCAGCTATGCCGCCGCCCGCAGCCTCGACTTGATCGTGGCCGGAAAGGCGCAGGTGACTATCCAACCCATCGGTTTCAGTAACTGGAATCCCCAGCCCGTGGCCGGTACGCCCCGCCCCGATCTGGTATCGCGGGGCGAGGCCGCTCCCGCCCGTTATTCGGAGGTAAACGCCGCTTCCCGCCGCACAGCCTACGAACCGGCCTACACTCCCGCCGCCGCGCCCCAAACGTATGGTACCGCTCAGCCGGTGGTGACACCTTCTGCTTACGGTTCGGGTACCGCCCCCGTCGGTAGCGTGTTACCCCAGGGTGCCTATAATTCGCGGACATCCGCCTCGGGTCCGGGCACCCCCGTCGGCCCCACGGCGAACAACGCACCGGTCTACAATCCGGCTGCCGCATCGGCTACTCCTGCGCCCTACGGCACGAACCCGGCCGACCTGCGCCCCGCCGCATCCACCACCCCCGCTTATCAGCCGCAGGTGCCCCCCGCCGTTACCTACGACCGCTATCCCGCCGCGCCCACCGCCGCTCCGGAAACTTACGGTAGCACCCCCGCCCGGCCGACGGTCGGAAATCAATCCTCCATGGTGCCCCGCGCCGGGGTTCCCGCCCAGATCACTCGCGCCGATGCCGCCCGGATCGACGAGGTGCAGGTGATCGCCAATGGCGATATTCAGGGCTACGGCGTACAACTTGGTGCCTACGGCGACCAACGAAATGCCCACCGGCAGGTGGTCGATCTCCAGCAGCGCGGCCTGGACAACGTATTTATTAAGGAAGAATTTAAAGCTGACGGCGGGAAATTAAATCGTGTGATCATCGGCCCTTACTCGACGATTGCCGATGCGCAGGAAGAAATGCGCCGCCTTACCTCTGGTTTCGGAACGCGGGGCATGGTACTGCGCCTCTGATTCCCTACTTTTGCGGCATGGAATACCAGAATCTACGCGTCCGGGAGGACAACGGCATCGTCTACCTCACCATCGACCGCGAGCGGCAGCTCAATGCCCTGAACCAGCAGACACTGACGGAACTGGAGGATTTTTTCGGCACTACCTATGCCGGGCGGCGCGATATCAAGGGCGTCATCCTGACCGGTGCGGGCGAAAAAGCATTTCGTGGCCGGTGCGGACATTAAGGAATTTATGTCGGTCGCCGATCAGGGATCGGGGCGGGATATGGCCAAGCGGGGGCAGGACATCTTCTTCCTCATCGAACGCTTTCACCGGCCGGTAGTAGCCGTCATCAAGGGATTTGCTCTGGGTGGCGGCTGCGAATTGGCGATGGCTTGCCACCTGCGGGTAGCTACCGAGACCGCCCGCTTCGGGCAGCCGGAGGTCAATCTGGGTATCATTCCCGGCTACGGAGGTACGCAGCGCCTGGTGCAGTACATCGGCCGCACCAAAGCTACCGAACTCATCCTGACCGGAGATTTCCTGGGGGCCGCAGAAGCCCTTCGCCTCGGGCTGCTCAATTACGTAACCGCCACCGGTCAGGAAGCGGAAGCCAAGGCTACCGAACTAATCGAGAAGACGGCGACCAAGGGTCCGGTAGCCATTGCCGAGTGCATCGCTTCGATCAATGCCTACTTCACCGACGGCGTAAACGGCTTCGATGCCGAGTCCGCCGCCTTCGGCCGGACTACCGAGACTGCCGATTTCCGGGAGGGCGCATCCGCTTTCGTGGAAAAGCGAAAGGCGGAATTTAAGGGAGAGTAAGCCAACCCCCGCCCCCGCCGTTTGTTAAGTAAGTAGCTAAAATTTACTACCATGAACAGTTTTCTCAGCACTTTCCTCATTATCGGCGGCGTATTCGCGGTCTCCTTTCTTCTGATCAATATCCGTTACATCTTTACGGGCAATGAGTTCCGGGGCACTTGCGCCAATAATAACCCGATGCTTAAAAATCAGATCGGAGACTGCACCGTCTGCGGTAAAAAGCCCGCCGAGGAGTGTAAGCTGCCGGAGGTGAAATCGGCTTAGGAGGGCTGTTTTTGACCCTTGAATAAGTAAAGAGGAGTTCGACCTGGTGTCGGACTCCCCTTTGTGGTTGAGTGGATTTTACCGGTCCCCCCCGCGTGAGGTGCCTGGACGGGCCGACCGGAGGGAGGAGTGCGTAGCACCGAGCGGACACGCGAGCCGAGAAGGGACCGACCCCGCAGTAGGCGGGGGCACGCCCTCTAAGAATGCTAGTGTACTGACCGGAAAATTTCTTTATATTGAGAACTGGCTAAAATCCAGTAGTGACGGACATTTGAGCACGTTGGCCACTTAATGAAACTTGCATCGTACTACACTAGTGTAATCAGCTGACCGGTTATCATCAGTTTAGCATAAGCCAAACTGGCAAGCAAATCTTCCTTCTCCAATTCAGGGTGGTCCTCCAGGATTTCACTAAAGGACATCTCGGAAAGCATCAGATCCAGAATAACTTCGACGGGCCAACGCATCCCCCTGATGCAGGGTTTGCCGTGACACAGATTGGGGTCAATAGTGATTCGATCCAGATAGACTTGCATGACTTTGTAACGATTTTATGAGTGAGAAAGATTTGACCTCCTTTTATCGGCGGGAAATATCCAGTGTAACCGCAGGATAGTAGTTACTTCACTCCCCCGCCTTCTCCTCATACTCCCGCAGAATATCTTCCTCCGAACGACCGAGGTTTTTCAGGAGCAGGGCCGCATCATCGGCAAAATCGTGGTCGGGATACTTGGCGATGAAGGCTTCGTAATCGCGTCTGGCCTTTTCCAGGTTCTTGACATTCTCATCGTAGGTGAAGGCCCGCATGAACAGGGCCATCGGCCGCTGATCGAAGGGCTGGGAGCTGTTCTCCACGTAGTCGTAGTAGGCGATGCCTTTGGGAAAATCTCCCGTAGCACGGGCCACTTCGGCGGCACGGTAGGCCAGGGCGGGGTTGTTGGAGTAGTCCGGTTGGCGGCTGAGCACGGCGTCTACGGCGGTGAGGTAGAGGGCGGCCTTTTCGTTGTCCAGTTTGCCGTCAGTGGGGTTGGTGATCTCCTGCAACAGGTTGCCGAGGGCCGTGGAATAAGCGGTGCCGTCAAAGGTTTCGGCCTCCAGCAGCGGGCCGAAGGGCGCGGCGGGCAGGGCAGCGTCTTCCTGCGTGGTGGAAGCATCGTTGCCACAGGAAGGAAAACCGAGAAGGAGCAAAAACAACAAGGAAAGAATAGAGAGTGATCGCATGGGAAGGAGGAGGTTAACTGTTATTGGGTTTCGGGTTTACGGGTTTGGCGCAGCAATTTACTGACGAAATCGTCGGCCCGCTCGGCCTGGATGATGGTATTGCGGACCACCACGAGGTCCATGAAAAATTCGCCGGAGTTAAAGCTATTGAGGTAAGTGGCGGCAAAGTAAAATTGCAGGTCATCGAATGAAGAACACTGCAATAATTTAAACAGCCGCGCCCGCGGATCATAAACGACAAGGTAGTAGACCTTGCGTTTTTCCCGGTCGGCACCCAGTCGGATGAGGACCGGCGTGTCCAGGTATTCGGCCGTCCAGAAGCCCAATAGCGGTGCCTCGAAGAGGGGATAAATGAGCGTTTGGTGCAGGATGCCTACCTGCCGCAGGCGTTCGGATACGCGGAGAAGCTTGGTGCGGATGGTCTTGATGGGCGTGTATTCCCAATTCAACTCCGACGTTTTGAGCCAGGTTTTATGGAAAACGTCGTAGTATTCCGAATCACCCAGACGGAGTTTGTAATCGAAACGCTCATAGTCCGGCACCACGTAACCGGGATAGTAATAGCGGATGCCGTGGTCCAGGCAGTACTGGATTTCGAGCAGCATGGTGTAATAGCCGAGGCTGTGCGCCTTCAAATCGGGATCGAAAATACCACTGATGCTGGCGGCGGCACTACGGCCGAGATCGAAAAAACTGGCGGCCGCCAGCTTACCGTCCTCCCGCGACCGGATGGTGGTGCTAAAGGTGTTGAACACCGTTTCCTGGTCGCCGTCCAGCAGGTTCTCCCGCAGGCTGGCGGACAGGTAGCCGTTGAAATCGGCGCGGTAGCGTTGGTAAAGGGTTTCCTTTTCCGCGTCCAGCCGGCAAGGGCCGAACTCGTGTACGTATCGCTTGCCGTTGCGGGTGAGCAATTTGCGCTGCGACTTGGAAAATTTAAAAGCTTCCAAATCCACCCGGATCCAGACGGCGGAGTAAATGCGCTGGTCGAAACACAGGAAATGAGTGGTGAAAATGGTCTGCCCCATGCGGTACCACCCCCGCGCCAGGTAGCTGTCCAGCTCCTCGGGGTCCAGTCGGTCCGGGTAATGTCGCTCGGCAAAGGCAGTCATGTGGGGGCGCGTCGGGTTTGGGTTGTGGTGCCAACACGGCAAAGTTACCGAAATTCAGCGGCATGCGCCACCGGCCGCCGCGCCGGTGTGGAACGGAGGTGGGCGAAAACCGTCTCCTGCCGGTAGCGGGAACTTTCGCGCCGTACTGCACCCCCCGCTACTTCTTCCGTTCCGCGCTGCGCGTATGAAAATTGGCCATTGGCAAATCTACCGTTATACCGAAGTTGAAACGAAAGGCATCGGCACGCTCCTCGCCGAACTTACGCAGGCGCGGACTAACCTGCACCCCCGCCAGCACCGAAATGGGAAGGTTTGGAAAACCGTGTGCGTATTGTATGCCCGGCGAGAAGAGTTGCTGGAAACCCACGTCTTCCGGCAACGATTCGGTGCTGCTATCCAGCCGAAACAGTACGACCGCCCCCAAGTCGATCAGGGGGAAAAACAAACTTCCCGAATGCCCGGTCAGGAAGCGGTTGTTGCGCATGGGCAACGAGCGGTCTACTCGGCGGCGGTACCGGTCCGATTCCACGTATTTTACCTGGTCGATGCCGGAAGAATAGCCCCAACTGAACGCCAGCCCGATGGGGGCCGTAAAGCCGAAGTTGGGGGCCCACGCCCGGCGGCCGTCCGCACTGAGCAGTTCCATGCCGCCGGTCAGGCCGGGATAGGTGTTGAGGCTGATGTTGCCGAACGACCGCCGCTTAATGCTGTAACTACCCGTGGGCAAGGCAATGGCCCGGATGGCCTGCTTAATATCGTCGGCATCGCGGCTCTCGGCCACGGCGGCCAGAAAAGCGCCGTAGCGAAATACCTCCTGTAACTTGCGTTGCCGCTCGCCGTAACTGATGATCATTTCCTCGCGTACGGACTCATCGATCAGCCCTGCGCGTTTCACCCGGTTGCGGTAGTCGATGTCCAGCAGCGTACCGGCAATGGGCACCACGTTCATCACCACGGCGTCGTAATCCTGGGCCAGCACGGCCGAGTAAGCGTCCAGGATATTATCGGACAACTGCCGGATGGTGTCCAGCGTGCCGGGCTGATCGGGCAGGGCAACGGTGAAGAGTTGGTGAACGACCTCCAGCGAGTTTTTCATCAGATAAATCAATTCCGGGCTGCCTAGGTTGGCCTTGTCCTGCCGACGCAGGTTGGCAAACTGGTGCTGGATGTTGTCGATCTGGGTAGCGAACAGGGAGAAATCATTGATGATCTTTCCCATCCGCTGTGGGTCCTTGAGGATAATGGTATCCACGAAACGCTGCTCGCGGTTCAGCCGATCAAGGGCCAATTCGACCTGCAAAAACTCGGGGTCGTTCAGCAATTCGACAGGAACCGGTTCCTCGTGCGCACCCGTACCGAAAACCGTTTCCGGCGGCAGGCCCAGCAGGGCGGCCCGCCGGCTTTCCAAACCGCTGCGCCTGCGGCGCAGGGCGTGGCGGATCTCTTGGTGGATGAGGCCGAAATAGATGTTGCGCAATTGCGCATCGCGGGTCAGTTGCAACAGGTTCTCACGTTTCAGCCAGACGGTATTGTTCTTTTCGTCTACCCGAATCAAACTGCGCGACAGCACTTCCAGTACCAGCAAGGCCGGCCGCACGTCGCCCCCCTGGGGAAAAAATTCGTCCGAGCGTTCGTTCAGCACGCTCAATAGGTTAGACGGATGGCGGCCCTTACTCAGTTCCTCGGTGGCGGCAATAGTGAGCGACAGGTAATTAAGGATCACGTCGTTGCGCTGAAATTGGCGCCGGCGATCCTGGTAAATGATTTCCAGCGAATCGGCTAAAACCAGTTGGTCGAAAGCATCCATGAAATCGATTCCCATTTCTTTGCGCCCTACCCACTGGTTACGGGCCTGGCGGAATTGTAGGAAGGTAGTGTGCAACTCTTTTTCCTGCGCATTCACGGCTGCCCGCGTGCCCAGTTCCGAACGGACAAAGGTGCCGATACGAAAAGGCAGGCCGTCCAGGTCCTGGTGAAAGGCGGATTTCATCACTTCGATCATCAGCGAATAGTCGGTAGTTACCGAGGCATCCAGTGCCCGGAAGGTATGCGGAAAAAGGGTATGCATTTCCTGGTCTTCCATCCAGATCTCGAAACGGTCAAAAAAAGCGATGCTCAGTTCCTCGCGCATCCGCTCGGCGATCCATTTCGAGGCACCGTCGATCACGTTGGCCTGCAACGATCCGCCGCCCGCCGCCTGTTGCACCACGATGGGTGAAAAGGCCTGGTCGTTTACCGTGGCCGTATTACTGAACGGCAACCCGCTGCCCGCCCTGCCGCTCAGCCGCAGTACGGCCTCGTCGCTCACCTGTTCCTCGTCCATTTGTGCGGCCAGTTCATACGCCCGGTTCTCCAGTGTGCGCAGGTAGGCGGATAACTCGGGGTTCTCGGCGGCCGCTTTTTTGCGCAGCAGCGCCAGTTGCCGATTGGTTTGGTAATCCTTCAGGATGTCGATGTATATGCCGTAGCCGCAAATGCTGTCCAGCTCGGTGCTCGGGTCGTCGTTGTTCGCCCGGCAGGCAGCCTCGGCGGTAACAATGGCCAATTCGTACAGTGAATCTATCCGAGCCTGCAGTACCTCCACCCCGGCCACTTCGTCCGCCTGGGTAGCTTCCAGTTTGCTGAATACCAGGTTCAGTTTTGGGCGCAGGTAAATATTGGTGGCGGCAATATCTTCATAGATCGCCTCGTCCGACAACCGTTCGCCGCCTTCGTACATATCACGCAGCTGGGCGAAAAACTCCCGCGACTGCCGGTCTTCGCCCGCCCTGACGAGGTCGTAAATACTATCCAGTGCAATGGCCTTGTCGAATAAACTCTGCTGGGCGCAGAGGGAACTAAGCAAACCTGCCGCCAGCGCGGTCAGCAGGAAACGTAAAGAAGTAAACATAACTAAAGAAGGATATTTTTGCGAGCAATGGGGAAAGTACGTCCGCCTTCGCAGACCAACCGTCGGCAACCGTTTTTTCGGTGCTCCGCGCTATGATAAATGCGGCAGCCAAAATCTTACCTGCTACCGGGAAAAAAGTTACCCTTAAAATCAGCTGTTGCTCGAAATCCGCTCGCTCACCGCATCGCCCACTTCCTCGGTAGTGACCACGGTGGCCGGATGCAAATCCGGCGTGCCGCGCCCGGAAAGTAGCACGTCGGTTACCGCCCCGCGCACGCTGGCGGCCTCCACGGCGTGGCCCAAATGGTCCAGCAGCATGGCCGCCGATAAAATGGTGGCCAGCGGGTTGGCAATGCCCCGCCCAACCGCCTGCGGATACGAACCGTGAATGGGTTCGAACAGCCCCACCCGAGAGCCGATGGACGAGGAGGGCAGTAAGCCCAGCGATCCGGTCAGCACGCTGGCCGCGTCCGATAAAATATCGCCGAACATATTGCTGGTAATGATCACGTCAAACTGCGCGGGGTTCTGGATCACCTGCATGGCGGCGTTGTCCACGAACATATAGTCCACTTCAATCTCGGGATAATCGGCGGCCGTCTCGCGCACGATCTCGCGCCACAGGCGGGAGGTTTCCATCACGTTGGCCTTGTCCACCAGCGTTAGTTTTTTGCGCCGCCCGGCGGCCGTCACAAACCCCAGCCGCGCAATGCGCTCGATCTCGTGCCGACTGTAAGTGCAGGTGTCGAAAGCGGTGTCGCCGTCGGCCGTCCGGCCCTTTTCGCCGAAGTAAATTCCGCCGGTCAGTTCCCGCACAATCAGTAGGTCCACGCCCCTGATCCGGTCCTCGCGCAGCGGCGAGAGGTGCAGTAATTTATCGTAGCTGGTCACCGGTCGCAGATTGGCGTACAGGCCCAGCTCCTTGCGCAGCCGCAGCAGCCCCTGCTCGGGCCGCACCTTCGCGCCGGGGTCGTTATCGTAGCGTGGGTGGCCGATGGCCCCGAACAGCACCGCGTCCGAAGCTCGGCAGTTGGCAGCGTATCGTCGCGGTAGCGGGTTGCCCGTTTGGTCGATCGCCGCCGCCCCCACCGCCGCGTGCGCGTACGAAAACTCATGGCCGTAGCACCGCCCGATCGCCTCCAGCACTTTCACCGCCTGGCGCACCACCTCGGGCCCGATCCCGTCTCCATCCAGAACAGCCAGCTTAATTTTACTCATAACCTATGGTTGAGGCGCAAGTATAGGGCTTTTTGGGCGTGCCCCGCCGCTAACGCGGCGCGTCGGGCCCTTCCAGGCTCGCAAGTCTGCTCGGCCCTGCGGGCTGCCCGCTACGCGGATGCCCCTCCGGGCACCTCACGCGGGTCACGTAAAATTTTTGCTTCTAGTACACACCTCCCTTCCCTGCTCGAAGGCCGCTATCTCCTCCCGCTTACTGATCAGGAAATCGATGTCATCGTAGCCATTTAGCAGGCA
>CAVPZP010000044.1:0-48215 GCA_963710215.1 Lewinellaceae bacterium | reverse complement strand
TTCAGGTAGTTGACTACTACTACCCAGTGTTGATTCAGGTAGTCGATTCTCATCAGGCTGTCCGTGCCGAAATGGGGTTGGTCGTTGCGGTCCACGGCGCGGGGTGGGTTACCGGTTTGTTCGTAGAGCAGGAACAGATCGGGGTGTACTGCTTCCACACGGGTATGAACCGGGGCGAAGAGCGGTTCCGCCGCCCCGGCCTGATGGATGCCCCAGCGCAGGCGATTGTTTTGTTGTTCCGCCACTCCGAAGTAGCCCGGTGCGTTCGGCCAGGCGCGCAGCCATGCGTAGCGGGCGGGCACCACCTCGCGGCCGTCCTGATCGACGACGCCCCGCCGGCCGGCTCTCCGAAATTCGAGGTAAATCTGCCCGCCGCCGGTCCGGCCCAGGTAGCGCAGGGATGGGTAGCCGGTTTCGTCTTCGCTCACCGGCCGGTTTTCTCCCTCCCGCCGCAGGTAGAACAGCCCGCCGCTTTTGACGGCGAAAAGGTTTTCGGTCAAGGGGAATACGCCTTCGTAGATAGGGGGCAGCAACTCGTTGCGGTAGTTGTCCATCAAGCCCACGCCCTCACCGATCTGCACCAACCGCAGGCCGCGCGAGTTTTCCTGTAAGCCCTCGATTTCGAGCACCTCCCGATCAGGTCGTAGCGGTAGGGGATCACCAGGCGGCCTTCCATGTCCATGTAGCCCCAGCGGTGGTCTTTTTTTACCGGATAAAGTACCGGGCCGGTGGGCTGGGCGGCGGTTAGCAGGGGCAGGAAGGTGAGTAGCAGCAGTAAGCGCATCGGTGTCTGTTTGGCGGCACCCGACTCCATAAAACGTATAACGATTGGAAGCGACTGGTAGGGGTATAATGCAAAATCAGCCGGGGAGGCACACCCCCCGGCTAATTAATTTCGGCCCCGGCACGGGGCCTACCAACTCCGGGGAGCCTGCGACGATCACCGCAGGTAAAGTAGGTGGTGGATTTTCAATCCACCACCCCCGCGTGAGGGGCCTGGAGGGGCAGAGCGACAGCGATGCGTGCGCAGCACCGAGCGAACAGCGAAGCCCGGAAGGGAAAAGGAAACGGCTGCCTGGTCAATCGTGGCGGACCAGTCCGCTAAGCGGCTTGTCGAGGCTAGTCACGTGACGTTCGTGATGGACCGAGGAGGAGACGCTTATGAATCCTTGGCGCGCACGGTCGAGTTGACTCGCAGAGACTTTATCGTGCGTTCCCACGTTAATCGCAAGGCCATGGATAGGTCAACGGGACAGTGTGGATCGCTTAAGCAGTTGCTGGAAGCCGCGGCGGTAGTCGATGTGCAGACCAAAAAATTCAGGAAGCTTTTTCACAAAAGCAAATCATCGGGAAAAGTAAGAAGGCGCAAGGCTAGACAAACCAGATTGAACCTTAAGTATCTTCCCGTGGAGTTACTTTTGCCCGATCGTTACGACCCCCAGGCACCGCGACTGGACCAACCCCTTTACCTGGTGGAAGTCAGCGAGGATCTTGCCCTGGTTCCAAGAGGTGAAAAACCGGTTTGTTGGCGTATCCTGACAACCTGGCCACTACAGACCATTCCCCGGCCCCGCCATCAGCGGGGACACGCCCAGAAGACACTACTGCTCATGATTCCCTAGATTACGTAGCCGTCGTTTTCGATCATGTAATCGGCTACCGTGCGGCGCAGGGCTTTGACGTTTTGGGGCGGATACTTGGTGAAGCGCTTGATGCCCATAGCCAGGGTGCGGAGCAGGTCTCCGTCGGTGAAGCCGGCCACGGCGTCCAGTGCCCATTTGGCCATGCGGCCGTTGGCGTCGTGGAGGTAGGTGCGCAGGATGGCGTCGTAGACCTCCGTCGGGTGGCTGCTCAGGCCGGTGGCGCGCAGTTTTCGCACGCGTAGCAAGGTGCTTTCGGCCACCAGCAGGTCGGCCAGCATATCGGCCACGTTCATCAGTATTTCCTGTTCTTCTTTCAGGTTGATCTTGTCGTCCATTTGCTGCTTGGCGGCGGCACCGGCCACCATCAGAACGAGCTTACGAAAATCGGCGACGGCTTTTTCTTCCCGGCCGAATTCGCCCTGCGGCTGCTCCATGCTCGGCATTCCGCCCAGTTCTTTCTGGACGGCCCAGGCGGCGTTGACCATGTCGATGCGCCCGGCCATTGCGCGGCGCAGTAGCATATCTACCGATAGCAGGCGGTTGATCTCGTTGGTGCCCTCGTAGATGCGGTTGATGCGGGCATCGCGGTAGGCGCGCGCGGCGGTACCTTCTTCGGAATAGCCCATGCCGCCGTGAATTTGCAGCACCTCGTCCACCGTATAGTCCAGGGTTTCGGAGCCGATAAATTTCAGCAGCGCGCACTCGATGGCGTACTCGTCGGCGGCCGTTTTCTTGGCCTCGGCGAAACTGTGGCCGTCCGCCATCAGCGATTTATTCATCGACTGGATCATCTGGCTCACGCGGTACAGGGCGCTTTCGCCGGTGAAGATGCGGATCGCGATCTCGCCGATCTTGTATTTGATGGCACCGAAGTTGCTGATGGGCTGCTTGAATTGGATGCGTTCCTTGGCGTAGGCGATGCCCGTGCCCAGGCTGCGCTTGCAGCCGCCGATGGAGAGAGCGTGCAATTTGAAACGGCCGATGTTGAGTACGTTAAAGGCAATCAGGTGGCCTTTGCCGATCTCGCCGAGGTAGTTGCCGGCGGGTACTTTTACGTTCTCGAAAAAGACCTGGCGGGTAGAGCTGCCCTTGATACCCAACTTGGGTTCTTCGGCACCGAGGGTGACGCCCTCCAGCTCACGCGGCACGATAAAGCCGGTAAACTTGTCGCCGTCCACCTGGGCAAATACGATGAAGATGTCGGCGAAGCCGCCGTTCGAGATCCACATCTTTTGGCCGTTCAGGAGGTAGTGGCTCTTGTCGTCCGACAGGTCGGCGCGGGATTTGGCCGACAGGGCGTCCGAGCCGCTGCTCGGCTCGGTAAGGCAGTAGGCGGCCTTCAGCTTGCCGCTGATCAGGTCGGGCAGGAACTTGCTCTTTTGCTCTTCGGTGCCGAAGTAAAGGATGGGCAGCATACCGATGCCGGTGTGGGCGGCGTAGCTGACCGTGAACGAACCCGACGAACCGCCCATCTCGTCGCAGATCAGGGTATTGGTGTTGGTGTCCATCGCCAGGCCGCCGTATTCTTCCGGCATATGACTGCCCAGCAGGCCCAGGTCGGCCATCTTGTCCAGCAGGCGCGGGGCGATATTGTCCTCCTGTTTCTCGATCTTTTCGAGGTTGGGATAAATCTCCTGGGCGATAAAATCGCGCACCATGTCACGCACCATGATCTGCTCCTCGCTAAATTCTTCGGGGATGAAAATATCGTTGGCATCGCCGGCGCGGATGACAAATTCTCCTCCTTGTAAAACCTTGTCGGCAGTGATCGTAGTGGGCATGGTAAGTCGCGTTTTTATGGTTATAAATCCGCTTCCAGCGAATTTTCGCTACAAAAATAGGGTGTAGCGGCCACACTTGAAAGGATGCGGCCGAATTTTTAGCGAATTTTCGCTAAAAGCTTTAATCGAGCGGAGCGAACACCCTTGCACGGAGATACGATTCTCTTGCATAAACCTATTTCCCCTCAGCCATGACCGCCTCTTTTCTACTCGTCCTGATCGTCTCTCTCGCCGCCCTCGGCTACCTGTTTTACCGGCTCTTTCTGTATCAAAAAGCCCTCGGCCCCTTCCCCGTCAAGTGGCGGCTCATTTTGCGCAAGCGGGTGCGGTTCTACCGCAAACTCAGCCGGGCGGACCGGCGGCTGTTCGAGGAAAAAGTGCAGCTTTTCCTCGACCGGGTCAAGATCACCGGCGTCAACGTGGATGTTACCGACGTGGACCGGGTGCTGGTGGCCGCCGGGGCGGAGATACCACTTTTCGGTTTTGACCAGTGGCACTACCCCAGCCTACAGGAAGTGCTCCTCTATAAAGGTGCATTCAACCGCGATTGGCTTACCGAGGCCGAGGGCGGCACCGACACCAATCTGCTCGGCATGGTGGGTTCGGGAGGGGTAATGAACAGTATGATGACGCTCTCCAAGCCCGAGGTGCGCCTCGGTTTTAAGCAGGCCAACGGGCGCAAAAACGTCAGTATCCACGAGTTCGTCCACCTGCTCGACAAGCAGGACGGGGCCATCGACGGCGTGCCGGAGGGGTTACTGGACGATGAATATATCCAACCCTGGCTCAAGCACATGCACGCCGAGATTAATGCCATCGAAAGCCGTAAATCCGATATCGACAGCTACGGCGCCACTAACGAGGCTGAGTTCTTATCGGTCGCCAGCGAGTATTTTTTCCAGCGGCCCGATCTGTTCGCCGAAAAGCACCCGGAGCTTTATGAGCTGATGACGCGTATATTTCACCAGGACCCGGAGCATAAATTGGCGGAGGAAGAATTGAAGTAATTCAGGTGCAGGCCTTTTATCCGGGTGCTTAAATTGAGTTGATTTCGGGAATGCGTACTTTTGGGGGGTGTTACGGTTTCGATCTTGCGGGCGTGCCCCCGGCCAGGGGCCGGAGTCGGTGCCTTACGGGCTTCGGCGTTCGCCTCGGCACTGCGTGCGCTAACGCCCCTCCAGGCACCTCACGCGCACACGCCGCTCAGGTCGTACACGCCGCTCAGGTCAAGGACCTCCAGGTCCGAGAAGTGAACGGTCATCCGTGCTCGCAACCCAGGCAGCCGGCTACGCCGCCCTGCTCGGACGTGGACGTCCTCGACCTGAGTACGTACACGCCCCATTATTCACTCATTCAGTCCCTCACTTATTCACTCATTAAAGATCAAGTCCCTTGCCGCTGAACTGGGGTTCGCCTTCTGCGGTATTGCCCGGGCCGAGCGGATGCAGCCCGAGGAGGCAAGGTTGGAAGCGTGGCTCAACCAGGGCCGTCATGGGACGATGAGCTGGATGGAGAACCATTTTGATAAGCGCGTAGACCCGACCAAACTGGTGCCGGGGGCCAAATCGGTCATCAGCCTGCTTTACAATTATCACAACCCCGACCCGCAGACCGACCCCGCCGCCCCGCGCATCAGCCAGTATGCCTACGGGCAAGATTATCACCACGTCATCAAGGGCCGCCTGCGGGAGCTGGTGGACCGTTTGCAAGAGCAGATCGGCGATTTCGACGGCAGGGCCTTCGTGGATTCCGCCCCCGTACTGGAACGAGACTGGGCCGCCCGCGCCGGTAACGGGTGGACCGGCAAGCATACCCTGCTCATCCACCCCCGGGCCGGCAGCTACTTTTTCCTCGCCGAACTCATCACCGATCTGGAGTTGGAACCCGACGGGCCCATCCGCGATCACTGCGGCACCTGCACCCGCTGCATCGACGCCTGCCCCACCGATGCCATCAGCCCCGAAGGCTACGTGCTGGACGGCAGCAAGTGTATCAGCTACCTGACCATCGAATTGCGGGAGGCCATTCCGGAGGAATTTTCCGGCCGCATGGAAAACTGGATGTTCGGTTGCGATATTTGTCAGGAGGTCTGCCCCTGGAACCGTTTCGCCACTCGCCACTCCGAACCGGCCTTCCAGCCCAAACCCGAGTTGCTGGAGATGACCGCCCCCGAGTGGCAGGAGTTGACTCAGGAAGTATTCAGCCGCGTTTTCCAAAAATCCGCCGCCAAACGCGCCAAGTATACGGGGTTGAAGAGAAATATTGAGTTTCTTGCGGATTCCCCGCCACCGCCCCGAAGGGAGAAAGAGTAATGCGTGTTATGAGCTGCGCTGCTTCTCCAAATCGCAAAACGATTTTTCGAGGTCATTCCTTCAATCCTTCATTCCCTCCATCCTTCATTCCTTGTTTCCCTTCAACTATTCAGTCATTCAATCATTGATCTCCCACATCGGCAAAGCCGTCTCCTGGCTCAACCTCGTTCTCATCGCCCTGGTGGTGATGGACCTATTACTGCGCAACCTGTTCGGCATTACGGCCAACTGGGTGGGCGAGGCGCAGTGGCACCTGTTTTCTTTGATGTTCCTGCTGGGTGCCGCCTATACCCTGCAGGAAGACCGGCACGTGCGGGTCGATTTGTTTTACGAGCGGTTTTCTCCCAATGATCGGCGGCTTACCAATCTCATCGGTACGCTAGTGTTACTGTTACCGTGGGCCATGTTGCTGCTCGTTACGGGCAGCCGCTATGCCTGGCAGGCATGGGTGGAGGGCGAGGGGTCACCCAACCCCGGCGGGATACCTTATTACTGGGTCATCAAGGCGGCCATTCCCGCCGGGGCGGCACTGCTGATGGTTCAGGGAGTGCTGACCTTGGTTGAACTACTGCGGGAGAAGGAGGAAGTAACGGCGGATTGAGCGCGGACGATCCACCCGGGCGTGCCACAATTTACCTTCCGTTTCAAACTTAACCCGCCCCCCCGTGCGTTTGGTAGCCATTACTGAGCTAACCCCATCTATCCTACCTCTCGATTACCCACTATGTCGTTAAAGCAAGCCGGAACCCTCCTTGAAAAAATCAGCAACCTGCAGAAAAGCATGACGCTGGATGCAGACAGCATCAGCCCCATCGAACGGGATATTATGCTGAGTTATGTGCGCCAACTTTACGAAGCTTATCTGGAACTGGACCTGCGGGGAGGAGACCGTTCCGGCAGCAGCGGTTCTTCTTCATCGCGTTCGGAAAACGGCGAGCGGGCGACCATCCGCATTTCCGACTCCCCCGCCCCACCCCGCCAACCTGCCTATACGCCGCCGCCCGCCCCCGAAACACAGGCCGAGCGTCGGAGCGAACCTAGCCCGGCTCCGGCACGGCCCAATTACCAGCCGCCCGTTCCGCAGGCCGCCCACACCCCGCCCGCGCAACCGACACCGGCCCCGCAGCCCCGACCGACTTACACCCCCGCCCCGGAGGTTCCGGCCACTTCTACCAGCGTGTCACCTAAGGTGGCCGCCCTCTTTCAGGAGACCACCGGCCGTGAGTTGTCCGACCGACTGGCCAACCAGCCCGTGTCCGATCTCACCCGCGCCATGGCAATCAATGACCGGCTGCTTTACGCTAATCAGCTGTTTGCCAAGGATGGCCAAACCCTGAATACCGCTCTTTCCCAACTTAACCAGAAAGGGTCTTTCGATAATGCCAAAACCATGCTCGCCGACCTGGCCGAGCAATACGATTGGATGGACGACGAGCGACGGGAAACGGCCGTGGCTTTTATAAAGTTGGTGCGGCGTCGTTATGCGTGATCGTAGCAGTGAGTAGACCGTCTAACCTGCTTCTTGTTACTCCATATTATTCACCCATGTCCCTCCTGCAGCTTCATAATGCCGGTGTTTCCCTCCCATGCTTAACGCAAACGACTTACTCAAAATCGGCGTAGTCGGCTACAGCGGCCGCCCGTTCGATCACGATCTCGCCCGCCGCGAACTCCGCCGCCTGCTCCTGCCCCTCGCTGCCGGCCGTGATCCCGCTCACATCGAGTTGGTCAGCGGTCACACCGATGTCGGTGTCCCCCGCCTGGCCTACCTCCTCGCCGAGGAAATGGGCTGGTCCACCACCGGTATCTCCGCCGCCGAGGCCGCTACCGTGAAGGAAGGACTTTATCCCGTGGACCGGGCCGTGAGCGTCGGTGAAAAATTCGGCGATGAATCCGAGGCCTTTCTGGCGTACATCGACGTGCTGGTACGGGTCGGCGGCGGCAAACAGAGTATCCGGGAGGTGGCGCGCTTTCGGGAAATCCATGCGGGGGAGGAAATGGGGGAGTTGCTTTTCGAGGTGGCTATTTGAAGAACCAGTCTTTAGGCAGCAGTTTCGCTCTTCCCCCAAACGAAACTCCCGGACCAATCAGAGATCGGCCCGGGAGACAAAACAAAAAACAGCAGGATAATCGAATGCTCAGCCACAGCGGCTGAGTGAATGGGACATTGAAATTTTATTGCCACCCCGCAGCGCATCCTTGAATAGGTGCGAAACGGCATGAAAAATCCGGCCGTCATGTCCCCAAAGGGATAACGGAAGGAAGGAAATCGTCAAAAAGTGGTTATTGCCGGACCTTGCTCCGGTGGACGGGAGGAGTAGCCGGTCCGCCCGCTATAAATGCGAACGGACCGGTACAATTCATGTGGCTCGAGCCGATGCCGAGCGGTGTGACCGATTTTCTCTATAGGTCGCTGATCCGACGTACGACCTCGTAAAGGTGCGTGTACTCATTCACTTCCTCTACCCAGGGATCGTGCTCCAGGTAGTTGGCGGAGATCAATTTCAAGTCCGTAATCCGGCCCCGTTGGTTCGGCACCTTCTGTACGTACTTGATCCAGACCGATCCTTTGCTCTTAACGGCATAAATCTTGTTGTCGCGGATCTCGTGTACCCCGGCAATTTCGCGGCAGATGACCGTATCACCGTCGTTGATGATCGGCTCCATTGAGTTACCGCTGATGGGAAAGGCCACCAGTCCGTCGCCCTTCAATTCGGGCAGGCTGAAGTAAGTTTGGGTTTCGCGCAGGAAACTGTCGTTATCCACGCTGGCACCGGCAAATGCCTCGATGGACGTATACAGGATGTTCGGGGTGTCCCGCTCCTCGTCGTCCGCAAAAGGCGGCTTGGGCAGGTCCATACCGAAGGGCGTACCGTCGCCTTCCAGCAAATAAGACATATTGACATTGTACTCGCTGCATACGCGGCGCGACTGCTCGTAGTTGATGCAGCGGTTGTCGTCCTCGTTGAGGTAGGCACGGATAATGTGCCCGTAGGAGCGGTTGCCCAGAATACGGTCGGCAAAGTCGCCGAGGCCCTTGCCGTTGCGGTCATTCTTGATGATCTCGCCCCGGTCTTCCAGAATGCGGAATACCTTAACGAATCGCTCGTTAAGAAGCCGCCGGTCTTCGGTTATCATGGTAAGTTGTTTTAATTCTACACGAAATACCCGCTTATGAAACGGTTCGTTGGTGCAAATTAAAACATTTTATGTCAATTCTGCAATAGTTAGCCGGATATTTTCCTAAACTTTGTTGAAATAAGGTATTTATTTGGGTGATTGTTGGAAACAAGTGAGTGGTTTTGCCCCCTCACCAAGCTTTCGTGCCCCCCCATAACGTCCACTCCAGCAGGGCCGAATCAATAAGGCCGCGAAGAAGGAGGCGCAAAAATTTAGCCATCCCCTTCGGTATTTCCCTCAATCGCATAGCGATTCTTTGAGGTCTTTCCCTCACCTTGAAAGATCATTTATGATTCAGAGTAGCAGCGCAGCTCATCCTTGGTTTCCCCCCGGTGGCTAATCGTCTGGGTCCCCTTAACCCCAGCCGCCGCAGAGGGGGGAGAATCGTGCAGTTAATCCCTGGTTTCCCCCCCCCGGCCCCCCGAAGGGAGGAGAATCACACGGTTAACCTTCAATCCTTCCTTCCCTCACTCCTTCATTCCCTCAATCCCTCAATCCTTCATTCCCTCAATCCTTGTTGCCATTCAATCATTCAATCATTCAATCATTCAATCATTCATTCACCCCCCCCAGCTCCTTCTCCGTCCCCACAATCAACATCCTGGCCTGATCGTACAGGTCGGCCCGCTCGGCGGCCGTGCGGCCGCCGCCCGCGTAGAGGGCGATCTCGCAGCGCTTGAGCAGGTCCACATACCGGTCGGCGGTGGCAAAAGAGACGCCCGTATCCACCAGGCGGCGGTGCACCTCGGTCTTACTCAATTCCGAGGTCGGAATGCGCAGCTTATCGGCCACGTAGCCCAGCAGGGCCTGGCTGATCTCGGCAAAATAGGCGGGGTCGTTTACATCGGCCTGGTGCGCCCTGGCGCGCTTCAGCCGGTCGGTGGCCATGCGCACGGCGCGTTGGCGGCGCACTTGTTCGGGGTCGCGGCCGGCCAATTGTGCCCGGCGGCGGTCGCGCAGCCAGAGGAAACCGAGGCCGAGAAAAGGTAGCAACACCAGCATCCAGTACAGGCCGCCGCCCAGAAACGACGAGCCGTAGCGGCGCGGATTCAGCGACGCCGCATCGGGGGCCATGCGGGGGCGGTTTTCGGCCCTGGCCAGGCTGTCGGCCACGGTCAGTTCATCGTTCACCTGGTCCGTACCCAGATTGGTGCCGGGGCGCACCCGCACCCTGAATTGCAGGCTCTCGGCCTTCACGTAGCGGGCACTGTCCACATTAAAATAAGTGAAGGTGGGCGTTACCGTAAACTGCCCCGGCCGGCGCGGCACCAGCGGAAATTCGAACGACTTGCGGCCGTACACGCCCGTAGGGTCCACCACCCACTCCTCGTCCAGCAGCTTGCCGTCATAGACTTCCCAGTCGGCCGACAGGCCGGGGTCGGGTGCCTGCACGCGCTCCAGGTCGCCCTCGCCGCGCACGGTCAGCAGCAGGGTCAGGGCGTCATCGGTCGTTATCTCGTCGTTGCTCAGGTCGGCCGTAAAGGTGTAGCGGCCCACGGCCCCGCTAAATTCGGGCGGCGCGGGCGCGGGCAGTTCCTTCACGTTCACAAACACCGGCCGGGTCTCGGCGGGTTCCTGCCGGCGGCGGCGGCTGAAAAAAAAGCCGTTGTTAGCCTGGCGTTCCCCTTCCGGTATCCCCAGCATGGCGCGGTAGGGCGTAATTTCCAGCCGCCCGCTGCGCTGCGGAAAAATAACCAGCCGCTTCAGTATTTTTACGTAGTACTGCTTGCCGTCCAGCACCTCCCTATATACTCGCCCGTCGAATTGCCGCACCTCCTGACTAAAAAACCCGGCATAGTCCGATTCCTGCATCGGGTTGATCGTCTCCACGTCGGTGGTCGTGTACAACTTATAATCCAGCACAATCTGCTGCCCCACATAGGCCGTGGCGGTGCTCAGGTCGGCCACCAGTTTAATGTTGGGTGCCAGCGCGGCCGAGGCCGCATCGGCCTTCAGCACTTCCACCCGCAGCGGGTTGGTCCTGAACGTCCGCCCGTTGGCCCGGATCGTCGCCGGCGGAATGGTCAGCGTCCCCGTCCGTTCGGGTTTCAGCACATAGGCATAGCTCGCCTGGCTGCTCATCGCCCCGTTAATGATGCTCGTCCGCACGCTACTCGCCGGCCCGCTCACCACCTCGGCCCCCTCAATGGCGGGCAGCGCAAACTCCGTCCCCTGCGCATTAGCCAGCGTAAAGGTCACGTTCAGGTAGCTCCCCAGCAGTATGCGCTCGCCGTCGGCCGAGGCGGTAAACGTCACGGTGGCCTCCTGTTGCTGGGCAGTCAGGCTCCCCGCTAGTAATAGCAGGAAGAACAAACAAAATAAGGGGTGCCGGGAGATCGGTTGCATGGGGAGAGGTTGCGGGGACGGCAAATTTAGGGATTTTTGCGGCTTGGTGGGGGAAGGGGGCTTCTACGCGTAGGCTAATTACAAAAACACCAAACTTCGAGGAGCCTGCGACGATCACCGCAGCTAATTACCAAAGGCGAAGCCTTCTACCGAAGTACGTGGCGCAGCCATCCGCTTTTCGCTACCTTTGCAGCCCCTTAAAACCATCCCCCGTGCTGTACCTCGCGCTAGAACAAGTCTCCAAATCCTACGGCGAAAAACTGCTCTTCGACCGGCTGGACCTGTCCGTTAACCGGGGCGAGAAAGTAGCCCTGGTGGCCAAAAACGGCACCGGCAAGAGCACCCTGCTCCGCGTGGCCGCCGCAGTGGACCGGCCCGAAGGCATCGGCTCCTCCGTTTATTTGCACCGCGACGCACGCCTCGCCTACCTGCCGCAGGAACCGGAATTCGGACCCGAGCAGACCGTCCTGGAGGCCGTTTTCGAGAGCGATAACCCGCTGGTGACCGCCGTACGAGACTACGAGCGGGCCATGCTGCTCGACCGGCCCAAGGACCTGGCCGACGCCCTCTCCCGGATGGATAACCTGCGGGCCTGGGACGTGGAAGCACGCATCAAAGAAGTGCTGTCCAAACTCAACATCGAGGACATCAACCAGCGCATCGGAACCCTCTCCGGCGGGCAGCGCAAGCGGGTGGCCCTGGCCAAACTCATCATCGACGAACCGGACCTCATCATCCTCGATGAGCCGACCAACCACCTCGACCTCGATATGATCGAGTGGCTGGAAGAATGGCTGGCCCGCCAGGCCCTCACCCTGCTGATGGTCACCCACGATCGCTACTTCCTGGAGCGGGTCTGTGATAATATCCTGGAACTGGACCAGGGGAAACTCTTCAAGTATTCCGGCAACTACAGCGATTTCCTGGAGAAAAAGGCCACCCGCCACGACATCGAAGCCGTGGAGCAGGACAAGGCCCGCAAACTGGCCAAAAAGGAGCTGGCCTGGGTCAGCCGGATGCCCAAGGCGCGGACTACTAAATCCAAGAGCCGCGTGGATGCCTACAACGACCTGAAGGAAAAAGTCGACGGCCAGACCGTCGATCAGGAACTCATCATCGAGATGCAGGGGCGGCGCATGGGCAAAAAGATCCTCGAGGCCCACAACATCGGCAAGAGCTACGGCGGCCGGAAGATGGTAGAAGCATTCAGCTACAAGTTCAAAAACGGCGAACGCGCCGGCATCGTGGGGCCGAACGGCGTGGGTAAATCCACCTTTCTGCATATGCTCACGCAGCAGGTTGCGCCGGATACCGGCAAGGTTGTGGTGGGCGGCAATACCGTTTTCGGCTACTACACGCAGGAGGGCATGCAACTGGATGACGACCAGCGCGTCATCGAAGTAGTGCGCGACATTGCCGAGTTTATTCCCCTGGCCAAGGGCGGCAAACTGACGGCCCCGGCCTTGCTAGAACGCTTCATGTTCCCCCGGCCGCAGCAACAGGTATACGTCAGCCAACTCTCGGGCGGGGAAAAACGGCGGCTCTACCTGCTCACCGTCCTGATGAAGAACCCCAACTTCCTTATCCTCGATGAGCCGACCAACGACCTGGACATCATGACGCTCAACATCCTGGAAGATTTCCTCATGGAGTTCCCCGGCTGTATCCTCATCGTTTCGCACGACCGTTTTTTCCTCGACAAGCTGGCCGATCACCTCTTCATTTTCGAGGGTGACGGCAAAATCCGGGACTTTAACGGCAATTATTCCGACTACCGGCAGGAACTGAAGGAAAATCCGCCGGTCTCCGCCGCGTCAGCTTCCGCCAACCAGTCAAAGGAACCTAAATCCACCCCGGCAGTTACCGCAGAGCCGCCCATCAGCCAGGAGCAGCGCAAGGCCATCAACCGCGTGGAGAGTCAGATCAAAAAACTGGAAGCCCGCAAGGTCGAAATCAATCAGCAGTTCACCAAAATGGACGGCCTTACCTCCGACCGCATCGCCGAACTGGGCAAAGAATTATCCGCCGTCAACGACGAAATCGAGGAGCGCGAAATGGAATGGATGGAACTGGTCGGATAAAACAAGGATTGAAGGATTGAGGGAAGGAAGGATTGAAGGGGTTATTTCATGCTCCCCTCCTCTCTCTGCGGCGGCTTGGGCTAAGGTGACCAAGACGATTAGCTGGCTGGGGGAAAAAAGAAACGAAGGAGCGGTAAAAGTTCTTCCAGGGCATTGGTCTGAGATCACTCCCGCTCCAACGTATACTCCCTGCCACCTTGGCGCAGGATCAGTTTTCCGTCGGCCGGAACGAATTCGATCTTGATCCCCGCCGGATCGAACCGGAACAAGTGCGTATCGTAAGCCTCCAACGAAAAAGCCGACTGGCCGGTGGCCTGGGCCGTCAACTTGTCATCATCCCGGCTAACCATGATCTTGAGCGGAAAGGAAGGCGCGGAATAAGTGCCCACATATCGGTCCAATTCTTCCGGGGCAATCTCCAGGGCATCGGTAAATTCGGGAAAATTAAAATCCCGGCCGAAATAAATACTCAAGGCACCGATCATAATGTCGTTCCGGCCGTATTTCATCCCATTACCCGTATAGGCAATCACCAGTTTATCCTCCGGGAAATAGCCCGCCATCGACTGGAACCCGTCGATACCGCCCGTATGCCCGTAGGCTTGTTTGGCGCCGAAGGGAAACTGGAACAGGCCCAGACCGAACCCGTCTTTCAGCGTGGTCATTGCATCCAGCGATGCCACTTTGAGTAGTTTTCCGGCAAACAGGCAATTAAAGAACCGCGTCAATTCGCCGGGCGTGGAAACCACGGAACCCGCACCGGCGGGGATCGACATATCGGTCTCCGTATCTTTCTCCCAACCTTTTGCGACTTTGTATGATAGTGCCTCATTAGCGGACGCGTCGATTTTCCCGCCGTAATTCGTCCGCTCCAGGGCACACGGCTTACAGATACGCTCCTGTAGTAAGGTCGCGTAATCCTTACCGGCCGCTTTTTCCGCGATATAAGTAAGCAGCACATAACCGGAATTAGAGTAATCGGCCGTCGAGTCGGGCGGAAAAATACTTCCGCCGGCTACGATGATGTCCACCAATTCATCCCTGGTTTTCGGCTGCTCCATATACTCCACGTAATTCGCGGCGTTGGTAAAGTTGAAAATACCGCTCCGGTGCCGCAACAGCTGTTCTACCGTTATTTTTTTTGCGTTCGGTATCCGGGGAAAAAACTTACTCAACTTTGTATCCAGGCTGAGTTTGCCTTCCTCCACTAGTTGCAGGATCAGCGTAGCAGTAAATGTTTTGGTAATACTCCCAATCCGGTATCTCGTATTTTCATCGGCAGCCTGTTCCGCGGCCACGTCCGCGTAGCCGATACTGCGCTGGTAGACCTGCTCGCCATCCTGCATGATGGCGATACTGCCCATCGCTTGCTCCTCGGCGTCCAGCAGATCGAAGAAAGCCTCCATTTTAGACTGGTCAAAAGTTTGTGCGCTTATGCCCGCAGCGGAAACGAGCAGCGCAAAAAGTAAATAGCAAGGGTTCATATTGCCTGTTTTAGTGATTGAAAAACCTGTTTAAGCCGCACTAAAATACCTTGCGCGGGCGTATGCCTGCCGTACTTTCGACGGACGGGCTGCATTTTTCGACCAGGTGAGCGGGATTTGATTATCTGGGGCATTTTTTATAAACATCAGGGCGTGCCCCCTCCTGAAAGTCGGGGTCGGTCCCTTACCGGCTCGCTGTTCGCTCGGCCCCTCCGCTGCGCTCCGGGGCTCCTTCTTCCGGGCAGGGGCAAGCCCCGCCCCTGCGTCGGCCCGTCCAGGCACCTCACGCAGGAAACCCGGCTTCTTCATCCGCCCCGTTGCGGTTCCATCACATCAACCCGCGGCAAAAACTGAACCCGCGTACGCCCCACCATTTCCTCCCCCCTGAAACTGCGATTGATCACCCAGTCTTCCGCCGATTGGTAATACGCCAAAAGATTACGGTAAGAACGCGTGATCTTCGGTTGCTTCAAATTCCCGGCCTTGACCTCGACGGGCAGCTAAAGAATTGTTTCCAAACTCAGAGGGATCTCTTCTACCTGCGTTCAACAACAAACTTGACCCAAATCCGTTAGCCACCCCCGCAACAAAGGCTTTTCATAACGCAGCCGATAGGTTTTTTCGTGTAGCCCACCGTGGCGAGACAGTGCCAAAAAATTATGCCTTGCCGGCAACACCCCTAGCAGGAAAAAGAGATGAAGGATAAATTCTTGCCGCTTATTGTTCATTCCGCCCATCAGGCGTAGTATATTTGCGGTGAGCTTACGGCTCGTTTCCATGGGTCGTTGGATGGAGTAATGTTGTAATCACAAAATCTAACTTCTCAGGATTTTACCAAATTTTCTTAATTTTAGTTGTATTTTATTCTTTCCGAACCATTGTCTTTCAACAGGTAAGATTAAGTCATGTACGATTACCAACCACAGCCTTCATTTCAACCAAATACAGTAGCCACAGTATGAACATGTTCAAAAGTCCATCTAAAATCATGAAAGCCGTCACCATGATTTTGACACTATTTCTAGTGTTCCAATGTGAAAGCCCCCTACCCACGCAATCATCAACCAGTCAGGATGATCTAGAAAGGTGGAAACTGGGATGGTCGATGTTTGATGACAGTTATGACGGCAAAAATGAATCGGCCGTAGAGAAATTTGAATTACTAATTCAGCAAGACCTGGAGTTGGTAGACAACAATTTTATTCATCATGGAATGATGATGTATAAGATTTCGAACAGTAAAGAAAAAATAGATGCTTTATTAGCAAGATTACCCGATGAAAGAAGACGCGTCCTCTGTTGTAAAATGGATGTGTCATTAAGCGACAAATGTCCTGATTGTAATTTTTTCAAAAAAGAGGATGACCTCGATACTACTTTGACCAGGCAACTCGAAATTGCCTATTTTAACGATCAATTCATCAGGGGTAATGTATTGGACAACATGATGGTTAAATACGCCATTGATACAGTGAAATTAAAACAACAAGATGCGAATTTAATTCAACAAGCTAACATCGATCTGTTGAAACAAACCATATCAACTAATGGCTATCCAAGTGCTAAAACGGTAAGCGGAGACGCGATGCGAGCAGTATTTCTGATTTTACAACATAGCGATAGCGATCCACAATGGCAACGCGAACAATTGCAACATGTAAAAAGAATGGCCTTCGATGGTGATTTAAGTAAACAGGACTATGCCTATTTTCATGACCGTGTGCTTGTCAATAACGGTGAGCCACAACTGTATGGCACACAATATATCAAGGTGGACAAAGCTAACAACATAGCTGAACTGGGCCCCGTACAAGGACTGGACAGCTTAGAGTATAGAAGAATGGAGGTTGGGTTAATGCCTTCGGAAATGTACAGAAAGATAATTTTGAAATGATGGACTGTCTGGCAGCCGAGTGTCCGGTCCCACACCGTTCTGTTGCATCCAAGTCTTCGCTATATGATTTATGCGTTATCGCAAAAAAAACCTTAGAGCGTGTCTAAAATTTTTAAGAACTGAGGATCAATGATTCGCTTCGCGGCTACTTCGTGGTTAAAGTTCTGCCTAGACAAAAAATCATGTGCATAGCGGGTTACGTAAGTCAGTTTTTAAAACACCAGGTCGTTAAGTGCCTGGTTATCAGGAAGTAAAAATCTAAACACGCTTTTAGTTCTACATAGCCGATACCTACTCCTGTTTCTAAGTTTGCTGGATATTTAACGCTCCTCCGATATCAATTCCAACAGGTCAAAAAACATTTCCACATCGCTTCCGTGATAAATCTGACTGCTAAAATAAGCGTCGAATTTACTATCTTTTATGGTGCCGAATATTATATAATCCTCATTCTTATCATCGCAGCCTGAATTAACGTAGCGGTTCTCCGCAAGACGGTAAAAATAGTCTTTTTTAAACTTACCGCCGTGCCTTACTGGTTCTGCCATAAATTTATCATAAAAATAAAAATAGTGATTACCAGATTTATCAACCAAGGCAATAAACCATTGGTCGATAATATCTGTCCAATAATAACAATTTACAAAAGAGATATATTCTAAACTATCTTTGTTGAAGGGTGGATCAATTTTTGTCAATATTCTGCTTAATTTGACTGCAAATAAAGGAGTGTTAATTCTAGAGAAAAAGTTAACCTTATCATCATGGATGAAATTCTCCTTGATATAAGTGGAATCTGTTGAGAGAACACCAACTACCTCTTTCATGCTAGATACTAAGCTATCAGTGTTCAAAATTAGAGAGTTTTGTCCTGCAACATTTTTAATTTGCAAGGTCAAAAACACTAAAAACAGGAGTGATTTTATGTAGGTCATTTCGTTTCTTAATGGGTAATGATAGCACAACAACTGAAGATTTGCGAAAACGCCCGAATTTATGCCTCATACATAAATCATTGATATTCAGCCATAAGGTACACGAAAGTGACTGAGTTGAAAATCACAAATCTTAGGCTGTCAGACTGGGCGGTCCCATCTATTTATGTCTACCCACTACAGTTTCTACTGTATGTTACCTCCCCGTCACCCCTCTCCTCCGCGGCGGAAGGGGTCAGGGGGACCCTGTCGAATAGCCGGGCCGGGGGAGAGGTCTCCCGGAAGCAAGTGCAAATCCGGTACTGGTTGAAACCCGATAATTCACCGGGCAAACCGCTAACCCACACCGGGCAGACCCACAACCCACGCTATGCTAAACGATCGATCACCAGGTCCTACAACTTCACCACCCGCTCCGTAAACAGCACCCGCCGGTCTTCGCCCAGTACCCGCACCACATACACGCCCCCGGCCAGCCGGCTTAGGTCCACCCGATCCGTCAGGGGCATACGGCTGATCTCGCGGCCGCTCAGGTCAGTCACCAGCAGGGTGGCCGCACCCACCCGGGCGGCATCGTAGCCGATACGCAGTATTTGGCTCACGGGATTGGGATAGACCGCAATGCCGCCGGCGGCCACGGTCTCTTCTACGCTGGTAAACGTAAAGAAACTGGGCGGAGAAAAGGGTGACGTGCAACCGTTAAAAATGGTTCGTACCGTATAAACTCCGGTTTCCATCGGCACATAAGAACTGGAGCTATCGCTGGCAATCAGCACGCCGTTCAGAAACCATTCATTTAGGCCGCCATTATTTTCGGCATACAGCAGGCCGTCGAATGAATAAATAATGGGCTGGTTAACGTAGGTGATCCAAACCTGAACCGGTTCCGACCATTCACTCACGCAGCCCCCTTCGGTACTCACCCGTACCTGGAAATTACTTTCGTACGATACGATAATGGAAGGAGTTTGCTGACCGTTGCTCCATTCATATGCAGCAAAACCCGGGGGCGCGCTCAGCTCCACCACCTCATTGGGGCACAGCATCGTACTACCCATCACATCGATCACCGGCTGCTCCGGCTGTGGCTCGTCGCTTTCCGTAATGACGAATGGGGCGGAATAAGGAGAAAGACAACCGCCTTGCGAAACGCTCGCTACCGTGTACTCACCCCCTTCCGTAACCTCAATGGTGGGTGTGGTAGCACCGGTCGACCACAGCAACGAGTAAGAACCGCCGTATGCCTCCAGCGTGATACTCCCTCCCTGGCAAATGACGGTTCTCTCGTTTACGGAAATAATATCCGGAGCATAATTGTTGGGATAGTCAAAAGATACCGCCACCGTATTGGAAGGCTGACTCAGACAACCCAGTGAATCGGACACCCGCACACTGAGTTCAGCATACTGCGTAAGAATTATCGACTGTCCGACCGCACCGTTAGACCAGCTATAGGAACCGTAACCAGCGGGTGCCGTCAGCACCAACTCGCTGCCGTAGCAACCGGTAGCCGGGGCCGTCAGCACCGGAGTAGCGGCCAGCGAAGTACAATTGCGCACTAACACCACCGATTGATCGGTACGGAAAGCCAGTTTACCGCCGCCGCCCCAGCCGATCAACTTGATCGCACTGTCAGAATTCCCGGTCGGATCGGTGATGCTCACGGTGCCGGTCTTATTGAAAGTAGTTTTATTGAAGGTTTGTAAATCGTACACACTACCATAAGTGGTGACAAAATACACCACGTTAGAATCCGGCGCGGGGTACACGCCCGACCGGAAATAATTACCCAACGTATAAGTACCCACCAGCAGTGGACTCGGACCGGCCACACTGATCTTTCGCCCGGTACTGGAATAAAGAAAATCACCCTGGCCCTCGATCGTTGCGAAGCTCCCATCTATTAAGCCCGTGTAAGCAGGGCCGTTCGTCACGCCGTTGGCAGACAATAACAGGGGATACAGGTTGTATGAATAATTATCACTGTCCAAACCGTACAACTGATCGGTAGGGCCGGCAAACGCCAGCGAATTGCTGTTTGCCGTATCGGGGGTAGTCAGATCACGTGGCTGTCCATTGTCAAACACCGCCACGCCCCGGCTAAAGGGATAAGCGGTAATAGAGTAACGCGCCACCGCAATAACGTCGGGGTTGCCCGGCAGCACTTCTATTTCTCTTGCATAGTTGGGTCCACCCGCGGGGTGGGTACCCAGCCCGAAAGTCTGGTCCACCTCCTTGGTGGCCACGTTAAATCGCACCACCAAAGGCGCACCGGCCAACCCCACATAAATGTAGGCCCCGTCATCGGAGATCGCCAGGGTCCTGGGTTCGCTGCCCACGAAATAGCACTGCTCCAACGTCCCGAAATAGGGGTTGATCACACACAGGCTGTTGCCGTTTTCACCGCCGCCGGGGGTAGCCGCGTAAATGCGATCTTCACCGGGCACGTAAATTAAGTCATTAGAGGGCAGGGAGACAATTTTAACGTCCTGCGCCTTCCCCACGCCCGCGGCAAGCAGGCAGAGGAACAGAAGAGTAAGGTGCTTCATCATCGTTAATGGGAAAAAGGGTCCGGTCGGGCTAACCTCCTTAGCCGTTTCGGGGGAAGAGATTTTAGGACCCATCCGGCCGGAGGGAGACAGCCGAGACGGAGCCTCTTCCGGGGAGCTGTCACCCCACCGATTCGGCCCTACAAAGATAAGTCCGGGTAACATAGCGTGGAGAAAATATTTTACGTGTTTTAGTTAAAGTTTTGGGCGTGCCCCCGCCTCGGGGCGGGGTCGGCGTCTTCCAGGGTTCGCTGTCGCTCCGTGCTAGCGCACCCGCCGCCGCGGGCAGGGCAAGCCCTGCCCGCGGCGGCGGCCTTCCAGGTGCCTCACGCGTTAATTATAAGCCGGTTATGATGAGCTATCCTTATTCAATTCTTCTACCAAATAGATACACGGTTAACAAGCTTTCTAAATTTGCCGGGGTGCTCAGTTCACAAATTTCTACGGGACTCGGCGGAACGGCCGCCGGTTCGAACCCGACGTTTCTCGCCCCCGCCCGCGTGAGGGATAGGAGGCGTTGTCTGAACGAACCGTAGGGGCGAATTGCATTCGCCGCAGGGCGAAGCCCGCCCGGCGCATGCAATTCGCCCCGCAGGGAAGAGAGTGCCGGATAGCCCGACCCCGCCGGTAGGCGGGGGCACGCCCACAGACCGGACGGAAGCACCTAGCCGGCCGACACGCCGGCCCAGAAGACATTGAAACTGCCGCGGGGCCGGGTGCAGAGGTAAACGGTAGTGCCGTACTCGCGGGCCGTCGGATCGGTGATGCCGCCCACGGCCCGGCAGGTGGCGAACTGGGCGGCTACGTCGCTGCCGAGTGAGTCGTTGATGTAGATAAAGGAAGTGAGATCGGGGCTGAACCGGCGGGGGACCCAGTAAGAAAAACTTTCGCTGAAACTGAGGGGCGGGGGGAGGTTTTGACGGCGGCCGATGACGGCGATGGCGGCGGCCTGCCCGTAGTTTTCGGCGTAGATGGCGGCGGCGGCGGGATCGGGTACCTGCCGCCAGGCCCGGGCGGTGACGGCCGTGAGTTCTTGCCACCCGATCTGGTCGGCATAGTCTTGCGGAAGTTGGCGGACCCGGCCGTCTTCGTAGCGGCGGCCGGGTTGGAGGCCCGTGTGCCGTTCTACCCAACTGAAGTAGCGCACCAGGGCAGGTGATTTAAACACCGGCATGCCGATGGGGACGATGGGCAGGGTGAGGAGAAAAGCAAGACCGTAAGCAGCGGCGAGCTGCCATTTTTTGGCGAAAATGGACTCCAGCGAAATGGACCCGGCGGCCAGGAGGACGGGATAAATGCCCAGGGCGTAGTAGCTTTTGCCGCGTGCCGCCAGCAGCACAAATCAGCACCAGCACGGCGGCGATGCCGATAAACCGGTAGCGTGCCGACCGGCACAGCCGCCACAGGCCGAGTACGCTGACGGGGGCCGCGAGGAAATTGATCAACAGTTGTTCGGAGAGGAAAGTGAGGCGATCGACATTAGCGAGCTGGCTGGAACTGAGTTCCTGCAGGTGCTGAAAGACGGGGAACCCCCGGTTGATCTGCCAAATGAGGTTGGGCGAGAAAACCAGTAAGGCCAGGGCAAACGCACCGTAGAGGTGGGGATTTTTGAACAACTGCCGGTGCGGGCCGAGGGCCAGGCCCGAGATGAGGGCGATGATCCAGAGGGCCGCCAGGTATTTGGTGAGCATGGCGAGACCGCATAGGAGACCGACCAGGTAGAGCTGACCGGGCCGCCGGGTGGCGAGGTAGCCGAGGAGGGCCAGGGTGATGGCCGACCACCAGAGCAGTTCGATCCAGACGGGCTGGAAGAGGCCGAAAGTGCGCATGAAACCCGGCACGAGGAGTACCAGGGCAGCGGCAAAGATCCGGCTGCGCGGGCTGCCGCCCAGCCGGGCGCAGAGGCGGGCGACGAGCCAGACCAGTAAGCCGGAACCGAGGGCGGGCAGCAACCGGACGGCGAACACCGAGGTGCCCGCCGTGAGGCGAACCGCCGCCGCCAGCCAGGCCGTGACGGGCGGTACGCTCTGGTAGCCGCAGGCGGGGTGCAGGCCCTGGGCAAAATACAGTAGCTCGTCCCGGTGATAGCCCAAATTTTGCGCGATGACCAGGTGAATGGCTACATTGAGCAGGGCAATCAGGAGTACGAAACGTTGGCTTGGCATGGGGCACGGTTTACCTGGGAGTCCTGCGGAGCGGACAGAAAGTTGCACGAAACGGGGAATTTTTCAAGCGGGGCCACGCCCTACCCTAAAAGAACTCCCCCAACAGCAAATAACCCAAAGCCGCGATGCCCCCCGCCACCAGCGCGTAGGGCAGCTGCGTCTTCACGTGGTCGATGTGGTCGGTGGAGGAGGCCATGGAGGACAGGATGGTGGTGTCGCTGATGGGCGAGCAGTGATCCCCGAATACGCCGCCACCGAGCACGGCCGAGATGGCCATCAGCACGTTGGCGTCCATGTCCCGCGCCATCGGCACGGCGATGGGGATCATGATGGCGAACGTACCCCAGCTGGAGCCGGTGCTGAAGGCGATGAAGCAGGTAACCACGAAAACGATGAAGGGTACCAGGCCGGGCGATAGCCACTCCCGGGCCACGCCGGCCACGTAATCACCGGTGCCGATCTTTTTGCAGATGGTGCCGATGGCGAAGGCGAGCAGCATGAGCAGCGCGAGGGGGATGAGACCGGCGATGCCCTTGATGACGAGGTCGATCATTTCGTTGAGGCGGAAGATGCCCTGCGCCAGGTAGGCGGCCATGGAAACGAGCAGCGAGAGGCTGACGGCCGATAGCACAGCCGTGGAACCGGAACCGTTGCCGATGGCCAGGAAAAGTTTGCCGAAACCGGCGGCCGTGGGGTCGGCCTCAGCGGCGGGACCCCAGCCGGTGTAGGCGAGCATGACGGGCATGAGGACGACCATGACCACGATGGGCAGCAGCATATTGAAAGCGCGGGGCGAGACCCCGGGCTTGATCTGGATGCTGGTCAGTTCTTCGTCCACCACGGGCGTGGCACCGGGGTTGAGCAGGGCGCCGGTTTCGCGCACCCGCCGCTCGGCGGCGGCCATGGGGCCGAAATCGCGGCGGGTGAGGATGACGACCGGCACGAGGAAGAGGGCCAGGAAGCCGTAGAAGTTGTAGCCCAGCGCACGGATCATGGTGCTAAAGGGGTTGGCAAACCCCTCGGCCGCCAGCAAGACCATGATGAACGCCCCCCAGCCGTTGAACGGAATGAGGATGCTGCTGGGCGCGGAGGACGAATCGGCGATGTAGGCCAGTTTTTCGCGGCTGATGCCGAGCTTGTCGAACAGCGGCCGGTAGAGCGTACCGACGGTAAGGACGGAGATGCTGGACTCGACGAAAATGAGTGCCCCGGTGAGCCAGGCGAACAGCTGCACCACGATGCGGCCCCGGTCGTCGGTGCGCCCCTCGTAGCGGGCCAGCCGTCGTTCGATGTAGACGATGAAGCCCGCCACGCCGCCCGAGCGCTGCATGAACACGATGAGGCCGCCCACCAGGGCGCAGAACATGATGGTGCGCGTATTTCCCGCATCGCCGAACACCTCGACCAGCCCCTGCAGCGTTTCCAGAAAGGCATAAAAAGGGTTGCCGCCCACGATGAGCAGGTAGCCCATGAAGATGCCCACCAGCAAGGAGGCAAATACCTGCCGCGTAACGATGGCGAGAACGATGGCCGCTACGGGCGGCAGGAGGGAGAGTAGTCCGAAGGTGGTTGGTTCCATGGGGGAAAGATAGGAATTGCGGCGTTGTGGCTGCGCCGTACTTTTGTAGGCGGCTGCGCCGCTGGTATTTACCTGCGGTGATCGTCGCAAGCTCCTCGGAGTTTTGTACTTTGGATTACCTGCGGTGCTTCTCCCAATCGCAAAGCGATTCTTCGAGGTCAGTCTATCGAGGCCAAATGGCGGTTCGCCATTCGGAGACGCAAGATGTTGCGTCTTTACGATATATATGGCTCATTACCTGCGGTGCTTCTCCCAATCGCAAAGCGATTCTTCGAGGTCAGTCATTCAATCCTTGAATACCCTTCAGTCATTCAATCATTCAATCATTCAATCATTCAGTCATTCAATCATTAAACACCCCTCAACCCTTGAGTACCCTTCCATTTTTCCATTCTGCCATTTTTGAGACCTTTCCTCCCCTGCCCGGCGCACTGGAGCCGCGCGACGAATTCAGGCACAAGTTGAGTCTTTGCGCTGCGAACGACCCGACTGGCAATTGGTACCGCCCCCTATTAGTGGTCCACGATAATGAGATCATCGGCAACGGCGGCTTCAAGGGGCCGCCCGACGTGCTGGGCCGCGTGGAGATCGGCTACACCCTGGCACCCGCGGCGCGGGGCCGGGGCCTGGGTACCGAACTGGTGCGCTTGCTCATCGGCAAGGCACGAACCCAGGGGGCGATGCAACTGATCGCGCACGTACTGCCGGATAACGTAGCTTCCATCCGTGTACTGGAAAAAAATGGCTTTTCCCCGGCGGGAGAGATCGAACTAGGCAATCAACGTTTGCTGCGCTACGCTTGTCACTAACGCAGACAGGGCCAACTATCCCCGCCAAACTGGTGTTAGCATCCATTCAGAAAAGCCCAACCGCAGCACCATGAGCGAAGACCAGCACGCCCCCGACACCGACGACCACGAAGACGACCTCTACGAGACGCTCGATATCCGCGTAGACCCCAAGCAATCGCCGCTCCGGCTGGATAAATTTTTGCACGACCGCCTGCCCAAAGTCAGCCGCAACCGCATCCAGAATGCCATCAAGGCCGGATCGGTGCTGGTAGACGGCGAGGGCATCAAGGCCAACCATAAGATCAAGCCCGGCCAGCACATCAGCGTGGTGGTGCCCAAGCCACCCGGCGATGGCGACGGCCTGCGCCCGCAGGACATTCCGCTCGACATCCGCTACGAGGACGACGACGTCCTCATCGTCTACAAACCGCCCGGCATGGTGGTCCACCCCGGCGTGGGCAACCCCGACGGCACACTGGTCAACGCCCTGGCTTTTCACTTCGACAAACTGCCCGTCATGCAGGGCAACGACCCCAATCGCGTTGGCCTCGTACACCGCATCGACAAGGACACTTCCGGCCTGCTCGTCATCGCCAAGAACGACTTCACGATGACCCACCTCGCCAAGCAGTTCTTCGACCACAGCATCGACCGCACCTACCAGGCCATCTGCTGGGGCGAACCCGAACCGGACGCCGGCAGCGTAGACAAAAACGTGGGCCGCGACCCCCGCCACCGCACCAATTACACCACCTTCCCCGAAGGCGAAGACGGTAAAAACGCCGTCACGCACTACCGCACCATCGAGCCGCTCTACTACGTCAGCCTCATCGAACTCAAACTCGAAACCGGCCGCACACACCAGATCCGCGTCCATATGCAGAGCATCGGCCACCCCCTGTTCAACGACGAGCGTTACGGCGGCGACCGCATCGTCAAGGGCACCGTGTACAGCAAATACCGCTCGTTTGTCGACAACACCCTCGCCATGATCCCGCGCCAGGCCCTGCACGCCAAAAGCCTTGGCTTCATCCACCCCCGCAGCGGCGAACGCCTCTTCTTCGACAGCGACCTGCCGGATGATTTTCAGGTGGTGCTGGAACGCTGGCGTAGCTATTTATCGCAACGAACGATGAAGGACACGCTGGAGTAGGCAAGGATTAGCCGCGCTGCTTCTCTTGATCATAAAGCGATCCTTCGAGGTGAGGGAGTGAGGGAGTGAGGGAGTGAGGGTAAGGATTGAATAACAAAGCGTGTACGTCCGGTAAGCGGTGGAGAAGTTGCCCTCCGATTCACGTCATACATTTGGATATTTAGCGAGTCAGATAATGCCTTACCCCATGTATAAGCAGATACTACAAGAAATTTCGCGGTTCATCTCGCTGAATGAAAGTGAGCGGCAAAATTTTATCCACAGGTTGAAAATCAGAAAGCTTAAAAAAAAGGAAGTACTGCTCCGGGAGGGGCAAGTTTGCCACAGTGTCTACTTTATAAATAATGGGTGCTTACGTTACTTCTATAACGTAGAGGGGGAAGAAAACACGGGACAATTTTTCTTCGAAAACGGATGGTATACGGACTATGGAAGCTTTTTAACCGGCGAAACTTCTTTACAAAACATCGATGCGCTGGAAAAAACCGAGGTGCTTTACTTTTCCCGCACCGACCTCCTGGAACTATACGTGGAATGCCCTCAGTTCGAGCGATTTGGTCGTATCATGGCGGAGCGGGCCTTTTTGGGCATACGTACGCGTAACGAAATGCTCGTCAACCAAACGGCGGAAGAACGCTATCTGGACCTGCTCAGCAGGCGGCCCAAGATCTTTCAACGCGTCCCCCAACACTATATCGCTTCTTATTTAGGTATCAAAGCTCCTTCCCTGAGCCGGATTCGCAAAAGGATTTCCGGCTGAGGTCATTTGTTAACCTGGGTTAACGAGGGGAGATAGTATCCCCCCCTACCTTTGTAGCATCGAATTGATCATTAATCAAAATGCTACCAAGTGAGGAATACATTACTCCTACTACTCGTGGGCTTATCCTGCGCTTTCTCCAGTCCCCTTCCGGCCCAATCAACGCCGTCAACTCCGAAAAAGCTTCCCGTTTTCGGAGCCTTCAGCGTGGGTTACGGCAATACTTTCCTACGAGGCGCACTGGGTGACAAAGAGACAACTAACGATGGCCGAGGGTTCGGCCGCAACGACGGGTTTAGCTTCTCCACCTTCTATTACTGGTCCCCTGACCGACTACGTGGTCTGGGCATCGGCACGGGAATCAAAGGCTTCATCGCCCGACCCAATGAAGGGGGCGATAACGAAACCTATACCTACAACTACTATCACGTCGGCCTAGGTATCAAAAGCTACCTGTTCACGAATACCTTCAACCGGGGTTTCGCCCTGAAGGCGAATTTGGGCTACGGTCCCGCCACGGAACGAATGGAATTTGCCAACACCAATACCTACGACTACCAAAATGCAAACGGGCTGGTGTACCTCGCCGGTCTTACGTATTCCTTGCCCCTCGGCGAAAGCAGAACGGCCTTCACCGTGGATTTTGATTACGAATACAGTAGTCGAAGAGCAAACATTACCGGCTCGTCCGAATCCGTCAATTTCATCAATAGTCACGTCAGCCTGAATTTTGGCCTCACCTTTTAATCAACTTTAATGAACCACTGCATTCTTATTGTATCCGCCTTTCTTTTTCTGGCTAATCCTTACCTCAAAGGGCAAACCTCCCCGGCAACCGCCTCCAAACAAACGGTTTACGGTGAATTTGGTCTGGGTTTCGGTCAAACGCTCTTTTTCGGCGATATGGACGCAAAACTCATCAACTCTTACGGCGGCACTTTTAGTCCCGGGATCGGTAATAACCTATCGATGGGCTTCTACGTAGCCCCACCCAACTGGCGCGGGCTAGGTATCGGCTCCCGCATTAAGGGAACCTTCGGTACCCCCGTAGAGGGCGACAACGGCGATGACTACATTTTCAACTATTACAACCTGGCTGCCTCCATCAAGTATTACGGACTTTCCAAGCAGTTCAACCGGGGTCTGTACACACGTGGAAGTATCGGTTTCGGGCAATTCACTACCAAAAGGCAAAACGAAGACGAGCAATTGTACAAACACCAGTACGCCATCGGTCTGTCCTACATGGGAGGAATAGGGTACACCCTGCCGGCCCGCAGAACGGCCGTTAGTTTTGAACTGGAATTTGAATACGCCAACCGCAATGGGACTATTGACGGGATGGGGGAGCAAAACTTCCAGAGCGGGCAAATCGGTGGAAACCTTACTATCTCGTTTTAAAGTGCTGACGGCTCAACAAAAAAAATATGCAAACTATCCTCGGTGCCAACGGCATCATAGCTACGCTGCTGGCAAAAGAACTCGCGGCCAACTACACCAAACAACTTCGGCTGGTAAGCCGTCATCCCAAAAAAGTCAACCCCGACGATGAACTCGTTACCGCTGACCTTCGTTACCGGAAGCAAACTGAAGAGGCGGTTGCGGGAAGCGAGATCGTTTATCTCACCGTCGGCCTGCCCTATCAAGCAAGTGTTTGGAAGAAGGAGTTTCCCCTCATCATGAGCAACGTGATTGAGGCGTGCAAAAAGTACCAGGCCAAACTCGTCTTTTTTGACAACGCTTACATGTACGGACCTTCAAGTCAAGTGCTTACCGAGAAAACCCCGTTCAACCCTCAAGGTACAAAAGAAAAGGCCCGAGCCGAGACTGCGCAATTATTGTTGAATGAAATCGATGCCGGCCGCCTAACGGCAATGATTTGCCGTGCCCCTGAGTTCTACGGTCCCCCACCAACCGTCAGCGGAACCAATGCGACTATCCTTAATAAACTAGAAGCAAATAAGCCCTTACAAGTGATGGTTTCCGATACCACCCTGAGAACACTTATCTTCGTTCCGGATGCCGCCCGGGCAACCGCTCTGCTGGCTAATACCCCAGACGCCTTTAATCAAACCTGGCACCTACCCTGCGATCAAAACAGGCTGACGACCAAACAATTTATTAAAGTATGCGAAGAGGTTGCCGGAAAACAATTGAAGTATAACGTATTGAGCAAAACCATGGCGAAAATAGTCGGCCTATTTGTGCCTATGGTCAAAGAGTTGCGGGAGTTGTTGCACCAGTGGGAGCACGATTACCTGTTTGACAGTTCAAAATTCAAGTGCCGATTTCCTGATTTTAACGTCACTCCGCTTAAAACTGGTATCACGCAGATTATTCGACGACAGGGTTCGGTCACCACGTAGACCGGGTTGTGGATAATTGATTGTATTATACGCGCTACGTATCCCCCCATGCCCGCACCCTTCCCCTTCTACCACATCGGCCACTTCATCAACCGCCCCCACCAACCCGCGCCCTTCGCGCTTACGCGCTTCGGGAGCATGGCCGAACCGGCCGTGGAAGACCCCCACAAACATACCTTTTATGAGGTGATCTGGATAACGGGCGGTGCTACTACGCAAGTGATCGACTACCGGTATTTCCAGCGGACCGGGTCAAGCCCTGGCCGCCGAAGTCATGGAGCGGGGCGATTTTGCCATCGGCACCTTTCGTACAACCGAGCAAGCGGACGCCTTCAATACAGCCCACGCAACTCGGGGCCAAGCCTACGTACTCGACGTGACCGATACTGCTGCCCTCGCCTCCGTTACCCAACGCGTGTTCAAGGAGCATCAGGACATTGCCGTGCTGGTCAACAACGCCGGAATCGGTTTTGCCGGGGCCATCGAGGAGACCAGCCTTACCGAAAGCCGCCGAGTAATGGAAGTCAACTTTTTCGGCGCGTTAGAGGTCACAAGGGCTTTCCTGCCCCACTTCCGCCGGCGGGGCGGCGGCCGCATTATCCAGATTTCCTCCCACGGCGGCCTCAAGGCATTTCCCGGTTTCGGCCTTTATAACGCCGGAAAATTTGCCCTCGAAGGTTTTAGCGAGGCCCTCGCACAGGAGGTGGCACCGCTCGGCATCTACGTCTCGCTGGTCGAACCCGGCCCCTTCCGCACCCGGTTCGCCGGCCCCGGTTTCGGCCTCGCCGAAACCGTGATCGACGACTACGCTGGCACCGCCGGCACCTTCCGCACCAAAATCAAGGCCGTCGACGGTAAGCAGGAGGGCGACCCCGCCCGTGCCGCCACCGCCATTTTCGATCTCAGCCAACTGGAACATCCGCCCCTGCGCCTCCCCCTCGGCAAAACCGCACTGGTCACCATCGGCATGAAAATAAACAGTGTATCCGCCGATCTGGAAGCCGCCCGCGCCGTTGCGGAAGCCGCCGTATAGAAGTAATGGGTGTAAGGCTACTCCCCCACCTCACGCCCGCAGCTTACCTTCCGCCTCCTGACGACGATCATCTGAGTTCGTGAGACTCATCCCACGACTTCGTCTTCTAAATCTCACCCCAGGCACCTTCACTTACCGTGACATTCTCCAACGTATTAAAATAAATCAACTATTCATTACCACTATATTTGGGCGACTGGATTGTGACAGCTACCTTAGCACTTCTGATTGATGGTGCCGCCCCCGGGCGGCAACCGCCACGGAAGCTGAGCCCCGCAACTTCCCCGTCCCAATGACTAACAAACTCCCGCTTCTGGGGGTGGTCTGCCTGCTGTGCAGCCTGCCCTTCCTTCACGCGCAGGATCCCTTTTTCACGCACTTCTACGGCAACGAAGCCCTCTTCAACCCCGCCCTCACCGGCACCCGGGGTGCCCTCAGCCTGAGCCTGAAAAGCAAACAACAGTGGCGTTCCACGGCCGATAACGGCTACCAGACCACTGCCGTCATCCTGGAAGAAAGTATGCCCTGCAGCATCTTCGACTACGGCCTCTCCTTCCTCCAGGATCGCGAGGGCGAATCCTTCCTCCAGACCCAGCAGATCGGCGGACTATTGGCCGCCTACGTGCCCCTCGGGCGGGGCAACCGCTCGCGCCGCCCGGCCGATCTGCGCTTCGGCACCGGCCTGCACTGGGGGCAGCAATCGGTCGATTTCAGCCGACTCGTTTTCATCGACCAACTCCACCCCAAATACGGCCGCGTCGGTCCCGATCAGCTACCTATCTCGTCCAGTTTCACGCCGCCCAACGACGGCCGTTCCAGTTGGTACTTCCAACCCTCTGTCGGCGTCAGCCTGCGCGGCATCGCGTTGGCCAAGTGGAAAAAACCGGTCTTCGTCAGCGGGGGCGCGGCCGTCCACAACCTCCTACCCCTCACCGGCGGCAACAACGGCGAACAGGGCCACAGTTGGTCTATCCTCGGTACGGGCACGCCCACCATTCCGCGCTACAGTTTCCACCTCGAAGCCGAGGCCGTCATCAAGCAATACGACAACCGGAGTTTCCTCTCCCTCCAGCCCCGCCTCGTGGCCCAAACCCAGCGCGGCCTCGCCTACTGGGAGGCCGGCGTCGACCTCGGGTTCACGCAACTTTTCACGGTCGGCATGTCCGTCCACCGCGCCCGCCCGCATCCCGACGGCCCGGCCACCAACTGGGCCGCCATGCGCCTCGAAACCGGCCTGTTCATCGGCCGGGGGCAGCGGCTCGACCTCGGCTTCGGCTACTCCTACAACTACTCCGGCCTGCGCAACCTCATCGGGTCCACCTTCGAGGTCACCGCCACCTTTAGCTTCGCCACCAGCCCCGTCTGCGGCCTGCGCGGCAAACCCGCCGGCTACGACAGCTCCGACGCCCTCAAATGTCCCACCGCCCGCGGCGGCCGCGGACGCGACAAGATCTACGAGAACATCTGGTACAAAACCGGAACCAGGCAGCAGCAGGGAACGGGGGCTAAGGAATGAATGATAGAGGGATAAAAAATTGAAGGGGATGAAGGATTTCCAGAATATCCTCCCTCAAAAAGCCTATCGAAAATAATCCGTATAGGCGGGGCTTGCCCCCGCCGAGCAGGACGAGCAGCAGCATCGACCAAAAAAAGCCCCCCTCAAACACAATCCGTACGGGCGGGGCTTGCCCCCGCCGAGGTGCACAGCACCTCCCCCCGCGCCCCCGCCCCGCGTGAGGTGCCCACAGGGGACGCCGCTTAGCGGCCGAGCGAACAGCGAAGCCCGACGGGGACCGGCCGACCCGTCAGGGACGGACACGCCCCACCCACCGAGAAAAAACGAAACACACCCGACGCCTGCCGCTACACACAACATCCCAAAAATGAGACGACTACTACTTCTAACCACTACCATCCTCCTCACCTCCCTCGCCCCGCGCCTCACCGCGCAGTGCGTGCCCCAGCCCGTGACCTGCAACGTGAACGAGTGCGAACTGGGTGACGTGTCGCTGTCCGTGACTGCGGGCGGTAGCAATGAATTTTGTGCCGGTGAGGTAGTGACCGTGGCCGTGGATGAAAACCAGAGCATCAACTTCGACCAGTACATCTATTACTGGTGTGACGGCGCGGTGGACACCGTTTTGCAGAACGAACAGCCCGCCACCCACATCTATACCGTGGCACCGGATGAAATATGTGACGTGTCGGAGGACGGCTTCTTCGTGCGCGTGATCGGGCAAAAATTTTGTGAAGACGGCAAGGTGACCTGCCGCACGGCCGGGGTCAGCCTGACCATCCGCTACCCGCCGCTGGCAACCTTTACGGTGCCCAGTAGCACGGTCTGCATCTCCGACGGCTTCTCGCCCGGTAACACCAGTTGTAATGCCGATAATTTTGTCTGGGCCTTCGGCGACGGCACTACCAGCGACGAGGAAAACCCCGAGCACGAATATGACCAACCGGGCGTGTATCCGGTAACCCTGACGGTGATGAATGCCTGCGGCGTGGACAGTGTGACCCAGATCATTGCCGTGGTGGAAGCGCCCGATTCCGACTTTTCCCTGTCAGATTCGGTGGGCTGCGTGAACGACGTTTTCGATTTCGGTGCGCAGGTTAACTCGTTTACCGCCGCCTTTTGGAGCATTACCCCCAACGATACGGCGGCTTGGTGCTATACCGACACCAGCATGAATGCCGCAAGCAGTGATATATCGGTCCGTTTCAAGCAGCCGGGTTCCTATACCTTGTTGCTGACCGGCACCAACGCCTGCGGATCGGAGGAAAAGGAACTGGAAGTGACCATTCTGGAAGTACCTCAGTACGGCCTGTTTCCACCCCCGCCCAATTGCGGACCCCTGACGCTGACGGCCGAAGACCTGGGTTTCTTCCTCACCGGCGACCCTACCACCATCAACTGGACCTTTACCGGAGCCGACCGCGAAACCGCCGAGGGAGAAGATTTCGGAGAGGTCACCTTTACGCAGAGCGGCCTGATTACCCTGACCGTAGCCAGTGCCTGTGATCCCGATCCGCCCACCTTTTCGGTACCCGTGGTGATCGTACCCGACCAGCCGGCAACCATTGCGCCCGTGGAGGAAATCTGCGCTACTACCGACACGCTGCAACTAACCGCCACTCCTACCGGCGGCAATTGGACGGGCAACGGCATTACACCTGACGGACGGTACGTGCCGGACGCGGCGGGGAGCTACGATTTCACCTACCGCCTGCCCAACGCGCCCTGCAACAACGAAGCCACCGTGACCTTGGTAGTAAATGACGCACCCCTGGTAAACCTGAACGACGGCACCGCCGCCTGCGACCAAGCCACCCTGACCGCCGCCGATCTGGGTTTTTCCGTCAACGGAGCCTATACCTCGCTTACCTGGACGTTCGAGAACGGCAGCCCCGGTACCGCTACCGGCGAGGATCCCGGCACCATTGAGTTTAGCGAGAGCGGCTCCGTAATTCTGGACGTAACCAGCCAGTGCGGTAATTTCCAGTTCACGGCCGATGTGCTGATCGCCCAAACCCAGGTGGTGACCCTGCAACCCCAGCCCGTACTGTGTGCCGGCTCGGATGCCGTGCAACTGGAAGCCTCGCCCACCAACGGCAGTTGGTCCGGCACCGCCGTGACCCCAGACGGCCTGTTCGACCCCGGGGCCGCCGGGCCGGGTGCCTTCCAACTCACCTTCACGCTGGACAATACCCCCTGCGACAACCTGGAAACCCTGACGGTGACCGTGGTAGAATCGCAGACCGTGACCGTGATCGACCGGACGGTCTGCGTGGACGGCTCACCCATCTCCCTGGCAGCCAACCCCGGCGGCGGCAATTGGAGCGGAACCGGTATTACCGATGCCGGTGCGGGCACCTTTGACCCTGCGCTGGCGGGCGTGGGAGAAGCCTTCCCTACCTACACCTACGACGACGCGAACGGTTGCCGGATAACGGCCCGCCCCCGTGTGCTGGTGGAAGCCCTGCCCGTGCTGAGCGGACCCGACACGCTGGCCCTGTGCCGCACCGCCGAAACCCTGCTCCTGCCCGATCTGCTGGACATCCAGGTAGATTCTACCGGGGGTCTGCTGACCTGGTCGGGACCGGGAACCAACGAAGTGGGAGAATTTAACGCCGACGCGGCCAACCTGGGCACCGGTTTCTACACCATCGTCTACCAGTACGCCCGCAACGAGTGCACCGTGGCCGACAGCCTGACCATCGACCTGACCGACCCCGCCCCTCTGACCGTGAGCGCACCGCCCGAGGCCTGCATCAATGACGGCAGCCTGCAACTGGAGAGCAATCTGACCGGTGGCGAGTGGTTCGGCCCCGGCGTGGATGCTGCCACCGGACTGGTAGATCTGGAGGCGGCGGGCGGCGGCACTTACGTGTACACCTACGTAACGGCCGCCGGTACCTCCTGCGAGCAAACCGAAAACCTGACGCTCACCGTGCTGGACCCCGCCGGCGGCCTGACGGCCGGCGGCCCCGTGGAAGTGTGTGCCGGACCGGCCGACTTTACGCTGGAGGGCGCAAGCCCGGGCGGCGGCACCTGGTCGGGAACCGGTATCACCGACGGCCCCGCCGGAATCGTGGATCTGAACCAGTTAACGGCGGGCGAAACCTATACCTACACCTATTGCCTGAGTACCCCCTCCCTGGGTGACTGCGCCGCCTGCCGCGACCGCACCCTGACCCTGAATCCTAAGCCGGATGCCGGGTTTGCTGCCCCGGATACCGTCTGTACCAACGAATCTTTCAGCTTGGCTCCTACCCAAACCGGTCTGAGCTACCAGTGGGACCTGGGCGACGGCAGCAATAGCATGGAAGAGGAACTGACCTACATCTATCCGATGGTGGGTACCTATCTGGTCGAACTGGTTGTGGAAACGGCGGCGGGCTGCCGCGATACCACCAGCCGTGCGGTTTACGTCTCGGAGTCACCGGCACCCGGATTTGAACTGCCGGTAGACGATGCCTGCGCGCCCTTCACCCTGCAACTGAACGATCAAAGCGCGGGCGACAACGTGACGGTGCGCTACCTGATCGGGGGCGACACCCTGCTGACGCCCACCTATGTATTCGACAGCATTACGGACGATACCTACTTCCTCATCGAGCAGTTGGCGAGTAACGCCTGCGGTGAGCGGCGGGCCGTCGATTCGGTACTGGTGCGTCCTTATCCGTTTGCGCGCTTCGGGCTGGAATCCGATGAAGGCTGCTCGCCCTACACCTCGGCCGTCTCCAACGTAACGCTGGGTAACCCGGACAACTTTTTCTGGGATTTGGGCCTGCCCGGTGTAACCTCTACGGTCGACGTGCCGGAATTACCGATTTACACCACACCCGAGGATTCCGTCTCCGTGTATACGATCACCCTGATTGCGAGCAATGAGTGCGGGGTGGACACATTTACGCGCAACATCAGCATCTATCCTCCCGACGTGAACGCCTTTATCCAACTGGATACCCTGTCCGGTTGTCCGCCCCTGACGGTACCCATAGAATCATTCAGCACCGCCGGATCGGAACTGAGTTGGACCATTATCGGTCCCGGCGGCAATCAGACCGGCGGCGGAAGCGGCGTTCGGCCCGATATCACGCTGACTGACATCGGAATACACACCATCATCCTGACCGCCACCGGTTGCGGCACCGACAGCGATACCGTAACGGTAGAAGTTTTACCCGCTCCCACGGTCAACTTCACGGCTCCGACTACCACCTGCCGCGACGCGCCCATCACGTTCATCAATAACTCGCCGGGGATTGCGGGAAGCGAGTGGGACTTCGGCGACGGCACCACCTCCACGGCCTACAGTCCCGTACACGCCTACGCGGCTGCGGGCACCTACACCATCACCTACCGGGGCACGGCGGCGGGCACCAGTTGTCCGGGCGTGATCAGCAAAGAAATCACGGTGCTGGATGCGCCCACCAGCGCGGCCGGCCCCCCGCTGGCCTCCGGTTGCCCGGGGCTGACGGTTAATTTCGTGAATAACTCTACGGGTTTCGGGACGCTGAATTACGTCTGGAATTTTGGTGACGGCAGCAATGGTAGTACCCTGGCCGAGCCGACGCATACCTTTTCTCTAGCCGGCGACTTTACGGTGCGGCTCATCACGCGCGACCAGGCAGGTTGTTTCAGCGATACCGCCTTTACGCAGGTCAATGTTTTCCCCGACCCCGTGAGTAGTTTCACGCTCAGCAGTAGCACCGTCTGTCTGGGCGATGCCCCGCTGACGATCACCAACACTACCCCCCAAACGGCGGGGGTTGACTGGCTGGTAGCGGGGGAAGCCTTTTTCGGACCAACGATTACTTACCAGCCCACGGCGGTGGGCGACTATACGGTACGGCAAGCGGTGGAGAATACCTTCGGTTGCCGGGATACGAGCCTGCAATCGTTCAGCGTAGCGCAGGGACCGGTGGCCGCAGCCGGATCGGACGTAAACGACGTGTGTGTGGGAGAGCCGATCAACTTCACGAACAGCAGTCAATTTGCGACCACCAACCGCTGGGAATTCGGCGACGGAACGGGCAGCAGCCAATCCGAGCCGAGCCACACTTTCGAGGCGGCGGGCAATTACGAAATCCTGCTGATCGTGACCGCCGCCACCGGCTGCGCCCCGGATACCGCTAGGGTGAACGTGACGGTACGACCGCAACCAAACGCCTTTTTCAGCGTGGACCGCACCGATGATTGCGGCGCACCCGTTCCGGTGACCTTCACCAACGAATCAACCGATAACCTAAGCAACCAGTGGACCTTTGGCGACGGGGGGAGTTCTACGGCCCTGTCGCCCATCCATGTGTACGAGATGGAGGGCGTCTACCCCGTACAACTGATTGTCACTTCCGCTTCCGGGTGTACGGATACGGTGCGTAGTGAGATCGACGTGTTCGGAGACCCGACGGCCGGCGTGGATATGGCTGCCGCCGATCTGTGCGCGGGCGAGGTACTGACCCTCTCGGCCGACGAGACCCAGGCCGTGGGGTATGAGTGGTACGTGGCCCCCAGCCGGCAGCCCAGGGTGGGGCGGGTGCAGCAATTCGTATTCGATACCGCCGGGGTATACGAGATATCGCTCATCGCCATTTACAACAACCGTTGCCGCGATACGCTCGACAATACCGTGACGGTGACCGTTTACGGCCGACCCACGGCCGATTTCAGCGCGTTAGCCGACCAATCGCCCACGATCATCGGGGACGTGGAGTTTACTAATCTTTCCTCGCCCGAGGCCGACGAGTTTTTCTGGGACCTGGGCGACGGCACCACCGGCACCTCGGGCGGCACCTTCACGCATGAGTACGACATCAACCGCTCGATCGAAGTGACGCTGATCGCCACGGCTAATAACGGCGGCCGGTTCACCTGTGCCGATACGATCACCAAACCCATTGCGCCGGAGTGGATCGGGAGTTTCGAGGTACCCAATGTGATCTCACCGAATTACGGCGACCGGGCAATCCGGGTCTGGGGGGCCGTCGGAAGCGGAGTGGAAGATTACGAACTGCGGGTGTACTCGCCCTTCGGCAACCTGATCTGGCTAAGCGGCGAGCTGACTGCCGGACAACCGAGCGGCCGCTGGGACGGTACGCGCCAGGGCGTGGCCGTGCCGCAGGGTGCTTACAGCTGGGATGCGCGGGTGACGTTCGTGGACGGGCGGGAGGTACGCAAACGTGGCTCGGTGACGGTGCTGCGGTAATTAACAATTGACCTCGATAAATCGCTTTGCGATTAGGAGAAGCAGCGCAGCTAATAATTGACCTCAAAAAATCGCTTTGCGATTGAGCGAAGCACAGCAGATAATAACTGAATAACTAGTGTTGCTTATCTCGATCATGAATGGTTTCTTGGGGGTGGTAATAGAAGCTATTCGGTGTAGTGTTCTGCAAGTTTTGTATGCAAGGGCCGATAGGTGATTGCATAATTACCGGGATGGGAGGCAGTTCTTCAGGACTTATCAGGTTAGAATCCTCCCCCCACCTCACGCCCGCAGTTTACCTTCGGCTTCCTGACGCAGTTTGCGCCGGACGGTTTGGAGATTGGCGCGGACGCGGGTTTTTTCGCAGCCGATGATACCGGCGATATCCTGATAGGTGTAGTGGTGGAGGTAGAACAGGCGGGCACAGCGGCGCTGCTCCGGTGGGAAGCGGCGGAAGAGCCGGCGGAGAAGGAGATCTTCGGCGGAGGGTAGGGAATCTTGTAGCGCGGCCGGGATGTGGAGATCATCGACTGGGAGAGGGAGATGCTGCCTTCGCGGCCGACCCGGCGGTAGTGATCGATCAATTTGCCGGCGGCGATGGTGTAGAGGAGTTGGTGGAGATCGCGGACCACGAAATCGGGCCGTTGGATGAGCAGGATGAGGCGTTCGAAAACATCCTGCGTGATATCACGAACGGCTTCCCGATCGGCAAGACGGCGGCTGACGTATAGTTGGACCGGGGCATAGTGGCGATCGGTGAGGATCCGGAGGGAATGCGCATCTTCGGTGGAGCAGAAGTGCCGGATGAGTTCCTGATCGGTTGCCGTGGTGGTGACGGTGAATAGCTGGCGGGTGGACATAGCAATAGGGTTAACTCCGGGGGAGTAGTGAATAGATTAGGACAGCGGGATACGGCAGGCGGACGGAACCTGCTTAACAGAGGTCTCCATCCGACGATAAATTCAATTCAACTCAGTAGCTGCGCAGGTCGGAATAATCGGCCAGGGTGATAATTTGCCAGGCGTTCAGCGTGTGCTGGACGGGAGCGGGATGGATGGCGGCCAGGGCAACTACGCTGGTCTGGCCGGTGGGCTGGGGCAGCAGATCGGAATAGTATTCCGGGAAAGCGGCGCGATTAACGGGGGTCGCCTGGCGGGAAGCCCGCGACCAGATCTCGAAACCGATACCGGAGCGTTGGCACAGTTCTTCGAGTTTAAGTAAAGGCGCCTCCTCGGTGGTGTGAACCAGACAGGAAAAAGTCTGGTAGGCGGATCGTTTGACCAGCCCCTCCGATTCGTGAATATTGACCCGGCGTTTACTACTCACGTGAGTACCCACGGGCCGGCGGCGGTCGTAGAGCACCTCGTCGCGAAAGCGGTAGTCGCTGCCCGGTTGGGGGATACTGCTGATGACGCCGCGCCCCGCGTCGCGGGGCTGCATCCAGAGGATCTCAAAACCGTTGATGCCGGGAATTCGCAGGCCCACGGGGTGGGTGTCTTGCAGGGGTTGCAGGCCGAATTTGGTCCACACACTACGCGAAATCCGTAGGCGACCGAGGCCGGTTGCCGCGAGTCCCATTTCCCACCACGCTTCGGTATCGTCGTTCTGGAGAGCGACGGCTTTTTTCCAGTAGTGGTAAGCCGGTTTCCACTCCTGCCGCTTGCGGTAGAGGGCACCGAGCTTGCGGTAGGGCGGCGCGAAATCAGGCACTTGCCGGATCACCTTCTTATACAGTTTCACGGCATGGTAGACGTCGCCCGCCCGATCGTAGCGTTCGGCTTCGGCAAAAACATCCCAGTGATTCGGTTCAAGTGAGTGTGGCAAAACGAATGAAAATTACGTGGTTAGGAGCGCATGGCCGGATACCCAAAGATGGGTAAAAGTAAAGAAATATTGCCAGGGCAAACTCCTTTCCGGGTACTCGTCGCCGGGGCGATAAAGCTTCGCAAAATACGTAATATCTCGTCACGAACCAAAAAACGGCCCACCCCGCAACGTCTTCCAGAGAAAACGGGAAACCGTTGTTCCCCCGGAGCAGGCCGCCGTGTCGTGATTGCCGGCGGAACGTGGAAAAGGTCTTTCCCGATTCACGCTCCATCGGCTGGGTGGTAGGGACTAAAAGGGCAGTGCCGCCTCGCCGGCGTCAGCCGTTTCCGGCTCGGAAACCATGCTGGGGGTACTAATCTGCTGATTGGTGGATTTTTTCTTGCTGCCCAGAAAGGTAAATTCCTCGATCTGGATGCTGGTGGAGTAGCGCTTGATCTGCTGGTCGTCGGTGTACTCGCCGTAGGAGATGTTGCCCATGACGGCGAGTTCCATTCCTTTTTCCGTGTACTTGGCGAGGGTTTCGGCCCGCTTGCCGAAGGCCACGCAATTGTGCCAATCGGTGCGTTCCTGACGTGCGCCGCGGCTGTCGGTCCAGACCCGGTTGGTGCCGAGGCTGATGCGGACGTAGGCCTGGTTGTTCTTGCTGTACTTGAGTTCTACGGGCCGGCCGATGAAGCCGATGAGGTTAACTGAATTGCGGACTTGCATAAAAAGGTATTGAAATAACGATGAAGTAAAACGCCCCGTATTCGTGTCCGGTAGCGGGGCGTTGATGAGGGTGCGACGGTAGGTAAGGCGTTGATTGCCCCTCACTTCCGACGACGGGACAAAGGTGGGGTGGTAGGCAAGTCGTAGTCGTTTTTTAAACGTTTAGATACGTTTAAAGACGTTTAAAACGTCTAAAACGCTTTTTACAGAAACTTGGCCCGGTCTTTGCCTTTGACTGAATAGCACCCGGAAAGGGCTGCTTTTCGCTTCTTTCGGGGAGGGAGAATTTCACCGATAACTTACTTGCTTTCAAGGTATTTGCCTGCCGTGATTCGTCATGGGGTGAAGAGGGGGAGGTGTGTGACGGGGCGTGGCTCGTAGGACGCCGCGCGCCCTCACCCCCGGCCCCTCTCCAACGGGAGAGGGGTGACGGGGAGTGGCACTCATAGCTTTGATCCCTTCCCTTCGGGGAGGGGTGACGGGGCGTGACTCATAGGACGCCGCGTGCCCTCACCCCCGGCCCCTCTCCAACGGGAGAGGGGTGACGGGGCGTGACTCATAGGACGCCGCGCGCCCTCACCCCCGGCCCCTCTCCAACGGGAGAGGGGTGACGTTTTGCGGAGACCTCTCCCCCGGCCCCTCCCCGGGGGAGGGGTGACGTATTGCGGCACTCGTAGCGTCACCCCCTCTCCTCTGGAGAGGGGGCCGGGGGGAGAGGTCTTGTGCGTAGGCTGAACTTCGGGGAGCTTGTGACGATCACCGCAGGTGGTCCAACATACTAATGTATCGGCAGGCGCAGCCTGCCTGCTAAAGTATGGGCGAAGCCCCCCCGCGTGAGGTGCCTGGAAGGGCCGCCGTTCAGGCGGAGTGCGTAGCACCGAGCGAACAGCGAGCCTGGAAGGGACCGACGGCGAGGCGATAGCCGAGGCGGCACGCCCAAAGTAGTGGGGTAGACGATAGTAGGGTTGTGGGTGGTAGCGAATACGGCTTACTCCGCTATTCATTTGGCTATTGTCGGCTTGCGTCGCTCTGCTGACTCTTTCGATCCCTAACCCTTTTTTTTCATCCCAGCATCATTTTAAAATTAACTCATATGTCTCCTACTACACCCAATAAAATTAACCGCGCTGCCGGACGGCCGGAGGATACTGAATCTTCAACTACCGTAAAATCAGCGGGGGGGGGATGGGAAAATTTCTTCGGTTCCCGCTTCTTTCTGGTGCTTGTTTTGGCGCTGCTGACCGGGGCGGTGTGTTATGCGCAGCCCGCCGTTTTTTTGGCCGACCAGCCGGGGGGGCAGCCTGTCTGTACTTGTCTGGATAATGCGAACGTGAACCAGGCGAACGGGCAGTTTGCGCAGTTTGTGACGCTGACCGATGACCCAGGGCTGACCTATACGGTGACGGCGGCCAGTAATTTTTACAGCAGCGGTAGTGCCGCGCCGCCGGCCGCGCCGACGGGTTTGGCTGCGGGGACGGCGTTTGCGGAAATTTCGCCGGGTGTGTACCGGTTGGAAGGGCGGATCGTGGACGGCGAAACGGCCTTTGGTCTGACGATTGACGACGGGATGGGCAATACTTATCCGGTGACGGGGCAGCGTTGTTTTTACCCCGCCCCGGTCATTAACGGCCTGCCCGCGCAGGTGTGCCGCACGACGGCCCCGATTGCGCTGAACGGGAGTGCCGGCGGGGTGAGCGGCGGCGGGACGTTTCGGGTAAACGGCCAGCCGGCCGCGGTTTTTAACGCCGCCACGCTGGGTCAGGGCACGCATACCGTGACCTACACCTTTGATGCGGGCACGGCCGCGCCCGGTGACGCGAGCGACCCCGGATGCTCGCGCACCGTGAGCCGGACGGTGGTGGTGCCGCCGCAGCCGGACCTGGCCGTGATAGCGCAGGTGAATGTGACGCTGAGTGCCGCGTGCACGGTGCAGGCGGTGCCCGCGATGGTGCTGCCGAATGCCTACCCCTGCCCCGAGGATTTCAGCATCCAGGTGTTTAACCAGAACGGCCAACCAGTGCCGGGCAACCTGCTGACGGCGGCGCAGGCGGGCATGATACTGCCGGTGAACGTGATGTCGGCCAACGGTAACTACCTGGGGAGCGGGACCATTTTCGTGGAGGACGAATCCGCGCCCGAGATCACTTGCCCGGACGATACGGACCTGGCGAACGTGAGCAAGCCCACCCAACTGATAAACGGCGTGCTGAACGGCGACGACCCGGAATTTATCCCTATCAATTTTTCCTGCTACCAGGGGGCGGTCTCGCCCGTGGCGGGAATGCATGCCTATGAGCTGCGCGAGATAACGGTGAACCAGGCGGATTACTACACCTTCGAGTTGTTTTTTGCCGACGACAACGGCGGTGCCTTCGGCTTATACCAGGATGAGATGAACACCGACTTTTCGCTCTGCCAGATGCTGTCGGGCGTGGGCGGTTCCATTCCGGTAGGCAGCGGCTACTTCACGAACGCGGGCAACCGGGTGGTGCGCTACACGGCCAAGCTGATTCCGGGCATGACCTACACGCTGCTGACGACCAGTTTTGATAACGATGAGACCGGTGTATTCACCTACGCCGTTTTCAGCAACGCCGGCGGGCGCGTGAATGGATTGCCGGTGGGCAATGCCGATTATAACCTGCCGCTCTACTGCGGTAATGAAGCGCAACTGATCAACCAGTCGAGCAGCCTGGCCTTTACCGGCGTGCCGGTGGTGGCGGATAACTGCGGATTGTCGATGCAACCCTTCGTGTTTACCGACCAGGTGGTGAACGGCAATAACTCGTGCGTGCCGACGGTGATCAACCGCCGCTTTATTGCCTCCGACACGCGGGGGAATAAGGACACCTGTTTTCAGCAGATCACGCTGGCCAACATCGGCATGGATGCCGTGCGGATGCCGCCGGCCAGTTTCGTGCTGCCCTGCGATAGTGAGTTTGCCACACTGCCGAACGGCAATCCGTCACCGGCGGCGACGGGCTATCCGGCGGTGGTGAGTGCGTTCGGGGTGTTCGAGATCAACCCCGTTTACTGCAATTTCGCGGGCAACTTTTCGGACGGCACCAGCGTGCCCATCTGCGAGGGAACGACCCAGTTTTTCCGCACCTGGACGGTGCTGGACAACTGCACCAACGACGTGCTGACCTTCTTCCAGGTCATCCGCGTGGGCGACGTGGACGACCCCGTGGTAGAATGCACGGCCCCCGACCTGGATGAGGACGGCCTGCCCGACCCGCTGATCTACTCTACCGGCGCGGTCAACTGCACGGCCGACGTGAACGTGGCCTACCCCACCGTGTCGGACAACTGTTCCAGTTTTTCGGTGCTGACCCAGATCGTGACCAGCGACACCACGGTGATCTTTAATGCCTTCGGCAACCCCGTGGATACCACCGTGACCGACGAAGTGCTGGGCGAAGTGGGCAACGACGCCGCCGTGCGCGTCATTCCCGGCATCCGGGCGGGCAACCACCGCATCCGCTACATTGCCACCGACGACTGCGGCAACCGGACGGTGCAGGAATGCCCCATCGTGGTGCGCGACCTGATTGCGCCCTCGGCCGTCTGCGAGGATGCCCTGACCGTCTCCCTCGGCGGCGGCGGCCTGGGCAGCATCACGGCACTGGATGCCGACCAGGGCAGCTCGGACAACTGCGGCGACCTGACCTACGCGATCACCCGCTCGATCGACTTCGACCCGGACGACTGCTCGGGTCTGCCCGCCGGCCTCCTCCCCTACTCCAACCGCGTGTTCTTTTACTGCTGCGAGGTGGGCGAAACCGTGACGGTGACCCTGCGCGTAACCGACCCCGGCGGCAACAGCAATACCTGCACCGTGCCGGTGAGCATCAACGACGTGAGTGCCCCCCTGTGCGTGACGCCGCCGCCCGCGGTGGTGAGCTGCTCGACCCTGCCGATGAACTTCGACCCCACCAACACGGCCACGTTGCAGTCGATCTTCGGCAACGTGAGTTTCCTGGACGGCTGCGGCACGCTCGCTTCCGAGAACGGATTCGAACTGGCCCCGGTGGTCAACCTGAGCAACTGCGGCTCGGGGCAGATCATCCGCCGCTTCCAGGCGAGCGACCAGTTCGGCAACCAGTCGGCGGTTTGCCAGCAGGTGATCACGCTGGCCTCCAATACCAACTATACCCTCACCTTCCCCGTAGACGTGGAGAGTGACTGTGAACTGGACCTGACGGGCAACGACCTGATCGTGTCGAACGTGGGTTGCGATTTTCTCGCCATCAGCAGCACCGACCAGGAATTCAACCTGCCCCCGGGCGGAGCGACCTGCTACAAGATCCACCGCACCTACGAAGTGATCAACTGGTGCCAGTACGACGGATCGGCCGACCCGACGGTCATCAGCCGCGACGAGGATTGCAACGGCATCAGCGGCAACCGCGTGGTATCGGTGATCGTGGGCAACACGACCGCCTACGTGGATGCGGACACTAACTTCGGCAACAACTTTCCCGCCGCCGGCAGCCGGGGCACGGCCTGCAGCACGCCCGGCACCGGCAACCCCGCCGGCTACTGGCGGCAGGTGCCCGCTAGCGGCTACTACACCTACGAGCAGGTCATTAAGGTGACCAACGGCAGCGGCCCCGTGGTGGCCATCGACGAGTACGAGGAGTTCTGCACCGGCGACGAGGCCGACGAGTGCGGCGTGGCCGTGAGCATTTCCCTGCAGGTGTCCGACAACTGCGGCGCGGGCGCGGGCGGCCCCAAGCTGTTCCTGCTGCCCTCCCTGCCCGGCGGCATCGCCATGAACGTGACGGCCGCCAACCTGAGCGGCAACTACCCCGAATTCACGCTCCAGGCCACGCTCTCGCCCGGCACCTACACCTATCAGCTGGAGACCGCCGACGTGTGCGGCAACCTGAGCCGCACCGACATTCCCGTCACCGTCATCGACTGCTCGCCGCCCACCCCGGTGGTGCAGGGCAGCCTGACCGTGGAACTGACCGCCCAGCCGCCCCTGACCGACGTGGACGGCGACGGCCTGTTCGACCCGGCTTCGGCCACGGTCAACATTGCGGTGATGCCCTTCACCCGTCCGCTCGATTGCTCGGGCGAGACCACCTACGTCGTCTACCGCGAGGACGCCATCCAGGCGGGTACCGCGGCCGACCCGGCCGGTCCCAATCTGGTCATCGTCACCTGCAAAGACCTGGCGGCGGGCGTGGTTCCGGTGCGCATTTACGGCTTCGACTCTGCCGCTAACCCCGCCGCCGTACAACCCGACGGCAGCGTGGGCGGGCCCAACGTGGGTTCGGCCGTGCTCAATCTGATCGTCACCGATCAGGATAACAGTTGTAGCGAGATCGAACCGATCGGCGGCGGCGGCGCAATGGCAACGGCCTGGCCCAACTGGCCGGCCACATCGCTACCGAACAGGGACAGTCGGTAGCCGAAGTGCGGGTGCGCCCCAACGTGAACATGAGCTACGAAATGATGACGGCCGACGACGGCAACTTCTACTTCGAGATCAGCCCGGGGCTGGATTACGACCTGACGCCCACCAACGACAACGAGTGGGTCAACGGCGTAACCACCTTCGACATCGTACTCATCACCCGCCACATCCTGGGCATCGACGAGTTCGACTCGCCCTACCAGCGGATCGCGGCCGACGCTAACGGTTCCGGCAACATCTCCACGCTCGACATTCTGGCCCTGCGCCGCCTCATTCTCGGCCTCAACGACAACGTTGCGGGTAACAACAGCTGGCGCTTCGTGGCGGGAGACTACACCTTCCCCGACCCCGCCGACCCCTGGGCGGAGGATTTCCCCGAAACCATCCCCATGCCCGCCTTCACCGGCGAGTACATGACGGCCGATTTCGTGGCCGTCAAAACGGGTGACGTCAACGGCAGCGCCGCCGCCAATTACCAGGACGAACCCGCCGCCGAGGCCCGGGCCGGGGCCGCGCCCTTCTTCCTGCGCACCGAAAACACCGCCTTCCAGCGGGGCGAGGAGATTACGGTCGACCTTTTCCCGGCCGCCACGCTCGCCCTGTCCGGCTGCCAGTTCACCCTCCAGTTCAACCCCGACGACCTGGAACTGATCGGCACCGAAGCCGGACTACTCAACAACGGTCACCTCAGCACCGCCTCGGCCGCCCACGGCATCCTGCTAGTCAGTTTCGATAACCAGGGCGACGAGGAAATCGGCGAGCGCGACCGCCTGCTCACGCTCCGTTTTGCCACCCGCACCACCGGCAAACTGGCCGAGGTGTTCAACATCACCTCCCGCGCCCTTGCGGCCGAAGCCTACGCCGGCGACCTGTCCGTCCATCCCCTGCAACTCAGTTTCCAGCTCCCCGAATCCACCGCCGGCACCGGTGGCAGCGAGTTCTTCCTGGAACAAAACCGCCCCAACCCCTTCGGCGACCAGACCATCATCGGCTTCCACCTGCCCCGCGCCGCCCGCGCCACCCTCACCATTTACGACACCCACGGCCGCGTCCTGCTCACCCTCGGCGGCGAGTACGTGGCGGGCTATAATCAGCTCCTCATCGAGGCCGACCGAATCGGGGCCACGGGCTTGCTCTATTATAAGTTAGAAACGGAGGAGTATACGGCTACGCGGAAGATGGTGATCCTTCGGTAGAGGGGGTTAATGATTGAATGATTGATTGACTGAATGATTGAATGACTGAATGAATGACCTCGATTAATCGCTTTGCGATTGAGAGAAGCAGCGCAGCTAATGATTGAATGAATGAATGACCTCGATTAATCGCTTTGCGATTTTGAGAAGCACCGTAGGTAACGTTACAGGGAGTGCCATTTAACCCTCCCTTTTGATGAGTCAACACCATCTACTCCACAGCAAATCATCGTAGGTGTACCTACGTGAAGACTTGTTTTTCATGTGAAATTGGGTTTATCCGTGGAATGGGATAACTGCCCGCTCGCCTCTCCTTTTGGGGGGGCGGGCTTTTTTTGTGGGGGCGGGGATGGTTTTTTGGGCGTGCCCCCGCCTGCCGGCGGGGTCGGGCTATCCGGCACTCTCTCCCTTTCGGGGCGAATTGCATTCGCCCCTACAGTCCGTTCAGACAACGCCTCCTATCCCTCACGCGGGGGGATGGTGTATCCGAATCTTCATTTTCATCAGCTCCCCCGGTAAGTTCCTCCTCGGTCTCGTTGGCTATTTGCTCCAACCTCAGCCGGACAAGCTTTTCATCCGGAAGCCGCTAATTGGCGATTTGCCATACTGGAAAAAACATATGGAAAAGCTGATCTCCGTCAATTTGGCGAAATATTCCACTCAACTCAATTTAGCCGGTGACCGCACAATTTGAGTTGAGTGAAACTTTTAGCTAAATTTTACGGCCGTGAGCGAGGCGTTGTGATGGTCGGCTGTCCAGTTTATCAGGCTTGAACAAGTACAGGTTTTGCACTCGCTTCTTGGAGACCTCTCCCCCGGCCCGGCTATTCGTCTGGGTCCCGTTCGCTTCGCGGCTACTGCGTGGTAACCCCAGCCGCCGCGGAGGAGAGGGGGGACGGGGAGTTGGCATACCGTTAAAACTGTAGTGGGTTAGACATAGGCCGTCCAGTTTATCAGGCTAGAGCCAGTATAGGTTTTGCACTCGCTTCTTAGAGACCTCTCCCCCGGCCCCTCTCCAAAGGAGAGGGGTGACGGGAAGTTGACATACAATTAAAACTGTAGTGGGTTAAACCTAAATAGACTGGACAGCCTAGGGTTAGACATAAATAGATTGGACAGCCTAAGGCGTAATATATTTGCGGTGAGCTTACGGCTTGTTTCCATGGGTCGTTGGATGTAGTAATCACGACATCTAATTTTTCATGGATTTTACCAAATTTTCATGGTTATAGTTGTATTTTATTCTTTCCGAACCATTGCTATCAACTAGCCAAATTTTTTAAAAATAATTTTGC
>CAVPZP010000043.1:0-31616 GCA_963710215.1 Lewinellaceae bacterium | reverse complement strand
TTGTATAGAGGGTATATATTTTCTAATATATCAATAAAGTCTTCGTAGGAAGCAGCTGATTCGAGATCTAATAGTTCAGTCACGCCATGTTGCTGTCTATCCTTAAGAAGTGATCTTTCAGTAATTGACTTATTACCTTTCAATTTCTGAAATAACTGTAATCGCTTCCAAGCAGACTTAAACCAGTATGCATCATCTCTTGACCATTCCTTGCCTTTAAATTCTTTATCACACCTACATTCATATCCTACAAACAAACCTACAATGCTACGATTGAAATACCAATCTGCTGCTTCTAACTGCTTTAATCTTCTCAGCTGCTCTACTAGTGCAGAGGGTGGCTCACCAAATAGCTCGATATAGTAGTCGGTTACTGATCCTTCTTTGATGAAGTATTTGTTATCCTTAGCATTGCTTCCCTTTGTGAGTTAAAAAAGTCTGATGCGCAAACTCCATTGTCTAAATCATTAGTACCCCCGGAAGAGCAAGGTATTATATGATCAACCCAGTCTACGACCCACCCTGACATAACGCCGTAATCTAAGGCCCACAATGATTTTGTGCTAAATGCACACGTCGCTCTATCCCTAGCGTAGATGAATGCCTTTTGTTTTTCGGAAAAATTCTTTCTTTTCATAGTTTATTTTGGATACAGTAAAGATGCATCACCTCTATGCGAGTTGGTCACCGTAAAGAACTTAATTTCGACCCCGGTAGGATCTTCGGTGGAAAACAGCGGATTTTAATGTCATTACACGCAGCGTCAAGTCAGTCATCCGCCCACCCGACGCAGGAGGCGTCACGGATCTACCTGCCGGTTAAACGAAGCCGTGGTTCGCGCCCGCCCTGCATGGGGATTACATTTTCTCACCCCGCACCATTCGAGATCCATCCAGGTTATTTCTAGCCCCAGATTGAACCATTCAAGGGTGGTGGTACCAGTTTAGCGACTCATTTTTATTCGTTTCATCGGTAAAGGCAGCTCTCTCCACCCTTCGTGGCATTACGAAGCGACGGATATCGGGGGTAAATGTGGGGAGCACGCGAAAGGGACCGAGCGGATAGCGATGGGGAGCGTCGGGGCTTCAATCATTCGATCGCCGGCGCAGACTCGACCAGGCTTGGCGAAACAGCTCTCCGTACAAACGCTTCTCCCTCGACGCATCAGGTCATGGAGTGCCGGTGGAATAGTAAAAACCAACTGGTAGAGAGGAACCGGGAGAAGTTTTTCGGTTCTTCTCGCCAACCATCTCTCCCGAGCAAGGGATTGGCACTTGGGTCGATGTCCGTCCCGGCAACCTTTGTAGCATACGTTGGTGCAGCCACGGCTATCACGGGCACCAAACATGGCCTCCCAATGCTGCCGTGCGACATTTTGTGATGGACCCCATTACCCTGGCTTGCCGCGCGCTGATTCGATGTCGTTTTCAGATAAGCGGGGCCGTGCAAGCGAAAAACGTCGGCTGGTTCCGGCTTGCCCAGCGGAGGGTAAGTCTTTGTCGTGGAGAATTTGGTGATGTGTTGGTTATTAGTTTATTCTAAAATAAACGAAACATGTTATCAGCTAAATGGCGTAACTGGATTTATTTTAGATGGATAGGCTGGCTGTTTAGGCGGTTTAGTTCAATGGGAGCGCCAACGCAGCCGGCCTTAGCCGGTTGACGGTGCTGCATTATTCCGCGCATTTTTTATAATTCATATCCCCATTCTTCTTCAAAATCATTTTTAAAATATGCTTCAAGAACAGCAAAAGCCTCATTTAAATTCTCACCCTCATCAATTTCGAACTATTAATCCACCATCATCAAAAACTCTAATCCAACTATCGTAATAATCATCTAATCCAATAGTTATCCATCCATGATTTTAGGAACCCAGTTATTAATTAATTCATAGGTATCTCCGAAACTCATAATCTAAAATTTTAATATTATGTTTCTTTGTCGTTTTAAAATTCCCAAGAGCCTTTTATTTATGAAAAGATTCTCCTTACCTACTTTCTTCTTTTCTAAAATTCCAACTGATTCAAGTTTATTTAAGTACCTTGATGCGGCTTTTCTTTCAACGCCTAATCTTTCAACTACATATTCAACCTTGGAATAAGGTTGTTCAAATAATAATTCGACAAATTCCTTTGGTCAAATTTTAGGAGCTAGTGTTTTGACCTCATCAATGGTCTCAAATAACAAGTTATTTATATTCTTTATTTGGTTCATTATCGATTTACCAGTCTCTTCAATTGCTTTCAACATAAATAAAATCCAGGATTCCCAATCTCCGCCTTTATTTAATTGATTCAATAATCGGTAATATTCATTCTTATGATGGATTATATATGAACTGAGATACAAAATTGGAATTTCCAGTAAGTCATTCATAATCAGGTACAATATATTTAAAATTCTTCCTGTCCTGCCATTACCATCATAAAATGGGTGAATACTCTGAATTGATAATGAAGTATTCCTAACCATATCAATGGAGAAACACCGTTTCTTAATTCTCCATCATTATAAAACCTTATGAAGTTAGATAAAAGAGCATTTATCTCATCCAAACTCTGCGGAGGAGTATATACAATTTCTCCAGTCTGATCATTTTTTAGAACTGTTCCCGATGTTGATCTTAAACCAGCATTATTTTGAATTAAATCCTTTTGAATCGAAATGATGTCATTAACTTTGATAAAACCTTGTCTGGACAAAATCTCGCATCCCATCATTATTGACCTCCGATAACTTACAACTTCCTTTGTTTCACTACTTATTTTTGATATTGAAGAATTTAATGCTACGTATAATTCATCCGTACTTGTAATGATATTTTCAATTTCAGAACTGTCTTTTGCTTCTTTTAAAATTATAGCATTTACCAACATTTTTTGGTCTGGGATGGTTTCTGCCACCCCCTTCAATTCGGCTATTGCCAAAGAAGACAATGCTACTTGTCTTAATACTTGTGTCGTTTCTATCTTTGATAAGTCAGGCGGTAAAGGGGGTAATGTAATCGTTTACATTGTCCATAGCACAAACATAAGACAATTTTGTAGTTTTTGGTACTCAAAGGTAATATTTCATTTCTTCTAGCTAGTAAAATTTTGAATTTGGTACACGTTGCACACAACGCCAAGCCATCCACCCACCCGACGCAGGAGGCGTCACGGATCTACCTGCCGGTTGAACGAAGCCGTGTCGCGCCCGCACGGCTATGGGGATTACATCTTCTCACCCCGCACCATTCGAGATCCATCTAGGTTATTTCTCGCCCCAAGATAAACCATTCAAGAGTAACGGTACAAATTTAGCGACTCCTTTATATTCGTTTTATCGGTAAAGGCAGCTTATCTCCACCCTTCGTAGACCATCGACTGGAGTTGTCAATCTTGGTCTTGACCGTTTACGCCTGCCCCTTCACTCCAGAACCGTTACGGTACCTTCATCACTACTATAAACCATGCACCCATCAGATACCGACTTCGATATTCGACCTAGCCAGTGCTTCTCCGACTTATGTCTTCCTCCGTTTCGTAATTGAGCCTGAAAGAGTTCATGTCCCCACCTTTATACCGCCCACTGCGCGCTAATAAACTGGTAATCGCAACGCTTAAGTCCTCCGGCAGCAATAGACCGGCAGTTGGGATGGGGGGTACGTTATCTCGACACTTCATCAGTGGTTCACTTGCGTTCATCTTCTCTATTCTCACATGATCCATTCTTTGAACCTTCGAAGATGAGAAATCAAATTTCAAATATTTTGATCCGATTGGTTTCAGCGGTAGCTCGTTTCTGAACTATAAATTATTTCTTAGTAAAATTATTCTTCTTCTTTAATTTCCTCTATCATTTTTTTTACAAAATTTGTTGAAATTGACTCAGCATCGGACTTATCATATATAGTCAATATGAATATTCCAACTTCTTCTAAATCCTCTAGGATTTTAATATCTAAAATAATTAATTACTCGTGCTCCACCACTTTTACCTCGACCTTTGCTTTTTATTGCTAAACGAACTTTATAAATATTTTCAGCAATTTTATCACCTTGATAAGGATCATCTAAGAGAGAGTTGAATAACGATTCGATATCACTTTTCAAAGACCTGTGTTTTTTAGATAATCTTTTTGCCTGTCTTTTAAACTCGTCAGTTAATACTATTTTACAATTCATTTAAAAAACTTTCAACTGACTGAGGAATAGTTTTTCCAGACTTGATCTCACTTACTTCACTTAAACCACTTTGAATACTATTCTTGATCGTTATATACTCCTCCATAAACTTTGAATATTCTAGCCATTCTTTTATCGGAATCACAGCTGCCGTCTTCTGACCATTTTCGTCAGTAAGGTATTGAATCGTTATATCTTCAGTCATTTCTACGTGATTTAATATAGTTAACAAACTCTAGTAGGTCTAGGTTGCACACAACGCCAAGCCCGCCACCCACCCGGCGCAAAAGAAATCACGAACCTACCTCCCCCATTAAACAAAGCAGCGTCACTTCCGCACTGCTATGGGGATTACATCTTCTCACCCCGCACCATTTGAGTTCCATCCAGGTTCTTTCTCGCCCCAAGATAAGCCATTCAAGTGTGATGGTACAAGTTTAGCGACTCATTTTTATCCGTTTCATCGGTAAAGGCAGTTCTCTCCACCCTTCGTGGCATTACGGAGCAGCGGACGTAAGGGGTCAACTTTAGGTCATCCCTTTTCTCTGCGGCGGCGGGGATAAAGGGAACCCGGACGATTAGCCGAGCCGGGGAAGAGATTTCCAAGAAAGAAGTGCAAAGCCTGTATTGCTCAAAACCTGCTAAACCAGACAGCACACCGCCAAAAACTAATAATTTATCAGAGCAGCATCGCTGCTTCTCCCCTACCCCCGCGTGAGGGATGGGAGGTGTTGTCTGAACGGAGCGTAGCGTAGAGAGTGCCGGACAGCCCGACCGGCCGCCGGCAGGCGGACGGGCACGCCCTGGATAGTAGGTTACTGGTTAGTAGGTAGTTAGCTAGTAGCAATTATTTTCAACTACCTACTATCTACCAAGCCTCACCCCTTGCCCGCAACCACCATTTTATCCATGGTGGGACCCTCGCTGCCGCCGCGCGGCTCGATGGTGATGGCAAATAACTGCGGAGTGCCGGTGAAATCTTCGGCACTGAGGAGCGGGTTTTCCTGATTGGCAATGGCATCGAAAACGAGTAGGCTGACGGGGGTGCCGTCTACGATGGCCCAGAGCTGATACTGCTCGGAAGCGGAAAGGGCGGGCAGGCCCGAAGGATCGATTCGGGTTTCGTTGGCCCGTGAGTTGTAGAATACGGCGGCGGTGGCCGTTTCGCCGAAAGGCGTCGGTTCGAGGGTAATGCGGGTGCTGGCCGTATCGGTAAGGAAGGCGATCTGGCGAGTGAGTTGATTGTAATCACTGGTGCGCTCCTCGCAGGTGGAACGGAGCGTTTCCAGATCCTGACGGGTCCGGTCGTGGGCGGACTGTTCTTGGAAGTAAAAATATCCTAACAAAATACAGCCGACGGCGAACAAGGCGCAAGCCGTAGCGATTAAACCGGAATAACCGGTAGTCCGGCCCGGAGGTACTTTGGTGGAAGCGGAGGCAGTGGGCAAGCGGCCCTCGGCATTATCGATGCGACTATTCAGATCGGCCAAACCACCGGCAGGGAGGGGCGCGGCACCGGCCAGGGCCAGGTTTTCCAACGTCTCTTCAACCGCCGATAGCTCCCGTTTAACTTCGGGGTGGGCAGCCGCCATAGCTTCCACCTCCGCCCGCTGATCGGGGGGTAGTTGATCGAGCACGTAAAGCTCGAGAACACCGGATGCTATGAATGACTTGATTTCCAAGGAAATCTTAACTGTTTCGGGATGGGAGAAGGGTACGCAGGTCGATGAGTGCTTTGCGCAGCTCGGTTTTGACCGTTCCCAGCGGCATACTCGATTTTGTCGCTGACTTGCTGCTGGGTCATGCCCAGAAAATAAAAATGGTCCACTATCTGACGGCGGGAGGGTTTCATGGTGTCGATCACGCTGCGCAGACCACTGTCGGGGACGTACATTTCGGTAACGCCCAAACTGCCTCGGGATGATCCAGGGGATCGATCCGTGGGTTTCGCGTTGCTTTTTCGCTTTGACGGTTTTGGTTTTATCCAGGGCCGTACGGCGAGCTATTTGAATCAACCAGGTAAAGAAACGTCCCTTTTCGGGGTCGTAGCTTTCCACTTTCTGCCACACTTTAAGGAAGCTGTATTTGCAATACCTCCTCCGTCCTGCTGGGTGGGAACCATGCGGGATACCGTGCCGAGTACCGCTCCACCGTACATTTGGTAGAGCCGATCCAAGGCCGTTCGATCGCGTGCCCGGAGGCGTTCGATCAACCGTTGTGTGTCATTGTGGGGATTTTCCATAGTAGGCAACCCGGCCGCGACTACGGTTACGAGCTGTTGTGTATTCATTTCGCTACACAAACTTACTTACGCCGCAGATGTGCGATCTGGATGCAAATTAGTTAGTTTTCCAACAGGGTGCTAACGAATCATGGATAAAAAGGTGGAGAAAAACCAGTTAGAATCAGCCTTTACGAGTGATTCGAGTGCCCGTACCGCTTTGCCGCTGAATAATCGGAGGTCTTTCATGACCCGCGAGAACTCCCGGCTCTCCGCGTCATTTACTTCTACGTCGCTCAGTTCCGTCAGTACCCCGAGCATCGGTTCCAACTCGCGGCGCTTGCGCTGGATGATGATATTTTTGACGACCGTGGCCATGTCTTTTTCGCCAGGAAAAACTCGCGCCGCTCGCCGGGTTTCAGGTGTTTGTGTACGAGGTTCCAGTCGATGAGGGCACGCAGGTTCATATTTGCGTTGCCGCGGCTGATCATGAATTCTTCCATTACCTCATCCGCGCTCAGCGGCTCCGGTGCGACGAGGAGCAGCGCGTGAATCTGGGCCATGGTGCGGGTGATGCCCCAGCTGGAACCGAGCTTCCCCCATTCCTGAATAAATAATTCCTTTCCTTCCGGCAGCGTCATAGCGTAATTTCGTTAGCAACAGGCGGATCGGTTCCGCCGGGGCGACGAAAGTACTGTTTTTCGCGCCCCGCCCAAGACTAATAGCTCGAAGGGGCGGGAAAACGCACGAAAAGTCTGCCTTTCCTTTAACGGACTACGGAAATAGGCATCATCGGATCGAAATCACCCTGCAGTAACGGACTCTGTAAACCGCCCGTGTACTCGCTGGTCCGTTCGCGAACGTACTGGTATAATTCGCGCATGGTTACCACCCGGTCGCCGTCGCGGTCGGCCTCGCCCTTGAGACCCCGGATGAGGAAGTGGCTAAAGACACCCTGCCGCAAACCGCTCGATTCCAGACTGGTCTCGTTCGATTTACTGGACATCAACAACGCGGTACCGGCGGCGGCTTTACTCAGTTCGGTGTAGTAGCGTTGCAGGATATCGGTGGGTTCGCTCCCGTCGCGGGCGGATAGGAGACTTCCGCTGTGGCAGGCATCGGCCAGCAGCAGTTTGTAGCGGGCGGGGCTGGCATCCAGTAGTTCGCGGAGTTCGCGGTGGTAGAGTTTGTTGTCCGTACCGTTATAGTCGATGGGCAGAAAAGCCCCGGCTGGCCGTGGCCGCTAAAGTAGATGAAAACCAGATCCTGCGGTCCGGCGCGGCGGAAAAGGGAGCGGAGTTCGCCGAGGATGTTGGCGCGGGTGGCGTCTTCGTCGAATTCCGATCTTGAGCCGCTCGTCGGGTACGGCTCCGCCCTCGGGGCTTTTGAGGAAGCCGTAGATGCGGTAGGCGTCATCGTCGGGAAACCGCAGTACCGGCATGTGTGAGTAAGTGGATACGCCCACGATTAGTGCGTATACCCTGCCCCCGGCGCGGGTAGCAGCCGCCGGCGGTGGGTGTAGGCAGGTTGGACGGAGCGCGGGGAGACGAAATTGTTGTCGGCCCACTCGCCGTCGTACAGTCGGCCGTCGGGAGTACGGTAGACACCCAGGCCGTGAAACTTGCCGGCCAGAAACTGCCCCTCGTAGGAACTGCCGTCCTTATAGGTGATCGTTCCGCGCCCGTCCATTTGCCCGTTGCGGAAGCCGCCGACGTAGCGGTCGCCGAAGGGATAAACGTAGGTGCCGTTTCCATCGGTGCAGTCCCGGCTCAGGCAACCGCTTTCGCGGCCCTGCGGGTAGAACTCGCCCTTCTCCCAGCGGCCGCTCAGGGCGGCCTTCGACTGGTCGGCGTGGACCAGCGTACCCGAGCCGTGCTGGAGACCGGCCGCGAAGTTGCCTTGGTAATAATCGCCGTTGGCGTAGCGGAAAACGCCCACTCCGGCGGGCAGTCCGCTCCGGAAGTGACCCCGGTAGCTGCTACCGTCGGGGTAGGTGAAAAAGCCGAGTCCATCGTGGCAATTTCCTTCCAGGCAACCCGTCTGCGGGGCTACGGCCGTGTTGAGTTCCCGGGCGGGGGAATCACCCGGTAGTACGGTGCGGCGGCCGTCGCCGGCGGCCAATTGATAAATGCCGTAACGCCACTGGCCGGTCTGGTCGCGACCGTCCAGCAGGGTTTTGGTGCCCCGGCCGTGGGGCAGGCGGTGTTGCCATTCGCCCCGGTACTTGCTGCCGTCGGGGTAGTAGCAGACGCCCTCGCCGCTGATCTCCCCGGCACTGAACTGACCCGCGTAAACGGCACCGTCGCTCATCACGTATACGCCGCGGCCGTTGTCGCAGTCGCCGGAAACACAGCCGGTTTTGGGTTCGGTGCCGCCGCGAGCGGTCAGCACATCGCGGCCGGCGATCAGCTCGGGCAGTTCAGCCACCAGATTTCCCCGGTCCCAGATCCCCGGATTGCCCGGTCTCCGGTAGTGCTTACCAGGATTCCCTTCCCCTGGGGTTCCCCCTCCCGGAATTGCCCCACATAGCGGCTGCCGTCGGTCCGAAACAGCATGCCTTCCCCCTCGGCCAGGCCGTCACGGAACTCACCCCGGTAGCGGTCACCGTCGGCGTAGACCAGGGTGCCCGGACCGGTTTTGCAGTCGCCCTGCAAGCACTGGCCGGGTAGCAATATGGGTAGGCCGCCGAGTAGGAGGAAAAGCAGATGGATGAGGGGGCGGGGGGAAATTCGGGCGCGATCGTTCATGGGAATGGATTATTGATGGGACTAACGGTACAAAACTGCGCAAGTGTACGTGTATAGCTTGTTGGGGTTGGGGATAAGTAAGGTTTTAACTTATAAGTGAAAATCTTAATGTGTGTTATTCCGTATCCAATCCGATACCCTTTCCGCGATCATGATGGTCGGCGCATTGGTATTGCCGCGCGTCACGTTAGGCATCACGGAGGCATCCACCACGCGCAGGCCGGCCAGGCCGTGCACTCGCAAACGGTCGTCTACCACGGCCCCGTCATCGTTGCCCATGCGGCAGGTGCCGGCGGGATGGTAAAGGGTTTGGCCGGTGGCGCGGATGAAATCTTCGATGGCGGCATCGTCTTCCAGCGGGGCGGCGGGCAGGTAGGGTGCGGCGCGGTAGGGTCGAAAGGCTTCCGTTCGGCCGAGGCGAAAGCCGAGCTTGAAACCCCAGATGGAGCGGCGTACGTCGTCGTCGGTGCTGAGGTAATTGTGGTCGATGGCGGGGGGCGTACGGAAATCGGCGGAAGCTAGGTGGACGGTGCCGGTACTAGTTGGGTTGAGCACTTTACCGCCGATGGAATAGCCGTTGCCCTTGGGCGGGTTATCGAAACCGTGGTTGACGAAGTAGTTGGGCGCGAAGTGATACTGGGTGTCCACGGCCGGCTGATCGGGGGAGGAACGTACGAAGGCTCCCGTCTCGCCGAGGTTGCTGCTGAACGGACCGGTTTTGTGCACAAAATACTGGTACAGGTTTCTCAGGATGGCCGGAAAACGCTCGGCCGCGTCGAGGGTGTGCGCGTAGTCGGTGTGAAACATGTTGAAGTAGACCAGGTGGTCCTGCAAATTGCGCCCCACCCCAGGCAGGTGTTTAACCACGGGAATTCCGTGCCGCTTAAGTTCCTCTCCGTCCCCGATGCCGGAGAGCTGGAGCAAGTGAGGCGAGTTGTAAGCACCGGCGCAGAGCAGTACCTCGCGACTAACGCGGGCCTCCTGAGATCGTCCGTTTTGGTGGTACACGACCCCGACGGCCCGGCCGGCTTCGACGATGATCCGCTCTACCACGGCCCCGGTTTCTACTCGCAGGTTAGACCGTCGCAGTACCGGATTGAGGTAGGCGCGGGCGGCACTCCAGCGTTCGCCTTTATAGTGGGTGACCTGGTAGCGGCCAAAACCTTGCTGCCGCTCGCCGTTGAAATCATCATTGCGTTCGTACCCCAACTCCTCTCCCGCCGCCACGAATACATCGGACAGCTTGTTGGTGTAACTCCGCGAGCTAACGTGTAGCGGGCCTTCGGTGCCGTGGTAGGCCGGGTCTTTGATGACTGCCTGGTTTTCCGCTCGCTTGAAGTAGGGCAACACTTCCTCGTACGACCAACCGCGATTGCCCGCCGCGCTCCACTCGTCGTAATCCTGCCGGTTGCCCCGGATGTAGATCATGGCGTTAGTACTGCTACTGCCCCCCAGCACTTTGCCGCGCGGCAGGTACATTTTCCGGTCGTGCATGGTAGGCTGGGGAACGGTATGGTAGCCGTAGTCGTGGTCGGTTTTGAACAGTTTCGGGAACCCGAGGCCGGGGTGCTGATGTTGCGGTGGCCGTCGCGCCCCCCCGCTTCGAGCAGTAAGACGGTAGTCGTCCCATCGGCCGTCAGGCGGTTAGCCAGTACGCAACCGGCGGAGCCGGCGCCGATGATGAGGTAATCAGTGGGTGGCATGGGCGAGGATTTTTACGGTCCCCAATGTCGGGTTTTATACGGGAACTCTGTTGTTAGTAGTGGTCAGTACTAGTAGATACTCAGAGCCAGTGCCCTAGGTGGGCTTATCCCCCTACCCCCTGCTACTCAAAAAATACCCCCATCACCGCCGCTACCACTTCCGGCCCCGGCAGGCTATGGCCCAGGCCCTCGGTGGTAAACAGCTCGCTATCCGTCCAGGTCTGGTGGAGGCGGCGCGCACCCTCGTAGGGTCCTACTTCATCCTGGCGGTCGTGGACCAGCAGGCCGGGTATGTCGATCTTGTCGAGATAGGCGACGAAATCGAGTTCGTGGATGGGAAAATCGAGGCGCCGCTGAAATTCCTTGTCCAGTCCGCTACGCACCCGCTGATTGAAACCGAGGACCGAGCAAAAAGCATCGACAAAATCGTTCACGTGGGCGGGCACACCCAGCAGGGCCATTCGTTTGGGCAGGGAAGGCTGCTTGTACTTCGTGAGGTAGTAAATGGCGGCCATGCCGCCGGCCGAATGCCCGATCCAGTGAGCGGGGACGGCGGGCAATTGCGTCAGGTAGGCACTGAGGGTGCGGGCATAATGGACAACGGTAAACTGCGTGCCGCCGGAGCGGCCGTGGGCGGGCGCATCGAAAGCGTAAACATGGTAACCGGCCGCGATCAGGGCCAGCGTCTGCTCCCGCCAGCGGCCGGTGCAACTCTCCCAACCGTGCAGTAGCAGGGTGGTACGCTCGGTGGTGCCGGGCCAGTAGTAAGTGGCGATATCGATGCCGTCGATGCGGAGCGTTCGCTGCTCGGCGGAATCGAGTAATTCGGTCGCTTGCTCATTCAGCGCGTGGCGGCGCGGTTGGGCCAGCAGGCGGTAGGCCAGTCGCCCGGCCCGTTTGTGCGACAAGCGCGCGGTGCCGTTCAGCACCGTCCGCAGGCCGCTGATCATCAGTTTTTCCTTACGTGTCGCCATAGGTGGGGTCAAGAGTCGCGCTAAAGGTAAGGTCTTTTCCCGGGAGCCGCCGCGCGGGGATGCGCCGAACGCCCGCCCGGGGCGGTATTTCCGGTCCGCCGGTGGAGGGCGGGGCTGCGGTCGTTACGCCGCCCGTCCGTAAACTCGGGAGAAGATTATTTCCCACCCTGCGCAAAACATTCATTCACTCCGGCAAAATACTTATCTTTGCGCCGCCTTCGCAAACCCGGCCCGCCGGGAAGCACGCAGCGCGGACGATCCGCCGGGCATTTTCACTACCTATGAGCCGCCCCGGGCGGTATTTTCGGCGGTTTTATCGCTTGAGTAATAATCTTGGAACCATGGCATTGATTGGTAAAATCAGAGACAACTACACCCTGGTGATCATCGTGATCGCACTGGGCATCGGCCTTTTCATCTTTACGGGCTTCGACCCCGCCGGCGGGGCCGGCGGTGCCACAAACGCTATCCTTAGAATGGGAGAGATCGACGGCACGGCCATCGACCGCAACGACTTCGACCGAACCTACGCCGCCCGTTTTAGCGGTGCCGGCAACACGCTGCAAAACCGCGAGAGCCTCTGGCAATTCATGATCGCCGAACGGCTGCTGGCCTCCGAGGCCGAAACCAATGGTATTCGCGTGAGCGGCGAGGAGATCACCGACCTCGAGTTCGGTGCCAACCCCAGCCCGGTCATTCAGCGGAACTTCCAGAACCCGCAGCAGCCGGGTGTGGTAGACCGCCAGCAATTGGCCTACTTCCAGGACCTGATCGAAAACAACGGTATCACCGGTGCCATCGAGGAAGGCCGGTTGGCCCCCAATTTCGCGGAGATCTGGAGGCACCAACGCCGTGAGATCGTGGCCCAGCGCCTGCAGGAAAAACTGACCGCCCTGGTGAGCAAAGGCATGTATACCCCCAGTTGGATGGCCCAGGACGCCGCCGACCAGCAGGCCAACCGCATTAGTGCCGTGTTCCTGCGGAATCCCTTACGCCGATATCGCCGATAGCGACGTGAGCGTAAGCGACGAAGACCTAAAGGCTTACCTCGACGAAAACAAAAAGCGCTACCGCAACGACGTGGAAACCCGCGAAATGGAGTACGTCGCTTTTGACGTGGTGCCTACCCGCGAAGACTCGGCCGCCATCCGCACCAAAATGACTACGCTGGCCGGTCAGTTCGCCGCCTCGGCCGCCGACCGCGACTCAACTTTTGCCCTTGGCAACGGCGGTAGCTTCAACCCGACCTTTGTACCCAAGGATCGCCTCAGCGAAATCATCGCCGATACCCTCGACAACCTGACCATCGGCGGCACCTACGGTCCTTACCGCGAGGGCAATGCCTTCAAAGTGGTCAAACTGCGCGACCGAACCACCATGCCTGATTCGGCCGACACGCGTCACATCCTGCTTTCCGCCACCACCCCCGCCCAGGTTACGGCCGCAAGCCAACGGGCCGACAGCCTCATCGCCGTGATCGAGGGCGGCGGCGATTTCGGTGCGCTGGCCGCGCAGTTCAGTCAGGACCCCGGCAGCAAGGACAAGGGCGGTGTTTATGAAGCCGTTACCCCCAGCCAGTTCGTGCCCGAGTTTGACGCCGTACTGTTCCGCACCGGCGAGGTGGGTCCGCTATATAAGGTGAAAACCCAGTTCGGATTTCATATCATCGAAGTCCTCAAGCGTTCGGCTTCGCGTTCTACCTTCTTCAAGGTGGCCTACGCGGTAGACCCCATCGTACCCGGCAAGCAGACCGAGGACGAAGTACTGGACCGCGCCGAGCAGGTGGTGGTCAATAACCGTACGCTGGCCGAACTGCGTGCCGCCATTGCCGATATGCCCGGCCTGCGGATGCAAACCACCGCTCCACTGAGTGCCACGGCTTACTCCATCAACGGCCTGGGTAGCGACCAGGAGACCCGCAACGTGGTTTGCGCCGGTTTCGCCCTCGATGCGGGCCAGGTGGACCCCAACGTGTACACCTATACCGACCCGGTTAACTACAACGTAACCAAGTACGTCATTGCCGGTCTGCGCACCGTCATCCCCGCTGGGGTACCGCCCGTGGATGTAGCCCGCGACGAGATCATGCCCGCCGTGGTCAACCGCAAAAAGGCCGAACTCATCAAAGGTCAGATTAAGACCAACGACCTGCGCGGCCTCGCATCGCAATTCGGCGTGGCCCTCGACACGGTTTCCAACGTGGCCCTCAGCCAGGCCACCGTGCCTAAACTGGGTAGCGAACCCGCCGCTCTGGCCGCCATGTTCCGCACGGCTTCCGGCAGCCTGTCCTCCCCCGTCACCGGCGAAACCGGCGTATTCATCGTACAGCCTCTCTCCGCTCCCGGCACCGCACCGGCCTCCAACATGCCCGCCGTGCGCGGCCAAATGAACGCCACCGCCCGCGGCCAGGTCACCCAGACCATGCTGCCCGCCCTACGCGCCATGGCCGACGTAAAGGACGATCGCGCCGCCATCGAGTGCAATAATTAAGAGCGTGTCTATAATTTTTAAGAACTGAGAATCAATGATTCGCTTCGCGGCTACTTCGTGGTTAAGGTTCTAGCTAGATAGAAACTTGCGCGCATAGCGGGTTACGTAAGTCAGTTTTTATGACGCCAGGTTCTCAAATGCTTGGTTCTCAGGAAGTAAAAATTTAGACACGCTCTAATTACCACCCATCACTGCAGGGTCACGAACGGGGGGCGGGAACACACCATTCCTTCCCCCCGTTTGTTGTACTTTCACCCCCGCAAAACAACCAACCATGTCCGAAGTAAAAAACGCCGGCACCAAAGGCTACGCCATCCTCTTCGCCATCATCGGCTTCTTCCTCTTTATGCTGCTGCTGATGTACGTGTACAACTATAACTTCCGCTTCATCCCGGAGGTTAATTAGTAGGTAGTGGGTAGTTGGGTAGTGGGTAGTAATAAACTCGTAATGAGGGTACTACCTGCTATAATCTACCTATTAAACCGAAGGTGGGCGTGCCGCTTCGGCTAACGCCTCACCGTCGGTCCCTTCCGGGCTTCGCTGTTCGCTCGGTGCTGCGCACGTCCCCTTTAGGCACCTCACGCATGCCGGCCGTTCGTACACTCTGCTCAGGTATGCCGCTCAGATCGAGGACGTCCACGTCCGAGACGTGATCCGTTCCAACTGCTCGTACCTCAGTCGGGCGGCTACGCCGCCCCGCTCGTAACGGGAGGTCCTCGGCCTGAGCGGAGTTACAGGCTTAGATCAGACATCGTACATCAGACATCGTACATCCGAATGGTGCCAACCATTGGGAGACGCGAGGTATCGCGTCCCCCCGTTCACCTTCCCTTAACGCCTCCCTACCCTGCCGCTGCCTACCTTTACCCAATGCGACAACGGCTTCCTCTTTTCCTGCTTCCCTTACTGATCGTTTTCTCGTCCTGCGAGAACGACCCGGCCGATATTGTCGCGCTGGAACGAAAAATGGACCCCGGCGTGGAGATCGCCGACAGCATCCGCATGATCTACAGTGATTCGGCACAGATCAAGGTGACCATCGAGGGGCCGATACTGCTCAACCATCTGGATAAACTGGACCCGCGCCAGGAATTCCCCCGGGGGTTATTCGTCACTTTTTTCGGCCCGCAGCAGGACACCACCAGCACGCTGGAAGCCAGGTGGGGCGTTTATCGCGAGCGAGAGAACGAGGTGGTGGTGCGCGATAGCGTGGTGTGGCGCGGTAACGAAGGCGAAAAACTGGAAACCGAGGAACTAATCTGGGACGAGGCCCGCGAGAAGATCTACACCAAAAAATTCGTGGTCATCACCCGGCCGGAATCCATCATTTACGGTTATGGGTTTGAGGCCGATCAGGATTTTTCCAACGCCCGCGTACTTTCCGTCGAAGGGCGGCTACCGGTGGACCGGCCGGAATAACTTTGCCGGTACCTCACCGGTAGATCGCCTCGCCCGAATATCGTTACCTTCGCCTCATGCTCTGGATCGGAATTATTACCTTTCTTCTATTATCCGCCCTCTTCTCGGGATCGGAGATCGCCTATGTGTCGGCTAACAAGCTGCGCGTGGAACTAAAGAAGAAGCGCGGCACCTACCGCAGCCATATTCTGGCCAATTTTTTCGACCGGCCCTCCGCCTTTCTCAGTACCATGCTGGTAGGCAACAACATTGCGCTGGTTGCTTTCACCTACCTGATCACCCGCGTGCTGGAGCCGCTGGTAATCGCCTCCACCGGACTGGAGAGCGATTTGATCGTGCTGTTCATCAACACCCTGCTCATCACCATCATCGTGCTGATTTTCGGGGAATATTTGCCCAAAACGCTCTTCCGTCTTTTTGCCGATAATGCCCTCTACTTTCTGGCGGCACCCCTGCGCTGGCTCCAGATCATTCTGTTTCCCGTCTCGTGGGTGATGACCAAGGCCAGCGATTACCTGCTGCGGCTGGTATTCTCCCAACCCAGCGAGCAGCTGGAGACCGTACTGACCCGCCTCGATCTGGAGAATTTCATCAACGAGAGCGGCGGTACCGGCGAGGAAGAAAACGTGATCGACAAGGAACTCTTCGGTAAGGCCCTCAACCTGCACGAGCAGCGGGTACGCGATTGCATGGTTCCGCGTAATGAGGTGGAGAGCATCGACGTAAACTCTTCCATCGAAGAGTTGGAAGCACTTTTTCTGGAAACCCGCCTGTCCCGCATTGTAGTTATCGACGGGGATATTAACAAGGTGCTCGGCTACGTACACCACCAGCAGTTGCTGGAATACCCCGACGCGATTCGCGACTGCATCCTTGAACTGCGATTCATTCCCGAAGTTACCCGCCTGCCGGATATGCTGGACAAAGCCGTCAGCGATAGCTTTAGCATTGCCTGCGTAGTGGATGAATTCGGGGAGGTTTCCGGCATCATCACCCTGGAAGACATTCTGGAGGAAATCTTCGGCGAGATCGAGGACGAGTACGATGATTCCGAATACATCGACGTAGTGGAAGAGGAAGGCAAGACCTACCTGTTTAGCGGCCGTCTGGAAATCAGCTACCTGACCGAGAAGTATAGCCTGGAATTTCCCGAGGGGGAATACCAGACGCTATCCGGCTACATCATCAGCACCACGGAGAATATTCCCGAGGCCGGGGAAGAATTCCGGATCGAAAACTATCTCTTCGAGTTCGTGCAAGTCAGCAATACGCGCATCGAGACGGTGCGCCTGCGGGTGGTACCGGAGGAATAGCCAGCCCTGAAGGGGCTGATCCGATCCGCTACTTACACTACTTTGGGAGCATTTCCGCCCGTGGGCGGCTCAATCAATCAGATTATACAGCGCATCCAGTTGCGGCGTGAGAATGATCTCCGTGCGGCGGTTGCGGGCCTTGCCGGCGGCGGAAGTATTATCGGCTACGGGAAAGAACTCCCCGCGGCCGGCGGCGGTCACGCGCTTGGGATCTACGCCGTTAGCGGTCAGTTCCTTGACCACGGTGGTGGCGCGGCCCACGCTGAGGTCCCAGTTGAGGGCGGCGTCGCCATCGGTATCGGTATGGCCCTCGACGGTGATGTTAATCTGCTGGTTGGCCTTTAGGGCACCAGCCAGCTTGGAGAGCGCGTTCTTACCCTGCGCATTCAGGGTCTTACTACCGCTGGGGAACAACAGGTTTTGGCTGAGGCTGACGTAGATACGTCCGTTTCGCTCCTCCACGGTCAGGTCGGCGGCGGAAAAGCCGCGCAGGGCCGCGTCTACCTGCGATTTGATGGCCTTGAGGCGGGCGTCTTTTTCGTTAATGGCGGCGGTCAGTTCGGCCACGCGGGCCTCACGTACCTGGAGTTCGCGTTCCAGCTCGGAGAGGCGGGCCTGGTTGGTCTGAAGTTCGCGTTCGCGGCGGGCGAGTTCTTCCTGCTGAGCGGCTACGCGGGTGGTGAGTTCCTGGTTGGTACCGCCGGCCACCTGGAGTTGGCGGGAGTTTTCGGCCAGGAGGCGGTCGTAACGGTCGAGCAGATCGCGGTTGGTGCGGTCCAGTTCGGTGTAGCGCTGGCGGGCGGTGGCCAGATCGTCGAGGGTTTGCTGACGTTCAGCCTTGAGGGTGGTAAGTTGTTGCTGTACATCGGTGAGGCCTGCCCGGGTAGTTTTGAGGTCTTCGGTATTCTGGCGGAATTCCTCGGCCAGGCGGCGGTTACTCATTTGGAGGTCTTCGTATTTGCGGGTGGGGACACAGCTGGTGAGGATGAAAAAGAGAGCGGAAACGAGCAGAAGGGTAAAACGCATGGGTTGGGATTGATTGGGAGTAGCAGGATAAAGAAGTTGCGGCCTAGCGCTGCGCAGTGGCGGTGACCACTGGATGAAAGGTATGGTTGAGAAAAGGCTTTTCGTGGGCACCGGCCCGGAGGGCCGAGCGAACAGCGAGCCGCGGAGCACAGCGGCCGGTGCGGGGGAGCGGAAGCGGACCCGCACCGGCAGGCCCCAAAAAAACAACTCGCACTGAACGTTGAAGTGGGAATGAATGATATATGAGCCTCACGCATATTCCGTGCGCACGCCGATGCGGCCGTCGGTTATGTCCACAACCAGAAAACCGGGCCGGCGTTCGATTTCGGAAAATTCGGGCCGGTCGGGGTGCACGAAAAAACTGGTGGGCGGGCACAGTTGCAGCCGTACGCGATCGAAGAGGAAGGCCCCGTTGGCGTGGTAATGGCCCGAGAAGATGGCGGGCGGGTTTTCGCAGGCGGCCATGAGCCGGGCAAAGCGGTCGATCTGCTGGAAGGGATGCTTGTTGTCCATGAACGGACGCCCCAAAAAATAGGGAGGATGATGGATGAAGAGCAACTGCGGACCGTCACGTTCCAGTTCCGCCGTCAGCCAGTTCCACTGCACCTCGGACAGTTGCGCGGCCGAGCTATCCAACACGACGGCCCCTACCCCACCGGGTAATTCGGTGCGGTAATAATGGCCGTCGGCGGGCAGGATAACGGGCAGATCGGGTCCCAGTCCCGCCGCCAGATCGGCGGGGCTATCGTGGTTGCCCGCCAGGAAATGCAGGGGAATTTCAGTACGCTCGCGTATGGCGGCCAAGACGGTGCAAACGTCCTGCGAGCGCGGCTCGCCGAACGAATAGTCCCCTCCCATGACCAGCGCATCCGGCCGGGTGGCGAGGGCCGCATCGAGGGCGGAAATGAAGCGGGCCGGAGTATCCAGCCCCGCCGTGTTGGAAGGCGTATCGCCCAGGTGGGGATCGCTGAGCATGACGAATCGCATACTGCAAAAAGCGAGGAAGCGGTCGTTTGTTGTTCGGACCGGTAGCTATTTTGCCGAAAACGGAAAAACGGGCGACCACCCGCCTGGGTAGCCGCCCGTTTTGAGGCTTGACACGTATGTGTGTTCGCGTTACACGCGGCTGCGTCCCGTTACCAGGCGGTAAATGAAGAGCAACAGCACCGCACCGCCGATAGCGATGAGCAGAGAAGGCAGGTTGAATCCATCCACGGCACCGATATTCAGTACGTTCACGCCGATCCAGCCGCCGAGCATGGCACCGACGATGCCGATGATTATGGTGACGATCCAGCCGCCGGGATCGTTACCGGGCATGATCCATTTTGCAATTGCGCCCGCAATGAGGCCGAAAATAATCCAGACTAACCAATTCATAGTGTGAGAGTTGAGTTTGAGCAAGGGGAAAATGCCCGTGCAAGATCATCGTCGGGCAACCGAATTAACTGACGCCTGAATGACAATCTCATTTCTATTAAGCCGCAATAAGTACGCCATGTTCGATAGCGGCCGGATATTTCCCCCCACTTCTTTATTTACTCCTTTAGTAACAGGCGGCTGATGACTACCTTCTGAATCTCGCTGGTTCCCTCGCCGATGGTGCAGAGTTTGGCGTCGCGGTAGAATTTCTCTACGGGATACTCTTTAATGTAGCCGTAGCCGCCGAAGACCTGCACGGCCTCGTTGGCCACCCACACGGCGGCCTCGCTGGCGTAGTACTTGGCCATGGCCCCTTCCTTGGTCACTTTCTCGCCCGCGTCTTTGAGGCGACCGGCGTTGCGGGTCAGCAGTTCGGCGGCTTCGATCTTGGTGGCCATGTCGGCCAGTTTGAAGGCGATGGATTGGAAGTGGCTGATGGGTTTGCCGAATTGCTCGCGCTCCTTGGAGTAGGCCAGCGACGCCAGGAATGCCCCGCGGGCGATGCCGATGCTGAGGGCGGCGATGCTGATCCGGCCGCCGTCGAGAATTTTCAGCGACTGGACGAACCCTTCGCCCACCTCGCCGAGGATGTTGGCGGCGGGGATGCGGCAATCCTCGAAGATCATTTCAGCCGTTTCGCTGGCGCGCATACCCAGTTTGTCTTCCTTCTTGCCGCCCCGGAAACCGGGGGTGCCGCGTTCGACGACGAAGGCCGTCATGCCGTGGCTGTCCAGCAGTTCGCCGGTGCGGACGATGACCACGGCCACGTCGCCGCTAAGGCCGTGGGTGATGAAGTTTTTGGTACCGTTGAGGATGTAATCGTCGCCGTCCTTGACGGCCACGGTGCGCATCCGGCCGGCGTCGCTACCGGTATTGGGTTCGGTCAGGCCCCAGGCCCCCACCCACTCGCCGGAGGCGAGGCGGGGCAGCCACTTCTGTTTCTGCTCTTCGGTGCCGAAGGAGAGAATATGATTGGTGCAGAGCGAGTTGTGAGCCGCAACGGAAAGCCCGACGGCCCCGCAAACCTGCGCGATCTCGTCGATGACGGTGATGTATTCCGCATAGCCGAGGCCCGCGCCGCCGTACTCGTGCGGCACCAGGATGCCGAGGAAACCCTGCTCGCCCAGGGCGGTAAATACCTCGCGGGGGAGTTGTTGGGCCTCGTCCCATTCCAGGACGTGGGGACGAATGTGGGACTCCGCGAAATCGCGGGCCGACTCCTGGATGAGTTGGAGTTCTTCTTGCTTATCGGTGGCGAATGCGACCATGGGGACGGTTGATTTTATTGGTGGTGGGGCGGGGGTACTCGGCTCGTGCGGAAAGATTTTCCGGTGCGGGTGGTGTCCGAAGGTATTGCTCCCGGTCAGTTGAAGAGGTTAAGAGCGTGTCTAAATTTTTACTTCCTGAGAATCAAGCATTTAAGAACCTGGCGTCGCAAAAACTGACTTACGTAACCCGCTATGCGCGCAAGTTTTTATCTAGCCAGAACCTTAACCACGAAGTAGCCGCGAAGCGAATCATTGATCCTCAATTCTTAAAAATTTTAGACACGCTCTAAGGTAGGAAAACTTTCCGGCGCGAAACTAGCCAGCCGTTAGCCCTTACCAAATTATTTTCGGCGGCGATTGTTCAAGTTCCGGCAATGCTTAATTCGGAACGGCCGCGACGCCGACGCAATTCCCTGCCGCCGGTGGATGGCAAGCAATATAAAAGCTAGCCCGAGACAACATCAACCAAAGAATAATATTTTGTATCACCACCCCATTCAATGTAAATTACAAATTAAATTCTGAATTAGGTAGCTAAATGGGCAACTACCGGCTTACCTTTGCGGTTGTTAGGGCAAACCGGATGACCCGCCCGACGGCTACTCATCGCGCACTAGATTTTTCGATAATCCCGCTTGTTATGAAACGTTATTCCCTCACCTTAGCCCTTGCTTTAGTCGGCCTGTTTTCTCTGAGTTCCCTGAACGCCCAGTCGATCTTCGATCGCCTGCAGACGGCCGATGCCGACGGCATTCGCGAGATTACCCTCCGCTTGCCGCTGGATAGTATCCTGACTAAAACGACCAACTCCCAGACTGCCGAAATCGAGTACGTCCTGGATCAAGAAACGGGTCCCGCCACCGAGCGGCGACCCCTCCAAGTGGATGTGCGCGGCAAATTTCGCCGCCGCATCTGCTCCTTTCCTCCTCTAAAGCTTAATTTTTCTAAGAAAGACCTCGCGGCTTCCGGTCTGGTCAAGCACGATAAGCTCAAATTGGTCACGCACTGCTCCGAAGCGGGCGGCGAAGACCTGCTGCTGCGTGAGTTTCTGGCCTACCGCCTGTATAATCAGTTAACGCCTCAGAGTTACCGCGTGCAGTTAGTGCGTGTCACCTATGAAGACACCAATGGCGGCGCGAGCCTGACCCAACTTGGTTTCCTCATCGAGGATACCGACGAGATGGCCGAGCGGATCGGTGGTGAAGAGATGGAAAACCTGCTCGCCGTTGCCCCAGACCGGCTGGACGCCGATGCTTCCACGCTGCATTCGCTCTTCCAGTTTGCCATCAGCAATACGGATTACAGCCTGGAACTGGCCCGCAACCTCAAACTGGTGCAGCTACCCGGCGGCAAACTGGTGCCGGTGGGCTATGATTTTGATTTCTCGGCCCTGGTCAATGCCCCCTACGCCGTTCCGGCGGCCGAACTCGGCCAGCTGGCCATCGGCCAGCGCGTCTACCTCGGCTACTACGTGGATGACGCCACCTTCCTCCGCGCCGCCCAGCGGGTACTCGACGAGCGCAAGGAGCTGGTCAAGCTGGTGCGAAAGTTTCGCCCCCTCCCCTACGAGCAACGCGATGAGCTGGTCATTTTCCTGGACCGCTTTTACTTTGAGCTGAATACCTTTTTAAAGCGCACGGATAACAACTATTACGTGCAGTTGCGTAACCGGTATACGAGTAATGTGCCGGTGGCGGGCAGGGCGGTTAATTATGGGGTGGGGAGATAGGAAGATAAGATTTGCTGAAGTTTGCTCAGTAGATCACTCAAAAAATTATTGGTTCTTCGTCAGCTGGAGTGGGTTTGCAGGTTTAGCCCACCTTAGAGCGTGTCTAAATTTTGGGCGCAAACCAGATTGTCGCACCAAATTTCTGAAAAATCGGTCTCACATGGTTTTAAGTTGGGCGAATAGGGCGGTAACGCTCACTTCTGTATCATATGCAGATTTCTCTCTGCGACAAATTGGTTTGCGCCCTAAATTTTTACTTCCCCAGAACCAAGCATTTTAGAACCCGGCGTCATAAAAACTGACTCTCATAATCCGCTATGCGCGCACCACGAAGTAGCCGTGAAGCGAATTATTGATCCTCAGTTCTTAAAAATTTTAGACACGCTCTGAGGGGGTTAAATTTTCACATCAACCCCAATTTTGTCAATACTTCCCGCTCTAGTGATTCAAAAATTTCCTGACTTTTAAATTGGGGCTTGTTACGGATACAAAAAGTACAATCAACTAGTTTAGAAATGCAGTAAAAAATTAAAGGCACACGTAGAGCATTTCTATCGCAATAACGGCCATTAACATAATTAAAGACTCCCATGAAGCGATCATCGAGATAATAACTTATAAATCGTGGTGATGATCCTACGACTAGCTCAATTTGATGCTCGTGCTTAATCATTTCGTTCAATGGATGACTAGAACTTTTAATCAGCTCAATGAGTTTAGCCTTTATTTTGTTTTGAGGAAGATCGTCATTTAAAGTTAATTCCAAAATATCATATTCACCCGCTAAATCAATTGATAAATTTAATAGTGGTATTGGAAAGTTTTCCACACCAGGTAATCGGTTTAACTTGAGGATTTCATATTGCTTTTTCGGAAAAATAACGATTCGAGCACTTGATTGCATTTCTACATCGATTGAAGCTACCACTATTGATTTATTATTTAATAAATTATTTTCATTGACAAGGGCAGTAGCATGGGCAAAATCAACTGTAATATAATCAACCATTGAGTAAAAGGACAACTCTTTTTCCTCCAATTCGACATCAAGTCGATAATATTCGCTAAACTCTCCACCGGAAGTATTGATCGGCTCGACCCCAATAAAATCCAATAATTCAATAATCCGTTCTTCGAGATCCTCAAAGGTGGTTATTTCTTTCCATATCTCTATGGAACGAAGATCGAATTTTTCAATCACGTTCATTAAATCCTCCGAGGATTGCGCGAAGTAGTCGTTGTAATCTAATAATTCTGTGATTCTCATGGTTTGCGTAGATATTGTAAATTTCGTTGTGAAATTAAATTAATTAAGTACCTATAACCGCTTTGTTTTTGCTGACGTATAATGCGACGATATTTATGGGTCATTATTCTATATATATATATTGCTAATACTGGCATTGTTCTCATAATTTTGGCACCATGAACAAGTTCGGCATAATTATGACATTCAGTGATAAATAATATGAAACAATATTTTAATTCCGCCTATAGTACAACAACTGAAGATTTGTGAAAACGCCCGGATTAATGCCTCGTGTATAACTCATTGATATTCAAGTTGAAATTACACAAAATCGACTGAGTTGAAAATCACAAATCCTAGGTTGTCTTACTATATCTAATTTGGTTATGGTGATTATTAAGTGGAAGTATTTTCAAATTCCCTAACCCTGCTAAGTCCAAATTAATCTCGTCACTAAATTTAAACCATTTCCTTTACTTTTTTTCATCGCGGATTAGTTTATCCGAATAACATTCTAAGTTAATTGTAAAAAACATTTTTTCAAGTTTAAAAGCTATTTTCTCGCATTGTATATGATAACATCGGACATAAACAAAATTTTTGCACTAAAATTCTGAAAAATAGGCAGTAATAGTTTCAAACTGTTGCAAACATTGGTCATCTATTACGTTAGTGTTGTATGGGAGCAAATTAATTTATCGCAGAGAGAAATCTGCATATGATACAAAAGTGAGCGTTACCGCCCTATTCGCCCAACTTATAACCATGTGGGACCGATTTTTCAGGAATTTGGTGCGACAATCTGGTTTGCGCCCTGTTAACAGTATTACATCAGCCTCTCTTTTCAATCTTTGCTGATGCGGAATTGTAGTAATAATTTTGAATAGTTCCGCTAAGTATTTTCTCAACCAGCTGATCTATGATGAAAACGGGGACCAAGAACCACTCTCTGACCGTTACAGGTACGCCAAAGCGATCTGTGATTTCTATCTCTAATTTAGCCGGTTCAAGAAACGAATGGATGACTTTTTCCAGTTTGAAGTGGTTGATATTTGCCAATTTGTAAGTGGCTACGACCTCTACGCCGGCTAGCAAAAACGTAGCGTCATTTTTAGCATTGGCGATGCGGCTCTTAACGTCATTCCCCGTCACTCCGATTTTGTGAATCACCTCGCGGTTGGCCGTAATGGTAGGGTGGTCCGACTGGCTGCGTAAAACGTATATTGTACCACTCTGCCGGTCGTCGTCGGCCAGATCGCCGGAGAAGAGCGGCCCTTGGTCGGTGTCCTTGATGAAACGGCTCGTCTCATCTTTGTACATGGCGCGGATAAGGGACCGGAGTAGGATGTTGCTTTCCGTGCCGTTGGCGTAGATTACCCGCAGGCGGGCGTCTTCCTGGCCTGCGGTAATTTTTAACAACTCGCCTACTTTTGCGATGTAGGCGGTTTGACCGCCAACGATCAGAAACTGGTTTTCCTTGATATCGGTTTGTGTATATCCATCGTCCTGATGGAAACGGATGGTTTCCCGCAGCCCGGCATCCAATTCTTTTTGGACCGCTTCAAACAATGGCCTGAAATCGTCGAAGTCTTTGCAAACCTCCCGGTTAGCGATCTCCTCGGCGGCTTTCTTCTCGGCTTGGGAGCGGACGTGGCGGAGGTTCTTGATCGAGGATTCGGGTTCAGCCGTTACGCCCAGCCGGGCCAGCAACTCGTCGTCGTCTAGGTCGTCGGCTACGGTAAGGTCCGCGTCGTCCGTTGCGGCGAGGAGGCCCTGGGGGTCGAGGTTGGTCAGCAGGTCGCGATATTCCTTTTGCTTGCGGATCTGGTCCAGCCGCACGGCGTAGAGACGCTCGAAGATATCGAGGTCTTCGCCGTGGCGGGGCAGGCGGCCGTGTTCTTCCACGAACTGCTGGATCTCCTCGAAGCCGGCAATGATGCGTTGCTCCTTATTGGTGTACTTTTTCGCTTGCTTGACCTCGACTTCTATGCCAAGTTCCGCGAGTAAGTCATCGTCTTCCTCCGTAAATTGTTTCTTATTAGTCATTGGTCTGCTCTTCTTTTAGTCGGACTAGTGCCGCGATACCCTGGGCCATGCGTTGCTCCCAAAGGTCGGAAGATTTAATGTCGGGGAGCCTGCCGTGTTCCCGCTTGAACTGTAAGGCCCGCTTTGCCAGTTCGCGGGCTTCGTCGGGGTCGATGCGGTGTTTCTTGGAGCTGATGACCTCCGCCATTGCTTTGAGGCTTTTTTGATCCATCGATTTGCTGATGATGGAGTAGGCTTGCTCAAAGGGATTGATGCTGTCGATCCAATCGACGTCCAGTTCGCGGACGTCCATGGCAAGCCTACGGATGCCGTCGAGCAATGCGGTATTGGCTTTAGGCTCACCGTCATTGCTCTTGTTTCCTCCCCCTGCACCTGCGTCCGCGCCCGCTTCTTCTCCAAGTGCCGCTCTTTTGGCCTGTTGAACGATGTTGATGGCGGCCACGGCACGTTGGCGGACAGCCTCGACGTCCTCCGGCACCAGGTCGGGATATTTGTCTTTGATGATCTTGCCCATCCGAACCTGGGTGAGTTCCTGGGGGACGAGTTCGGTGTCGAAGAGGCCCCGTTCGGCCGTCTGCTTGTCCTGTACGAAAGCGGCGATCACCTCGTTGAGGTCTTCCTGACAGATGCGCTTACCGTAGGGCGTCTGCGGCTCGGCGACGCCCTTGATCTCAATGTCGAATTGGCCGGTTTTGGGGTCGTAGCCGAGATTGGTTTCATCCTCCAGGTAGCCGCGCTCACCGTAGTCGTAGCCTTCTTTGGGCTTGTTACTAGGGTTTTTAGGCGTGAAGTTGAAGCGCGGTGCCAGCACCTGCTCCATCAGCAGGCTGGCGGAGATGGCCTTGAGGGTGTCGTTAACGGCGTCGGCGACCGCCTCACCGGTTGCGTCCGGTTCGGCGATCAGGTTAGTAAAGCGGGTACGCGTCTTCCCCTCGGCGTCGCGGGTGGCCCGGCCGATGATCTGGACGATCTCGGTGAGGCTGCTGCGGTAGCCGATCGTCAGGGCATGTTCGCACCAGACCCAATCGAAGCCCTCTTTGGCCATGCCCAGGGCGATGATGATGTCGACGTAGTCGCGGTCGGCCTTTACCTCCGGTGCCCGGAGGGCGGCGGATACCTTACCGCGTTTGCTCGGATCGTCGTTGACCAGATCGGCGATGCGCAGGGTTTTACCGCTCGGGGTGCGGATGAGTTGGAAGCCGGTCGCCGGGTCGGTTCCCTGCCAATCGCCCAATTCGTGCATGATGTGTTCCACTTCCTTGATCTTGTCGCCCATGCTTTCGCGGGAGTTGACGTTGGGGATGTGGATGATGGTCTTTTCGTCGGGGTCGAGGACCTTCAGGATATCGTCGGCGTAGGCCCCGGTGTAAAAGTAGTAGCCGAGGTCGAGCGTCTTGAGGTGCTCGTAGCCGTTGAGTTGTTCGTAGTAGGTGTAGGTGACGGTTTCAAATTTTGCCTCGTCTTCCGGCATCAGTACCGGTATGGCGTCGCCGCGAAAGTAAGAACCGGTCATGGCCACGATGTGGGTCTTGTCGCGCTCGATAAGGTCCCGGAGCTGGCTACCGAGTACGTTGTCGCCGTCGGCGCTGACGTGGTGGAACTCGTCGATGGCGATCAGGCGGTCATCGAAGGCCTCCACGCCGAAACGTTCCACGGCGAAGCGGAAGGTGGCGTGGGTACAGACCAGCGTTTTATCATCGCTTGCCAGGAAGGATTGCACCGATTTTACCTTGCTGCCGTCTTCCCCCGGCGCGTTGCAGAGGTTCCAGCGGGGTTCCACCGACCAGTCGAAGGAGAAGCCGAATTTAGTCAGTGGCTCGTCGGCAAAGCTGGAACCGATCGATTTCTCCGGCACGGCGATGATGGCCTGCTTGACGCCCTGTTTGTTCAATTTGTCGAGGGCGATGAACATCAGCGCCCGGCTCTTCCCCGAGGCCGGTGGGGATTTGAGGAGCAGGTACTGCTCGCCCCGCATCGCGTAGGCGCGTTCCTGCATGGCGCGCATGCCGAGTTCATTGGATTTGACGGAGCCGCCCGTGGATGCGTAGTTTACGGCGAGGGAGGAGCGGGTTTTTTGTTTGGGGGTGGACATGGTCGTTGTATAAATAATTTGGGACGCGGGGTTAGGGGGGCGGATCACTCGGCGGACGCTTAAAGGTAGGGGGGGTTCGGACGCTCAAAGGTCCTGCGGACGCTTCGAGGTCCTACCCAGAGGAGGGTAGGACCTCGAGGGGTTGCCGACCAAAGCAGCGAAGCGCAGTTGGCTGGCAAACTTTGAGCGTCCGGACGGCGAGCGTGGTGGTTAACATCCTTCAGGCTCCAAGTCTTCCCGCGCCAAAAGTAGCCGCCTATCATGCGCCGCAAAGAAAGCCTCCTGACCGCCAAACTTCGCAATCCCCAATTCGCAGTTAACTACATTATCTACTAATGAGTGGCTATATTCTTGGTAAGACGTCCACCAGTAATCCTTGAAGTCAACTACCTCATTATGTTTTTCCGGGTTAAGATGATGGTAAAGAATAAGTTGTCGCAGATAAGCCAGGCTATTCAATTGCTTACGTTCGTAAGATCTCTCGAATACGCCGCTTACTTTACGGTACTTTCGGTTGTAGTATTTTGCGTAGGCGTTTTGCAGATGCCCGAAGGTACGCCCAAGCGTTGCCGGCGTTTTTAGCAGTGGCTCAGGGATTTCACTTGCCGGCTTCATCAATACGGTCAGGTGAAAATGATTGCTCATTAAAGCATAAGACATTAGATGTGCTACCGGGCAGACGTACCGTTTTAGCAGGGTCAGGAACCGTTGGTAGTCACTCGCTGCTAAAAATAGGTTACGCTGCTTTACTCCACGGTTATATATGTGAAAGTAGGCGTTTGGGGTGATTAATTGTTTGGGCTTTTGCGGCATATGGTTAAGATAGGGAAAAAAAGGGCAACCGGGGGTCGCTGGTCGGGGTCGCTGGTCGGGTCCGCTGGCCCGGTCCGGACGCTCAAAGGTCCTGCGGACGCTTCGAGGTCCTGCTGGGTAGGAGGACCTCGAAGCGTTGCCGGCCAACGCAGCGAAGCGCAGTTGGCCGGTAACCTTTGAGCGTCCGGCGTGCGGGGCCTGATCGCGCGCCCAAGCCTCAACCCGTCATCTCCGTATACAGTTCAAACAGCTTTTCCAGCCGCTCGGTATCGTTCTTGAAGCGGCGACCGATGTAGATGCGTTCCAGGACTTCGTCGTTGCGGTCGTGGGCGCGCTGGAGGTCTTTAGGCATCTTGTCCGGTGCGTAGAGGTCGGCGATGGTGGCAGGGAAGTGGCGCTCGCGGGCGAGGAGGATTTCTTCGGCGCAGGCGGTGAGGTCGGCTTTGTTTTGGGTGGTGAGGGGCGGGAGGGGGAAGGTGTTCCAGCCGAAGGTGTTGGAATAGGAATAGTCTGTTCTCAGTCTCCCACATATAGTTCCGATCCAAGAAAGGTGTAATTTAGATGTAATTGTAGCTAAAATCCAAAGAGGAGCATTTGGTATATAAAATGCTTTGTTAGTAGGGATTACACTCTCATTTACAATTCCAACTGGAAAGAAAATCCTAGATTCAGAACTGACTATCGGGACAAAAATTTTCATCTTCTCAGTACCACGGTACTCTCTAAATTGATGGGGTCGTTTAGCAAGTTTGTTGACCGCTTTGTCACCAGTAGCTAATCGATCAGTCTTAACTGAATCTATCCTAGCTACAATAGAAGCGTGAGATTTAGCATCATTAAGATCAGCATCTGAGATCCACAGACAGTAGCGTTCGACACCGTTGATAAAATGACTTGAGCCAAGAAAACGCTTTATGTATCGTTCTGGTACCATCTCTTTTCGCAATTGTTCCTTTTCGCTACCTGTCAATATTAGACCAGCACTTTTTGAATAGTAGACACCGAGGGACATCTCGATATTTGAGCTGATTGGTTTCTTTCGTGGTTTAACAATTTCAACTTCTCCAGGTAGAAGATAAGGATTTATGTAGTTGACTTCTTTGACTACATCTCCATCATATATATACCTTTTGTCATCATCGAATTTGTCTAGTCCTGCAATGATTACTGTAACACCTGCATTGTATGCAGCTAAATTATTCCAGGTGAATGATGTATGCGCGAATCTAATTTTATATCCTAAAGTAAGCATAGCTGTCCAAGTAAGTGGAACTTGTTGCCCTTGGCAAAAGCTATTTGTGGCGACGAAAGCATATCTAGCTTTTGTCTTTTGGCTGTATAGTGCGGCTTTAAAAAACCAAGCTCCGACATAATCTATACGTTTCCATTTCTTTAAGTGACCAGCAAACACGATCTCCAAATCTTTTTTCTGTATAGCTGTCTGCTTTTTACTTCCCAAATAAGGCGGATTCCCACAAATAAACGTCTCCCCCCTTCATTCTCAAACTCCACCTTCGCCTCCCCCTCCGAGCCGCTAAACAAGGTATCCCCCGACAGTTCCACCTCCTTCCCGCTCGGCGGGCAGACCGTCAGCCAGTTCAGCCGCAGCGCGTTGCCGCAAGTAATCCAGTTCTGAGAATCCAGTGGTAAAAACTCCGCTAATGCAAGCGTTTGCCCCGGTACATACATCACACTGGTACTCCGCAATGATGAGGGCCAGGCGGGCGATCTCGGCGGAGAAGCTTTTGAGTTCGATGCCCCGAAAATTCGTCAGTGGGATTTCCGATTTGCGGTCCTTTTCGTCCCGGCGCTGGTTGACTTCGTACTCGATCTCCCGCAGTTGCTTGTAGGCGATGACCAGAAAGTTGCCGCTGCCGCAGGCGGGGTCGAAGACGCGAATGTGGGCGATCCGTTTGCGCAGGTTGAAGAGTTTGCGGGCGTCGTCGCCGGCGGTAGCCAGTTGCTCGCGCAGTTCGTCGAGGAAAAGGGGGTTGAGGACTTTGAGGATGTTGGGCACCGAGGTATAGTGCATGCCCAGGGAACTGCGCTCGTCCTCGTCGGCCACGGCCTGGATCATGGAGCCGAAGATGTCGGGGTTAATCTGTTTCCAGTTCAGTTTGCCGACGTGCTGGAGGTAGGCGCGGGCGATCTTCGTGAAGCGGGGACATTCCACCGAACCGGAAAATAGCTGCCCGTTGACGTAGGGGAAGGAACGGGTCCAGACGCGGATATTCCCTTTGTCCTTTTCGGTGTATTTCGTATTCATCGACCGAAAGCACTCCGCGATGATCTCGTGGACGTTGGAGCCATCCGGGTCGCTCATCTTTTTGACCGTCCCGGTAAAAAGGTTCTCGTCCGGGAAGATGCTGGTGTCTTCGGCGAAGAAACAGAAGATGAGCCGGGCCATGAAGTGGTTCATCTCCTCGCGGCGCTCGGCGGCGGCCCAGTCGGGGTTATGGCGCAGCAGTTCGAGGTAGAGCTTGTTGAGGCGGCCGGTAGCCTTGATGTCGAAGGCGCTCTCGCGAATCTCCTTGACGGTGCTGATGCCGGCCAGCTCGAAGAAGAAAGTGAAGTGCTCGTCCAGGTCGGTGAAGGCGCAGGCCAGGGTGTCGCCGCTGGTGAGGTCTTCGGCCTGGAGTTCTTCGCCGTCGGTGGCGAGGATGAATTTTGCCTTTTGCTTGGCGGTTTCCGGTGCGTCGGAGAGTTGCTGCAAGGTGTCGGTCACTTGGCCAGATTCGCAGACAGCGAGGTGGATGTTGCTGCGTTGGAGGATGCCGCCGGGTAGGGTGGATTTGTTCGTGCTGCCCTTGCGTAGCCGATTAATGGTGGTGGCCTTGTTGCCGTAGGCTTCCAGGAAGGCGAAGGGGAATTCTTCCCGGTCGAAGGGGTGCCGGGCTAGTTTGGATACCGCTTCTTCAATTTCTACGGCACTCAT
>CAVPZP010000042.1:0-18107 GCA_963710215.1 Lewinellaceae bacterium | reverse complement strand
AAAGCGCTACCGCAACGACGTGGAAACCCGCGAAATGGAGTACGTCGCTTTTGATGTGGTGCCCACCCGCGAAGACTCGGCCGCCATCCGCACCAAAATGACTACGCTGGCCGGTCAGTTCGCCGCCTCGGCCGCCGACCGCGACTCCACTTTTGCCCTTGGCAACGGCGGTAGCTTCAACCCGACCTTTGTACCCAAGGATCGCCTCAGCGAAATCATCTCCGATACCCTCGACAACCTGACCATCGGCGGCACCTACGGTCCTTACCGCGAGGGCAATGCCTTCAAAGTGGTCAAACTGCGCGACCGAACCACCATGGCGGATTCGGCCGACACGCGTCACATCCTGTTTTCCGCCACCACCCCCGCCCAGGTTACGGCCGCAAGCCAACGGGCCGACAGCCTCATCGCCGTGATCGAGGGCGGTGGCGATTTCGGTGCGCTGGCCGCGCAGTTCAGTCAGGACCCCGGCAGCAAGGACAAGGGCGGTGTTTATGAAGCCGTTACCCCCGGCCAGTTCGTGCCCGAGTTTGACGCCGTACTGTTCCGCACCGGCGAGGTGGGTCCGCTATATAAGGTGAAAACCCAGTTCGGATTTCATATCATCGAAGTCCTCAAGCGTTCGGCTTCGCGTTCTACCTTCTTCAAGGTGGCCTGCCGCGGTAGACCCCATCGTACCCGGCAAGCAGACCGAGGACGAAGTACTGGACCGCGCCGAGCAGGTGGTGGTCAATAACCGTACGCTGGCCGAACTGCGTGCCGCCATTGCCGATATGCCCGGCCTGCGCATCAAACCACCGCTCCACTAGCGCCACGGCTTACTCCATCAACGGCCTGGGTAGCGACCAGGAGACCCGCAACGTGGTCTGCGCCGGTTTCGCCCTCGATGCGGGCCAGGTGGACCCCAACGTGTACACCTATACCGACCCGGTTAACTACAACGTAACCAAGTACGTCATTGCCGGTCTGCGCACCGTCATCCCCGCCGGGGTACCGCCCGTGGATGTAGCCCGCGACGAGATCATGCCCGCCGTGGTCAACCGCAAAAAGGCCGAACTCATCAAAGGTCAGATTAAGACCAACGACCTGCGCGGCCTCGCATCGCAATTCGGCGTAGCCCTCGACACGGTTTCCAACGTGGCCCTCAGCCAGGCCACCGTTCCCAAACTGGGTAGCGAACACACCGCCGCCCTGGCCGCCATGTTCCGCACGGCTTCCGGCAGCCTGTCCTCCCCCGTCACCGGCGAAACCGGCGTATTCATCGTACAGCCTCTCTCCGCTCCCGGCACCGCACCGGCCTCCAACATGCCCGCCGTGCGCGGCCAAATCGAACGCCACCGCCCGCGGTCAGGTCACCCAGACCATGCTGCCCGCCCTACGCGCCATGGCCGACGTAAAGGACGATCGCGCCGCCATCGAGTGCAATAATTAAGAGCGTGTCTATAATTTTTAAGAACCGAGAATCAATGATTCGCTTCGCGGCTACTTCGTGGTTAAGGTTCTAGCTAGATAGAAACTTGCGCGCATAGCGGGTTACGTAAGTCAGTTTTTATGACGCCAGGTTCTCAAATGCTTGGTTCTCAGGAAGTAAAAATTTAGACACGCTCTAATTACCACCCATCACGGCAGGGTCACGAACGGGGGCGGGAACACACCATTCCTTCCCCCCGTTTGTTGTACTTTCACCCCCGCAAAACAACCAACCATGTCCGAAGTAAAAAACGCCGGCACCAAAGGCTACGCCATCCTCTTCGCCATCATCGGCTTCTTCCTCTTTATGCTGCTGCTGATGTACGTGTACAACTATAACTTCCGCTTCATCCCGGAGGTTAATTAGTAGGTAGTGGGTAGTTGGGTAGTGGGTAGTAATAAACTCGTAATGACGGTACTACCTACTATAATCTACCTATTAAACCGAAGGTGGGCGTGCCGCTTCGGCTAACGCCTCACCGTCGGTCCCTTCCGGGCTTCGCTGTTCGCTCGGTGCTGCGCACGTCCCCTTCAGGCACCTCACGCATGCCGGCCGTTCGTACACTCTGCTCAGGTATGCCGCTATCGTCGAGGACGTCCACGTCCGAGACGTGATCCGTTCCATCTGCTCGTGACCTCAGTCGGCGGCTACGCCCCCCCCGTTCGAGACGGGAGGTCCTCGACCTGAGCGGAGTGACGGGCTTAGATCAGACATCGTACATCAGACATCGTACATCCGAATGGTGCCAACCATTGGGAGACGCGAGGTATCGCGTCCCCCCGTTCACCTTCCCTTAACGCCTCCCTTCCCCATCCCGGCCTACCTTTGCCCGATGCGACAACGGCTTCCTCTTTTCCTGCTTCCCTTACTGATCGTTTTCTCGTCCTGCGAGAACGACCCGGCCGATATAGCCGCGCTGGAACGAAAAATGGACCCCGGCGTGGAGATCGCCGACAGCATCCGCATGATCTACAGTGATTCGGCACAGATCAAGGTGACCATCGAGGGGCCGATACTGCTCAACCATCTGGATAAACTGGACCCGCGCCAGGAATTCCCCCGGGGGTTATTCGTCACTTTTTTCGGCCCGCAGCAGGACACCACCAGCACGCTGGAAGCCAGGTGGGGCGTTTATCGCGAGCGAGAGAACGAGGTGGTGGTGCGCGATAGCGTGGTGTGGCGCGGTAACGAAGGCGAAAAACTGGAAACCGAGGAACTAATCTGGGACGAGGCCCGCGAGAAGATCTATACCAAAAAATTCGTCGTCATTACCCGGCCGGAATCCATCATTTACGGTTATGGGTTCGAGGCCGATCAGGATTTTTCCAACGCCCGCGTACTTTCCGTCGAAGGGCGGCTACCGGTGGACCGGCCGGAATAACTTTGCCGGTACCTCATCGGTAGATCGCCTCGCCTGAATATCGTTACCTTCGCCTCATGCTCTGGATCGGAATTATTACCTTTCTTCTATTATCCGCCCTCTTCTCGGGATCGGAGATCGCCTATGTGTCGGCTAACAAGCTGCGCGTGGAACTAAAAAAGAAGCGCGGCACCTACCGCAGCCATATTCTGGCCAATTTTTTCGACCGGCCCTCCGCCTTTCTCAGTACCATGCTGGTAGGCAACAACATTGCGCTGGTTGCTTTCACCTACCTGATCACCCGCGTGCTGGAGCCGCTGGTAATCGCCTCCACCGGACTGGAGAGCGATTTGATCGTGCTGTTCATCAACACCCTGCTCATCACCATCATCGTGCTGATTTTCGGGGAATATTTGCCCAAAACGCTCTTCCGTCTTTTTGCCGATAACGCCCTCTACTTTCTGGCGGCACCCCTGCGCTGGCTCCAGATCATTCTGTTTCCCGTCTCGTGGGTGATGACCAAGGCCAGCGATTACCTGCTGCGGCTGGTATTCTCCCAACCCAGCGAGCAGCTGGAGACCGTACTGACCCGCCTCGATCTGGAGAATTTTATCAACGAGAGCGGCGGTACCGGCGAGGAAGAAAACGTGATCGACAAGGAACTCTTCGGTAAGGCCCTTAACCTGCACGAGCAGCGGGTACGCGATTGCATGGTTCCGCGTAATGAGGTGGAGAGCATCGACGTAAACTCTTCCATCGAAGAGTTGGAAGCACTTTTTCTGGAAACCCGCCTGTCCCGCATTGTCGTTATCGACGGGGATATTAACAAGGTGCTCGGCTACGTACACCACCAGCAGTTGCTGGAATACCCCGACGCGATTCGCGACTGCATCCTTGAACTGCGATTCATTCCCGAAGTTACCCGCCTGCCGGACATGCTGGACAAAGCCGTCAGCGATAGCTTTAGCATTGCCTGCGTGGTGGATGAATTCGGGGAAGTTTCCGGCATCATCACCCTGGAAGACATTCTGGAGGAAATCTTTGGCGAGATCGAAGACGAGTACGATGATTCCGAATACATCGACGTAGTGGAAGAGGAAGGCAAGACCTACCTGTTTAGCGGCCGTCTGGAAATCAGCTACCTGACCGAGAAGTATAGCCTGGAATTTCCCGAGGGGGAATACCAGACGCTATCCGGCTACATCATCAGCACCACGGAGAATATCCCCGAGGCCGGGGAAGAATTCCGAATCGAAAACTATCTCTTCGAATTCGTGCAAGTCAGCAATACGCGCATCGAGACGGTGCGCCTGCGGGTGGTACCGGAGGAATAGCCAGCCCTGAAGGGGCTGATCCGATCCACTACTTACACTACTTTGGGAGCATTTCCGCCCGTGGGCGGCTCAATCAATCAGGTTATACAGCGCATCCAGTTGCGGCGTGAGAATGATCTCCGTGCGGCGGTTGCGGGCCTTGCCGGCGGCGGAAGTATTATCGGCTACGGGAAAAAACTCCCCGCGGCCGGCGGCGGTCACGCGCTTGGGATCTACGCCGTTAGCGGTCAGTTCCTTGACCACGGTGGTGGCGCGGCCCACGCTGAGGTCCCAGTTGAGGGCGGCGTCGCCATCGGTATCGGTATGGCCCTCGACGGTGATGTTGATCTGCTGATTGGACTTCAGGGCACCGGCCAGCTTGGAGAGTGCGTTTTTACCCTGTGCATTCAGGGTCTTACTACCGCTGGGGAACAACAGGTTTTGGCTGAGGCTGACGTAGATACGTCCGTTGCGCTCCTCCACGGTCAGGTCGGCGGCGGAAAAGCCGCGCAGGGCCGCGTCTACCTGCGATTTGATGGCCTTGAGGCGGGCGTCTTTTTCGTTAATGGCGGCGGTCAGTTCGGCCACGCGGGCCTCACGTACCTGGAGTTCGCGTTCCAGCTCGGAGAGGCGGGCCTGGTTGGTCTGAAGTTCGCGTTCGCGGCGGGCGAGTTCTTCCTGCTGAGCGGCTACGCGGGTGGTGAGTTCCTGGTTGGTACCGCCGGCCACCTGGAGTTGGCGGGAGTTTTCGGCCAGGAGGCGGTCGTAACGGTCGAGCAGATCGCGGTTGGTGCGGTCCAGTTCGGTGTAGCGCTGGCGGGCGGTGGCCAGATCGTCGAGGGTTTGCTGACGTTCGGCCTTGAGGGTGGTAAGTTGTTGCTGTACATCGGTGAGGCCTGCCCGGGTAGTTTTGAGGTCTTCGGTATTCTGGCGGAATTCCTCGGCCAGGCGGCGGTTACTCATTTGGAGGTCTTCGTATTTGCGGGTGGGGACACAGCTGGTGAGGATGAAAAAGAGAGCGGAAACGAGCAGGAGGGTAAAACGCATGGGTTGGGATTGATTGGGAGTAGCAGGATAAAGAAGTTGCGGCCTAGCGCTGCGCAGTGGCGGTGACCACTGGATGAAAGGTATGGTTGAGAAAAGGCTTTTCGTGGGCACCGGCCCGGAGGGCCGAGCGAACAGCGAGCCGCGGAGCACAGCGGCCGGTGCGGGGGAGCGGAAGCGGACCCGCACCGGCAGGCCCCAAAAAAACAACTCGCATTGAACGTTGAAGTGGGAATGAATGATATATGAGCCTCACGCATATTCCGTGCGCACGCCGATGCGGCCGTCGGTTATGTCCACAACCAGAAAACCGGGCCGGCGTTCGATTTCGGAAAATTCGGGCCGGTCGGGGTGCACGAAAAAACTGGTGGGCGGGCACAGTTGCAGCCGTACGCGATCGAAGAGGAAGGCCCCGTTGGCGTGGTAATGGCCCGAGAAGATGGCGGGCGGGTTTTCGCAGGCGGCCATGAGCCGGGCAAAGCGGTCGATCTGCTGGAAGGGATGCTTGTTGTCCATGAACGGACGCCCCAAAAAATAGGGAGGATGATGGATGAAGAGCAACTGCGGACCGTCACGTTCCAGTTCCGCCGTCAGCCAGTTCCACTGCACCTCGGACAGTTGCGCGGCCGAGCTATCCAACACGACGGCCCCTACCCCACCGGGTAATTCGGTGCGGTAATAATGGCCGTCGGCGGGCAGGATAACGGGCAGATCGGGTCCCAGTCCCGCCGCCAGATCGGCGGGGCTATCGTGGTTGCCCGCCAGGAAATGCAGGGGAATTTCAGTACGCTCGCGTATGGCGGCCAAGACGGTGCAAACGTCCTGCGAGCGCGGCTCGCCGAACGAATAGTCCCCTCCCATGACCAGCGCATCCGGCCGGGTGGCGAGGGCCGCATCGAGGGCGGAAATGAAGCGGGCCGGAGTATCCAGCCCCGCCGTGTTGGAAGGCGTATCGCCCAGGTGGGGATCGCTGAGCATGACGAATCGCATACTGCAAAAAGCGAGGAAGCGGTCGTTTGTTGTTCGGACCGGTAGCTATTTTGCCGAAAACGGAAAAACGGGCGACCACCCGCCTGGGTAGCCGCCCGTTTTGAGGCTTGACACGTATGTGTGTTCGCGTTACACGCGGCTGCGTCCCGTTACCAGGCGGTAAATAAAGAGCAACAGCACCGCACCGCCGATAGCGATGAGCAGAGAAGGCAGGTTGAATCCATCCACGGCACCGATATTCAGTACGTTCACGCCGATCCAGCCGCCGAGCATGGCACCGACGATGCCGATAATTATGGTGACGATCCAGCCGCCGGGATCGTTACCGGGCATGATCCATTTTGCAATTGCGCCCGCAATGAGGCCGAAAATAATCCAGACTAACCAATTCATAGTGTGAGAGTTGAGTTTGAGCAAGGGGAAAATGCCCGTGCAAGATCATCGTCGGGCAACCGAATTAACTGACGCCTGAATGACAATCTCATTTCTATTAAGCCGCAATAAGTACGCCATGTTCGATAGCGGCCGGATATTTCCCCCCACTTCTTTATTTATTCCTTTAGTAACAGGCGGCTGATGACTACCTTCTGAATCTCGCTGGTTCCCTCGCCGATGGTGCAGAGTTTGGCGTCGCGGTAGAATTTCTCTACGGGATACTCTTTAATGTAGCCGTAGCCGCCGAAGACCTGCACGGCCTCGTTGGCCACCCACACGGCGGCCTCGCTGGCGTAGTACTTGGCCATGGCCCCTTCCTTGGTCACTTTCTCGCCCGCGTCTTTGAGGCGACCGGCGTTGCGGGTCAGCAGTTCGGCGGCTTCGATCTTGGTGGCCATGTCGGCCAGTTTGAAGGCGATGGATTGGAAGTGGCTGATGGGTTTGCCGAATTGCTCGCGCTCCTTGGAGTAGGCCAGCGACGCCAGGAATGCCCCGCGGGCGATGCCGATGCTGAGGGCGGCGATGCTGATCCGGCCGCCGTCGAGAATTTTCAGCGACTGGACGAACCCTTCGCCCACCTCGCCGAGGATGTTGGCGGCGGGGATGCGGCAATCCTCGAAGATCATTTCGGCCGTTTCGCTGGCGCGCATGCCCAGTTTATCTTCCTTCTTGCCGCCCCGGAAACCGGGGGTGCCGCGTTCGACGACGAAGGCCGTCATGCCGTGGCTGTCCAGCAGTTCGCCGGTGCGGACGATGACCACGGCCACGTCGCCGCTAAGGCCGTGGGTGATGAAGTTTTTGGTACCGTTGAGGATGTAATCGTCGCCGTCCTTGACGGCCACGGTGCGCATCCGGCCGGCGTCGCTACCGGTATTGGGTTCGGTCAGGCCCCAGGCGCCCACCCACTCGCCGGAGGCGAGGCGGGGCAGCCACTTCTGTTTCTGCTCTTCGGTGCCGAAGGAGAGGATATGATTGGTACAGAGCGAGTTGTGAGCCGCAACGGAAAGCCCGACGGCCCCGCAAACCTGCGCGATCTCGTCGATGACGGTAATGTATTCCGCATAGCCGAGGCCCGCGCCGCCGTACTCGTGCGGCACCAGGATGCCGAGGAAACCCTGCTCGCCCAGGGCGGTAAATACCTCGCGGGGGAGTTGTTGGGCCTCGTCCCATTCCAGGACGTGGGGACGAATGTGGGACTCCGCGAAATCGCGGGCCGACTCCTGGATGAGTTGGAGTTCTTCTTGCTTATCGGTGGCGAATGCGACCATGGGGACGGTTGATTTTATTGGTGGTGGGGCGGGGGTACTCGGCTCGTGCGGAAAGATTTTCCGGTGCGGGTGGTGTCCGAAGGTATTGCTCCCGGTCAGTTGAAGAGGTTAAGAGCGTGTCTAAATTTTTACTTCCTGATAATCAAGCATTTAAGAACCTGACGTCGTAAAAACTGACTTACGTAACCCGCTATGCGCGCAAGTTTTTATCTAGCCAGAACCTTAACCACGAAGTAGCCGCGAAGCGAATCATTGATCCTCAGTTCTTAAAAATTTTAGACACGCTCTAAGGTAGGAAAACTTTCCGGCGCGAAACTAGCCGGCCGTTAGCCCTTACCAAATTATTTTCGGCGGCGATTGTTCAAGTTCCGGCAATGCTTAATTCGGAACGGCCGCGACGCCGACGCAATTCCCTGCCGCCGGTGGATGGCAAGCGATATAAAAGCTAGCCCGAGACAACATCAACCAAAGAATAATATTTTGTATCACCACCCCATTCAATGTAAATTACAAATTAAATTCTGAATTAGGTAGCTAAATAGGCAACTACCGGCTTACCTTTGCGGTTGTTAGGGCAAACCGGATGACCCGCCCGACGGCTACTCATCGCGCACTAGATTTTTCGATAATCCCGCTTGTTATGAAACGTTATTCCCTCACCTTAGCCCTTGCTTTTGTCGGCCTGTTTTCCCTGAGTTCCCTGAACGCCCAGTCGATCTTCGATCGCCTGCAGACGGCCGACGCCGACGGTATTCGCGAGATCACCCTCCGCTTGCCGCTGGATAGTATCCTGACCAAAACGACCAACTCCCAGACTGCCGAAATCGAGTACGTCCTGGATCAAGAAACGGGTCCCGCCACCGAGCGGCGACCCCTCCAAGTGGATGTGCGCGGCAAATTTCGCCGCCGCATCTGCTCCTTTCCTCCTTTAAAGCTTAATTTCTCTAAGAAAGACCTCGCGGCTTCCGGTCTGGTCAAGCACGATAAGCTCAAATTGGTCACGCACTGCTCCGAAGCGGGCGGCGAAGACCTGCTGCTGCGTGAGTTCCTGGCCTACCGCCTGTATAATCAGTTAACGCCTCAGAGTTACCGCGTGCAGTTGGTGCGTGTCACCTACGAAGACACCAACGGCGGCGCGAGCCTGACCCAACTCGGTTTCCTCATCGAGGATACCGACGAGATGGCCGAGCGGATCGGTGGTGAAGAGATGGAAAACCTGCTCGCCGTTGCCCCAGACCGGCTGGACGCCGATGCTTCCACGCTGCATTCGCTCTTCCAGTTTGCCATCAGCAATACGGATTACAGCCTGGAACTGGCCCGCAATCTCAAACTGGTGCAGTTACCCGGCGGCAAACTGGTGCCGGTGGGCTATGATTTTGATTTCTCGGCCCTGGTCAATGCCCCCTACGCCGTTCCGGCGGCCGAACTCGGCCAGCTGGCCATCGGCCAGCGCGTCTACCTCGGCTACTACGTGGATGACGCCACCTTCCTCCGCGCCGCCCAGCGGGTACTCGACGAGCGCAAGGAGCTGGTCAAGCTGGTGCGAAAGTTTCGCCCCCTCCCCTACGAGCAACGCGATGAGCTGGTCATTTTCCTGGACCGCTTTTACTTTGAGCTGAATACCTTTTTAAAGCGCACGGATAACAACTATTACGTGCAGTTGCGTAACCGGTATACGAGTAATGTGCCGGTGGCGGGCAGGGCGGTTAATTATGGGGTGGGGAGATAGGTTTGTAGAGTAGGCTGTCCAGTTTATTAGGCTTGAACCAGTGCTGGTTTTGCGCTCGCTTCTTTGAGACCTCTCCCCCGGCCCCTCTCCAAAGGAGAGGGGTGACGGGAAGTTGACATACAGTTAAAACTGTAGTGGGTAAACATAAATAGATTGGACAGCCTAGGTATACGAGTAATGTGCCGGGGCGGGCGGGCGGTTAATTATGGGGTGGGGAGGTAGGTTTGTAGAGAACAGAATCGTACGCTGCTACAGGCCAAGATTTTTCCATACCGGTAGCTACGAAAAGACAAAGTAGCCGAACCAGTAGCCCGGATATGCCCGTATTCCCTGGCATCAAGGCAGTAGTTTCTAAAGTGGAAGAGATCAGGCTAGTGTATCTGACCGAAATATTTCGTTCTATTGAAAACTGGTCAGATTCGGACAGTGACGGACATTTGAATATCTTGGCCACGTCATGAACCTCGTAATATGCTACAGTAAAGATTTGCAACAAGAAAAAGAAAGAAGCAGCAAGAAGGCGGCTATCGAAAAGGTGTGTTTCATCGGATGAATATACGTAATAAATCCAGAGCGATATTTTGAATTGACAACTTCGGCCAGGGTTCTATTCTACCACCTCAAAACCAAAAAATCCGGCAAATTCAATAGCGATCCCTCCGGCACCTAACGGACCGATAGAACTTTCGGTTGAAGATAATTTTCCCCTATACACGGTTTGATCCAAATGAATAATTTCTTCCATGAATAAATCAAGATGTGCATCTCCTTCGATCATGCTACAAATATAAGTGGGCAGGGTAGGACATTTGCCTTCGTAGGTGATTGAATCAGCCTCATCATTTAATTCAGCATTACCACTAGCGTTATAGTCCTGATATTTATCAGAAAAAAGCATTACATACTTACCCGTTTCTTTCAACACTAATTGGAGTTCAAATCTATAGATACCCTGTTCATATCGTGTATATGCGCGGTAGCCATCAGCGTAATTTGTGGAATAGTTGTACACGGGTTCATAAATTTCATCAATAGATGATTCATTCACCCGGTAGCCGGCATCCCAATTCATCCCCTCATAAAACCGGTACAAAAGCGTAATCGGCTTAAACGGAAACCCCTGTATCTTGAACGTTTGTTGAGTACCGATATCTTCTATGGAGTCAGAAAAAATGGTACTGATAACAATCGTATCCCCTACCTGATAGGTCAGCTGGTGGGGCGTAATGGTGATCGGCACGCGCAAGTAGTGACCGCCGTAGGCGAGTTCGTAGGGGCAGGTCAGCTTGAACTCATCCTCCGTGTCGCGATTAATGCAGGATGCGGCGAGCAGGAGGGTTAGGAGGAGGAAGAGTGTGTTTCACCGGATGAATATACGCAATAAATCCCTTCACTCTCCTCACGCCCTCACCCCTCACTCCCCAAACAACCCGTGCAGCTTTGCCTGCACCCGGTTTACCACCAGCCCCAGGTCCTCCGGCTTATTCACGAAATCGAACTCATCCACGTCGATGATGAGAATATTACCGTCTTTATAGGTCTTGACCCAATCCTCGTAGCGGCGATTGAGGCTCTTCAAATAATCCAGACTCATGCTGCCCTCGTAATCGCGGCCCCGGGATTCGATATGGGCCACCAGCGTACCGATACCGGCACGGAGGTAGATAAGCAGATCGGGCGGCGTGATCTGGCTGGTCATGGTACGGAACAGCGACTGATAATTCTCAAAGTCACGGCTCGTCATCAGGCCCAGGTCATGGAGGTTGGGGGCGAAGATGTAAGCATCTTCGTAAATGGTGCGGTCCTGCACCACCGTCTTATCACCTTCCAGAATCTTGATGATCTGCGCATAGCGATTATGCAGGAAGTAAATCTGGAGATTAAAGGACCACCGCTTCATGTCGTCATAAAAATCACTCAGGTACGGATTATCGTCCGTAGACTCATAATGGACGTTCCAGCCGAAGTGGTGGGCCAGTTTGGTGCAGAGCGTCGTTTTACCGGCTCCGATATTGCCGGCGATGGCGACGTGCTTGATCTCAATGTCGAATTGGCCGGTTTTGGGGTCGTAGTCGAGATTGGTTTCATCCTCCAGGTAGCCGCGCTCACCGTAGTCGTAGCCTTCTTTGGGCTTGTTACTAGGGTTTTTAGGCGTGAAGTTGAAGCGCGGTGCCAGCACCTGCTCCATCAGCAGGCTGGCGGAGATGGCCTTGAGGGTGTCGTTAACGGCGTCGGCGACCGCCTCACCGGTTGCGTCCGGTTCGGCGATCAGGTTAGTAAAGCGGGTACGCGTCTTCCTCTCGGCGTCGCGGGTGGCCCGGCCGATGATCTGGACGATCTCGGTGAGGCTGCTGCGGTAGCCGATCGTCAGGGCATGTTCGCACCAGACCCAATCGAAGCCCTCTTTGGCCATGCCCAGGGCGATGATGATGTCGACGTAGTCGCGGTCGGCCTTTACCTCCGGTGCCCGGAGGGCGGCGGATACCTTACCGCGTTTGCTCGGATCGTCGTTGACCAGATCGGCGATGCGCAGGGTTTTACCGCTCGGGGTGCGGATGAGTTGGAAGCCGGTCGCCGGGTCGGTTCCCTGCCAGTCGCCCAATTCGTGCATGATGTGTTCCACTTCCTTGATCTTGTCGCCCATGCTTTCGCGGGAGTTGACGTTGGGGATGTGGATGATGGTCTTTTCGTCGGGGTCGAGGACCTTCAGGATATCGTCGGCGTAGGCCCCGGTGTAAAAGTAGTAGCCGAGGTCGAGCGTCTTGAGGTGCTCGTAGCCGTTGAGTTGTTCGTAGTAGGTGTAGGTGACGGTTTCAAATTTTGCCTCGTCTTCCGGCATCAGTACCGGTATGGCGTCGCCGCGAAAGTAAGAACCGGTCATGGCCACGATGTGGGTCTTGTCGCGCTCGATAAGGTCCCGGAGTTGGCTACCGAGTACGTTGTCGCCGTCGGCACTGACGTGGTGGAACTCGTCGATGGCGATCAGGCGGTCATCGAAGGCCTCCACGCCGAAACGTTCCACGGCGAAGCGGAAGGTGGCGTGGGTACAGACCAGCGTTTTATCATCGCTTGCCAGGAAGGATTGCACCGATTTTACCTTGCTGCCGTCTTCCCCCGGCGCGTTGCAAAGGTTCCAGCGGGGCTCCACCGACCAGTCGAAGGAGAAGCCGAATTTAGTCAGTGGCTCGTTGGCAAAGCTGGAGCCGATAGATTTCTCCGGCACGGCGATGATGGCCTGCTTGACGCCCTGTTTGTTCAGTTTGTCGAGGGCGATGAACATCAGCGCCCGGCTCTTCCCCGAGGCCGGTGGAGATTTGAGGAGCAGGTACTGCTCGCCCCGCATCGCGTAGGCGCGTTCCTGCATGGCGCGCATGCCGAGTTCGTTGGACTTGACGGAGCCGCCCGTGGATGCGTAGTTGACGGCGAGGGAGGAGCGGGTTTTTTGTTTGGGGGTGGACATGGTCGTTGTATAAATAATTTGGGACGCGGGGTTAGGGGGGCGGATCACTCGGCGGACGCTTAAAGGTAGGGGGGGTTCGGACGCTCAAAGGTCCTGCGGACGCTTCGAGGTCCTACCCAGAGGAGGGTAGGACCTCGAGGGGTTGCCGACCAAAGCAGCGAAGCGCAGTTGGCCGGCAAACTTTGAGCGTCCGGACGGCGAGCGTGGTGGTTAACATCCTTTAGGCTCCAAGTCTTCCCGCGCCAAAAGTAGCCGCCTATCATGCGCCGCAAAGAAAGCCTCCTGACCGCCAAACTTCGCAATCCCCAATTCGCAGTTAACTACATTATCTACTAATGAGTGGCTATATTCTTGGTAAGACGTCCACCAGTAATCCTTGAAGTCAACTACCTCATTATGTTTTTCCGGGTTAAGATGATGGTAAAGAATAAGTTGTCGCAGATAAGCCAGGCTATTCACTTGCTTACGTTCGTAAGATCTCTCGAATACGCCGCTTACTTTACTGTACTTTCGGTTGTAGTATTTTGCGTAGGCGTTTTGCAGATGCCCGAAGGTACGCCCAAGCGTTGCCGGCGTTTTTAGCAGTGGCTCAGGGATTTCACTTGCCGGCTTCATCAATACGGTCAGGTGAAAATGATTGCTCATTAAAGCATAAGACAGTAGATGTGCTACCGGGCAGACGTACCGTTTTAGCAGGGTCAGGAACCGTTGGTAGTCACTCGCTGCTAAAAATAGGTTACGCTGCTTTACTCCACGGTTATATATGTGAAAGTAGGCGTTTGGGGTGATTAATTGTTTGGGCTTTTGCGGCATATGGTCAAGGTAGGGAAAAAAGGGCAACCGGGGTCGCTGGTCGGGGTTGCTGGTCGGGTCCGCTGGCCCGGTCCGGACGCTCAAAGGTCCTGCGGACGCTTCGAGGTCCTGCTGGGTAGGAGGACCTCGAAGCGTTGCCGGCCAACGCAGCGAAGCGCAGTTGGCCGGTAACCTTTGAGCGTCCGGCGTGCGGGGCCTGATCGCGCGCCCAAGCCTCAACCCGTCATCTCCGTATACAGTTCAAACAGCTTTTCCAGCCGCTCGGTATCGTTCTTGAAGCGGCGACCGATGTAGATGCGTTCCAGGACTTCGTCGTTGCGGTCGTGGGCGCGCTGGGGGTCTTTAGGCATCTTGTCCGGTGCGTAGAGGTCGGCGATGGTGGCAGGGAAGTGGCGCTCGCGGGCGAGGAGGATTTCTTCGGCGCAGGCGGTGAGGTCGGCTTTATTTTGGGTGGTGAGGGGCGGGAGGGGGAAGGTGTTCCAGCCGAAGGTGTTGGAATAGGAATAGTCTGTTCTCAGTCTCCCACATATAGTTCCGATCCAAGAAAGGTGTAATTTAGATGTAATTGTAGCTAAGATCCAAAGAGGAGCATTTGGTATATAAAATGCTTTGTTAGTAGGGATTACACTCTCATTTACAATTCCAACTGGAAAGAAAATCCTAGATTCAGAACTGACTATCGGGACAAAAATTTTCATCTTCTCAGTACCACGGTACTCTCTAAATTGATGGGGTCGTTTAGCAAGTTTGTTGATCGCTTTGTCACCAGTAGCTAATCGATCAGTCTTAACTGAATCTATCCTAGCTACAATAGAAGCGTGAGATTTAGCATCATTAAGATCAGCATCTGAGATCCACAGACAGTAGCGTTCGACACCGTTGATAAAATGACTTGAGCCAAGAAAACGCTTTATGTATCGTTCTGGTACCATCTCTTTTCGCAATTGTTCCTTTTCGCTACCTGTCAATATTAGACCAGCACTTTTTGAATAGTAGACACCGAGGGACATCTCGATATTTGAGCTGATTGGTTTCTTTCGTGGTTTAACAATTTCAACTTCTCCAGGTAGAAGATAAGGATTTATGTAGTTGACTTCTTTGACTACATCTCCATCATATATATACCTTTTGTCATCATCGAATTTGTCTAGTCCTGCAATGATTACTGTAACACCTGCATTGTATGCAGCTAAATTATTCCAGGTGAATGATGTATGCGCGAATCTAATTTTATATCCTAAAGTAAGCATAGCTGTCCAAGTAAGTGGAACTTGTTGCCCTTGGCAAAAGCTATTTGTGGCGACGAAAGCATATCTAGCTTTTGTCTTTTGGCTGTATAGTGCGGCTTTAAAAAACCAAGCTCCGACATAATCTATACGTTTCCATTTACACTGCTATACATGAGTCCATCTAAGCGGCTTGGCGGACCTAAAAATTCGGTTCAAGTAGCGGATAGCCGTTTTGAGTGAAGTCAGGTATTTCGTGGCAATGTCATAACCTTGCCGGAAGGTTGAATGGACTAGGGTTATCTTACCTCGGCAATGGTCTTCCTTGACCTGTTTGGCCCTGGGGTTGTCACGATAGAACTTGGTTCCCTCCAGAACCATGATGGCAAAGAGCATGCTCACGATTGCCATCATCAGTTCATGTTTACCCACTCCTTCCACTCTCATCTTTTCCAGATCAAAACCGTTGGACTTTAGGTGCTTGAAGGTCACTTCGATCTGCCAACGGTAGGGATACTGCTTGGCGGCCCAAGCCCCGTTCTTGAGACTGGTTAGGAAATAGATGTAATCATCCTCATTGGGGTGACCGGCTTTCGAGTTGCGAGCGATGACGTAACGGTAAGTTTGCCCCCCCAGCACGATGGGCTTGCTAACCGTTTTCGTTTTCTTGTTTCGCTCCAGTTTACGATGCATCTCCTCCCAACTCCTGCCTGGAGCCGCGTTGATTTGTTCGTGGTATATCCCTTTTTTAACGCGAACGACGAAATCGATTCCCCTGTCAGCTTTCAAGTCTTTAAACCATTGAATGCCAACGTATTCACGATCTCCCAACAAAATCATTCCTCTCAGGTCCAAGTGCTCGGCGGCGCGATCCAGAAATGCTCCTCTTTCCTTCTGTGAGGAGTGACCGATCTTTGCCAAGTCGATGCTTGCAATGGGAAGCGCGGTGTTTTCAACGACCACGCATAGGCTCAAAAACTGAACCTTTTCGCGGCGTGCCTTCCATTTGGAACCGTCGATTACCAGATGTCGGGCTTTCTTGAGCGATGAAGGTCGAAAGTTACCGATCACCGCGGCGGTAATATCCTGAATGCAGTGATGAACATCGTCCTGATGGTCACCGACGGCCTCGTTGAAAAATCGGATCAGACGCTGATAGTTGGACAAGGGTTGGGCTTCCAATGCCTGCTTCGTTCCAATGATCTGAGGAACGAATCTTTTGGCTTTTGACAAGTTGGTACTACCGGCAAGACTAATGGCTTGGCTGGTGATAAGCAAGTTTTGTAGCAAGTGAGAAGGTAAGTTAGTATTCAATGCCGTAACTTGGGCGGCGAGCGGATGGGCCATGTTTTGTGCGTGTTGATACCCAAAAGATAGGCACATTCGCTCAATTTTCAAAACTCAACCTGAGGGTCTTCTACCGCTCATGTATAGCAGTGTACGTTTCCATTTCTTTAAGTGACAAGCAAACACGATCTCCAAATCTTTTTTCTGTATAGCTGTCTGCTTTTTACTTCCCAAATAAGGCGGATTCCCACAAATAAACGTCTCCCCCCCTCATTCTCAAACTCCACCTTCGCCTCCCCCTCCGAGCCGCTGAATAAGGTATCCCCTGACAGTTCCACCTCCTTCCCGCTCGGCGGGCAGACCGTCAGCCAGTTCAGCCGCAGCGCGTTGCCGCAAGTAATCCAGTTCTGAGAATCCAGCGGTAAAAACTCCGCTATGCAAGCGTTTGCCCCCGGTACAGTACATCACACTGGTACTCCGCAATGATGAGGGCCAGGCGGGCGATCTCGGCGGAGAAGCTTTTGAGTTCGATGCCCCGAAAATTCGTCAGTGGGATTTCCGATTTGCGGTCCTTTTCGTCCCGGCGCTGGTTGACTTCGTACTCGATCTCCCGCAGTTGCTTGTAGGCGATGACCAGAAAGTTGCCGCTGCCGCAGGCGGGGTCGAAGACGCGAATGTGGGCGATCCGTTTGCGCAGGTTAAAGAGTTTGCGGGCATTGTCGCCGGCGGCAGCCAGTTGCTCGCGCAACTCGTCGAGGAAAAGGGGGTTGAGGACTTTGAGGATGTTGGGCACCGAGGTGTAGTGCATGCCCAGAGAACTGCGCTCGTCCTCGTCGGCCACGGCCTGGATCATAGAGCCGAAGATGTCGGGGTTGATCTGTTTCCAGTTCAGTTTGCCGACGTGCTGGAGGTGGGCGCGGCCAATTTTGGTGAAGCGGGGACATTCCACCGAACCGGAAAACAGCTGCCCGTTGACGTAGGGGAAGGAACGGGCCCAGATGCGGATATTCGCTTTGTCCTTTTCGGTGTATCTTGTATTCATCGACCGAAAGCACTCCGCGATTATCTCGTGGACGTTGGAGCCGTCCGGTTCGCTCATCTTTTTGACCGTCCCGGTAAAGAGGTTCTCGTCCGGGAAGATGCTGGTGTCTTCGGCGAAGAAGCAGAAAATAAGCCGGGCCATGAAGTGGTTCATCTCCTCGCGGCGCTCGGCGGCGGCCCAACTGGGGTTATGGCGCAGCAGTTCGAGGTAAAGCTTGTTGAGGCGGCCGGTGGCCTTGATATCGAAGGCACTCTCGCGGATTTCCTTGACGGTGCTGATGCCGGCCAGCTCGAAGAAGAAGGTGAAGTGCTCGTCGAGATCGGTGAAGGTGCAGGCCAGGGTGTCGCCGCTGGTGAGATCTTCGGCCTGGAGTTCTTCGCCGTCGGTGGCAAGGATGAATTTTGCCTTTTGTTTGTTGGTTTCCGGTGCGTCGGAGAGTTGCTGCAGGGTGTCAGTCACTTGGCCAGATTCGCAGACAGCGAGGTGGATGTTGCTGCGTTGGAGGATGCCGCCGGGTAGGGTGGATTTGTTCGTGCTGCCCTTGCGTAGCCGATCAATGGTGGTGGCCTTGTTGCCGTAGGCTTCCAGGAAGGCGAAGGGGAATTCTTCCCGGTCGAAGGGTTGCCGGGCTAGTTTGGATACCGCTTCTTCAATTTCTACGGCACTCAT
>CAVPZP010000041.1:0-16619 GCA_963710215.1 Lewinellaceae bacterium | reverse complement strand
AGGGAGCCTGGTAGGTAGTTGGGTGGTGAGTAGTAATGCACTCGTTATGAGCGTACTACCTGCTACAATTTATCTATTTACTACTAAAGACTGGGCGTGTCCCCGTCGCTAGCGCGTCGCGGCCGGTCCCTTCCCGGCTCGCAAGTCTGCTCGGCCCTGCGGGCTGCGTCTCTGCCGTTCCGCCCCGTCCAGGCACCTCACGCTTCGGGATAGTTCTGTTTATAGGAGTGTATCGTTAATTAATCACCGTTCCGGCTTGATGGAGGTCGGTTACATAACGCATTAGAGCGTGTTTAAAATTTTTAAGAACCGAGGATCAATGATTCGCTTCGCGGCTACTTCGTGGTGCGCGCATAGCGGGTTACGTAAGTCAGTTTTTATGGTGCCAGGCTTTTAAATGCTTGGTTTTCAGGAAGTAAAAAATTAGACACGCTCTTAGCAGGTGCTGCAATTTGTCGTGGTTCTTTGCGGCCCAAGACATTACCTCTTCATCTTCGATAGCTTGGTGGGTATCGAAAGAATTCATAAGGTTGATCTGGAACAGCAAATAGGTTATATCAAACAGCAAGGAAACAAGATAAACATACTTCAGTAATACCGCATTTACCCTTTCCTCCCGCTCAACCGTTTCCTTCCCATGAACCGCTACTCCAACCACCATTCCCATACTACCTTCAGCGACGGCAAAGCCCCGGCCGAAACTTTTCTTCTCGAAGCCCTGCGCCAGGGCATGACGTCCTACGGATTCAGTGACCACTGCCCCATTCCGCACCAGGACATGAGTATGATGAAAATGGCGCAACTGCCGGACTACCTGGCCGAGATCGAGCGGTTGGGGGCAGTGTACGGCGACCGGATCGAGATTCACCGGAGTCTGGAGGTAGACTATCTGCCCGGTCTGGTGAGTGTGGATAGCCCGCACATTCGGGAAGCAGAATTGGACTATACCATCGGGGCCGTACACTTCGTGGATTGCCTGGACGGCGACCGCCCCTGGAGTTTCCAGCAGCCCGAACCCCTTTTCCAGCGGGGGATCGACGAAATATTCGGAGGAAGTGCCCGGGCGATGGTGGAACGCTACTACGAGCTGGTACGAGAAATGGTCACCACCCACCCGCCCGATATAGTGGCCCACCCGGACCGGATCAAAAAGCGTAATCTGGGCGGTTTATACTGGAAGGAAGAGGAACCCTGGTACCGCGAGACGGTGGGAAGCCACCCTGGACGACATTGCCCGCGCCAGCATCATCATGGAAGTCAATACGCGCGGCATCTGCCGGGGTACGGTACAGGACGTTATCCCAGTGCCTGGATCATAGAATCGGCCGTGGGGCGGGGAATACCCCTCCAGATAAACTCGGATACCCACGAGGTGGAGCACGTAACGGGAGGATTCGCGCCAACTTATCAATTATTGAATAGCTTGGGCGTACAAGCGGTACACGTTTTCAGGGCGGGTAAATTCGTAGAGCAAGGGATAAAAGAAGTGGCGGGGGTTTAATGATTATGACGTGCTAAATTACGCTAAATTAGCGGGAATCATTCCAATCCCGTTGCCATGCGTTACTACCTGAGTTTTGTTTCCCTGCTGCTACTGGCGATCGTGTCGGGCTTTGGCCTGATCGACGTGAAAAGTCCGGCCCCGCAAGAAAAGCGGCCCAATATCATTTTCATCCTCAGCGACGATCACGCTTATCAGGCGGTCAGTGCCTACGATTACCCCATCGGTCGGGCTGCCCCCACGCCCCACATCGACCGGATCGGCCGCAGCGGCGTGCGTTTTGATCGCGCCTACTGCGGCAATGCGCTGTGCGGTCCCAGCCGTGCTACGATCCTGACGGGAAAACATAGCCACGTCAATGGATTCAATCAGAACGGCAACCGCTTTGACGCCACGCAGTGGCAGTGGCATAAGGACCTGCATGCGGCCGGCTACCGGACGGCCCTGATCGGCAAGTGGCACCTGGGAGTAGAACCGGAGGGCTTTGACTATTCCGATGTGTTGCCGGGGCAGGGAAGTTACTACAACACCGAATTTCGGCGCAACGGTGCCGAAACCTACCGGATAGAAGATTTTATCACCGATATTATTACGGATAAATCGCCGGCGTGGCTACAAGCCGCACGGACCGAGCATCCCGACCGACCGTTTGCGCTGTTGCTCTGGCACAAAGCACCGCACCGTAATTGGCAATCCGCGCCGCGCCACCATAACCTTTACGACAGCACCTGTTTTCCGGTGTCGGACAACTACTTTGACAATTATCGCGGCCGCCCGGCCGCGGCGGCACAGGCAATGGAGGTGGCTAACCCCGCCCACGTTTATGAGGGACACGACCTCAAAATGACCGTCGCCGTAAGCAACGATACCCTACGCAACGATCCCTGGCCGGGGCAATTTTTCCGCTTCACGTCCGAGCAATTGCGGGAGTGGAACGAGCATTACCGCGCCAAAAACGATCACTTCAACCGCCTGGAACCATACCTGGAGGAGGAGCAGGTCGATCTGTGGAAGTATCAGCGTTACCTCCAGGAATACTGCGCCTCGGTGGCCAGTGTGGATGACGGCGTAGGTCGGGTACTGGATTACCTGGAAGAAAGCGGACTGGATGAGAATACCATCGTGATCTATACTTCCGATCAAGGCTTTTTTCTCGGCGAGCACGGGTGGCTGGACAAGCGCTTCATGTATGAGGAAAGTATGCGTATCCCGTTGCTGATACAGTACGGCAGCGAAATTCCGGCGGGCCGGGTGAGCACGGATGGTTTAAAAAAAGTTGGTCGGTTTGGTGAAGAAATATGCGGTGCCGCCTGCGGCGGAGTGGATGAAATAAGGGTCGTGGTAATTTAAGGGTCGCGATCCCCAGATCGCGTAGGCCAGGGTCGCGATCCCCAGATCGCGCAGGCCAGGGTCGCGATCCCCAGATCGCGCAGGCCAGGGTCGCGATCCCCAGATCGCGCAGGCCAGGGTCGCGATCCCCAGATCGCGTAGGTTATTAAAACTTCCCAGGTCTGGGGACCTGGACCCCGTATTTAAGGGTCGCGATCCCCAGATCGCGCAAGTTCGCATCACCGCACCTTTTTCAGCAGCAACTCCGGCTCGTTGGTGGTAATGAAATCAAACCCTTGCTGGATGAGACGGTCCATATCGGCGGCATCATTTACGGTCCAGGCATTGAGGGCTTGCCGGTTGCGCTTGGCGGCGGCCACCCACTCGGGGTGTTCCTGGTAGACGCGGTAGTTGTAATCCAGGCCGTTGATGCGATCTTTTTTTAGTTCGTCGGGAGTTTTCTCGCCGTTGAGGTACTGGGTATCGGCGGCGGGGTTCAGTTCGAGGATACGGAGCAGGATGGGGTAGCTGAAACTGATGTAGGGCACCCACGCCTCGGCTTTTAACTCGGCCACCAGGGCTACGGCCAGTGTAGCGGTGCGCACATCGCGCTCGGTACTGACCTCCGAAGGCTTTAGCTCGCAAACCAGGCGGGTGCCGGGATTGTCGCGCAGGCCGGCCGCCAGGTACTCGCGCAGGGTGGGTAATTTTTCTCCGTTGGCGAGAGGAATGGCGGTCAGTTCGGCGTAGGTGTGGCGGGCTACTTCCATTCCGCCGTGGACCTCATCGTGGACCACCAGCAGGGAATCATCCGAGGTGAGGCGCACGTCGAACTCCGTTCCCGTGCAGCCCAGCCGGATCGCCTCGCGTAGCGAGGCGATGGAGTTCTCCGGAAGGCCCCCGGCCTTCCACGCGCCCCGGTGAGCGACCACGATGTTATCGGCAAAAACGGGGCTGGAAACGGATGAAGAGGACATGGGAGCTGTTTTGGGGCCGATGCAGGCCGTGAGGAGAACTAACAGGAGGGGGAGGAAACGGGACATGGTGGGTGAATTGTAAGGAGGCAAGATAGGGGGTTGGGCGATAAGGAAATTTTAGACACGCTCTAAGTAACGATCAAACCCCGCGTGAGGTGCCCGGACGGGGGCGGCCGCAATCCAACCCCCAACAATACGAAACACCTCCTCCCGGCCGCCAGTGCGCAGCACCGACCCGACAGGGGAGCCGGGAGGGGACCGGCCCCGCTCCCGCAAGGGGCGGGGACACGCCCAAAAAATGGGAGATAATGGGGAAGGATGGCCGCTTGAGCCTTCGCTGATTTAAAAGCCCCAGATTACTTCCAATAGAAAATAGACGAACCCCAGCACCACGAAAATGGACGTTATATTCATCCAAATGCCCGCCCGGACCATGTCGGGGATGCGGAGGTAGCCGGAGCCGAATACGACGGCGTTGGGGGGCGTGGCGACGGGCAGCATGAAGGCGCAGGATGCCGCGACGGTGGCCGCGACGAGCAGTAAATAGGGATGGACGCCCAGCGTGACGGCCAGGGGCGCGAGGACGGGCAGGAGCATGGCCGTGGTGGCCAGGTTGGAGGTGATCTCGGTGAGGAAGTTGACCGCCGCGATGATGATAAGTAGTAGTAGCACGAGGTGAATCCCCTGCAGTAAACTAAACTGCGCGGCGATCCAGGCGGCGAGGCCGGAAGACTGGAAGCCGTTGGCCAGGGCCAGGCCGCCGCCGAACAGGAGGATGATGCCCCACGGCAGTTTTACGGCTTCCTCCCAAGTGACGAGCGCGCGGCCGCCCCCGCCGGCGGGCAGCAGGAAGAGGACCAGCGCGGCGGCGATGGCGATGATGGTGTCATCGAGGGCGGGGAAGTAGCGCGTGAGGACGAGCGACCTTAAAATCCATGCCAGGGCGGTGATGAGGAAGACCGCCAGGACCATTTTTTCCTCGTAACCGAGCGGCCCGAGTTCCTTACGTAGTCGCTCGATTTCCTGCCGGCCGCCGGGAAAACCGGTTTGCCGGAAGGAAAAGGCGATGCGCGTGAGATATAGCCAGCAGAGCAACAGGAGCACGGCCGAAATGGGCAGCCCGAAGGTCATCCATTGCAGAAAGGTGATCTCTACGCCGTACAGTTCCTGCACCACCCCGGCCAGCACCAGGTTGGGCGGCGTGCCGATGAGGGTGGCGATGCCGCCGATGGAGGCCGCGTAGGCGATGGCCAGCATGAGGGCCTTGCCGAAGCGCAGGTTTTCGTCCTCCACGGTACGCGGGTCGTCCTGGAGCTGTGCGATAATGGCCATGCCGATGGGCAGCATCATGACCGAGGTGGCGGTGTTGGATATCCACATCGACAGCAGGGCCGTGGCCAGCATGAAGCCCAGAATGATGCGCGAGACGCCCGTGCCCACCAGGCCGATGATGGTGAGCGCAATGCGCCGGTGCAGGTGCCACCGCTGGATGGCGATGGCGAGGATGAAGCCGCCGAGGTAGAGAAAAACGTATTTGTGCCCGTAAGCCGTGGCGGTTTCCTCCAGCCCCAGCGCCCCGGTGAGCGGGAAAAGCACTAAAGGCAATAGGGCCGTGGCACTGATGGGAATGGCCTCGAAAATCCACCAGACGGCGATCCAGACCGTGCCGGCCAGCACCGCCCGCGCGGCGGGCGGCAGCCCGGCGGGCTGGAAGAACAGGAGAATGGCCGCGAAGAGAAGCGGGCCGGAGAGGAGGGCAGGGAGACGGGTCAAGGAAATACTGATTAGTTGGTGGGGGCTGCTTGTTACCTGGGACAGGCAACCGCGCCGGCGGTAAATTAGTGTTTTAGCCGCAAACCCGATCCAGCTAACTGGTCAATACGGAACGGTCCACTAGTTGTTGCTAATCTTTTTGAAACGATATCCACATCCGTCCTCGCAAGGCAATAAGATGGTTAGCTCCAAACGATCAACTTCAAACACTGGGCGATAAAATGATTCTGGACATTCATCAATGGTTAATGTGCTATCCTGAAGCGAATAGGTGCCGCCGGATTCCGGACCGGTAGCCGTTGAGAATACGCATAACGGTCCATTGGCGATGAAACTGCCGTTTTCAAAAAAAGTGATGGTCTTCATCTGAATTGCGTCCCTGAAAGTGCCGGTTCCGTTGCCCGGGTCACTGTACGCCTCAGTCAGCCGCCACGTACCGTAAATTTTATCCTTCTCGAGTGCGATATCGCAGGATGTAGTGATGAAAAGTAGTAGGAGAACGAAGGGGAAAATATACTTGGTCATATTGTGAATTATTGGTTGCCAAACTGCTGCCTCAGCAGTTTAACGGGTTCTATTCCGCAAGACCGGAAAAGTAAGGAGGAGGGTTGGCGGAGCGACCGTTAATTTTTACTGAAACCAAAAAAGTCTTCACAACGCAGACTGCCGCAAGACATGACTAAGTGATACGGGCACGTCAATTAGCTGCGCTGCTTCTCTTGATCGCAAAGCGATCCTTCGAGGTGAAGGAATGAAGAGTGTAAAGTGATTCTCCCCCCTTCGGGGGGCCGGGGGGAAACAAGGATTGAGGGAATGAATGAATGAAGGATTAGCTGCGCTGCTTCTCTCAATCGCAAAGCGATTCTTCGAGGTCAGTCATTCAATCATTCAATCATTCAATCATTCAGTCATTAGATAATATCCTCCCCACGTCCGCCCGCGCCGCCTGCGCGGCCGGCAACAACGCCGCCACCAACCCGATCAGCAACGACGCCCCCAGCAGCACCGCCTCGCCCGGCAAAAAGTGAACGGCCGAAAACTCATAGCGGTAGGCCTCGCGCAAATTATTGGCCAGCAGCCACAACGCGCCGTGCGCCAGCAAAATACCCGCCACGCAACCTACCAGTGCCAGCAAGACACCCTCGAAGGTGATGAGGCCGAACAGGCGCGGGCGCGACGCGCCCATTACCCGCAGCAGGGCCAACTCGTAACGGCGGTCGCGCAGGGAACTGTAGAGGGAGATGAATACGCTCAGTGCCGAAACGATCATGATGATCAGGGCCAGTAGGCGCAGGGCGCGTTCGCTCTGATCGAAGAGCTGAAATACGCGGGTGGTCTCGATGGCCGGGGTGGCCGCCTGGAGGTCGGTGTTTTCGTTGATGGACCGGCCCATATTCAGGGCCTGGTAGTTGCGGCCCTTGAACTTCAGCAGCAGGGCAGTGATCTCCTGCTCCGGCGCGGCGGCGGCCAGCTCTTCGGCGGTGCGGTAGACCGGGGCGGTGTGGGCGTGCTCATCGGCATGGTTGTGATCCTCGTGTCCGGACGGGGCGTCGTTCGCACCGTGCTCGTGTTCCTCGCTTTCGGCGTGTTCGTGGTCCTCCTCTACTGCGGCCGGTTCTTCCTCGTCATCGGTCTCAGCCGGCGGGGTGGGGGAGTGGTCGCCGTGCGACAGCCAGTAGGTAGCGGGCGTAGTCAGCAGCAGTTGATCGGCCACGGTGCCGGTAGGGGCCAGCAGGCCCACCACGCGTAGCGGGGGCACGCCCTCGTGCTCGGCCCCGATCTCCTCGTCCAGTCCGTGGGCGGTCTCGAAGGTATCGCCCGGTTTTAACTTCGTATCACGGGCCGCCAGCGACCCCACCACCACCTCAAAGTTATCTTCCGGCCAGTTGCCCTCGCTCAGTTCGGCTCCGTAGAGACCCAGAAATTCTTCCGTCGTTCCCACGATCCGGTGGTTGCGGTAGCTATCGCCGATGGAGAGCGGCACGGCCGTCGCGATCAGCGGGTGGGCGGGGTTCAGGAAGGGTTTCACCTTACCGATCGGCACGTTGCCCGTGGGCGCGTCTACGTAATACATCGTACTCAGCACCAGTTGCAGCGGGCTGCCCTTGGCCCCGATCACCAGGTCGATGCCCGCCAGATTGGCCTCGAATTGTTCATCCAGTTGGTCCTGGAACAATAACAGAAAGGCCACCAGCCCCGTGCCGAGGGCAAAGAGGAGCAGGCTGAGCAGGCTGCGCAGGGGGCGGTCCAGCAGGTTGCGCCAGGCGAGGGTCAGGACATTCATAGCTCGATACGGTTGGCGAAGGCGTCCTTCAGGCGCTGATCGTGGGTGACAATAAGGAGGGTGGCTCCGGCGGCGGCGGCCTGTTCGCGTAGCAGCGTCACCACGGCGGCGGCGTTGCGGTCGTCCAGGGCGGAGGTCGGCTCGTCCGCCAGGATCAGTTCCGGCCCGCAGACCAGTGCACGGGCAATGGCCACCCGCTGCTGCTCGCCCACGCTCAGGGCGGTGGTGCGCGACCGCTGCTTGTGGGCCAGCCCCAGTCGTTCCAGCAGCGCGGTGATTAGGCCGGCATCCGCCGGCAGGCCGGCCAGCGTACGGGCCAGGGCCAGGTTTTCATCCACCCGTAACGATCGCAAAAAATGAGCCTGCTGAAACACGATCCCCACGTGCCGCCCCCGGTAGCGGTCGCGCTGCGCACCGCTCAGGGCCGCCAGGTCCGTTCCGGCCAGCCGCACGGTGCCGGAACCGGCCGTCCGTAGCCCCGCCAGCAATTGCAGCAGCGTGGTCTTTCCACTACCCGACTGCCCCAGCACCAGCAGTTCGCTCCCCGGTGGGCAGGCAATATCGGGAAAGCGCAGCTCGCCCGCTCCGGGGTAGGCAAAGGCAAGGTTTTCGGTAAACACGGAGTATTCGATGGCAGTACTATTGAGAAAACGGCGAAATCAAAGGCAGCACAAGCCCCAATTTACGATGATCGCGGTAATTCCCAAATCGGCTACCCGATTCGTCCCAAACAAAACGCCCCCCGCCTGCCGGAGGCAGCGGGGGGCGTAGGGACAGGTTACCTGTCGGCAGGCGGGGGGTAATTCTACCGCATCGGACAGTAATCCCGTTCTATGCCTTGGTTACCTTGATCGGCACCACCTTATCGCCCCAGTTCAGGTTCAACTCGTCTTTGGCGGCACCGTAGTAGAGTTGCTCGGTAGACTTCGCGGCGGCGCGGGGCTTCACTTTCACGCGCAGGGCATCGTCCTTCATATCGTACTTATAGGCACCCCACTGCTCGGCGGTCTTGCTAAATATGACCGTCCACTCGTCTTGCTCGGGGATGGTAAACAGCGCATAAGTACCGGCTTTCAGCATTTTGCCTTCCACCAGTACGTCCTTATCAAAGGTCACGGTAGTGGCTTCGTTAGCACCCGATCGCCACACTTGACCGTAAGGAACGAGTTTTCCGTACAGTTCGCGCTTATTCATGCTCGGGCTGCCGTAGTCGACCATTACTTTGCTGCCGGCCAGCTCGGCCTGCATCTTACGGCGGGGGCTGGGCAGGTCTTCTTTCACCGACATTGTCCGGTACATCTCGCCGCTGGGCAGGTCCATTTTCATGTTGGTCGCGGCGCGGTCCATGCCGTTATCCCTGTCGGTTTTGGCGTCCATTTTGGTGCGGTCCGTGTCGGTTTTCGCGTCCATTTCGGCGCGGTTCCGATTGGCTTTGGCATCCATTCTGGCTTGGTTCATCTCAGCACGTTCGGCCGCCGTCACGTCTGTCGCGGCACGGTTAGTGCGTTCTATTTCGCTGTCCGTCGTGCGGGCGGTCCGGCCCGTATTGTCAGCGCGGTCGGCATCCGCCACGCGGGGGGTGCGGGTACGGTCCATGTCATTCGTCCGGGCAGCGTCCGTCGTGGCGGAAGAAGAGCGTGGCATCTCCATCGAGTCGGTACTACCGCCGATGCTGCTATTATCGCGGGACGACGTTTTGGTGACGTCACAGCTCACCGTCAGGCCCATAAATAGGAGGGCACCCAGGAAAGCGGACAGGAAATTTCGGTTTAGCATAGCTTAAAATTGGTTGGTTTGGCAAATTGGTTGCTCTTGTGTAACAACGGTTTGCGGGCGGGGTTCGGGAAATCGGCCCTGCCGCAAATGTTAATGATCTCATCCCGTTGCCGGAGTACATTGAGGTGTTTGAGTGGTCTTATTCGGGCCTGCCCCCGGTCGGCAAATTTAGTCCGTGACCTCCGGTCGGCAAATTTGGTGCGTGACCTCCGGTCTCGCGGGTTTGGCTGCCCGACCTCCGGTCGGCGGAGTCAGTGTCTCCAACTAATAATCCATCAAAAAAATACAGATTTCCACCCATTCGTTTGACCTTCGAGCCGTCTGACATCACTTACGATTCCTTCATCAATCAGGAGGGTAAAACGACTACCTTTTCCCTGCCGCTGAATATTAAGCTCGGGTTCCTGTTTTAAGCCGAAACCTCGGGGGAAACTTTTTTGCGTGAGGTGCCTGGACCGGGCCGATCCCGCATTAGCGGGTGGGCAGCCCGCAGGGCCGAGCGATAGCGAGCGGGGAAGGGACCGGCCCCGCCCCACAGCGTAGCGGAGGGACGGGGACACGCCCATAATCTAAAGGACTATCGCTCCACCTCCAGCCGCACGCCCCGGTAATAATCCACCCGCCGTATTCGGTAACCGGCTCGCTCCAGTTGACCGACGGCCCGCTCTACCTGCTCATAGTGCCGCTGTGTAGTGATGAGGCTAAAGATCAGTGTCAGGCGGGGTGACTCCTTATATAGTTCCAGGAAATCGGCCAGGGTCCCATCGCGTACGTCCTCGAATAGCGGATATCCGCTCCCCTGCGATGTTCGGGGGTGAATCGTAGCATAATAAACCACCGAGCCGGCGGCCCCGCCATCCGCGAAGACCGGCGAGTCGGGGTACGCTCGTTCGGCCAGTATGCGTCGCACCTGGTCCGTTTCCAGTGGACGGTAGGTATGTTGATAGATATTCGCCCCCGCCATGCTGATGATCCAGCCGACCAGCAAGATTGGGCGACTGAATTTCGGCCGCCGCGCCGCCGCTAACGAGGTGCCGTAAATTACCAGCATCCATAAACCCGGCAAAGCAAACAGACACAGGCGCACGATCAAACTGTATTTACCGGCCGCCGATACCGCTACGGCCGCAACCAACGAACCTAGCGCTAACCAAAGGAGTATGGGTCGGCGTTGCAGCAAAGCAATCGCGCCCGTCAGCAACAGCAGCCCGCTCCAGACCAGTGCCCACACCGTATGCCCCACCGCCGCCCGAAATATATGAATCAGCAGCCCACCCGCCTGCACCCACGCCCCGGCCCGCCAAAAATCGACCGGAAAAAAATACTCGCGATGAAAATTTTGCAGTGCACTAATGCCCACCGCATCGCGGAGCAGACCCAGATAAAGTAGTACGAAACTGATTCCCCAGATCACAAACACCGCCGGCCAAACCCACCGCCCCGCCCGCCCCGAACCGTACCACAAATAAAGGCCGGTAGCCGCCAAGCCGAACACGGCGGGCAGCGAAAACCACGGTGTTAGTACTCCCGCCGCTGCCCAACCCATCACCCAGCCGCTGCTTACTCCCTTCGCTCGCGGCGAGAGGGCGGCATACATTAGTCCGGCTGCCACCAGCAAATCGGTGCCATAGGGCTTGCACTCCGTAAAATACTGGAGGCAAAACAACGAACTGCCCGCCAGTGCCGGCCACAGTAGTCGGCTATACGCAACGCCGGTGTCCGACCCGCCCCCCACCGCCCCGAACCACCGCCCGGGCAACCACCATCCCAGAACCAGGATAGCCAGACCGCTCAGCAGGGCCGGCAGGCGCAATACCCGCTCGTCAAACCCGAATAAATGGGTCAGCCCATCGGTAGCCAGCAACCACAGGGGCGGGGCATACTGCTCGAAACTCAGTGGCCGTAGCAGTTGCCCCCCGGATCGTTCAAAAAGATTACGCGCCAGATTGGCCTCGTCCAGAAACAGGGAGCGACCGCACCACCAGTTAAATATCCACAGGGCCGCCACGCCCCCACTCAGTAGCAGGGCCGCACCGTTCAGGCGGGAAGTAAGGGTGGTAAAAGGGGCCGTTCGGCTCATGCCGCAATGATACGGCGGCGGCGGCACAATTTTTTTCCCGCACGCTTCGGCTTGCCCCTCAATAAATTATCACCCGCCGGGGAACTCCGGGCGCACTTTTTCTCTTACAATACTTGCAGGGGCGCGGCGCATTGCCGTATATTTGCATCGCTTTAGCAATAAGGCATATGGCTGAGCAGCCAGCAGACGCGGATGTAGCTCAGTTGGTAGAGCGCAACCTTGCCAAGGTTGAGGTCGCAGGTTCGAATCTTGTCATCCGCTCAAGATGAATCCCCGGCCCTCGTAAGAGGGCTGGGGATTACTGTTTTCGGGCGGCTTCGCCGCCTGAAAGGATTGAAGAATTGAAGATTGAAGGATTAGCTACGCTGCTTCTAAATCCGGCAGAGCCGTTTTCGAGGTCACTCATTGGCTACTTCCCCCCAAACCGGTAGCCCAACGTAAATATCCACCGGCTCGGCGTCCGGTCCAGCGCCAGGTCCTGACCGGCGAAGGTGAAGGTAGCATCATCGCCCCCGAAATTACCATCGTAGCGGGCATCCACCGTGAAACGCCAGATATCAACGGAACCGCCCACCTGGTAGCCGAGGTTGAAGGAATCAAAAGTAGCATCCCAGCCGTCGCGGTCGGTCAGGTCATTGGCACTGTGGAGGAAGAAATTACCGGTCGGACCGGCCTGGGCACGCAGGGGACCCAATTTCACGCCCAGCAACAGGGGCACATTCAGGTGCTGGTAGTTATCCTTGATCACGGACACCTCGTCCTGATTCGGGTCGTCCAGTTCCAGCGTGTTGCTATTGCTATTGAAGAGGAGTTCCGGTTGCAGGAAAACCGACTTGCTCAGCGGGACCCGAAGAAACAGACCGGCCTGAATACCGTAATTGGCTTCTTTCATGGCCAGCGTCAGGTCGTTGAATCCATCAGCACTAAAGGTGAGGCTTTGGCCGGCCAGTTGCTCGGTGGAAAGCCCCGCCTTGAGGCCGAATTGAACCTGGGCCTGTAACCCGACGGTAGCGAACAGAAGCAGCAAGAGGGGAAAAACGAAATGGGTTTTCATCTGACGGGAATTTTTGGTTTGTCAGATAAATGACTTTTACCTCCCGATGATTACGTTGGGACTGGTAAAGTATTCTTAAGGTGTGTTAAGACCTAATGGCGGGCAGGACGCAACCACCTCCAATAACTGCTCGGGACTCGTGGCTTTACCTGCTCCCAGCCACTCGCTCACTTGCCGGAAAATATCCGCGCGCTCGGTATGCAGCACCGCCGCCGCTTCCGCCGACTTGGACAGCTTTTCCCCGCTATCCGCCAGGAATAGTGGATGGTGGACTGTCCGTGCCGCCAAAAATGATGCCCCGAAATTATCGAGCAACCCCGCCAAATAACGCTGTGCGGCCGTAGAGGGCAATAGGTCCGCGCCCCTCACGATCAGGTCCATCCCGTGGTGCAAATCTTCGGCCAGCGAAGCCGCCTGATAGGCCGGAACTCCGTCCTGACGGCGGACGATAAAATCACCCATTTCCTGCGTCAGGTCGATTGACTCAGGAGGGGAGCCGGTCACTCCGGCCAACTTGAGTTCGGTCGAAATACTGATTCTTGTTCCCTCCGGCACCCTGATTCTCCAGGCGGCACCGGCGGTTTCCAGCGGCAAATTGCGGTTGCGGCAAACGTACAGGTCGTCTTCCCGCAATCCGGCCGCCCGTCGCTCGTCCAACTCCCGCCGCGAACAGGTACAGGCATAGACCCGCCCGGTTCCGGTCAGCCGGTTCAGCAGATCGGTATAGTGGGGCATCCGCCGGTCACGCGACCAATTGGCGTGGTAGTCCCTCACATCCCGGGGCCCCAGATCGTAATCAATTCCCAGCCAGTCGATGGTGGCAAAGATATTGGCCAGGTATTCCGGCCGTACACGGGCCGCATCCAGGTCATCGATCCGCAGCAGCACGCGCCCGCCACCCGCCCGCGCCAGTGCCCAGGTGAGCACGAACGACAAGGCGTTGCCCGCGTGCAGCAGGCCGGATGGGGTGGGGGCGAGGCGGGTTATCAATGATTAGCTGCGCTGCTTCTCTCGATCGCAAATGATCTTTCGAGAGGAATGATTAAATGATTAGCTACGCTGCTTCTCTCGATCATAAGTAATCTTTTGAGGTGAAGGAGCCGATTATATCGTAAAGACGCAAAATATTGCTTCTCCAAATGGCCAACAGCCACTCGGCTCACACCAGCGTACGCGGCTCCACGGCGTCCTCCTTCTCCACTTCCGGCTCATCGCGGTACTTGCGAAAGAGTTTTTCCAGAATGCGCATCCGGTAGCGGCGGGGGACCACCGATGCCAGACGGACCAGGAAAAGCGGCAGCGCGCCGGGAATAATCACCGCACGGCGGTTGATCATCCCTTTAATCGCACCGGGGGCAATATCGTCCGGCATAAACAGTAGCAATTTGGCACGGCCGCCCTGGGCCTTTACGCGTTTCAGACCATCTTCGTTGGTCAGCACGGGGCCGGGGCAGAGTACGGTTACGCTTACGCCGCCGGGGCGCAACTCCTCGGCCAGCGCCAGCGAGAAGGCATAAACGAATGCTTTGGTGCCGGTATACACCGTTTTGTAGGGCAGCGGCATGGTCGCCTCCATACTGCTCAGGTTTAGCATTCCGCCGCGCTCGGCCTTCAGGTCGTCCAGAAAAGCGTAGCACATATCCACCAGCACGCCGTTGTTCAGGCGCAGCATGGCCTGATACTCGGCCAGCGGAGTGTGCTCGAACAGGCCGCCGCGCCCGAAGCCTACATTGTTGATCAGGTAACGGACCCGCAGTTTGCGGCGCACCAGTTCCGCCTGGATTTCTTCCACCGAATCCGGCTCGGAAAAATCAATGGGCAGGGGGATAACCCGGGCGGGTTCGGCCTGCGCGGTCAATTCCTGCAGGGCGGCATCCAGGTGGCGGTCAGGCAGGGCGGCAATGGCCACGGTGTGTCCGCGGCGCAAACATTCGCGGGCCAGGGCCAGGCCGATGCCGTGGCTGCCGCCGGTAATCAGGGTGATGGAGAGCATGGGGGTGCACGTTACGGTATGGAGCGCAAAGATAAGGGACTATGGTTGGCAAGTCTGTCCTATCGGCGTTATTTTCGACCGAGGGACTTACCTTGCGTGCTGATTCAAAGAGTTTGGGCGTGTCCCTGCCTGACGGCAGGGCCGGTCCCCTCCGGGCTTCGCTGTTCGCTCGGTGCTACGCACGCTAACGCCCCTCCGGGCACCTCACGCGGTGCAAGGAATGAAGGATTGAAGGATGAAGGAATGATTAAGTGGGATGAATGAAATTTGCGCTCCCCCCTCCGGGGGGCTGGGGGGGAAACCCTGGATTAGCTGCGCTGCTTCCCTCGATCGCAAAGCGATCCTTCGAGGTGAAGGATTGACTGAGCGGGATGAATGAAATTTGCGCTCCCCCCTTCGGGGGGCTGGGGGGGAAACCCTGGATTAGCAGCGCTGCTTCCCTCGATCGCAAAGCGATCCTTCGAGGTGAAGGAACGACGGATGAAAAAAAATTAAGGGAAATCATCGTCTCAACAAAATAATCGTAAGGATGTGTCTTATCTGCACCTGAGGTAAAACGCACCATTCATCCACCAAACAACTACCCCATGCTCATCATCACCGGTGCCGCCGGATTTATCGGAAGCTGCCTCGTCGGCTGGCTCAATGCCGCCGGGCGGGAAGACCTTATTCTGGTGGACGACTTTACCACCTACGAGGATAAAACACCCAACCTCATCGGCAAACAGTTTGCCGAAAAGATCGAGCGGACCAAGTTCATCGGCTGGTGGGACCGGCAGCGAAAAATCTCCGTCGAGGCCGTCTTCCACCTCGGTGCCCGTACCGATACCGCCGAGACCGACACCGAACTATTCGACCGCCTCAACTACAACTACAGCCAGGCAATCTGGGAACGCTGCGCCGACCGGCAAATCCCCCTGATCTATGCCAGCAGCGCGGCCACCTACGGCGGCGGGGAACTGGGCTATCACGACGATCACGGACTGGTGGAAAAACTTAAACCCCTCAACGCTTACGGCCGCTCCAAAAACGATTTCGATGCCTGGGCCTTGCACCAGACCGAAGCCCCGCCCCACTGGTACGGCCTCAAATTTTTCAACGTCTACGGCCCCAACGAGTACCACAAGGGGCGCATGGCCAGCGTGATCTACCATGCTTTCCGCCAGATCAAGGCTACCGGCAAGATGAAACTCTTCCGCAGCCACCGCGACGACGTGGCCGACGGCGAGCAGAGCCGCGATTTCATCTACGTCATGGACCTCTGTCGCATCATGCACTGGCTCTGGGAAGCCGAACCGGAAAACGGCCTTTATAACTGCGGCACCGGCACCAGCCGCACCTTCCTCGACCTGGTGCGCGCCACCTTCTCCGCCCTGGATCGCCCGTCCGACATCTCATTCGTGGATACCCCGGCCGATATCCGCGATAACTACCAGTACTTTACCGAGGCCGACATGGATAAACTGCGGTCGGTCGGCTACCCCTACGATCTCTACTCGTTGGAAGAAGGAGTGGAGGACTATGTCGGGAAGTTCCTGGTGCGGGGAGAGTATTTTTAATTCAATACCCCGACCGCTATTTGTTAAGCGTCGTCCCTTCACCTCGAAAAATCATTTAGGATCGAGAGAAGCAGCGCAGCTAATCCCTCGTTCCCTCGTTCCTTCAATCCTTCCACAGCGTGAGGTGCCCGAAGGGGCCTCCGCGTAGCGGGGCGTGCGCAGCACCGAGCGAACAGCGAAGCCCGCAGGGGACCGGCCGCGGGGCGACAGCCACGCGGGCACGCCCAAAAAACAACTTTCACTCAAAACTGAAAGTTCGTTGATGTGTTACATTCCCGTAACTCAACCGTCCA
>CAVPZP010000040.1:0-62541 GCA_963710215.1 Lewinellaceae bacterium | reverse complement strand
CGGGCCGGTCCCTTCCAGGCTCGCTGTTCGCTCGGCCGCTGGCGCGTCTCCGGCCCTGCGGGACCGGCCCTTCCAGGCACCTCACGCAACAGCGGGCAGCACTTTTCATCGGCTACCCAATCGGTTACTTGCGCAGTTCTTCCGCCAGCTGCCGCATATCGAAACGGCCGTTCAGGATGGTCCACTGGGTAGCCTCGGCCGGGGGGGTGTCCGTTAGCAGGTAGGCCCCGCGCGAAAATTGGAGGGGATTCAAGACCGACCGTTCCGGCGGGCCGCCCCGGCTGCCGTCCACAATAATGGCGGCGGCCTGGTATTCGGGGTCCACGGTAGCCAGATCGGTTTCGGCAATGATGCGAACGGAAAAAGTTTTGGGCAGTTCCGCCTCCAGCTGACGACTTCGTTCGCGGGCTAGCGCGGGATGAAAGTTGAGCAGGTAGACGCTGGTGGCCGGGAGTGTCTCAGCCATACTTTCCCTTCTCCCCTCCTGATCGGCAAGAGCCTTAATTTCTTGCAACAATTGCGGCCGGTCCAGTCGCGGCCCCTGGATAACCAGGTTTAGTAACCGCTGTTTCAGGGTAGATTCCTGCTTTCGTTGAAGCGAGGAAATTGCCGCCGCTTTTACCTGTTGCACGCTGCCGATGAGTACGATCTGGTTGGCACCGGGGTCAAACTGTGCGCCCGCCCGCACCCGTACCCGGATCCGCTGGTGATTTTTGACCAGCACCGTATGCCTCAGCTCAATGGGCGCGATGCTTTCCAGGGCGTCGGTAAAAAAGCGTTCTACCTCATCCCGCTCGTCCGTGGGTACATAGCTCAGGTAGTCGCGTCGGCTGGGTGAAAACGAGTGGGGTTTTTCTCCTACCAGGTTGAAAAGTTCCTCGCTCCACTTCATGTTGTACGATAGGGGGTCCATGGACCAGGAGGCCAGTTCTGCCACCCGTTGCACTTCGCGCAACCGCTGGTTCAGTTGCTTGCTTTCGCCCACCATCCCCTGAAGCGTGCGGTAATGCTCGAACCGCAACACGGCAAACCGAATACTCTGCACCAGGGTGGCAGGGTTTATCTTGTCCTTAATCAGTACATCCTGCGCCCCGAGCGTGACGGCCTGCACGCCGATAACGTGGTTACCATTGTTGGTGAGGATGATGGTGGGGTAAGTGGTGAACACGTCTTTGAACGCATTGATGGTCTGGAAGCCGGTAGTCTGGGCCAACCCCAGGTCTAGCAGGATGGCCGTCACATCCCGGTTTTCCAGAATGGCACGCCCGGCCGCCAGGTCCTCCACGGCCGTGAGCGTAAACGTGGTGGAACTTTGCCGGAGGTAGCGACGCACGCTCTCGCGGTCGCCTTCGTTGTCGTCGATTAATAAAATTTCCATGTGTGATAACTGTGGGTCAGAGAAAAAAGGCCCCGGTGGGGTATCTAAGCGCGTGTCTAAAGCTACCGTTTTTTTTTCAAAATCAGCGCGAATCGATCACTACCGGCAGGGCGGGCTAATCATTTGCGGGTAATATATAAATTTATCGTTATGTGTAACTTACAACTTGTCAAATTTTAATTCAGTTGCCCACCTTAACGGGAGTCCGGTCTGTTCCCCAATGAATTCCATTGGCAAGCAGCCCGGAAGTATGCCGCGAAATGAAAGTGGGTTGTGGCAGGGTTACGGCGATCTCTCGGTGGCATCGGGGATAAAAAAGTATTTTTGCGGCCCAAACCAGCCTTGCCCATGCGCCGGATCGACCGACTGCGAACTGATTTTCTAGCCTACGCCGAGCGGCGCCTACCCCAGGGAGAACCGGTGGGCCTCTACGAACCGGCCGCCTACCTGCTGCGCCAGAGCGGCAAGCGGGTGCGCCCGCTGCTGGCCCTGCTGGGGGCATCGCTGTTTGAGGAATCGGCCGGAAGTGCCCTGCCGGTGGCACTGGCCGTGGAAGTATTTCACAATTTTACGCTGGTTCATGACGATATCATGGACGCCTCGCCCCTGCGCCGCGGAGAACCCACCGTACATGCCGCCTACGGGGAGAACACCGCGATTTTAGCGGGCGACCTGCTACTGATCAAAGCCTACGAGGCAATGAGTGAATTACGGGATCCCACTGCCCTGCCGGCCATCATCCGGGTATTCAACCGGGTGGCCGTGGGGGTATGCGAGGGACAGCAGCTGGACGTGGATTTCGAGACGCGGGAGGATGTGACGATTGCCGAATACCTGCGGATGATCGAGCTGAAAACGGCCGTGCTGCTGGGCGGTGCCCTGCAAATGGGTGCCCTGGCCGCCGGGGCCGGCGAGGCCGCCGCCGCGCACCTCTACGAATTCGGCCGCCTGACGGGAATCGCCTTTCAGTTGCAAGACGATTACCTCGATACCTTCGGCGAGGCGGCGGCGGTGGGTAAGCAGATCGGCAACGATATCACGACCAATAAAAAAACCTTTCTCTACCTGCGTAGCCTGGAACTGGCCGCCCCCGCACAGCGCACCGAACTGGAGCAACACTACGCCCTGACGGGCGAGAACGCCGCTAAAGTGAGCCGCGTGACGCAACTGATGCACGAACTGGAAATCCCCCGCCGGGCGGCGGAATTGCGCGACGATTATCAGGCCCGCGCCTACGAGGCTCTGGACCGGGTAACCGCCACCCGCCCCGAACGCAAGCAGGATTTGATCGACCTGGCCGAGGCATTGTTGCAGCGGGAATCGTGATGGCAGCCGAAGGGACTGGTTTGCGTGAGGTGCCTGGACCGGGCGCAGCCTTGGCGGAGCAGCCCGCAGGGCCGACCGACAGGGAGCGGGGAAGGGACCGACCGCTTGCCGTCAGGCAGCGGGCACGCCCCGAAAACAACCCATTAGTTACGCCAGTTTTTTGCCTCCTGCTCCACGTGTTCCACCTCCACGGTGACGCCGTATTTGTTGCGCAGGTGGCGGGCCAGGCGGTCGGCCGCGTAGACGGAGCGGTGCTGGCCGCCGGTGCAACCGAAACTGACGATGAGGCTGGTGAACGAGCGGTTGATGTAGTCTTCAACGGCCCCGTCGGTGATGCGGAATACGTCCTGCAGAAAGTTGTCGATCTCGCTGTGGTGGCGCAGGAAATTGATGACGGATTCGTCGCGGCCGGTCAGCTTTTTGTAGGGTTCGTAGCGGCCGGGGTTGTGCAGCCAGCGGCAGTCGAATACGAAGCCGCCGCCGTTGCCGGTGGGGTCGGCGGGGATGCCGCCTTTCTTGTAGCTGAAGCTTTTGACGCGCACGGTCAGCAGGCTGCTGCCGGCCTTGATCTTGTCGAAGGGTTCGAACTTCTTGGCCTCGATGACCTCGTGAAGGGCGCGTTGCAATTCGGGTAATTCCAGCGCGATCTTGTGGTTATCGAACAGCCACTTGAGGTTGCGGATGGCAAAGGGGATGCTCTGCAAAAAGTGCTCTTTGCGCTCGTACAAACCCCCGGAAACCGTAGGCGCCCAGCACCTGCAGGCAGCGGATGAAGACGAAGGCGTAGTAACGGTCGCGGAACCGTTCGTCGTCGATTTCGGTGAGGGTGGAGGCGGAGGTGATGTAGTGCGTGAGGAGTTCTTCGCGCACGTCGTCGGGCAGGTTGGCCTTGGCCTGAAACAGGAGGCTGGCGAGGTCGTACTGGAGTGCCCCCCGGCGGCCGCCCTGGTAGTCGATGAAGATGGGTTCGCCCGCCTTGATCATGATGTTGCGGGTCTGGAAATCGCGGAACATAAAGAAATCGCCCGGCGTATCCAGCAGGTAATCGGCCAATTTATCGGCGTCGTCCTCCAGGGCCTGCTCGTCGAAATCGACGTCGGCCAGTTTAAGGAAATAGTACTTGAAGTAGTTAAAATCCCACTCGATGGATTGGCGGTCGAACGCCTGGCGCGGGTAGCAGAGGGTGTAGTCGAGTCCCTCGTCGCCGAGGATTTGCAGGCGGGCCAGTTGCTCCACGGTGCGGCGGTAGATGCGCGTGAGATAATCGGGGAAATAGTCGCCCCGCTGGAGCAGGAACGAGTAGAGCGTGGTGGACCCCAGGTCCTCCTGGAGGTAGATGTGGCGGTCGAGCCGTTCGGCGTAAATCTCGGGCACGGGCAGGTCCTTGGCCCGAAAATGTTTGGAGAACGCCACGAATGCCTCGTTCTCGCGCCGGTCGGCATTGTAGGCCCCCACGGCCACGGTATCTCCTTTTTGCAGGCGGTAATAGATGCGCTTGGAACCCGATGGGGCCAGGGGCAGCATGAGTTCCGGCTGGTGGCCGCTCCAGGTTTGGAACAGGTCGCTGAGGTGCTGTTCGATGAGGACGTTTGACATGGACGCGAAGGTAGTGGCTTCGCCACGTATTTTGGCAATTTGGCAGGCAAGCTTTGCCTGCGGTACTTTGGTACAAGCCCAGGCGTGCGTTTTCCTCGGCCTCCGCTTGGTTTTCCGACGGAAAGACCCGATAATGCGCAGGCAAACCGTCGCCTGCTGACTTTAACGGTTCTTTAGGGCTGCCTGCGGCGGTTCGGCACAACCATCTGGCCCGCCGCCACGTCCTCTTAATGTACCAACCAACTGACCCATTGCTACTAACGCCTACCGGCCAATCTCCCCGGGCCATAGCGTGTGCCTTACTAGCGACTTGAATACGAAGCACAAACAGCACGCTACCGTGCACCCAAACTTAGCGGCCCCGACCGCCCCGTCTCATGATCTTTCCCAACTACCGCGCCGATAAGCGTCTCTTTATTTTTGCCTCCCTCCTATTCGCCTTTGGACTGCTCTGTACTTTTCTCCACCAGCGTTTCGATATGCGGCTGGACGACAGCGAACTACAGGCCGAATTTATTACACGCGGCATCCGCGTGCAGGCCGAAGTCGGCTATTTCCTCGGCGACGAGGCCGAGTTTCACCGCCGCCTCCGCTACGTTTCCATTACGGATAGCACCAAGACGGACCGGCCGCTCATCGCCTTCATCCACGGTGCCCCTTCCTCCACCGCTTTTTGGCTCGGCCTGATGAGTGATTCCACGCTGCTGGAGCGAGCCGATATTATTGCCGTCGATCGTCCGGGCTACGGCTCCAGCGGCTACGGCAGGCCGCTCATTTCCGTGAAAGACCAGGCAAAACTGGTGGCGGACCTGCTCGAGGACCAACTGCGTCCCGGCCAGAAACTCATCGTTCACGGTTCCAGCTACGGCGGCACCGTTTCCAGCCGCCTGGCGATGGATTATCCCGACATGGTGGACGGTCTGCTGCTGCAATCCGCCAGTACGCTGCGCGATTTCGAGAAGACCTTCTGGATCAGCTACCCCACCAGCAACCCCATCCTCAGCTGGCTGGTGCCGGGGGCCATCCATACCGCTAATCTGGAAAAACTGAACCACGCCGGTCAACTCGACGAACTGGACGCCGGTCCGTGGAGCAACGTCCGCGCCCACACCGTCATCCTGCACGGCACCGCCGACTGGCTCATCTACCCCGAGAACGCTTACTATTCCTGCGACCGGCTGGACCATGCCGCTTCCCTCGTTCATCACATGGTGCCCAGGGGGCAGCACGATTTTATCATTACGCAGCCCAAGTTGCTCAAGACTTACCTCAATTACTTGCTTGATCGGGTAGAAGATGGGGCTTCGCCCGTACTTTCGTAGGCGGCGTTGCCGCTGGTAATTTACCCGTGTTGATCGTCGCAAGCTCCTCGGAGTTGGTACTGTAGTACCAGTTTACGCGTACGTTTCCCTCACCCCCCGAACACTTCTCCGAGCAGCCCTTCCAACTCTTCCCGGTCTATTTCATCAAAGGAGTTTTCCAGCGTGCTGTCCACATCGAAGACGCCGAGCAGTTTTCCATCCGCATTCAGCACCGGCACTACTATCTCCGAACGCGAGTTAGGATCGCAGGCAATGTGCTCCTTACCCGGCACCAGTGCGTGGGTGTCCGGCACGATCTGGGTTTTCAGCTCGCGGGCACAGCGGCCGCATACCCCCCGCTGGAAATCGATGTACAGGCAGCCGAGCGTGCCCTGGTACGGCCCTACTACCAGCCGCCCGTTGCGGACCAGGTAAAACCCGACCCAGAAATAGTAGGGCAGTTCCGTTTTAAGCAGGCAGTTGACGGTCACCATCTTTACCAGCGGATCGGTTTCGTCGCCCAGGGTCTGGCGGATATCCTCGCGTGCTCGGGCGTAGGCGGCCCGCTTTTCGGTTTCCGCCAGGGCCAGCGAAGGCTTGATGAAGTAGGGGAGTTGCGCGGGAGCCATGAAAAGAGGATTTAGTTAGACCGTCCGACCCAAACGCCGGACACCCGCTTCCGGTTAACCCTGTTTCTTTCTCGCTGTGGATAATCTTACCCACCCGGTCGGGCGTTTAAAACTTGGCTGAGAATTTGGGTCTTATCGACCCCTCCCATCCTACTCCCCAAGAACCACTATGTCCAAACTTCTCGGTCTTTTCTGCTGCTCAGTCTTCTCGCTGCTCTGCCTGTCCAACGCCCCCTCCTACCTCGGCGGCGGCGGCAAGGCCGCCTACCGGCATTATTACCTCGGCACCTACTACGTTAACGAAGACCAACCCGAGCGTGCCCTCCCCCACCTGCGCACCGCCCAGCGGCTGGTGCCCGAGCAGTACCGCTTCAACCTCGCCCTGGCCCTCTGCCTCGGCCAGACCGGTAATACTAACGAAGGACTGGAAGTGCTGACTGCCGCCGCGCCCCTGCTGTCGCGCCGCCGCAAGGACTATTATGAACTGCACTGCCTGCAAACCTACATCGGCGGCCTCATCAACATCTATGGCGAACGCTACGGCACAGCCCTGCCCGCCATCAAAACGGCCATCGACGAACAGGAAGCCCTGCCCGAGATCAACCACCGCCGTGCCGCCGGCATGCGCAACGCCCTCGCCTACGCGGAAGTACTAGACCAGGGCAGCCCCTCCGCGCACCGGGGTCTGGAGCCGCACACCCACGTTCACCGCCGTGATCTCGAACGCGCCCTGGTGGAACTGAAGGCCGCCGTGGCCGAAGACCCGACTTTTCAACCCGCCGTGGAGAACTACCGGATGCTGGCCGACACGCTCGGCGAAACGGTGGAGATCGTCGAACGCCGCGATACGCTGGAAGAGCAGCCGCGCTACGTGTCCAACAAGTACGACAACCTTCCCCTGCGGATGGAAGACGTGCTCGCTTTCGGTGATTACGACGAACTAATTTTCCTGCTCGACATCAGTGGCAGCATGGTGCAGGAGAAAGTAGCCTGCCTCCAGACCACCCGCTTCAACGTGATGCGCGAAACCGCCCAGTTTATCCTCGACGAACTGGACCCCGCCACCCGCGTCGGCATCGGCACCATCGGCGGCGACTGCGGCACCGTCCCCAAACAGTGGCACCCCGCCGGCGAACTGACCCACGCCGAACTCTACAGCGAACTCCGCTTTCTCTATCCCGACGGCACCACGCCCCTGCTCACCACCCTGGTCGAAACCCCCGAACTGTTCTCCTCCACCGACACCCTCACGCGGGCCATTCTCTTCATCAGCGACGGCGAGAATATCTGCAACCTGCCGGGCGTAGATATCTGCGACTGGACCAATAACCTGGCCGCCAGGAACATCGAACTCAACGTTTTCACCTTTCTCACCAACTCCCTCGATAATAGCGGTGCTTTTTCCGAATACGCCTGCCTTACCGACCGCTCCGGCGGCCGTGTTCTCTACCTCGATGAAGACCGCTGCGCCCTGCGCGAACCCAACTTCGATCTGGTCGACCGCATCGCCTTCACCCTGCCCGAACTGCGCCGTATCGACTGTGTCGGCATGAGCCTGGACGAACCCTCGCTGTGGGGAATATTTTAATCCGCCCTTTCCCCCGGCCGCTGTTTTGCTTATCTTGCGGCCATGATTAAGTACCTCCTTTTTTCCCTCGTCCTGGTAGTAGCGGGCGGCAGCCGCGGCTGCGGCGATAAAACCGCCGATAACGACGACATTCGCGTCATTCAGGTCGGCCAACCCTTCGAGCTGGTGGCCGGTCAGGCCGTTCGCCTGGAAAACGCCGAGTGGGGCTTCACCTTCGGCGGCGTGGTCAACGACAGCCGCTGCCCCACGGGCGTCAACTGCATCCGCGCCGGCGAGGCCACCGTTTTCTTCCTCACCGCCGACGGTCGCCGCCGCGAGCTGGAAGTACCCGCCGGCAGCAAGGGCAACCCCGGTATCAATCTGGGTGATTACCGCATCCTCGTCGAATCCGTGGACCCTTACCCCACCGCCGACGCCCCCAAAACCCTGCCCGAAGATTATCGCATCCGCCTGCGCGTAGAACCACTGCCCGGCGGTGCCTCCGCCCGTTAAGAGAGCCTCCCTTATGTTCATTCCCTACGGAGACGACCAGGTAGACGGGGGGCACACGCCCTACTTCTCCTACGGCCTCATCGTGCTCAACGTCCTGGTATTCCTCTACCAGGTCAGCCTCCCCCCCGACCTGGGGGCGGCTTTCGTATACACCTGGGGGTCCATCCCCACCGACATCCTGGCGGGCGAAAACCTGCACACCCTCTTCACCTGTATGTTCCTGCACGGCGATTGGATGCACCTCATCGGCAACATGCTCTTCCTCTGGATCTTCGCCGATAACATCGAGGCCGTTGTCGGCAGCCGCGTGTTCGTGCCCTTCTACCTCATCGGCGGCCTGGTCGCCTCGGCCGCCCATGTCTACTTCAACACGTCCAGCACCCTGCCCACCGTAGGGGCCAGCGGTGCCCTATCGGCCGTCATGGGGGCCTACCTCGTCATGTTTCCGCGCAGCCGCATCAAAGTGATCGTCATCATTTTCTTCATCCGCATCCCGGCCATCTTTTTCCTCCTTTTCTGGTTTTATCAGCAGAGCACGGCCGGCTACGCCTCCCTGGCCGACAACGGTGTCGGCGGCTCCGTGGCGTGGTGGGCGCACATCGGCGGCTTCGTTTTCGGAGTGCTCGCGGGTTTCTGGTTTCGGGCCAATTACCCCATCCCCCGCCCGCCCGAGATCGCCTGATCCAACCTCGTTCCCATGCTGTATACCCTCATCACCCTCGTCATCGCCCTGTTCCTGGGTATGTTGTTCATCAACATTTATTTCCGCGCCAAGGTCATCCGCGCTTACCGCCGCCTGGTCGAGGGCCGCGTCGATTTCAAACCCGCCCACGTCTTCAACCGCCGCCTGATGGAAGAAGAAATCATTCCCCGCTACCCCGGCCAGGAAGAAAACATTCGCCAGTTTACCCGCCACCTGCGCAACAGCATCAACATGGCCACCGTCCTGCTCCTGCTCATTACCCTATTCGGGGGCATCCTCATGTGGTACCGCTAAGAGCGTGTCTAAAATTTTTAGAACTGAGGATCAATGATTTAAGGTTCCGACTAGATAAAAACTTGCGCGCATAGCGGGTTACGTAAGTCAGTTTTTACGACGCCAGGTTCTTAAATGCTTGGTTCTCAGGAAGTAAAAATTTAGACACGCTCTAAGACAAGGGTATCTTCCTCATGGTTCTTTGGGCGTGCCCCCGTCCGCTACCGCGGGCCGGGGTCGGCGTCCTCCGGGCTTCGCCTGCCGGCTCGGCGCTGCGCGCGGCGGCTCAATCGCCGCCCCCTGCGGGCACCTCACGCGGGTAGGGAGGGGAAAGATTTTTAGAATGTGTCTAAAATTTTTAAGAACTGAGGATCAATGATTCGTTTCGCGGCTACTTCGTGGTGCGCGCATAGCGGGTTACGTGAGTCAGTTTTTATGACACCAGGTTCTTAAATACGAGGTAATGCATTTTATCTAACTTATCAGCTTTCAGGTTCGGCAACCCGGCATATTCTCATCTTTACGGATATAAATTTGACAGTTTTTTGGTCCGCATTGCCGTAACAAAACCGTGGCTGCTACCCTATTTGAGGGGAATATACGCTGTCTTGTCCAGTTCATACTTTCCTGCTTTAATCCACTTCCTAACCTCCTGCGCATCTCGATATTTTGCCTCTTGCGGAAAATTCAAGATTATTTCTTTTAATACCGGTGGAATTCGATGCGCATAAAGAAATGTCTCCCACTTATAAGGCTCCTGATTAGGGACATCCATATACGTAGCATCATCCATTAATAATTCAATCAATACATCTAAGCCGCCTTGATTATTTAGATAAGCCAAATCATCGGGAAGTAGCGTGAACTTGTATTCTAATCGCTCTTCGCTTTTGATTCTATCCAGCACTATACGATTGCTCTTTTCATCTCCCCGACGGGCTAATACCAACAAAGAGGCCCATGCCAGCGATTTATAAGAAGTGGTTGCCTCATACTCTCGCGCTAATTCTTCAAACCTCTCCAACTCACCTATCTCTAAATATCCACAAACAATTATCGTAGACCAGTTAATGAGTCGATCATCGACAAGAACTGTTTCCAGGTCTTTTCTCGCTTGTTCGGAAATAATATTTCCAGGAATATATTGTATTTTCCCCGTAAAGTATTTTCTATCCTGAGGTGATTTAGCAAATACAGCAGCTTTAACATATTTATCCACTTCGACAATCGCGGTAGAATCATTCTTGCCGGCTGAAATATTATCAAACAGCCCCCACATAAAGTCGCTTATATCCTCTTTATTGGTAATTCGGTCTTGCGAAACTCCCATTCCAGGTAAACAAGTCAGCAGCAAAAGTAGTGCTAAATGTCTACTCGTAAATTCTTTGAAGAACTTTAAAAGAGAGTTCTTCAGGAAGAAGCTCAGTCCAAGCGACTCCCGCGCCCAACTCAGGTCAGGATGGATGGTTCGATAAGTATTGTGGGAAGCGATATGGTGTAAGGTAGGCTGTCCAATCTATTTAGGTTTACCCACTACAGTTTTAACGGTATGTCAACTTTCCGTCACCCCTCTCCTTCGCGGCGGATGGGGTTAAGGGGACCCAGTCGAATAGCCGGGCCGGGGGAGAGGTCTCCAAGAAGCGAGTGCAAAACCTGTACTAGCTCTAGCCTGATAAACTGGACAGCCTATGGTGTAAGGGATTGCCATTCTAAAGGTAGGAAGAAGTTATTACTTCATTTTAGCAGGATGATTGGAGGCACGCTTCAACTAACTCTTTTGCTTCAGTTCTCGTTGCTCTTAATTTTAGAGCGTGTCCAAAATAGGGTCCGGTCTACGGGAGTAGACAACCCCAACCCATTTTTATAACTTACCGACCGAAGGATTAGCCAATCGACTGTCCTAAAGTCGATAGCCCTTCCATTATTCACCGCACCAATTGCCCCGCCAATTTCTTGTCCCTCAACTCATCACCCGCCACATGACCGTCCCCGCCAAACTCACCGCCCTCCGCCGCCGCATGGTTGCCCACCGCCTGGATGCCTGCCTGGTGCCCAGCACCGACCCGCACCAGAGCGAATACGCCCCCGACCGCTGGAACACCCGGGCGTGGTTATCGGGCTTTACCGGTTCGGCCGGCACGCTGATCGTGACGGCCAATGAGGCACTGCTCTGGACCGACTCGCGCTACTTCATTCAGGCCGAACAGGAACTGGCGGGCACTGGTATCCACCTACAAAAACTGAAGGTGCCCCACACCCCCGAATACCGGGATTGGCTGGCGGATAACCTGGCCTCCGGCGAACGGCTGGGGCTGGATGGCAGCGTCGTATCACTGGATACCGTGCGGGATCTGCGCAAACAACTCGGCCCGTTCGGGATCGAGGTGGATACCCGCCACGATCTGCCCGGCGAAATTTGGGAAGACCGCCCCGCCCTGCCCGCCACCGAAGTGAGCGAACTGGCGAAAAAATATACCGGCCAGTCGCGGGCCGATCGGCTGGAGCGGGCCGTGAATTTCATGCGGCGCGAAGGGGTGGAACATTATCTGGTCGTGGCACTGGACGAGATCGCGTGGTTGCTCAACATCCGGGCTACCGACGTTGCTTACAATCCGGTTGTCCTCAGTTACCTCCTTCTCAATGCCGACGGCGATCACCGCTGGTACGGCGGTGCACAACGGGTACCGGAAAAAGTGGCGAAGGCACTGAAGGCCGACGGGGTGGCCCTGAAAAAATACGAGCGCATCGAAGAGGCCCTGGAAAACCTGCCTACCAAACTGGCCGCCGATCCGGCCCTCCTGAGCATCCGCCTTTTTGAGGCGGCCGGTACCGAACAGGTGATGCTCCTCAAAAGCCCGATCGCCGCCTGGAAGGGGATCAAAAACCCGACCGAGATCGCCCACCTCCGCCAAGCACTGCTCCGCGACGGCCTCGCCCTCCTGCGCCTGCACCGCTGGATGACGGAACGCCTGGCCGCCGGAGCGCAACTGGTCGAAGACGACCTCGCCCGCGAACTGGCCCGACTGCGGGCGACCGGCGACGGCTACCGGGGAGAATCCTTCCCCGCCATCGTGGGCTACGGTGCCAATGGTGCCATCGTCCACTACCACGCCCCGGCCGGCGGCGGAGCCGCCGTCCGGCCGGAGGGCATTCTGCTCCTCGATTCGGGCGGCCACTACCTGGACGGCACCACCGATATCACCCGTACCTTCGCCCTGGGCGAACCCACGGCCGAGCAACGCACTCACTATACCCGCGTCCTGCAGGGGCACATTAACCTGGCCTATTCCCGTTTCCCGGAAGGCACCACCGGCCTCCAACTGGATGTACTGGCCCGCGCACCGCTCTGGCGCGACGGCCTCAATTTCGGGCACGGCACCGGTCATGGCATCGGTTTCTTCCTCAATGTGCACGAGGGGCCGCAGAGCATCAGCCCCAACGCCAAATCAGCCGCCGCCCGCCGCCCCTTCAAACCCGGCATGGTCACCAGCAACGAACCCGGCTACTACCTGGACGGCCGCTACGGCATCCGCATCGAAAACCTCATCCTCTGCGTGAAGGATGAAGCCGTACCCAATTTCCTGCGCTTCGAGACTCTTACCCTCTTTCCCTTCGATAACTGCCTGATCGACCGCGACCTACTGAGCCGCGAGCAAGCGGCTTGGGTGGATGAATACCAGTCCCGGTGTCTCCGCGATTTAGGCGAAGCGATAGCCGGTGAGGAGGAGCAGGAGTACTTGCGTAAACTATGTGAGCGAGGCGAATAAATAGCAACGATTGGTTAGAGCGTGTCTAAAATTTTTAAGAACTGAGGATCAATGATTCGCTTCGCGGCTATTTCTTGGTTGAGGTTCTGGCTAGACAAAAAATTCGCTTCGCGGCTACTTCGTGGTGCGCGCATAGCGGGTTACGTAAGTCAGTTTATGTGACGCCAGGTTCTCAAATACTTGGTTCTCAGGAAGTAAAAATTTAGACACGCTCTTAATGCACTGCCCTACCCCATCCACTTCTTCCGCCTTCCAATGATTAGGGCGTTACTTTTTCTTCGCCTCCCGCATGAGCATCCGTACCGGAGACCCTTCCACGCCCGTCAGTTTCAGCGGCAGGCAGATCATTTCGTAGTCGCCCTCGGCGACGCGGCGCAGGTCGATGCCCTCCACGATCCAGACATTGCCGTGGAAGAAGGTATGGTGGGTGTCTACCGTGGTATCGTAGGGGCCGATGGAGAGGTAGTCCACGCCGACCAGACTGATCTTGCGCTCACGCAGTAGCTGGGCGGCTTCGGGGCTGACGGCGGAATAGCTGTAATCGAACTCCTTTTCATTGGGCCAGAACCGCTCCGAGTTGCGGGTGCGGAATACCATCTCGCTCGCCGGCAAGGATGGGCCGGGTGCGGGCTTCGTAATCGAGCACGTCCTGCGGGTCGATGGGACCGTCGGGTTTGGTGACATCGGCCACGCGGACGGCACCCATCAGCACGGATAGCGGCACGCGGCTGATGTCGATCCCCTGCGACTCGAAGTGGCTGGGCGCATCCATGTGGGTATTGGAATGGGCACTGAGGTGGAGGATGGAAACCCGGGCGGAATCTCCGCAGTGCAGATCGCTCAGGACCTCCCAGCGCACGGGCGACTGGCCGGGCCAGTGTACGCTGCCTTCAAAAATGGGATAAGTGACGTCGAACCAACCTTCTTCGAGCGGACGCATAGCGGGGTCATTGTGAGGAGTGAAAAACAACGGAATGCAAGCGGCGGGGAAAGGTTTGCTCGGGGCAACTTATTCCCGCGCCGGCGGGTTTGCCTCACTTTCATATCGGCTCAAACCCCGCTCGCGCGATGCTGTACCACTACCTCCTCTTCGATCTCGACAACACCCTTTTCGATTTCAGTGCCGCCGAGGCGGCCGGTATCGAGCACTGCGCCCGCAAATACGGCCTGGAATGGTCGGATGAAGTGCTGGGCATCTACCGCGAGATCAACCATGAGGCATGGACCGACTACGAACACGGACGGCTGCCAAAATCGGATCTGCGCACCGTGCGCTTCAGCCGTCTATTCGACCATTTCCGGCTAGTGGCCGATGTCGAGGCTTGCTCGGAGGAATATCGGACGGAGTTGGGAAAATCGGCCGTACCCATTGCGGGGGCGGAAAACCTGGTGCGGTCCTGCCACCGGGCGGGCTATAAACTAGGCATGATTACCAACGGCCTGACCGAAGTACAGCGGCCCCGTCTGGCCCTTTCCCCACTGACGGAACTGTTTGATTTCGTGATCGTCTCCGACGAGATCGGAGTAGCCAAACCGGATGCGGCCTTCTTCCGGCACGCGCTGGAACGAATGCATACCGACGACCCCGCCGACGCGCTGGTGATCGGAGACAACCTGAATGCCGACATTCGCGGCGGGGCGGAGTTCGGGTGCGCTACCTGCTGGTACAATCCGCTGGGCAAACCCAATACCATCCCCGGCCTGGAACCGACTTACAATGTCAGCACCCTGGATCAACTGGCCTCCCTTTTGCTAAAGAGCGAGTAAACCCGCGCCTCCTCGTTCACCGTCAGCAGCGGCAGATCGTCGTCTTCCGGGTGCCGGGTTTGGAGGATGGCGGAGCCGATGGCGCATTCGGTACAGCGCGATTTATCGCAGTAGTCCTTTTTCAGTTGCAACAGGGCCTGACTGCGGTGGGCCGTATCGGCCACCATGCCCAGGCGGTTCCATTTGGTAATGATGCTATTCTGCTCGGCCGGTAGATTCTCCAGCAGTTCCAGTGCCCGCCGGCTGCGGTCGGTTTCCCCCCTTTCCTTACCGTAAAGGAAGAGCAGCGGTGCGATGGTATTGGTGATGATCAGGTCCACCGTTCCGCTCCCCAGGGCGCGGGCGGTCCGGCGGCTTTCGGTGCCGAAGCGGTAGTGGCTCTGCCAGTAATTGCTGAGGGTAACGTGGAACATATTCTTCAATTCATCTACCCCCGCCGCCGCAACGGTTTTGGCAAAGAGCCGCCCCGTGCGGTGGACGATCACGGCCAACTGCGCGATGCGCAGCGTGGGAAAATTGGCGGGCCGCAGGCGCATATATCGCCAGGTAGAAGCGGGCAGGGGGCGCAGCTGGTACTTGTGTGCCAGTAGTTTATACTCACGGATCAGGTGGAGCGGGTAGGCTTCCTCCGTTTCATCCTCGGCGGGGAGGAGACCGCTCTGGCCGAAGAACAGGGCCTCGATCTGGAGTAAGCTGTGCTGGTGTTTGAGCAAGATACGCAGCGGCAGCGAACGGGCCAGCATATCGAAAGCCTCGGCATTGACGCGGGTGCCCAGTGAGCGGGCCAGGAACTGGTAAAAGACCTCCTCCCAGTCGCGGCGGGTCAGTTCCAGGCGGCGGCTGATGCGCTGGGTGCGCTGCTCCATCCGTTCCACCAGCACGCGGTCGAGGAAGATATTGCGGGTAATTTCCGGCACGGTGTACAACTGGTTTTGGCACGGAATCCAGTCGGCATTGTGTTGCAGCCGCCAGTAGCTGTGGACGATGCCCGGCGGGATACGGCCCCGCAGTTCCAGGCAGGGGATACGCTCGCCGTCTTCGCGGAAAACGGGTTGATCTTCTTCCAGAACGACGTGGAGAATCACGTTATCGTAGGCCGGATCGTGCTGGTGCCGGTGGGCGTACCAGTCCGACGATTTCAGGTGCATCTCCACGCGACCGGCCCAGGGGATTTCGTCGATCACGATCTGGGCATCCGAGAAATCGGGGCCGGCATCCTGGTTATGGATCCCGAAATTGCGGATGGCGATCGTCTCGCCCGTGGTGGTACGCAGGTCGCGCAGGTCGAAGCGGGCGACCCGCCAGATGAAATGGATAAAATCTTCGCGGATATTCATAAGTGGCTGCTTGGCGGATGAGGTAATTAACCCCTATGCCGAACGACCCGCCCCGCTTTGCACAAAATGGGGTAAGTTTTTTTTAAATTATTTTATTTGTGGTTTATTTTGTTCCTTTGCGGACAATGATCGGCGATCCCATGCGGAAGGTGCCTGGACGGGCCGACCGCAGGAAGGAGACCCGGAGGCGTAGCCGGAGGGGCCGAGCGAACAGCGAGCCGGTAAGGGACCGACCGCAGCCCGATAGGGATGCAGAGCCGCCCGAAATAACGGCACGTAAGCGGAGCCACCTTATATAAGGACTGATTGGAGGGAGTGCGGAAAGCCCTAACTTGCCGCTTTTACCCACCGCCTCATGTCCATATTGCAAAACCTGGCCGCCACCCGCGCCACCGCCCGCCGCCTGGCCGCGCTACCCCGCGAAACGATTGATGCCACGCTGCGGCGGCTGGCCGAACTGGCGGAAGAAAACGCGCCGAAACTGCTGGCCGCCAATGCCCGCGATCTGGCGCGGATGGACCCCGCCGACCCCAAATACGACCGGCTGCTGCTGAGCGAGGACCGCATCCGCGCCATTGCCGCCGACCTGCGGCGGGTGGCCGATCTGCCCAGCCCCCTGGGCCGCGAACTGGAGGAGCGCACGCTGGCGAACGGCCTGCACCTGCGGCGCGTAAGCGTGCCGCTGGGCGTGATCGGAGTCGTGTTCGAGAGCCGCCCGAACGTGACGTTCGACGTATTTGCGCTCACCCTCAAGGCGGGCAACGCCTCGGTGCTGAAGGGCAGCCGGGACGCGCACGATTCCAACGTCGCCATTCACGGCCTCATCCGGCAAGCATTGCTGGATAACGGCCTGCCCGCCGCCGCCTGCTACCTGGCCCCCGGCGAGCGGGCGGCCCTCGGCCCCATCCTGACGGCCGACCGGCTGGTGGACCTCATCATCCCGCGCGGCAGCCAGGGGCTGATCGACCACGTGCGCCAAAACGCCACCGTGCCCGTGATTGAAACCGGGGCCGGGATTTGCCATGTCTACGTGGACCGAACGGCTAACCTGGACTGGGCCGAGCGCATCATCACCAACTCCAAGGCGCGGCGGGTCTCGGTCTGCAATGCGCTGGATTGCTTGCTGTTGCACAAAAATCAGTTGATAAATTTGCCGCGCCTGCTAAGGGTGCTGGGAGAAACGTACCATTGCCGGGTGGCGGCCGACGAAGCCGCCCATGCCGCGCTGAACGGGCACTATCCGGCCGACCTGCTGGCCCGCGCCGCAGAGGAGGACTTCGGAACTGAATTTCTGAGCATGGCCCTGAGCATCAAGACGGTAGCCGACGCGGAGGAGGCCGTGAATCACATCGAACGCTACGGCAGCCGTCACAGCGAGGCCGTGGTGAGCGACGATACCGCCGTGGTGGACCGTTTCCTGAGCGAGGTGGATGCCGCCGTGGTTTATGCCAACACCGCCACCTCATTTACCGACGGCGGCCAGTTCGAGTTGGGCGCGGAAATCGGCATCAGCACGCAAAAACTGCATGCCCGCGGCCCGATGGGACTGCGGGAATTGACCAGCTATAAGTATCTGGTAGTGGGCGAGGGGCAGGTGAGGAATTAGTGTTTTTGGGCGTGCCCCTTCCCGCAAAATTGCGGAAAAGGGTCGGCACCTTCCGGGGTTCGCTGTTCGCTCCGTGCTAACGCACCAAGCCCTCCAGGCACCTCACGCGAGGACCGGGCCGGCTTATTTTCAGACGTTTCACTGATTTCCTCGCCCCGCCATTTCCCGCAGCTTTTTTGCCACCAACTGTGCCGGAATCCAGTGGCTGCCGGCGTACTCAACCAGCCGGATAGCCGGCGCGAGGGTAACCCAATTGCGGATCCGGTCCAGCCGAATGAGGGGGTCTTCGGTGCCGGCCAGCAGGCGGGCGGGGATGTTGTTTTCCGCCAGCGCGTTCTGTACGGCGCGGGCCTCCACCCGAAAGTATTCAACGGAGCGAAGGCTGGCCAGGGCCATGCGGCGGCTGGCCGGCTGGTAGAGGTGATGATCGAGATACTGGTGGATGTAACCGGGCACCAGACCGCGCCGGTGCAACGTGTTGACCAGACCCTGTACGCGGCGGGGGTTATCGGCCCAGCGGGCAAGGCCGCGCTTGAGGGGAAAGGGCGTGCGGTCGATCCAGTTGGTGTAGCGGCCGCCCAGGCCGTCGGGGGCGATAAGTAGTAAACCGTCGATAAATTCCGCCAGTGCGGGTAGGATAACGAGCGACATTCGCCCACCCAGACTGTGGCCCAGCAGCGTGAAGCGGTCGAATTTGCGTTCCGTGCGCAAAGCATTTACCACCGCCAGCAGATCGGCGGGCCGGTAAAAATCGGCGGGGAAGTTGGTGCGGCCGTGGTAGGGGAGATCGGGCGCATAGACAGTGTACTCGCGGGAGACCAGTTCTCCGATGGCCCCCATGCGTTCGCCGGAGCGGCCGAAACCGTGCCAGGCGATGACGATTTTGGGTCCGCTGCCGTAGGTATGAACGTGCCAGCGGTTGGGGCCGACGGGAAGAAAAAAGGAGGAAGCCAATGCAAGGGAGTTTGTCCAGGTACGATGGTTGTCGCAGTTGGCGACGGCAGCCATGAAACACCCGGCGGGCCGAACCGTTGTTCAACAATCGGGAATAGCGGCCGCCCCCTGGCATACCGACCGCTGTTCTCCAGCCGCCTTCCGAATTAAACTACCTCCATTATGAAAATCTTCCACTTCAGCCTGCTCGCATTCGCCGTCCTGCTCCTCAGCCAGTGCGGCATCAGCCGCCAGCCCAAAGTAGCATCGGACGCAAAGCCAATCTCCCACGCAGCCTACGACGCGATCCTGAAGGATTACGTGGACGAGCAGGGGTTGGTAGATTACCAAGGATTGCTCAAAGATTCGGCCCGCCTGAATGATTACCTCGCGCAGCTTTCCGCCGGCCACCCCAACGATGCCAACTGGAGCAAAGACGAGCAGCTGGCCTACTGGATCAATGCCTACAATGCCTTTACGCTGAAAATGATCCTGGATAATTATCCCGTGCCGGGCATCAAGGACATCAAGAACGGCATACCCTTCGTGAGTACCGTCTGGGATATTAACTTTATCGACATCGAAGGAGAAAGCTATAACCTGAACAACCTGGAGCACGGCATCGTGCGCAAATATTTCCCCGAGCCGCGGGTGCACTTCGCGCTGGTCTGCGCCAGCCTGTCTTGTCCGAAATTGCAACGGTTCGCCTTCACGGCGGAAGAATTAGACGGCCAACTGGACCGCGCCGCCCGCGAGTTCCTGAACGAACCCTACCGCAACGACATCACGGCCGATAAGGTGGGGCTTTCAAAAATCCTCGATTGGTACTGGGGTGATTTTACCGATACCTACCCCGACCGCTACGCGTTGCTGAAAAAATACGCGGAAGTGGACGTACAACCCGCTGCTCCCATCGAGTTCCTGGAATACGACTGGCGACTGAACGAGCAGACGCCTGCCTACCGGGAGGTGCTGGAGCAAGCGCGGCCGGACCTGGAGGAATAGCTGTCAATAATTTATAACCCGCCCGCAAAAGCCGCCACGAGAAGTCCGATTAGCAAAATGGTCAATGCTACTCCCACGATACCAATGATCTTGCAGGTCTTGGCCAGCTGGTACCCCTTCCAATTGTAAGGTTCGGCATTTATCCTTCGCTGGGCAATCGACCCACAAATTATGGCTCCAATAAAGCCCAAAAAGCCCAACAATACGAGTGTACTGATCAAAAAACCCAGGGCCGCCCAGGCCATTGGGTGGGTCTTGACGGGATCCGGATCCGCAGATGTTGTGCCTCGGGCGGCGCGGCGCTGCGCTTTGGCCATCTTTTTAGCGGCCAATTTCAGCACCAGCCGCTGCCGCCAATTCAGTTGAATGGTCTCAATCGACGCACCGGTTTCGGCTACCTGTGGGGCGGGCACCGCATCAGCTGCTGCCGGCCGGACCACCGCTACGGCAGCCTGCGGCCCCGAGCAAAGGGCGATAATGGAGAACAAAAATAGCAGGACGAGGGTAGCACGTTGTACCATGACAAAAGGGGGATTTTAGGGTTACTTCAGCGCGTTGCGGCTAACGGCTCAAAGGTACCTGTCCCACGGTTATCGTTGTACGGTTCGGTAGTTAAAGTAGCGTTACCACATGACCACCTGCCGCGAGGGCTGGGCGGAGATGCGGAGTTCGTCCAACTGGGCGCGGGTACCGTGGAAAACATTGAAGTCCACGTCGCCGTCGATTCCCGCCAGGCTGCCCCGGTTGCCGTATTGCCAAAAGTGCCACTGCTGCGTGTCGGCGGTGGTGGGTACCCGGCGGCTGTAACGGGCAATCCAGAGCGGATAGTCATCGAAATGACCGGCCAGATTGCGGTTATAAAAAGTTTGTCCCGTGTAGAGGATGGGTTTGACGCCATAGTGGGCCTCCGCCAGAAACAGCCAGGTCTTGACTGCTACGATGAGTTGCACCTTGGAGAGGCCGCCGTCCAGCTCCACGTCCAGCACCGGGGGCAGGTCTCCCGGCAGCAGGTCTACCCGGCTAAAAAAGTGGTGCGCCTGATCGTGAATGTCGATCTCGGGGTGGAAGAAGTGGTAGGCTCCGCGCACAATTGGCGTTTGTTCCAGCAACTGCCAATTACTCACAAAGAGCGAATCGGCCACGGTTACGCCCTCAGTGGCTTTGATGAAAGCAAAAGATATATCCTCGGCCGCCACGGCGGGCCAGTCGATCCGTTCCTGGTAGTGCGATACGTCCACGCCGTGCAGGGCAAAATCGGTGCGCCGCCGCGTCTCGTCCTCGCAGGACCAGAGTAGCAGGATACTACCGAACAATAGGAGGGTGGAGACGCGAATCAAGGAGTAGACGTAGGTTAGTGAAAGCGGATAACGGAACAAAGTACGACTAAATTTATCACCCACCCCATTATCATGACCGCCGCCCCCAAATAAGTCGGCCGGACGGCACCCACTGGTGCCGCCCGGCCGGGACGATTGGAAAGTCGAAACCCAAAAGGGTTTATTGGTCGGAGACCTTGCCGCGGATATTCCAGTTGACGCTTTCGGAGCCATTGGTGCGGGCACGAAAAGTTGTCCAGAAGTTATTCGGATCGGGAGGTAACAGAAAGTCACCTCCATTGACTGCAGGTCCGGCATCGCACCCAACGGATTGCTGAGACCCAATGAGGCTGACGCCTATTGCCAACCAGAGTTCCTGATCGGAAAGCTGTACGTTACGGATTAATTCGTGTGTCTGCCAGCCGGGCACGGTGGTACGCGGATCGTTTATTTCCGTTGTTATCTCCTCGACGTAAAGCTCGGGACCGGGCGTATTTTCATCGGGGCCTTCACCGTAAACGATCACGTAGGTCCGAGCGGGCTTTTGCCCCAGGAAAAAAACGACATCCTCGAGGAAGCGGCCATTATAGCGCCCCACTTGGGAACGAGTAAATCTAACGGCTAATTCCTGATACCCGGCGTCTAGGATGGGACCGGACTGGAGACCACGGTCGAGTTGTAATTTATCTCCCACAATGCCGGCATCATCGGCACCATTGCCGTCATCGTCATCGCCGCAGGCAGTAGTGCCGAGGGTAGCTAACAGGAGTAAAGCGTAAAGCAGGTAATTGCGCATGGTTGGTTTTATTTGGTGCGGGTGAGGTAGGTTGTTGATTACCCCCGCAAGGTAGGGGCAGTAAGGCCATGCGGGCAAATCTGGAGACTTAAAGGTTTATTAAAGGGCGTTAGGACTTGTTAAGACCCGTGCCGGTCCCTTATTCCAACCGCAACCAGTCCAGTTCCAGCTTAAAATCCTGCTCTTTCTTGTTGCCAATCAGCAGGCCGAACTCCGCCATCGTCTCGCCGGGGTAGTCGGGTAGATCGGGCGTCTCGCCCCGGTAGGTCGGCTTCATGCCCGCCAGGTCGATCTCCACGGTCTGCCACTTACCGGTGGTTTCGAAGTAGGCGATGTACGATTGCTTCTCGTCCATATTCGATTTCACGCGACACTGGTAACGCTTACCGTCACCGCGCAGGCGGATGCAAATCTTTTCGAAATCGACCACCTTCATCTTATCGAAGCGATAGCGCAGGGAAGAGAAACCGCCGTTGTTCTCCAATGACACGTGGCCGAAAAAAACGCCGTGCCCGGCATCGTTCACCTTGAAGTGCCCGTCGGAGACGCCGCCCATCACGGTATCGTCCTCAACGGTCCAGGCGGAGACATCGGCATCAGGAGAAAAATCAAAAAGCGGCTGGGAAGTGGTCATGAGGAAGAGGAATAGGAGGATCATAGTAAAGCGGCCGAGCCGCGAATGTTACCGAGTGCTTGTGCGAGGCGGCATTTAATGGATTACGGCGGGTTTTAGTAGCTTTGTTTTTGGCTTTGAGCGGTAAGGTCTACGAAAATTATGGGCAAAGCCCCCCGTACACGTGTAGGCTTGATACCAAAATACCAGCGTGCGCAGCACACCTACTAAAGTACGGGCGCAGCCCCCCACATGTTCACCCCCGACGATCTTCTCCGCCTCGTACCCGACCGCCGCATTCTGGAGGGCGCACGGCGCTTGTTCTTCGCCGACCGCTGGACCGACCCCGCCGGAAACGGACACTGGCTCTGGGCGGAGTGGCCCGCCCGCCCCGGCGCACGCCAGGACGCCAAGCCGCTCCGCGCCGCCGTGCGGCTCGACCCGCCGGGCTTCTTCTGCACCTGCCGCGCCCCCACCCGCCCCTGCGTACACGCTACCGCGCTGGTACTGTTGTTCAAAAACCGCCCCGACCGCCTGCGCGTAGCCGAGCCGCCCGCCTGGGTGCTGGAAACCGCCGAACGCGCCCGCCGCCGCGAAACGGCGGCTCCCGTAAATCCATCAACCGAAGAAACCCAACTGGCCCCCGCCCGCCGCGCCGCCCTGGCCGCCGGGGTGGAGGAACTCTCCGCCCGCCTGCGCGACACCCTGCGCCGGGGTCTGGCCGAAACCCTGACCGCCGGCACCGATTTCTGGGAAGAAACCGCCGCCCGGCTGGTCGACAACAAACTCCCCGGCCCCGCCCGCACCCTGCGCCGCCTGGCGGCCGACCTGACCGACCCCGAACAGCCGCTCCCCGACCCCGCCGCCTACCTGCTCGACGAACTCGGCCGCCTCGAACTATTCTGCCGTGCCTGGCAGCAATTCGACCACTTGCCGCCCGCCCGCCGGCAAACGTGGCTCCGCGCCGCCGGCCATTCTCCCAAGCGCGCCGAAGTACTAGCCGGCCCCGCCCTGGAAGACCACTGGCTGGTACTGGGCGTCACCGAAGGCCGAGAAGAACAACTCAGTTTCCGCCGCACCTGGGTCCGGGGCGAACGCACGGGTCGGTTTGCGCTCCTGCTCGACTATTCCTTCGGCGGCGCGGCCTACCCCGATAATTTTCCGCTCGGCTCGGCCTGGCAGGGCCGCTTACACTATTACCCCGGCAGCCGCCCCCTGCGGGCCGTCCTCACCGATGCCCGCCCCAGCGGCCGCGCCTACGAGAGCCTGCGGGCCACCACCGACCTGCCGGAATTGGCCGCCGCCTGGCAGTCCGCCCGCGCCCTCGATCCGTGGTCGCGGCGGCTGCCCGTTTATCTGGCGGGCATGCGGGTGCTACGCGGCCCCACCGGCTTTATTGCCAACGATGCCGCCAATCGTACCCTGCCGCTCACCGGCCCCGAGGAGACCGGTTGGACCCTGCTGGCGGCCGGGGGCGGGGCACCGCTTTCGCTGTTCGGAGAGTACGACGGGGCGGGCCTGCTGGTTCTCAGCCGCCCGGATGAAAACGGCCGACTGGTGAGTATATAAGGTATGGTCCGGTTTCCGTAACTTTACGGCCACAACCGTATATCCTTGCTCATTCGTCTGCTGCCACTATTCCTGCTGCTTCTCTTGTTGCCCGTTACGGGGGCAATCGGGCAGGTCATGCCTTCCGGCAACCCCTTCGAGATCGTCCCGCGCCTCAGTGAGACCGAGCGGTTGGCGCAGCCCGCCGCCGCCGCGCCCGGCGGCAATCCGTTCGACATCATCCGCGACCCGGCCGCCCTCACCGCCGCCGCCCAACCGCCCCGGCCCACGCTGGTCACCGCCCCCGCCGTCCGGCAGCCCGCCGGCAGTACCGTAGCCGCCACCGGTGCCCCCGGCAGCATCCTCATCATTCACCTCATCATGCTGTTGTGGGCCGCCATCCTGTTGGTCGTCCTGCGGGGCCACTACGGCCAGGCCTATCGCTCGCTGTTCAGCGAAAACATGCTCAACCAGCTCCAGCGGCAGCGCACCGGCGGGCGCGGCGGCCAGTTTTACCTCGCCTACATCTACTTCTTCCTCAACGGCGGCCTGTTCCTCTACCTCATCACGCGCCACCTCCAGGTGCCCACGCCCGAATCGCCCTGGGTCTGGTGGCTCGGCTGCTCCGGCGCACTGGCCGGTGCCTTCCTGCTCAAGCATTTCGTGCTCGGCTACCTCGGTTCCATCTTCCCGCTCCGGGCGGAGACCGACAAGTTTTCCTTCACCATCATGCTCTTCGCGGGCCTGCTCGGCTTGGCCCTCATCCCCGTCAACCTGCTGCTTTCCTTCGCCCCTCCCTGGGCCGTCCACTACGTTTTCTACGGCGGTCTGGCCCTCGTGGCCGCCTACTATGCGTTGCGCAGTTTGCGCGGCCTGCTCATCGTCAACAAGTACTGGTTCAGCGATCCGGGTCGGCTCGTCATTTACGCGCTGGCGGTCGAGGTGGCACCGGCCCTGTTATTGGTCAAGGTGCTGGGCGGGTTTTAACTATAGTGCTGCAAAATTTTGCGGCCGGGCGGCATGACGGTCGAAGATGTATACGGAGTTACGCTTTGTAGGTAGGGGGTGCCTAAACAGCAGCTTGGCACATTCCATCATTAAGTCATAGTTTCGGGCGTGTCCCTCCCTGAACGGTCGGGTCGGCACCTTCCAGGGTTCGCTGTTCGCTCCGTGCTTCACACCCTCCCTGCCGGTCGGCCTTTCAGGCGCCTCACGCAAAGGGGTGCTCGACCGGAGGTCGAGTGAGTCTATACTCCTGTGGTGCTCGACCTCCGGTCGAGCGGGTCTATACACCCGTGGTGCTCGACCTCCGGTCGAGCGGGTTTGGCCCCCCGCCACCTCCGGTCGGGGGGTGTACGTCTGTTGCCGACCAGAGGTCGGCAGCCAAAATCGCGCGACCGGAGGTCACACACCAACGCGCGACCGGAGGTCACACACCAACGCGCGACCGGAGGTCACACACCAACGCGCGACCGGAGGTCACGCACCATCGCTCGGCGGTCGTCTACCACTTCTCGTGGTCGTTCACCGATTTCCTTTGCCGGTTACGGGCCGAAGCTGTTACATTTGTCAGGCATCATTCACTGCCCCCTTTATGGAATCCACCTCTGCCCCCGCTAACCGCTCTGCCCTGCCCGTCTGGAAGGCGGCGGGGGGGCTGGTACTATTTTACCTGGCTTTTGCGGTTTTCTACATGGTTTCGCTACATCTGAGTATGCAGAGCTATCAGGAGGTTGATTATTCCTGGGGGATAATCTATCTCGATTACCCGCTCAAAGCAATTTTCACGCTGCCTGTTTGGTGGCTTACGTTCAAGCGATTGAGACACTTGCAGTTGTGGTATCGTATTTTGGTAACCTTATTACTGATGCCTTTTTGGATCAAAGGCTGGCAGTTGACGTATTATTGGATTACCGATACTCTGAGCAACTTGTCTCCGCTCATCGCTCAAACCTTATACACTGATCCCAGAGCGGTTCCCACAGACTTTTTAAAGCTCTATCACCTGCAACAGTCCGGCCAGTGGTGGGACATTTATATTCCCGGCCTTTTTTAAGCGCTACAATTCGGTGTTTTTTTCGCCTACGATTACTACCGCGACCTATTACACACTCGCGAGGCCCGCCTGCGGAGCGAACAAGCCGCACTCCAGAGCGAACTAAGTGCGCTGAAGGCACAGCTCAATCCTCACTTTCTTTACAATTGCTTCAACACTATCAGTGCCTCCGTTCCGGCCGAGCAGGAGTATACCCGCAGCCTGATTGCCGGTTTGGCCGACTTATTCCGCTACCAACTCCGGGCCACCCGCGCCGAGGTGGTGACGCTGGGCGAGGAGGTGGATTTTATCCGCGATTATCTGGAATTGGAACACGCCCGTTTCGGACCGCGTCTGCGGGTGGGGGTGGAACTAGCAAATGAGTTACGTGCTACGCTCCTTCCTCCCATGCTGCTGCAACCGCTGGTGGAAAACGCCGTTCGCCACGGTATCTCGCCGCTCATTGAGGGAGGGGAAGTGCGGCTGCTTTGTAGTACCGATAGAGACGATCTCCTGATCCGGGTCGAAGACACCGGTGGCGGAATCGACCCCGACCGATTGGCTGCCGCTACCGGATTCGGGCTGGCCAACACCCGCCGCCGGCTGCGCCTGCTCTACCAGCGTGAACTACTGATCGAATCCCTTGCCCCTACCGGCACCCGCCTTACCATCCGTATCCCCCTCCGTTATGACGACCCCGCACACCGTTCTACTGATCGACGACGAAGCCCCCGCCCGCTCGCTACTCCGGCAGTACCTGGCCAGTTACCCACAATTTGAGATCGTGGCCGAGGCTGCCGACGGGAAGGAAGCACTGGCCGCCATCCGGGCGTACCGCCCCGCCATTGTATTCATGGACGTGCAAATGCCCGGCCTGACCGGCCTGGAAGTACTGGCCCGCCTGGATGAGTTACCCCTCGTTATTTTTAGTACCGCTTATGACCGGTATGCGCTGGAGGCATTTGAGTTTCATGCCGTCGACTACCTCCTCAAACCCTATGCACGCGACCGCTTCGAGCGGGCCGTCAATCAATTGCTGCCCCGCCTGGCCCAGCCCCAGGATTCGGTAGCCGAACTGGCCCAGCAACTGCGCGACCAGGCCCGCCCCGCCTCTTTTCCGGATCGTATCATGGTGCCGCGCGGCAGCAAGTACATTGCCCTGCCCGCAGCCGACATCCTGCACATCCGCGCCGAGGGAGACTACAGCAGCCTCGTAACCGCCGATGCCGCCTATTTGAGCAGCTACGGCCTCAAGAAACTGGAAAAGCGTCTCGACCCCGAGCGTTTCTTACGGGTCCACCGCTCGGCCATCGTACAGCGCACCGCCATCAAAGAGGTCTACCGCGAGGGTCACGGCTTCGATCTGGTGATGAGCAACGGAGATATCGTCCGGGCCGGGCGGGCGTATGCGGAACGGGTACGGGAACTGCTTTTTTGAGTTAGGGTATTACTCGACAGTCTGTTGATTTTCAAATTTTCCCGGTCCACAGTAATGTCCCCCGCGTGAGGGGTGGGAAGGGCGGCGACCGCAGGGAGGCGGTGCGCAGCACGGAGCGAATAGCGAACCCCTGGACGGCCCGACCCCGTGCCACACTAAGGCGGCACGGGGGCACGCCCGAAGCACGAACGAATATGAACCGCCCCTCCACCATTCGAGTGGCGGTAGTTAACATCTGGGGCGATGAGGGGTTACAGAAAGACCACTTAACTAAATAACCCGGTGATGAAAGAAGGATGGATCAAGATTTTTGCCCATGGCGAACTGTTACAGGCCAAGCTGGCGGAAGATATTTTGAAGCAGGCGGGCATTGAGAGCCATATTGTGAATAAGGCCGACTCGATGTTCCCTACCCCCGGGATGGGGGTTAATGAGCTGTATACGCCCTCCGAACGTGCCGTGCAGGCGCGGGCGGTGCTAACCGAAAACGAATTTGAGCTATAAACCGATGATGACCAAGGATAAGAAGGATTGGAACAAACTGACGCCCGCAGAGGAGCGCGTGATTGAGCACAAGGGGACGGAGCGCCCCTATGTGGGAGAGTACACGAACGAGAAGCGCGACGGCGTGTATGTGTGCCGCCGCTGTGAGGCACCATTATATGATGCCCACGCGAAGTTTGACTCCGGCTGCGGCTGGCCTAGTTTCGATGATGAGATTTCGGGGGCGGTGCGCCGGGAGACCGATGCCGATGGGCGGCGCGTGGAAATAGTGTGCAACAACTGTGAGGCGCACCTGGGGCACGTGTTCGAAGGGGAGCGGTTTACGGCCAAAAACACCCGCCACTGCGTGAATAGTATCTCCATGAAGTTCATTCCCCGCGCCGAGTATGAGCATGGGGATGGTACCGTTAGCTGATTGGCAGGGGCTAACCCATTGGTTTATAGCGGCCGCCACCCCTGTGAGGGTGGCGGCCGCTGTTTTTTCAGGGGTGGCGGGGCCGAAAGGTCCGAAGCGTAATTCTCCGATCCGTTTTAACGGAAAATTAACCGTTTGCTGACAGTACTCAGACAATGCTCCAAATTTGGTAGAATATTCGGCCGGCCGACGGGCGGCCGCCGATAGATTGGCGGGCGGGCAAATTATCCTTCTTGTATTCGTAACATTTAACGGCGCAACTCGTACCAACCCTCTGATTGACCGCCAACTAACCCCCGAAAAGGGTGGAACGGTCGTTTTACTTGTGCGGCAACGCCAATGCCCCTACCTTTGCGGCCGCTTTGAACATAAGGCTTTGCGAAAGACGCCGTCGGCTGCAACCGGGGCTGCTTTCAACAACAGGCTATCTACAATCCCAGGGGGGAACCCAGCCCCCACAAATCTCCGGTGCTTCACATCCCATACAGGTGCCGGTATTGTTGAACGAAACCAGTTATAATGAGCAACCTCCAACAACATTGGCGGATCGCCGTGCTTTGCTGCACGCTGCTGTCCGCCGCATCGGTCGAGGCCCGCACGATTTTCTTCTCCAACACAAAAACCGCTAACACCGCTTCTTTCACCCTCTCCGACAATGAGTTGTCGGCCCGCGTGAAAAACCTCAACCTCCCGATGGAGGCGCGGCTAACCACCCCGGTCCGCACCAAGATTCGCCGTTACGTTACGGTAGGCAGCCTGGAGAGCCAGGACCTGCTGGGGCGCACCGCCCTCTATTTTCCGGTCTTCGAGCACTACCTGCGGGTATACGACCTGCCCCAGTCGCTGAAGTACCTCCCTTTGGTGGAATCACGCCTGCTGCCGCAGTCGGTTTCGCCCGCTTCGGCCGCCGGTTTGTGGCAGTTCATGCCCGCCACCGCCCGCAGCTTGGGCCTCCATATTAACGGCTCGGTCGACGAGCGCCTAGACACCCACCGCTCCACCGAGGCCGCCGTGAAGATGCTGGCCGAACTGTACGAGCGTTACGACGATTGGGCCTTGGCCCTGGCCGCCTACAACTGCGGCCCCGCTCGCGTCAACTCCGCCATCCGCCGCGCCGGCAATAAGCGCGATTACTGGGCCATCCAGCGGTTTCTGCCCCGCGAAAGCCAGCTTTACGTGCCGGCTTTTATTGCCGCCGCCTACCTGGTGGAATACCACGACGCCCACCAGCTGACCCCCAACTACCCCAGTTTCCAACTGCAGGAAACCCGTACGTTCCGCATCTACGGCGGACTGAGCCTGTACAAAGTGGCTAAGTCACTGGGCATCGATTACAACACCCTGAAGGAACTGAACCCCGGTTTTCTGCGCGGTGCGGTGCCCCGCGACACCCGCGGCTACTATGTGGTAATTCCCGCCTCCTCGGCTACGCTGTTCAGCGAGAACTACGTGCGCAGCGAGAGCAAGATCGCCCTGCCCAACGGCCGGTTCCGTTCGCACTACGTTACCCTGCCGGGCGACGATTTCACGACGCTGACCATGCTGTTCAGCTGCTCGGCCAAGGAACTGATGCGGTGGAACAACCTGCGCTCGCCCGATGTGACCGTCAATCAGCCCCTGCTGGTCTTTCTGCCCGAGATGGCCGGCCCGCCCTACGGCGGTCCCCGCCCCTAGGCTCGGTTATCGTATTAAAAAAAGCCCTTGCAGACATGCTGTCCGCAAGGGCTTTTTTGTGCCTGGGCTGAAAAGTGAGTTACTTACCCGTCGTACCGCCGGAAATGACCTTGAACAGGGCATTGGGCGGGAACTCCTGGGTGAGCTTGAAGCCATTGAGGATAGCGAACTCTTCCAGGCGGTCGTTCGGGATACCTTCCCCCGCCAGCGCGTTGCGCAGGGTGGTGGCGCGGGTTGTCTTGGCAATCCGGATCCGCTCGGGCAAGCGGTTGATCTTCGACTGGTCGGTCAGGCGCGCGAAACTGCGGGCGGTGCTGCTGAACGAGTTGGCGAACCGGTTGTAATCGGCATCGGCGGTCAGGCCCATCAGCTGGTAGGTATTGCCACCGTATTCGATAAACGTGGCCTGTACGGCGGTAACTGATTGTACTTGTCCCTGCTCGTTGGTCTGGGCCGCTTTACCCACTACCACTGCCGCAGGCAAACCGTTGATGGTCGTGTTATCGCTGGATACCACCTGAATTTGATTCTCCGAAGCGAATGTCTGCGCCGCCTGCGAGGCCGATCCCTGACCCAGCCGCATAATAATGACGGCCTTTTGGTCGGGAGCCACGATCTGTACCTGGGTGGGTGAGTTGATGAGCGTCCAGTTAGTCGGAAAACCGAACTGAAATTTCAGTTCCGGGTGGTAGAAAGCATTGTTCTCCACGAATCCCTGGCGGGGGTCTTCACCGTACACGATCCCTTCGATCATGCGCAGGTACTCGTTGCGGTCTACCTCGAACTCCACGCCGGGGTTAGCCGCCTGGGCCTCTGCGGCCAGCTGACCCACGCGCTGTTGGCGGTTGGCGGGGTCGGGGTGGGTACTGAGAAAACTGGGTACCCGGTTTTCCGCGCCGCCGCTCAGACGGTCGAGCGTACCGAAAAAGCCGGCCATTTCCCTGGCGTCATAGCCGATGGCGGTGGAATACTTTACGCCCAGTTCGTCAGACTGGCTTTCGGCGTCACGGCCGAATTTCAGAAACAATAGTTGCATGCCCTGCATGGCGGTCTGAGCCTGTTCGGCCAGGCCCGGTACGGCAATCATGCCGCCCACCAGGCCCAATTGCGCAAGTGTCTGCTTGCTTTGCTGCTGCACGGTGTGGCGGGCCGTCACGTGACCAATCTCGTGGCCCAGTACCCCGGCAAACTGTGCCTCGTTGTTGAAGTGTGCCAAAATACCGCGCGTGAAGTAGACGAAGCCTCCCGGAACGGCAAAGGCGTTGATTACAGGTGAATCCACCACCCGAAAGGTCCAGGGCAAGTTGGGCCGCTCAGATATGCGGGCCATTTCCAGACCTTTGGTGGAAATGAAATTCTGCAATTTTTCATCGGGGTAAAGGCCGAATTCGGCCACCACCTGCGGGTCGTATTCTTTACCCATCTGGATTTCCTGCTCCTCGGAAATGAAGGAGATTTGCCGCTTGCCGGTTACCGGGTTGGTGGCGCAGGTATCAAAAAGGGCTACCGCCAACAGGAGGAAGAGCGGCAGAAAGAGGGTAGTTATTCTATGTTTTAGCATGGTTGCTGGATTGTGGTTGAGTGAGTTGGTTGGTTGTGGTTAGTTCGTCGGGTCGTGAATGATTTGCGTTTATCCGCAATGCTTCCGTCAAGTGATGGAATTCAGCGGGGGCGGTTTTTTGCAGGTGCGGGGCGTGAGAAAAGTAGAGCGTCATGGTCAGTGCGGCCAGGTCGGGTTCCGGCCAGCCGATGAAGTTCTTGACGGCCGTCTCCTCCATTCCGGTAATTCGCGTGAAGGCGGGCCAGTCCAGGGCGGGGTATTCATTGCCCGGATAAGTGAGCTGGTAGGCGCGGGAAATTTCGTAGAGACCCAACTGCGGATAAGCCCGCGGTTCGATCACCGATTTAACGAAGTGGGGCAACGAAAAAATGTACGCCCCGTCGCCGGTGTGTAGCTCGGTTGCGTGCAGTTCATCGCGCTCGGGGCTGGGGAAGGGGTGCTCATAAAACACCACCACCTCGAAATCGGGCAGCAGCATATCCTCGCGGCCCCAGGTCAGCATGGCCTGCGAAATGGCAAACATCACCTCCACGTCTTCCGGCACCTTATCCATATTTACACCGCTAAAATCAGTGGCCTCCCGGATCAGAAAAACGCGGCGGCGGAACTCTCGTTTCTCGTCCGGCGTTAGCGCCATGTAAAACGGAAAACGGGTTTCCAGCAGCCGGGCGAAAGCACCCGGCAGGTCGGGTGCCCGCCGCTGCCAGTACCACCACTTGATCTGCGGCCCCAGGGTATAAACGGCTGCCACGCCCATCAGGGCAATCAAAAGCAGCCACACCCATTGTTGGTCCCGCGTTACCGCCAGCCAGCCCGCAAAGGCGGCCAGCACAAGCAGAGGGACCATGAAATAGCGTAGTGGATTCATCATTGGTGTAAGCACGATAAAGAGTAAGGAGTTCGCTAAAAAAGAAAAAACACGCCCAGGGCTTGCCACTTCCGGTAAAAGGTACTAAATTTGCGTCGCTTTATAAATAAGGCACGAATCGCTGGAAGTAACGGTTCGTTCATAAATGGTGCGGTAGCTCAGTTGGTAGAGCAATGGACTGAAAATCCATGTGTCGGCGGTTCAATTCCGCCCCACACCACCACTTTACAGGGCCCGCCGGTTAACTACCGGCGGGCCTTTTTCGTTGGCGGCCGCCGCCGGCTAATCCCATTTTCCATGACCGACTCCGCTCCCCTGCTCCGTATTGCCGTCCAAAAATCCGGCCGCCTGCTCGACGAGAGCATCGCGCTACTCAAAGAATGCGGCATCCGCATCGACAACGGCAAGGACCAACTCAAGGCCGCCGCCCGCAATTTCCCCATCGAGGTGCTCTACCTCCGCAACTCCGACATCCCGCAGTACGTCCAGGACGGCGTGGCGCACATCGGCATCATCGGCGAAAACACCCTCGTCGAGAAAGAAAAAGAGACCACCATTGTCCAGCAACTCGGCTTCTCCAAGTGCCGGCTCTCCATCGCCCTGCCCCGGGGCGCGGCCTACGGCGGCGTCGCCGATCTGGCCGGCCTGCGCATCGCCACCTCCTACCCCAACTCCCTGCGTGCCTACCTCGCCGAACACGGCGTCACGGCCGACATCCACGAGATCAGCGGCTCGGTCGAGATCGCACCCAATATCGGCCTGGCCGACGCCATCTGCGACCTCGTCTCCAGCGGCAGCACGCTGTTCAAAAACGGGCTGGAAGAAAAAGCCGTCATCCTCCGCTCCGAGGCCGTCATCGCCGCCACCCCCGCCCTCGACCCCGCCCGCCGGGCCATCCTCGACCGCCTCCTCTTCCGCCTGCGCTCCGTCCTCGCCGCCCGCGGCAACCGCTACCTCCTCATGAACGCGCCCACCGGCCGCGTGGCCGCCATCACCGCCCTCCTCCCCGGCATGAAAGCACCCACCGTCATGCCCCTCGCCACCCCGGGCTGGTCCAGCATCCACACCGTCATTTCCGAAGATTCTTTCTGGGACATCATCGACCGCCTCCGCGAGCAGGGCGCCGAGGGCATCCTCATCATCCCCATCGAAAAGATGATCGTCTGATCTGGAAATTTTTACGTTATCATTTGGGCGTGCCCGCCGCCTTGCGGGGCGGCGGTCGGTCCCCTGCGGGCTTCGCTGTTCGCTCGGTGCTGCGCACGCTGCTTCGGGTAGGGGCAAGCCCTACCCCTACGCCGCCCCTCCGGGCACCTCACACTACGTCGCGGAAGGGTCATTCTTCAATTCCCGCCTCACCCTCAGTCCCTACTCAACCACCCATACAGCACCGGCACCACCAGCAGCGTCAGCACGGTAGAACTGAGCATCCCGCCGATTATCGTCCACCCCAGCGGCGACCAGAGGCTGGTGGCCTGTAGCGTCAGCGGCAACAGACCTAGAATGGTGGTCAGCGTGGTGAGGACAATCGGAATGAACCGCCGCTCGCTTCCCTCGCGCACGGCGGCGGCTATCGACATCCCTTCCGCACGGAGCTGGTTAATGTAATCGACCAGGATGATGCTGTTGTTGACCACGATGCCCGTCAGCGAAATGAAGCCGACGAAGGCAAAAAAACTAAACGACCACCCCGTAATCCAGAGAGCCGCAAACGAACCGGTAACGGCCAGCGGGATGGCGGAAAAAACAATGAGCGGCTGCAGCAGCGATCGAAACTGCAAAACCAGCACCGCAAAGATGGCCAGCATCGCCAGCCCCAGCACCAGACCGAGCGTGCCGAAGGTAGCCTGCTGATCCTCATACTCACCGCCGACGGTATAGCCGTAGCCGATGGGCCAGTCCAGCCGGTCCAGTTCGTTAATGATCTGTTGGGTCAACTGCACGGTTTGGTCGGCATTGGTCACATCGGCCGTCAGGCTGGCAATCCGCTCCAGATCGTAGTGACTGATAAGGGCGGGGCCGGCCTCGAATTCCAGCTCGGCCACCTGCCGGAGCGGTACCTGCGCCCCCGTGGCGGTGGTGAGATAAATGCGGTCGAAATCCTCGATCCCCGGCCGCTCGTCAAAAGGGATGCGCACGTTGAGCGGGTATTCCTCGCCGTCGGAAAATTTTACCTTGTCGAAGGTCAGTCCCGACAGACCGGCCAGGATAACCTGGTCGAAGTCGAGGGTAGCCAGACCGATCAGGCCCGCCTTATCGCGGTTCAGGCGGATACGCAGATCGGTTTTGCGGTCCATCAGTTGGTTCTCTATATTGATCACGCCGGGGGTGGCCTGCAAAATGGCGGCTGATTGATCTACTAACTCACCCACGATCCGGTCGTCCGGCCCGGTGATCCGAAATTCCAGCGGGGCCTTGACGGGGGCACCGTTTTTCAGTTCCTGGAAGCGGATCTCCGCACCCGGATAACCGGCGAAAGCACGGCGCAGGTCGGCCAGCGTGGCGTAAAAACGGCGGGCGTCCCACTCCTGAAAGTTGACCATCACCTGCCCCTTGTCCTGCAAGTAGCTAAAGGGGATTCGGTTGTAATACACGAATGGATTACCGTGGCCTACGTTGGCGGTATAGTCCCGCACGTAGGCGGTGGTATCCAGCACGCTTTCCACAAACGCCACGGCTTCGTCGGTTGCATCCAGGCTGCTGCCGGGCGGGGTACTTACGTCGATAAGCAACAACGGCTTATCGGCCGTGGGGAAGAAACTCACCCCGATACTGGGAAACAACGATACCCCGCCGATCAGGAACAGTACCGACAGGCCGATGATGAGCGCGCCCTTGCGCAAACTGAAATCGAGCAGCGGGCGGTAGCCGCGCTCCACCACGCGTTCCAGCAGACGCTGGGGCAGGGGGGCACGGCGGTCTTTGCGGTAGCGCAGCAACTTGGAGGCCAGGAGGGGTGAAAAGGTCAGGGCCAGCAACAGGGAAACCCCCAACGTAAGCATCACTGTTACGGGCAGCGACCGGAGGAATTCGCCCGGCCCGTCACCCAATTGCGTCAGGGGCAGAAAAGCCAGCATGGTCGTTATCGTGGAACTTACAATGGCCCAACCCACCTCGGCCGTCCCCTTGGCAGCCGCCTCGGTGGGGCTGAGTCCTTGTCGCAGAAAGCGGTTGATGTTCTCGATCACCACGATCCCGTTGTCTACCAGCAGGCCCAGGGCGATCACCAGCGCGGCAATGCTGATCTGTTGCAGGGCAAACCCGCTTGCGTTCAGCAGGGCCAGGGCCATCAGGATACTGAGCGGAATAACGAGCATTACGATCAGTGCCGCCCGGAATCCCAGGAAGAGCAGGATGATTACCCCCACCAGCAGTACGCCCTGAAGCAGGTTGACGAAAAACTCACCCACTCGTTTGCTCACCGCCGGTGCCTGCTCGAAAGCCGTGTGCAGGGAAACCGTGGGCGGCAGATCGACCCGGGCAGCAGCCAGGTGCCGGTGAACTACTTCATTGACATCGACAATATTGGTGTTATTATTGATGAGTACCGAGAGCAGCAGTGCCCGCTCACCATTGTAGCGGGCCATCCAGCGATCGTCGGTATCGGCAAAGTGGACGTCGGCCACGTCGCGCAAATAGACCAGATTTCCGGCTGCGCTGCCGACCACGGTAGCCCGGAGTTCGTCCAGATCCTGGTAGCTGCCGCTGGTTTTGATGCTGAAATTACGCCCCGCCGCCCGCAGGTTTCCGCCGGGAATATTGGCGTTGTTCTGCTGAAGCACCCCGATTACCCGGGCGGGCGGGATGTGCTGGGCGGCACAGCGCTGGAAATCCAGGGAAACCCGCACCTGCCGCTCGGGGTAGGCGTCGATATCGACCCGCTTGATGCCGGGGATCCGCTCCAGGTCGTCTTCCAGATTTTCGGCGGTGGTTTTCAGTTCGTGCCAGGGGGCGGCGGGTGAGGTTAGGGCCAGCTGGTGGACCACGGCGCGGTCTTCCTGCTTGAACTGCTCCACTTCGTATAACACAATCCCGGCCGGCAGGGAAGGGCGGACGGCACCCAGCTCGCGCACTACCTCATCGTACTTGTCGTCCCAGTCGGGAATACTGAAACTACCTTCGATGCGGATGATGGTAACGCCCTCGTAGATCTCGGTGACCACGTTGTCGATGTCATCCAGGTCATTGATCGCATCCTCCAGCGGGTCCACGATCAGTTCTTCCATGTCGGCCGGGCTGGTACCGGGGTAGACGACGGTGACGATGTAAGTGGGCAGGTTGATGCGGGGGTCTTCCGCCCGGGGCATTCCCCGGTAGGAAAGCACTCCTATGAAGGCGAAAAACAGAATGCAGACCAGCACGAAGGCTCCGTTGCGGACCGACCAATTGGGAAGTTGCATGGTAGCTTATTTTATGGTGAGGGGTTGGGTGTTGCGTTCTTCGATCCGGGCACCTTCGGTCAGGTAGGCCGCTCCGGCCCCGACCACGGTGGTTATGTCCTTAAGTTGGTCGGCGGGCACGATGAAGGCATCGTCCAGCAGGCCGGTGATGGTTAAGCGGCGGCTGCGGGCCAGCCCTTCGGCATCGGGATAAAAAATCCGGGCGGTACTGCCGTTGCCTTCCACCAGTGCTTCCAGCGGTAAGCGGTAGTGGGCCGGCTGGCGGGAGGGATAAACCTTTGCCCGTCCGATAAATCCGTTGCGGATGGTTCGCTCGCCGGCTTGTAGTTCCAGTTCAATGGTGAAGGTACCGGTGCGGGGATCGGCGGCGGCGGCAATTTCGGTGACCCGGGCGGCTACGGTATCGCCGGGGTAAGCATCCAGTTGTACGGTGGCCCGGTCGCCCGGGGCCAGGCGGATCAGGTCGCGATCGACTACGCCGATACGGAGTACGTAGCCGCCCTTGCTCTCGCCGGTCAGCACGAAGATCGGGCTACCGGGGGCCACCAGTTCGTTGGGGTCCGCCAGCCGCTTGGTGATCCGCCCGGCGTAGGGGGCCGTGATGCGGGCGTAGGTTTGGTTAAAACCGGCAATCTCCAGATCGGACTCGGCCACCGCCAGCGCGGTTTTCAGGTTCTGCACGTTTTCCAGGGTGGTGGCACTATCGGCGTAGAGGCCCTCGATGCGACCCAGATCACGCACGGCCTTATCGCGGGCCTGGCGGGCTTTCATTACCTGGGCATCGATCTCGGTTGTTTTCAGTCGCGCCAGTTCCTGACCCGACCGGACGGCCTGCCCCTCATCCGCATACATCCGTTGCACCAAACCGCCGACTTTGAACGACAGGCGTGTTTCCTCTTTGGCACTGATCGTACCGCCGCCCTCAATGGGGACCGATTCCTCGGTGGGGGAAATTTGCAGGAGCCTGACCGGTATGGGCGCATCGGCGGCGACCCGCTCGGGTTCCTGACCGGGGTAATCCTGTTTGCAGGCCGTGGTGACCAGCAGAGCCGCGAGGAAAAAACAGGGAATAAATCTCATGTAAATGGAAATTTTGGACGTGGCCGGAAGCGGTGATTCAAGCGGCCGGCGCAGAGAAATAGAAAATTATAATCGGTGGGCGACGGCACCGAGGCCGGATGGCGGTTCGCCATTCGGAGACGCAAGATGTTGCGTCTTTACGGTAGGTATAGCTCAGTCAATCATTCAGTCATTCAATCATTCAATCATTCTCCCAACGTGAGGGGCCTGGAGGGGCGGTAGCGTGCGCAGCACCGAGCGAACAGCGAAGCCCGGAAGGGCCCGGCCCCATTCCCGCCAGGGATGGGGACACGCCCGAATGCTCCCCCTCATTCACTTTCTGATTCCTCACCCAGGGCGGCAGCCAGTTTCGCTTCGGCCGATTTTAGTTCAAAGTAGGCGAGTTGGTAATCGAGGCGGGCGGTGGTCCATTCGTTGCGGGCGTCCAGGACTTCGAGGAGGATGGCCTGTTGGCTGCGGTAGCGTCGTTCGGTGAGGCGGTATGTTTCTTCGGTGGCGCGGATGCCGGCGGCGGCGGCGCGGAGGCGGGCCTGGGCGGCCTGGATGCGGTAGTAGGCTTGCCGGGTTTGGAGTTCGACGGCTCGTTCGGTATCGGCGCGACGTTGCTGTAATTGCTCGGCCTGGAGGCGGGTAATTTGAGTACGCAGGTCGGTCTTTTTGCCGTCATAAACCGTCCAGGCAAAACCGAGGCCGAGGGTAACGTAGGGTTGCCCGCTAAAATCACCGTTGAGGCGGCCCTGGGCGCCGGCCTGAGCGCGGAGACTGAGGGTGGGTTGGAGATCGGCGCGCTGGAGATCGGCTAAATCCGTTAGTTGCTGAAGACCGGCGGAAAGCTGATCCAATTCCGGCCGTCGGGCGCGGGCGGTGCCGCTGAGAGTTGCGAGATCGGGTAGATCGAGTAGGGTATCGGCTACGGCGATCGGGTTTTCATCCGGTAGCGGCCGGTCCAGTTCCCGGCCCAGCAGACGGTTGAGAGCGGCGCGGGCAGTGAGGTGCTGCCGGTCCAGTTCGGCGGCCTGACCGGCCAGTTTGGCCAGTTCGGCTTCGGTGCGGTAAACGACCTCGCGGGTGGCCAGGTCATTGCTGACCCGGCTGCGGTTGACCCGCGCCAGTTCCTGCAGTACGACGATGGAACTGTCGATGACGGCGCGGCCGGCCACGCTCTGCCGGTAAGCGTAGTAGAGTTGCCGAACCTGTAGCACCAGATCGTTGCGACGCACGGCCGTAGCCGCCCGCGCCCGGCTGACGCCGGCCCGGCGCACGGCCGCCTCGCGGCGGATGAGCGGTTGGATCAACGGAAGCCGCGCTTCCACGCGGGTATCGTGGAAGTTGTTGGGCATCAGTTGCTCGTTGACGTTTTCCAGATCGGTGGGGAATCGCTCGGCCCCGCTCAGCTGATTCAGGGTGCCGTAGACGGGATTGAACAGATCACCGACGGGAAAATCAATCGTCCGGCCTCCCCGGGCGAACAGGTAATCGGACAGGAGCGAAACCTGGGGCCGGCGGTTGGCGGCGGCCAGTTCCACTTCCAGCAAGCGTTCGTTCTCCAGCAAGCGTGCGGCCGATAGGTCGGGGTTTTGCCGGTCCAGTTCCTGAATGAGCTGATCCAGTGCCGGAGTCTGTGCCGTTAATGCGCCCGGAAGTAGCAATAACAAGCAGTATACGATTAGTATTTTTTGAACAGTGTTCAGCATCGGGGCAAATTTTTTTAGCGGGGTGAGGCGATCAGTTTTACGCAGAGGTGGTAGGCGTCGATGAGCATCTCTTCAATATTGATTTCGCGACCGTAAGTCAGTTCGGTATGAACGGAATAGATGTTGGTGCGGTGAGCCACATGGAGCGAGACCATGCCGTGTACCTGCGCCCAGAGCATGAAACTCATCGGCACGGGGTCTCCGGCGGGCAGGCGGCCGGCCTCCATGCATTCCTGTACGAGCGAGGAAAGCAGGCCGTGCAATTGGATGCCGCACTCCCATTGGCCGAGTTTGTCCTGATCCTCGAGGGCTTGCATCGGGTTGTCCATCATGAACATGAGGCGATAGAGATCGGGGTTTTGCAGTCCGAAGCGGATGTAGCGTTCGCCCAGTTGTTCCAACCGGACGATCGGGTCGGCATCGTGGGGCAATCGGCCCATGTAGGCAAAAGCCTGCTCGAAGGCCGCGTCCTGCACGGCCAGGAAAAGTTCGTCCTTGTCCTTATAGTACAGATAGAGGGTACCGACGCTGTACTCGATCCGCTGGGCGATCTTGCGCATGCTGATGTTGGCGTAGTGTTCCTCCCGAAATAGATCGGTGGCCGCCACGATGATTTTCTCGCGCAATTCCTCCCGTTCCCGTTCTTTTCGCTCCTGGATTCCCATAGTTGGGTGAGTAACGTTTTCTTACTGAACACTGTTTAGTAGAACGTAAATTTAGTTTCCATCCCCCGCTCGCTCCTCGCAAAAACGCACGAACCGCCGCACCGCCAACTGGGTCGCCCGCTCGGCTTCGTACTGCCCCATGTGCCCCACGCGGGACAGCACGATTACCTCCGCCACCGCCGGCAAAGCCAGTTGCTCCTGCCGACCGGGGAAAGGGACGCGGTCGTCCAACTCGCCATTGATTAAGAGGACGGGGACCTTGCTTTCCGCCAGCACGGAGGACCGGTCCGGGCGGGCGGCCATGGCCCGCAGGCTGCCCTGGAGGGTGGCGGGCGAGCAGCGGCTGGTGCGCAGGCTCAATTTGTCGATCAGGAAGGGATGTGAGGAGGCGAAGTGATCGGCGAACAGGCCGCTGAAGATTTGCTTGGCGAACAGCGCCGAGCCGTGGGTGCCGATGAACTGGACCGCCCGCTCGCGGTCGACCCGCTTTTCTTCCGAATCGGCGTAGGGGTGGCTGTGAAACAGGCCGAAACCGAGCAGGCGTTCCGGGTGCCGCTCGGCCAGCGAGAGGGCGGCGTAGCCGCCCATGCTGTGGCCGATGCCTATACAGCGGCCTACCCGCAGCTCGTCCAGCACGGCCAGCGCGGCGTCCGCATAGTTGTCGATGGTGGGTGGGGCGAGCGGCTCATCCGAACGGCCGTAGCCCGGCAGGTCGAGGGTGATGACGCGCAGGTCTTCTTCCAACAGATCGGTTTTCCACTCGTCCCAGATATGGGAGGTCTCGCAAAAACCATGCAGCAGTAGTACGGCGGTGCCCTTGCCCTGGTCGGAATAATTCAGGTCGGCACCCTGAAAAGTTAGCATCGGCATAGGCGGTCATTGATTGGGCGGGTAAAGTACGCCTAAAAGTGTGGTTAAAAAACTCTCCCGGGCATTTCCCCCCGCACCCGAAATGAGTATCTTGGCCCCGCGTATGACGGATATCTTTGATCGTATCGAGCGGATGGAGCGCGAACTCAATCTGCGCCAGTTACAGGTGAACCGCCTGCTGAACATCACCCAGGCCATCAACAACAATGTGTCGGCCCCGGACCTGTTCCGTATGTACCAAGCCTTCCTCTCTTACGAACTGCAGGTGGAAAAGATGGCCCTCTTCGTCCGCCGCGAGGAAGCGGACCTCAATGCTTCCGACTGGTACTGTTCCTCCAACCTGGGCCTGACCGATGCGCAAGTGCGCACCGATCTGAACGAAGAACTGCGCAACTACAAGCGCATGGTGAACACCGATGGGTCGGCGCATCCGTTTATCAATCTGTTCGAGCTGGTCATTCCCGTCTTGCACAAAGAACGGCCCATTGCCTATGTGTTCATCGGCGGTTTCGGGCAGCGCGACGATAAGTACGAGCGCGTGCAGTTCATCACTACCATCACCAACATCATTGCCGTGGCGATCGAGAACAAGCGCCTCTTCAAACGCCAACTAGAGCAGGAACGCCTGGAGCGCGAATTGGAACTGGGGGCGGAGGTGCAACGCTTGCTCATCCCCAAGTCTTTACCCACCAAAGATCAGTACGAACTGAGCAGCCTCTACCGCCCCCAACTGGGCGTAGGTGGCGACTATTACGATTACGCCGAATTTGAAGACGGCAAACTCTACTTCTGCATCGGCGATTTCTCGGGCAAGGGAGTTTCGGCGGCCCTGCTGATGGCTAACCTGCAGGCCAACTTCCACATCCTGATCCGCAAGCGCGAGGGGTTGGAAGCATTCGTGCGCGAACTCAACGACAGCGTACTGCGCATTACCGGCGGCGAGCGGTTTGTCACTTTCTTCATTGCCGAGTACGATGTTCACAGCGGCGAACTGGTCTACGTGAATGCGGGCCACAACCCACCCGTGCTGGTCAACAACGAGCGGGTGAGTTTGCTGGAAAAGGGCTGCACTATTCTGGGTATGTTTGCCGACCTGCCCGAATTTGAACTGGGCCGCGTGCAACTCCACGACCAGGCACTGCTGGTTACCTATACGGACGGCCTGACCGACCTGCAGAATCCGGCGGGGGAGTATTTTGACGAGGATCTGCTACGCGAATTTACGGCCGGTCACGCCGGTAGGTCGGCCAACCAGTTTAACCGCGCCCTGCAGGAGAAACTGGAGCTATTCCGCAGCGGCGGGCAGTTTCCGGATGATTTTACGGTGGTCACCTGCAAAATTTTCGGCGGGGCGGAAGGGGAATAGATCGGCCGCTCGCCCCGGTTGATCGAATAAAACGGGCGCGGCTAAACGGTCTACCCCATCAATCGTTTACTTTGGGCACGCGAAGCTGAAACCATGAAAAACAAAACTACCGCCGCCCTACTCGCGCTCTTCCTGGGGGCGGGCGGCATCCATAAATTTTATCTCGGCCAGATCGGGTGGGGGGTTGTCTACCTGATTTTTCCCTTCATCAGTTTCTTCCTGGGCATCATCAATGCCATTCAGCTTTTCAACATGAGCGAGGAAGAATTTAACTATAAGTATAACCGCCCTGAATTTGCCGGTGCCCGGCAGGGCCGCCGTGGGGAGCGTTACGACCGCTACCAGGAACGCGAGCGACAGCGTGCCGACCGCACGGAAGAGAGCCGCAATCGCCGCGCCGCCGAGTCGGCCGGGCGGCGCGCGGCGGCCACGCCGCGTCAGCAACCGGTAGTGGATCGCCGGCCCGCCCCCACCGCCGGCCGCCAACTGGATAATCCCTACCGAGCCAAGGGCGTGGAGTACTTCAAGGAATTCGATTTCCCCCGTGCCATCAGTGCTTTCGAGCAGGCCCTCCAGGCCGAGCCGCGCGATCTGGCCACGCACTTCAATATCGCCTGCGCCTACAGCCAGGAGGAAGATGCCGATAAGGCTTTCTACCACATCGACCGCGCCGTGGCCCTCGGATTCAACGATTTTACCAAAATCCGCGAGCACGATTCCCTCGCCTTTTTGCGCATCCAGGAAAGGTATCCCGCTTTTGAAGAGGCCGGTTTTCGCCTCAGCGCACCGCCGGTCGATGAGGAAACAACCGCCGCTACCCCCGACCCGCTGACCGAATCGACGCCCGACCAACAAATCGATGTTTCCCCGCCGCCCCAGGGAGATTTGTTAGATCAACTTCAGCACTTGGGACGTTTACGTGAGCAGGGGCTGCTTTCGGAAATCGAATTCAGCACCCAAAAACAAAAACTACTCAACCGATGACCGCCGGCTCTCTCCTTTCGGAAACCATCGTGCCCCTGCGCACCTCCGACACGGGCGAAGAAGCCCTCGAAATCATGAACGAGTTTCAGGTCCGCCACCTGCCCATCGTCAATCAAACGACCTTGCTCGGTCTGGTTGCCGAAGAGGACATACTGGACATGGATGTCACGGAAGCGGTCGGTTCGTACCCGCTTTCCACGGCCTTCCCCCGGGCGCACAGCAATTACCATATCTATGAGGTCATGCGCCTCTTCAGCGAGTATCGTCTCACGGTGGTACCGGTAATAGATGCGAAGGATAATTACCTTGGCCTCATCACGTTAGAAGAATTGCTCCGCTCTTTTTCCGATAGCAGTTCGTTCCGTGATCCGGGCAGTATCGTCGTCCTGGAAATGGGCCGCCATGATTACAGCCTTGCCGAAATCGCCCGCATCGTGGAGTCAGAGGGCGTCATCATCCTCTCCGCTTTCGTCGGCCTCAACCCCGATAGCAACCGCATCACGGTCACGCTCAAGTTCAATTCCCAGACCCTGGGTGCCATCCTGGCCACCTTCGAGCGCTTCAATTACCAGATCACCGCCAGCTATAACGAGCGCGAAATGGCCGAGTCATTGCAGGACCGCTACGATTCGTTGTTGAATTATCTGAACGTGTAGGGGCAGCTTTCTACTACTATTTTTCGGGCGTGTCCCCTCCCCTGACGGTCGGGGCCGGTCCCTTCCAGGCACGCCTGTCGGCTTGGTGCTACGCACTCGTCGCTTACGCGCCGCCCTTCCAGGCACCTCACGCGGGGTGGGGTAGCAGTGCCTCAGTCAGAGAAGACCCGCCGGAAAATATCTTCCGTGGTTTCTTTGGACTGCGCCAAATCGTACAACTTACCGTAATTGCCGTTAACCGCCCAACTAAGGGCCGTAGCGGATTCCGGGAAGTAGGCGGTAAAGGCATAGTAGCCGATGGCATCCCCGCCGTGCACGTAGGCATCACCAAACTCCGTGGGGATGCGGAAGATACCCAGGCCGAAATCCCCGGCGAATTCTTCCGGGTCGTATTCATTCGGCGAACGCCAGTCCGTCATTTCGGCAAGGGAGGCGGGCGAGAGCAGCTGCCCCCCGAACAGTGCCCGCATGAAACGGGTCAGGTCGTGGGCATTGGAGATCAGCCCGCCGTCGGCGGTAAAATAATCCCAGCCGCTGTACTGGGTGGCATTGATCAGTTCCGTGCGGCTATAGAGGTCTACGTAACCCCGTACCAGGTCCGTGGGCACGGGATCGGTGGCGGCAAACCGGGTGAACTCCAGACCGAGTGGAAGGAAGATTCGTTCCTCGAATACCTCGTAGAAAGGTTTACCGCTTACGGCACTAATGATGTCTCCCAGCAGGATGTATCCGGTATTGGAGTAACGCACGTCCGCTCCGGGTTCGAAGGAGGCGGCTTGCTCGCGGGCGTAATCCAGGAGTTCTTCCCTGGTCCAGATTTTGGTTAAGTCGTTCAGGGAAGCCGTCTGAAATCGGCCGCTGGTGATGTAATTGGGCAGGCCGCTGGAGTGCAGCAGTAGTTGCCGGATGGTAATTTGGTCGGTGTGCTCGAACCCCTGCAGGTCGTCCGGTGAGAGGTAGTCGGCGATGCGGTCGTCCAGGTTTAGCAGCCCCTCTTCCTGCAGGAGGAGGCAAGTGACGGCCGTGAATATTTTGACGGTGCTGCCCACGCGCGTCAGTTGGCAGGCTTGCATCTCAACTTGGTTGTACACATCGGCCAACCCGGCCGCCCGGGACCAGATGCCGCCCTGGGCGGTGGTAACACTTAATTGCATACCGGGGATGCCCCGGCCGGTGCGGTCTTCCAGTAGTGCCTGGATGGCGTCCCTGCGGGGGTGATCGGGCGCGGCGTCGGTCAATTCGGCCCGGCAGGCGTAATCGGCGGTAGTTCGCAACTCCTCCTTTTCACAGGCGAGCAGGCAACAGCAAAAAAAGAGGATTCCGTAAAGAGGTTTCATGGTTGATTTATTTGAAGGGGTAAAATTTGGTTCCCAGGTGAAGATTGGTGTGCGACATCAGGGGGATGAATCCCGGCGAATAGGGATATTCCAGCCAGGTTTGGTAGAGCGCAAAGACTTCCGTCGAGCGCAATTCACGGGGGCGCAAGCGCCACCCCATCCCGAGACTGAGGGAGGGTTTGATGCGGTGGTTGCCCCGGTCCTTGCGGGGGAGCAGTTCGCCGTTGACTAGCCGGAATTCCTGTTGCGCGGCATAGGTGCGCAGGTAGCCGAGTGAGAGATCGGCCTTGAGGTTAAGGCCCACCTTCAGTCGCCAGTCCATCGCGATCCCGGCATCCACGTAGAGGCCCTGGAAGAGCTTGCGGTGGAACATATAGCCGACACTGAGGGTAGGATAGAGGCGCAGGCTGCGCTCGGTATTCCCCTCGAAGTGAGTTCCGATCTGGATGCCGGGGTGGATCGGGTCGGTGGTCAGCGTACTAAAGGGCAGGCTGGTAGACTCGGTGAAGAGGCTGACCTGGACCGGCATTCCTTGCTGCGCGAACAGGGAACTCGCGGTTAGTAAAAAGAGTAACGTGCTGCCCAGGCGGAAGCATAGGTTGGTTTTCATGGAGGTGAATTTGGTCGCAAGATTCCGGCGATCGCCCCTGGTTTTCACGAAAAAAGCCCCCGAAAATGCTCAACCGGACAATTCTCCGGCTCAACCGGACCATGGGATTGACCGGTGGTTAATGCGGCCGGTGCGATTGTCGCGTGAGGTGCCTGAACGGGGCGAGCACTGGAATTACGGGGGCGGATCCGGGAGTACTTTTCCGGCGAGCAGCCCGCAGGGCCAAGCCGACAGGCGCGCCGGTAAGGCACCGACCCCGGCATTGGCCGGGGACACGCCCGAAAAAGTCTGAAAAGGGCTACTTCAGCCCTTACCTATTTATCCAGCCAACGGACAAATTCCGCCGCCTTGGTCTTGGGAATGAATTGCGGGTCTGCCGCCGGGGGACTGAGTTCCAGTTCCAGCCGCCGGGTTTCCGTGCGCCGGTAGCCGACGACGCCGGCGCGGCCTAGCACCAGTTGGCGATTGGCCGGAAAAAACTCATCCGGGTCGGTCGCCTGCGCCACCTGCTCGATGGAATGCTCGTAAGGGAAGCGTCGGCCGGCGGCGCTTACCAGGAAGGTGGTTTTTTCCAGGATGATGAAGTAAGCCACCTCTTCCGCTTCCACTACTTTTGAGTCGAGCGCACCGTGGATCAGAAAATTTCGGCGGTAGGTCGTTTCGGCTTGCTGTTCGGCTTCGGCGGCCCGCTCTAATGCCGAGCGGTGCTGTTGTTGGGTGTAGAGCAAGTAATAGATGAGGTTAAGGAGGAGGCAAAACAGTGCAACGAGCGGTAGTTCCAGGTAAAAGACGGAGGTGTCCTCCAGGCGGATGTCCGGCAGGAAATTGAGGTAGATGAGTTCGCTGCCGACGGCTACAATCACGGGCAGCACGATGCCGTAAAAGAGGAGGGACGCAAAATGGGAGCGAATACCCACCGGGCCGACGGTGCCGGCGTGGAGGCGGCGGTAAAAATAACGCAGGTAGAAGCCGATCGCGTAGGTGCAGGCCAGGGCCAGCAGCAGGTCGGTATAATAGGAGGGTTGGCGCAACAAGCGGGCCGGCGAGTTCTCATTACCCACGTGAACGACCAGCACCGCCAGAAGTGGGTAAAGCCCGATAAACATCCAGCGGTCGTTGATGCGCATGGTTGAGGAGTTATTTACCAACCTTGTTATCCGGAGTAGTCCGTTCAGCTATTGGAGACACGACACTACTTTTTTGAGTTTGTTGTTTTAATAGTGCCGAAAAACATGGTATACCCCTATACCTCGGTCCACTTCTCTTTTGAATTAGAACTAGCCACCACCCGCTCCACGAAATGCATGCCGCGTACGCCGTCGTGGACGGTAGGAAAATCGAGGTATTTGGCTTCCGGCTCCCGGCCGGCGAGGCGGGCGCGGACGGCGCGGGAAAAATTGTGGTAGATGTTGGCAAAGGCTTCCAGATAACCCTCGGGGTGGCCGGCGGGGATGCGGGTAGCGTGTTGAGCGGCTTCGCTCAGTTCGCCGACGCCGGTGCGGAAGACTTCGGTGGGGCGGTCCAGCCACTTGACCAGCAGGGTATTGGGCGTCATCTGGTGCCACTCCAGGCCGCCCTTCTCGCCGTAGGCGCGGATGCTAAGGGCATTTTCCTCGCCCGCGCTGATCTGGCTGGCGTGGAGGACGCCCTTGGCCCCGTTATTGAAACGGAGCAGGATATTGCCGTCGTCATCCAGGGCGCGGCCGGGAACGAAGGCGGTGAGATCGGCGCAGAGTTCGGTGATGCGGAGTCCGGTGACATATTCGGCCAGATTTTCGGCGTGGGTGCCGATATCGCCCATGGCCCCGGCGATGCCGGAGCGGGAGGGGTCGGTGCGCCAGTCGGCCTGCTTTTGGTCGCTGTCTTCCAGTTTGGTGCTCAGCCAGCCCTGGGGGTACTCGACCACGACCTTGCGGATGGTGCCGAACCGGCCGGCGGCGATCATGGCGCGGGCTTGTTTCACCATGGGGTAGCCGGTATAGTTGTGGGTGAGGGCAAAAACGAGGCCGGTGTTTTCGACCAGGGCGGCCAGTTCCCGGGCTTGCTCCATGTTAAAGGCCAGCGGTTTATCGCAGACAACGTGGAAGCCGTTTTCCAGGGCCATTTTGGCGGGGGCGAAGTGCAGGTGGTTGGGCGTGACGATGGAGACGAAATCCATGCGCTCGCCCAGGGGAAGTTGTTTTTCGGCGCGGATCATGGTCTCGAAATCGGGGTATACCCGGTCGGCGGGTAAGTAAAGGTCTTCGCCCGAGAGGCGGCTGCGCTCGGGGTTGGAGCTGAAGGCCCCGCAGACGAGTTCGATTTGCCCGTCGATGGCGGCTGCCATGCGGTGCACGCCCCCGATAAAGGCGCCGCGACCGCCGCCCACCATTCCCATTCTGATCTTCCTTGCCATTGCTGTTGAAATTTTTGATTACTTTTCGCGGCGATCAAGGTAGTAAACCCCACGCAAAATTTTATACCTTTCAGGAGACTTTCGCTCTTCGGGTCGTTTTTCCGGCTGCTAAAGGCGGATTGCGTGAGGTGCCTGGAAGGGCCGATGTAGGGGTAGGGCTTGCCCCTACCCGGAAGAAGGAGACCCGGAGCGCAGCGGAGGGGCCGAGCGAACAGCGAGCCTGGAAGGGACCGACGGCGCGGCGATAGCCGCGGCGGCACGCCCAAAAAAACACATTAACCGGATACAAAGCTTACGATATGATGCGCACCCTGCTGATGCTTTTTGCCTCCTCCCTCCTGCTTGCGCTGAGCGGATGCGGCCAGCCCACGACGGATGTGGCAACCACCCCCACCCCGCCCCTGGATGATAATACGTCGGCAACGGCCGACCCCGCACTGAACGCCCTGACCGATGCCGAACGGGCGGACGGCTGGACGTTGCTGTTTGACGGGAAGGCTCTGACGGCCTGGCACCCCTACGGTAAGCCGGATGTGGAGACGCCCGCCGCCGCCTGGAAAGTGAACCCGGCGGAGGGTTTTTTCTACCTGGACAACACGAACAAGGTCGACGGCCGGATCGTGGGCGGCGGCGATATTATCACGGACGATGCCTACGAGAGCTACGAACTGTCGCTGGAATGGCGGATCGACAGCTGTGGCAATAGCGGTATCATTTATAATGTGCTGGAGACGCCGGACTATGATTATCCGTGGCTGACCGGCCCGGAGATGCAAATACTGGACAATGATTGCCACCCGGACGCGAAGTTTCCCGACCACCGCGCGGGCGACCTGTACGACCTGGTGGCCGTGCGCGAGCAGACCGTGCGCCCCGCCGGGGAATGGAACAAGATTCGCCTGGTCAACCGCGCCGGCAACATTGAGCACTGGCAGAACGGCGTGAACGTGGTGAGCTATGACATGAATAAACCGGAGTGGCGGACGATGGTGGCCGAGAGCAAATTTAAGGATATGCCCGATTTCGGCACCTCGAAAACCGGCCGTATCTCGCTGCAGGACCACGGCGACCGGGTGAGTTTCCGGAACGTAAAAATTCGAAAACTGTAGCCGGACCGCCGCCGGGCCGGTTATAAACAGCCCGTATTTTACTTTTACGGGAGTAGCGGTGCACTTTGTGCCCTGCCCTGCCGGAATTTTTTCGATCAACTACCCTCTTACTTTCGCCGACCATGCAAACCACGACCAAATCTGCTTCCTTTGCCGCCGTGCCCGAGAACCGCGACCGGCTTTTTCTGGCTGCCTGCGTGGCCCTCATCGTTACGTCCATGACCTTTGCCATTCGGGCGGGCATTTTGCCCAATCTGGCCCAGGATTTTGGGTTGACGGACCAGGAGCTGGGGTACATCAACTCCATGGCCTTTTACGGTTTTCCGATCGCCATGCTGGTGGGTGGTGCGATCTATAATAAAGTGGGTCCGAAAGTACTGCTGTGGCTGGCCTTTGGCAGCCATTTGCTGGGGCTGGTGCTCACCATGATTTCCGGCGGGTTTTGGGGGCTGATGATTTCCACTTTCCTGATCGGTTTTGCCAACGGATCGGTGGAGGCCGCCTGTAATCCCCTGATTGCGGATATGTATCCGGATAAGCAGACGGAGATGCTGAATAAATTTCACGTCTGGTTTCCCGGCGGTATCGTGATCGGTTCGCTCATCGCCTTTTTTATTGGCGGCATAGTGAGTTGGCAGGTACTGATTGCGACCATGCTGGTGCCCACGGCCATTTACGGTTTTTTGATGCTGGGGCAGCATTTCCCCAAGGCGCAAAACCTTTCGAGCAACATGAAAGAAAATCTGGGCGGGGTTTTCAGTTTGCTATTCATTTTCGTGGCCGTTTGCATGACCATTACCGCTACCACCGAGTTCGGGGCCAACCAGTGGGTAGAGCGGATCATGGGTAATGCGGGCGCGAACGCCATGATCTTGCTGGCCCTGACGGCGGGTCTGATGGCCACGGGCCGCTTTTTTGCCGGCCCGCTGGTGCAGCGGCTCAATCCGGTGGGCGTACTGATCGGCTCGGCCGTTTTTGCGGCACTGGGGCTATTCTTGCTCAGCCAGTCCACGGGTGCCATGGTGTACGTCTCCACGGCCGTTTTTGCCATCGGCATCTGCTATTTCTGGCCCACCATGATCGGGTTCACGGCCGAGTATATACCAAGTTCGGGTGCCTTGGGTCTTTCCCTCATCGGGGGGGCGGGCATGCTGGGTGCCGGCATCTGGAACCCCATTATCGGTGGTTGGATCGACGGAAATCGGGCCACGGCCCTGGAGGAACGTCCTGCCTTAGTGGAAGACGTGCGAAATTTTGCGGCGGCTAATCCGGCCGAGCTGAAAGGAGTGGAAAATTCCGATATCCTGACCGTCCAGTATACCCTTTATAAAGGTGCACGCGAGGCCCAGGTGGATGCAGCCAACGCCGAGATTGCTGCCCAGAATGCTGCCAGTGGAGAGGCCATTAATGCCGTGGAGTTACAGGCCGGCCAGGGGACGCTGGCGCGGCTGATGTTTTTCCCGCTGGTGCTGATCTTGTTGTTTACCGGCCTTTACTTTTACGTGCGGGGCCGACGGCCGGGGCTGTCGGCAGCGGATGTGGTGCTGGATAAGGACGCGATGGCGGCGCCGGGGTCGGCGCGGTAGGTGCGCTTAGGTACCCGTGACGCTCCGAGGAACTCTTTCGGCACCCGTGACGCTCCGAGGAACTCTTTAGGCACCTGTGACGCTCCGAGGAACTCTTTCGCTTGCGCGAAATGGAACGCTCAGAGGTCGGGGGTTGGAGGTGGGGATTTCGCTTAGGTGCCCGTGACGCTCCGAGGAACTCTTTAGGTACCTGTGACGCTCCGAGGAACTCTTTCGCTTGCGCGAAATGGAACGCTCAGAGGTCGGGGGGCGGGGGTTGGGATCTCGCTTAGGTGCCCGTGACGCTCCGAGGAACTCTTTCGCTTGCGCGAAATGGAACGCTCGGAGGTCGGGGGGCGGGGGCATTTATTTACCTCGCTGATATAATGATCTGCCCAAAGTAAAATGCGTAAAACAGTAGTAGCACGCACCCTTCCCAGCGGGTGATCTTGCGGTTATTGGCCATGACGCCGAAGAGGATGGTCATGGCGATCATGAGGGGGAGGAACATATTCATGATGTCTTCGCCGATTTCGAGGGGGCCGAACAGGGCGGGGACGGCCATGACCACGTAGGTATTGAAGATATTGGAGCCGAGTACGTTACCGACCGCGATGGAGGCCTTGCCCCGGCGGGCGGCGGCGAGGCTGACGACTACCTCCGGCAGTGAGGTGCCGAGGGCCACGGCGGAAAGCGCGATGATTTTGGGTGCGATGTTGAGCAGGGCACTCACGTTGGTCAGACTGCTAATGGTATAGGAGGCGGAGAGCCACACCAGTACGCCGCCGGCAAACAGGAGGGCGTAGTTTTTCCACCCGGCGGAGACGCGGTCTTCCTTGTCGGCCCGCTCCTGGTCTTTGAAGGAATAGGCGAGAAAAATGACGATGCCGAGCAGGAAGAGGACGATCTCGAAAGTATCGAGCTTATAGTCTAGTAAGGCGAAGTAGAGCAGGAAAGAGGAACCCCAGAGGAAGGGCACGTCGATGTGCCAGAGATTATACTCCAGTTCGATATTTTTGACTACCAGCGCGGTGAGCCCCAGTACCAGTGCGATGTTGGTAATATTGGAACCGACCACGTTACCGACTACAATCTCGGAAGTACCATCCAGCACCGCCGCGATGGAAGTGGCCAGTTCGGGCAGCGAAGTGCCGAAAGCCACGATGGTTACGCCGATAATGAAGGGGGAAACACCCCAGGAAAGACCGATGGCCTCGGCCGAGCCGACGAACCAATCGCTGGCCTTTAGCAGGACACCGAGGCTGGCGACAAAAATGACAACTTGAATGAGTATTTCCATGCGGGCGTGTGCAGTGGGAGGAAAATCGGCGACTGCCACCCCCGTCCGCAAAGGTAATAAAAGCACAACGTCCGCAACAGCCCTGGTTTAACCACCAATTAATCCACGATCAGTTCGGCATGGTCGAGTTGCTGCTGGCGGATATTGGCGGGCAGCTCCCGGAACTCGTACTGCTGGGTACGCAAGCGGGGGGTAAAGCCGGCCTCGCGGATGGCGTCCTGGATGCCGTCGGAGGTAAACCGCCAACGGGCACCGGCGGCGGAGACGACGTTCTCTTCGATCATGATGGACCCGAAATCGTTGGCCCCCGCGTGGAGGCAAACCTGGGCGACCTGCTTGCCGACGGTGAGCCAACTGGCCTGAATATTGGTCACGTTGGGCAGCATGATGCGGCTGAGGGCGATCATGCGCACGTACTCGTCGCCGGTGACGGAGTTGCGGGCGCGCTTGATCTTTTTGAGGATGGTATCCTCGTCCTGGAACGGCCAGGGGATGAAGGCGAGAAATCCCTTGGCGTGGGCCGGTTTCTCGCTCTGCACCTGACGCAGACGCACCAAGTGGTCCATCCGCTCCCAGTTGGTTTCGATGTGGCCGAACATCATGGTGGCCGAGGTGGTGATATTGAGTTGGTGGGCGGCGCGCATCACGTCCAACCACTCCTCGCCGCCGCACTTACCCTTGGAGATGAGGCGGCGCACGCGGTCGCTGAGGATTTCGGCACCCGCGCCGGGCAGGCTATCCAGTCCGGACTCGTGCAATACGCGCAGTACTTCGGTATGGCTGGCTTTTTCCAGTTTAGCCACGTGCGCGATCTCGGGCGGGCCGAGGGCGTGCAGTTTCAGGTTGGGGTAGAGCGACTTGAGTTCGCGGAACAGATCGGCGTAATACTGCAATCCAAGGTCGGGGTGGTGTCCGCCCTGGAGGAGGAGTTGCTCGCCGCCGAAGGCAAAAGTTTCTTCGATCTTCTGCTTGTACTCCTCGATGCTGGTAATGTAGGCCTCCTCGTGGCCGGGCCGCCGGTAAAAGTTACAGAACTTGCAGTTGGCGATGCAGACGTTGGTCGTATTGCTGTTGCGGTCAATGATCCAAGTGACGGTGTTACCCGGCACGCGGCGGTGGCGCAGGCGGTCGGCCACGTAGGTAAGGTCGGCCGTGGGCGCGTTTTCGAGCAGGAACACGCCTTCCTCGGCGGTGAGCCACTCATCGTTGAGGCCCCTGGTCAGTAGATCGGCAACTTGCATAGGTAAGGTCTTGAGAAGAGAGAACCCGCTATCTACGGATCGGTTGTTTACTTTCAGTAAAAATTGAAAGTTCGTGGGTGCATAGGAAAATGAGGTGACGTATAACTTAGAGCCGGTATCGGTACACCGTACTGGATGGTGACTTATTCTATTCGTTGGAAGAGGGTACTCCCGGTCAAAATTTGTTACTTTTGAAGTCGCAATACATCCCCTGCGGGCTACCGTTACGGCCCGTTACAACCCCATTCAATGGATCGCCCCTCACTTTTAAATCGTCTCTGGGACCGCAAGGTTCCCCAGTTGCTCGGTACCTATTTGGCCGTTGGCTTCGGTCTGCTCCAGTTTATCGAATTCATCTCCAAACGGTTCGATCTAAGTGGCTTCCTGGTTGATGCCTACCTGCTGCTCTGGTTGGTACCGCTCCCCGCAGCTGCCCTACTGGCCTACTATCGCGGCCTACCGCCCCGGGGGAAACAAAAAATAGCGAGTTGGAAACGTTGGGCAATCTACGGAAACCTGGTCCTGGCCGCCCTGCTGGTTTTTATCATCCCTGAGGGCGGCGCGGCCGCCCCCACCACGGAGGTAGTGACCACCACCGACGAGGACGGCAACACCACCCAGCGGGTTATCCCCGCCGCCTCGTCCGTGCAGCGCATCGCGGTGTTCGAGTTCCTCAACGAGGCCGATGACCCCGAAACCGACTGGTGGGGGACCGCCTATTCCCTGTTATTAACCGATGATCTACTACAGAGGCCGGAGGTATTGGTCAGTAATATTAGTAAGCTTAATAGTTACTACGACAAACTCGGTGAGACCCCCTACACCAAAATCAACCTGGCCACCCAACGCAAGATCGCTCAGCGGGCTAATACGGACTATTTCGTCCGCGCCGAATACCGGGTGACGGAAGGAAGCCACGAGATCACCGGCGGCCTCTACCGCACCAAAGACGGTAAGCTGGTCAAAGAACTGAAAACCGCCATGGACAACGGTTTCAGGGCCGTCGATAAGATTAAAGAACAAATCGACGAGTACTTGCCGCCCCTCACCCTGGCCGATCAGCCGGTGAGCAACTTGCCCTCCTCGGCCCTCATCACCGACCGGCCGGAGGCCTTGCGCGCCTACTCATTGGGTATCAAAGCATTTGATTTAAATCCCGGCGATCTACCACCCGCCGTTGCCCGATTTCGGGAATCTACCCGGCTCGACCCCAAGTGTGCCCCCTGTTATTATAATCTGGCGGACAAATTTTACGGCCAGGGCAAAACGGATAGTGCCCGGATGATGATCACCAGGGCCGTCAAATTGGCGGAAATGCTCCCCGAGCGTGAGCAAATCGGCTATAAAGCCAACCTGTTCAATTCGACCGGTCAGTATGACAAATACTACCTGCTGATGGAATCTTACCGTCAGCTTTTTCCCTACGAGTATTATCCTTATGCGGCCCTGGCCGGCTACGTGGAAACGACATTCGGCCTGGACTCGGCGATCACACTTATGGAAACGGCAGCGGACTTATCGGATCGGCAAACTGCCCTGGGAAGACTTTACCACTTGTACATTAGAGCCGAGCAGTTTGATAAAGCCGAACAGGCCATCAAAACACTCGATGAGGATTATTCCGAGACCGACAATACGCAACTGCGCTACGCTAACTTTTACCAGGAAAGCGGCCAACTCTCTAAAGCCCGCAAAACACTGGAAGAAATGATTAGCCTGGATCCACTAAATCTCGACTTAACGACCCAACTGGTTTCCATGGAACTGGAAGCAGGAAATTATGACGCGGCCGAACGGGGGATCAAGGATATTTTCCAACAAACTACTTCCCAAACCGACTCGATTTCTGCCTGGAACTATCTGGTCCGCTCCTACGCCGGCCGCGGTCAGATCGCCAGAGCACTGGATGAGTTGGCGGCCTACGAAAATTTTATTTCCAACAAAGCTCCCCTCAACCGTATCCTGGATCAGGACCTGATGACCAAGGTCACTTATTTATCCCGCCTCGCGGAGCCAATGCCTCGCATTCAGGAAAAACTGGACGAACTGCGGCCCTACGACCCCCAGAGGGTTGAAATTTACGAGTGTTATATCCCGCTATCACTGATTCTCAGTGGCATAAACCTTTTGGAGAGTAAGGAGAAATTGGTCGGTTGCCGGGAAATTTTAGGGAAGACCGGGCCCGCGATGTTGGAATTATTTGACATTACGCTCTTAATCGAGCGTAAAGACTATAAAAGTGCCGCCGACCTGGTCGACCGACAACTTGTCAAAAAGGCCGGCTTTCTCCAGCCGGAAAATTACATTCGCATCTTCCGCCTCGCGGGCCGCACCGATCGTGCCCTCGAACTACTGGAAAAGGCCCGCCGCACCCGGCCGAATGACCCCGATCTGCTCCTGGAACGCGCCCGGTTGCTCCAACTCACGGGCGATAAGGCAGCCGCCCGCGAGGCCGTCGCCGGCGTACTCGCCACCTGGAGCCGGGCCGACCCCGACCACCGGGGCCGTCAACAAGCCCGGGAACTGGCAGCGGAACTGGGCATGGAAAACGTGGAATAAGGGATTATCCAATTTTTGACGAACGTTGGCCACCGTAACCGTTTAACGGATACCAAACGTCACCCCATGCCCCGCCTCTTCCTGTTCGCCATCACCACCCTCCTCCTCCTCGCCGCCTGCTCCCGCGAGCGCGACCTGCGAGAATACTACTTCCCCGTCCGCGACCTCACCACCGGCCGGGTCTACGTCTATGCCGCCGTCGGCCAGGATTCCCTCGCACCCGAATACTGGTACTACCGGGGCATCGTCCAGGACACCGCCGTCTACCTCTCCGCCAACCGCTATACGCCCGATCTGCGCCCCGCCCAACTCAGCCGCGAGGAACTCCTCAACGACGGCATGGTCTCCCGCGAACTCATCCTCTACACCCCCGACACCAGCGGCACCCTGCTCGACAACCGCGCCGAAATCCTCGCCCCCAGCATCTTCCCCTTCCGCCTGCCCGCCGGAAAAAGACCCGCTTACGTCTACCAGGCCCGCTTCCAACTGGCCACCGACCCCGGCGTTATTCAGACCCTCACCATCAACCGCCAGTTCGACGCCGACACCACCTTCACCTTCCAAAACGAGCAGCTCTCCGCCATCCGCCTCACCCTCACCGGCGAACTCGACTACAACGACCCCCGCGGCGGCAGCCTGCGCCCCACCTTCAGCGGCCACGAAATTTACGCGCGCGGCCTCGGCCTGGTCGAGTACCGCCGCCGTTTCGCCGGCACCGAGCAAGGTTTCTACTACCGCCTCCGGGAAATCATCCCCATGAGCGAGTTGGAGCGTCGGGCGCGCGAGGTATATTAGACCTGTTTACTTCGGGCGTGTCCCCGGCTACCGCCGGGGTCGGGCCCCTGCGGGCGCGGCTGTCGCCTTGGTGCTCCGCACCCTCCCTGCCGGTCGGCCCTCCGGTCCCCTCACGCGTTGGGGCGTGCGCGCCGCAGCCCCGAACCCCACCCCCTAAATCCGTGTTGCAGTCAGTCCAAAACCAACCCATCATGTGCGGACGCTACAGCCTGGTCATCAACGAAGACAAACTGCGCAAAAAATTCGGCCCCGCCGTCCAATTGCCCACTAATCTGGAACCCAACTACAACGTGGCCCCCACGCAGCAGGGCCTCGTACTCACCGACCGCCACCCCGACCAGATGGAACTCTTCCGCTGGGGCTTGGTACCCCACTGGGCCAAGGATTTATCCGTGGGTGCCCGCATGATCAACGCCCGCTCCGAGGGGATCGAGGATAAGGCAAGTTTCCGCGAACCCATCCGCAAGCACCGCTGCCTGGTCATTGCCGATTCATTTTATGAGTGGAAACGCGAAGGCAAGGCCAAACAACCCTACCGCCTCCTGCCCGACGATGGAAGCCTGCTCATCATGGCGGGCATCTGGTCGTCCTGGAAACCAAAAGATGACGACGAAGCGGAATACACCAATACTTACTCCATCATCACCGGCCCGCCCAATGCCGACACGGAGGATATTCACGACCGGATGCCGATGCTCCTCCGCACCGATGCTCAGATCAGCGTTTGGCTCGATCCCCGCTCGGAGTTGGAGACGGTGCTGGCTTTGCTCCAGTCGCCCCCGGCCGGCACCCTGCGTGCCTACCCCGTGAATCCCCTGGTAAGCAATGTGCGCAATAATGGCGAAGAACTGCACCATGTATACGCGGAAGCCGAGGCGTGATCCCCCAAAAGTCGTCCACTTCCGAGCAGGGCGGCGCATCCGTAATTTGTCGCTCAGGTCGAGGACGTCCACGTCCGAGACGGGCGGCGAAGCCGCCAGCCTGCTATACGTCCTCGACCTTTCGTAATACCAAAAAGCCGCCCCTTGCGGGAGCGGCTTTCACAAGCGGACTCAGCCGGATTACTTGGCTAACGCCTACGTGAGCTCGCATTCGCTCGGTGCGAACCGCCTTGTGGTATTTTTAGGGCATCCCCTTTTATATCAAAAAAAGCCGCCCCTTGCGGGAGCGGCTTTCACAAGCGGACTCAGCCGGATTACTTGGCTAACGCCTGCGTGAGCTCGCATTCGCTCGGTGCGAACCGCCTTGTGGTATTTTTAGGGCATCCCCTTTTATATCAAAAAAAAGCCGCCCCTTGCGGGAGCGGCTTTCACAAGCGGACTCAGCCGGATTACTTGGCTAACGCCTGCGTGAACTCGCATTCGCTCGGTGCGAACCGCCTTGTGGTATTTTTAGGGCATCCCCTTTTATATCAAAAAAAAGCCGCCCCTTGCGGGAGCGGCTTTCACAAGCGGAGGAAGAGGGATTCGAACCCCCGGTACCCGTGAAGGTACACTTGATTTCGAATCAAGCACGTTCAACCGCTCCGTCATTCCTCCGGGGGCGGCAATAATGCGGCGGCAAAGATAGCGGTTTCTACCGATTAAGCAACCCGAAAAGCGACGGAAAAATTTCCTGCTCGTCGCCGAATGCCTAATTTGCGGACTCCTCCGGTACCGCACCGGTCCATGTAACCGTATCCATGCTCACTCCTGACATTGCCATCATCGGGGCCGGCCCCGCCGGGGCGGCCACCGCCCTGCGTCTCAGCTTCCTCGGCATCCCCTGCCTGTTGATCGATAAGGCCGAATTTCCGCGCGACAAAATTTGCGGCGATGCCCTCAGCGGCAAGGTCACCACCCTGCTCAATCGGCTGGACCCCGCCATCATGGACCGTTTTCGCACACGTTTTAAGCCCACGGATGTGTGGGGCATCCGCTTCTTTCCGCCCTCCGGTAAACTGATCGAACTGCCCTTCCAACTGGATTACGAACGCGACCCCGAACGCGCTCCCGGCTACGTGAGTAAGCGGATGGATTTCGACCATTTCCTGATCGAGGAAGTACAACGGCGGAACGATATCGACCTGCGGCTCGGAACGGAAATTACGACCTACGAAAAGAGCGAGCGCGGCTACCGCATCCAGGATAAAACCGGGGAATTCGTGGCCGATTGCCGCCTGCTGATCCTGGCGGACGGGGCACACTCGCGCTTCGCCCGCCGCGAGGCCGGTCTGGAAAAAGTGGATGCCCACCACGCGGCGGCCGTGCGGGCCTATTACCAGGGCGTCACCGGTTTTCATCCGGACAACTTTATCGAACTACACTTCCTCAAGGAATACAACCCCGGTTATTTCTGGGTATTCCCCCTCCCCAACGGGCAGGCCAACGTGGGTCTGGGGATGCGTACCGATTTCGTGAGCAAGCGCAAACTCAACCTACGCAAAGAGTTGGATACCATCATCGCTAGTCCGCAATTCCGGGAACGGTTCAAAGATGCCACCCCGGTGGGGCCGGTACGGGGCTACGGTCTGCCGCTGGGTTCTAAGAACCGTACGCTTTCGGGCGATAATTACCTGCTTACCGGAGACGCCGGTCACTTGATCGACCCACTGACGGGCGAGGGAATCGGTAACGGGATTTACAGCGGGTTCATCGCGGCCGAACTGGCCGAAAAAGCACTGGCCGAAAACCGCTTCGATGCCGCTTACCTCGCTGCCTACGACGCGCGGATCGAGCGTGTGCTGCGCACCGAACTCCGCCTCAGTTACCGGCTGCAAGCCGTGATGCGGCACGTGCGCATCACCAATTTCCTGACCGGATTCATTGCCGATAACCCCCGCGTAATCGAAGTTTTGTGCCGGATGTATACCGATTTTGAGTTGCGAAAAAAGCTGGTGAGTCCACTGTTCTGGTGGCGGCTGTTTCGCGGAAAAGCCTACGTAAAATCAGCGGAATGTTAAGATTCAAAATTTCGGGTCAAAAAGACCAACCAATTCGTAACATCGGCTCTCTATACGGAGTTAAGTCATTACAAAGTTGGCTTAAGTTTCATAAACTAGTGAGTGTAAAGTGAGGCCCTTCCCCATTTGGGGGGAGGGTTTTTTTTATGCCCCGACTATCTTAAGTGACACCATCCTAAATACTGGCCCGTATCACGTACTGATAATCCAGCGAGCGATCGTCGCTGCGCTCCAGCCGGTAGCCGGCGGCCAGCAGCATATCTTCCAACTCGAACAGGGGGAGGCGCAGTTTAGCGTTCGGCCCGATGGGTGTCCGCTTACGCTTAAAATCCACGATCAGTAACTGTCCGCCGGGCTTCAGTTTTTTCTTCAACAGCCGGAGGTAATCCTCCTGATTTTCGATGTACATAAAGGTGTTGACCATCATGATCACGTCCGCCTCGCCGTCGCGTAAGTTGGGGTCATTACGGTCGGCCATGCGTACCTCCATGCGGTCGCGGGTGGCGGAGGGCAAGCTATCCCGCACGGCCTCCAGATAGGAGATGAAAGTTGGGTTGATGTCAATGGCGATCACCCGTTCGGCGGTCCTGGCTAACCGGGCGGCAAAAAACCCCTGACCCGCGCCGATATCGGCCACTGTTTTACCACTCAGGCTACCCAGCGCGTCAATGACCAACTCCGGTTTTTGCCATACCTCGCGGTTAGAATTTTCGTACACCTCGTCAATACCGGGCTTACCATCGTCAGTAGCGGGCAGCGTGGTCACGGGTTTATCCCCCGGCCGGGCGGCGGGCGCCGGCTCCTCGCAGGAGGCTAAAAAAAGCGGCAAAATAAACAACAGCAGGCAGCAACGGTGGACCATCTCAGTAACTTTGGCCGCTAATATACAGGATCGGCAACGATTCCACACCCGTCAGTCGATCGGTGCGACGCACAGGTCCACCATCAGGGCATACAGACGGTCGCGCAGATCGCTTCCCCCGGCGGTATAATTATTGACCATAATAGCAAAAGCCAGTTCCCGACCATCCACACGTTCGGCGTAGCCGGCGTAGCACCGCACGGCATTGATCGACCCGCTCTTGGCGCGCAGCCGCCCCTCGGCCGCCGTGCCGCGCAGCTGATAACGCAGGCTACCGGTGCGGCCCGCCACGGGTATGGTCTCGCGCCACACCGGGTTGCCGGCCTGCAACACGAGTAAATCGGTAAGCAGGCGGGGCGTGATAAAATTGCGGGGCGACAAACCGCTGCCGTCCTCCAGTTGACAGCCCTCGGTGGCCAGGCCCTTGGCATTCAGCCACGCCAACAGTCGTTCTCCCGGCATCCGCTCATCCACCGCGGGTGGTAGAGTGCGCACCAACGCCTCGGCGTAAAGATTCAGGCTGTTGAGGTTGGTGCGGCCGATGATGTCGGTCAGGGGCGGGGAATTATGGCGGTACAGCACGGTCCGGCGGGCGGCGGGCACGCCGGTCAGGGCGGCGGCGGCGGGCGGGCCGTTTATCTTTGTCCCACGAAAAACAAGGGCGTTGTTCAGCAACTCGGCGGCGGCCAGGGCGGGGTCGGGCAGGGTGCCTTTAATGGTAAAAGTTTTGCGCCCCGGCGGGATGGTGCCGCGCAGGACGGCCCGCTTGTCGAAAGGCGCGGCATACAGGTAAGCCCGGTCGCCGGTACCCGGTCTGCCGGTATTTAATTCATTAATAATCTCGAAGCCGGCCGGGCAGGGGCGCGTGCGGATTATTTTCGGCTGCTGCCCCTCGGCCGGGCGTTGTTGCAGGTCCAAAAAGTAAAGGTTCTCGTGGATATTCAGTCCGTAGGCTCCCGCCCCGTAATAGTTACCCAGGTCGGCCCAGGGCCAGTTGGCGGGCACGCCGTCCGTCCCCCAGTAAGAGCCGTCGCCCACCACGCGGTCATAGGTGGTGCCGCCGGCCGCCGCCGTCCAGGTAGCAAGCAGCTGTTTGAGGTCGGCCGTGCGGTCGAAAAACGGCGACCCCAGCGTGGGGTCTCCACTGCCGACAATGTAGAGCGTGGGGGCGGTTTTCCCCTCCTGCACTTCCACCAGCCGCGTCTCGTAGCGGTAATCGCCCCCCAGCACATCCAACGCGGCGGCGGTGGTGACCAGTTTTTGGGTGGAGGCGGGGATAAATGCCTCGCCGGAGCGGTGCGCGGCCAGCACCCGGCCGCTGCGTACCTCCACCACGCGGACGCCGACTTGCGCGTGCACCAGTTCGGGGGCGGCTAAAAATTCGGCAATGGCGGAGTTAATGTCAGCACCTTGGGCAGGTAGGAGAGTAGTCCACGACAGGGCAACAAGAAGCAGGCAGCAAGCGCGGAAATCGAAAAATTGCATCGTGGTCATTGGTGTTTCAGGAAGTCCGGGGATAACGTAATCAGCTGCTGTTTTAGCTTTGGCCGTGTCCCTCCCGATGGTCGGGCCGGTCCCTTTCAGGCTCGCTGTTCGCTCGGTGCTACGCACTCCACCGCTACGCGGCAGCCCTTCCAGGCACC